>CAMYJB010000007.1 GCA_947258565.1 uncultured Woeseiaceae bacterium
TCGAGCAAAAAAGTACTGCAGGAGCCCGCCGGGCGCGGGCCCCTGCAGGGCCGCTTACAGCCTGTAGGTCAGGCCCAGGTAAGCGGTTCGAGGGAGGCCGGGACGCACACCGGCCGGGCGGCGTGCTGCGACATAGGTCTCGTCGAACAGGTTGTCGACTTTCACGTACGTCGAGAGCTGCGGCGTAAACTGCCAGGCCGCAACCATGTCCCAGACCACGTGTGAGTCGATCGATTCTTCGGGGATGAAGGGACCCTGTCCGGCGCGCGTACGCAGCTTGCCGACGTAGTTTGCTGCGATGTTGAAACGCCACTTGCTGGCCTCGAGGCCGGCTGTGGCGCGCAGCTGGTGTTCGGGGATGTAGGGCAGCTCGTCGCCGACCTGGACGTCGCCCCAGGGATCGTAGTCGCTCTCGAAGGCGTTCCGGAACTCGGCCTCGGCGGTCCACGTGTAGCGCAGCTCGAGTGGCACGTCGACGGCCTTCAGCTGCCAGTTCCAGGTTCCGGAGAGCTCGAGTCCCGATACACGGACCTCGCCGCCGTCGAACTGGTCGCCGATCTCGCCGCCGCCGCCCGTCGACTCGGTGACGGTGCCGACGAGATTGTCGTAGTCGTTGAGGAAGTAGATGCCCTCGAAGCTGAGACCGCCGCTGTCATAGCGCGCGCCCGCCTCGAAATTCAGGCTGTCCTCCTCGCTCGCCGAACTGCCTGGCGCGGGCGGGTTGAAGCCCTTGTGCAGGCCCGCGAGCAGCCGCCACTCCTCGGTTACGCGGTACAGTGCACCCATGCCCGGGATCACGACCTGCGTCGAGCTCTCGCGCACTCTGCTCGGGCCCTGGCTGCGCGACGGATCGTCCGTCGAGTAATCCAGCCGCGTCATGTCGATATCCTCGAAGCGCACGCCCGGCGACAGGATCCACTTACCCGTGCGAATCTCGGCATCGACGAACACCGCGCGCACGTCCGCCTGGCTAACGCGGTTGGTCTGGGAGCCGGGTGCGGCGGCAGTCGTGAGCACCAGCGTGCCGTCCTCCATGCGGTAGCCGTCCTGGTGCTGGAAGCGGTCTTCTTCGTCTTCGTGGATGCGCACACCCGTCGTCAGGGCAATATCGGCGTTACCGAGACCGGTGTCCCACTGCAGGCTGGCCTGCACGCCCTGGGAGTAGTATTCACGGTTATTGGCACGGATCTGCACCGCATCGTCCGGGCTGGTGACGCCCTGCATGTAGCCGAGCTCGGTGGCGAACGTCTCCGGGTTCTCGAGCACGCTCGAGATGCCTGCACCGCCGACCGACTGCACCTTGTACCAGTTGCGCCAGAAGTCGTTGCGGTAGGCGGTCACCTGGGCGCGCCAGCTGTTGCCGGGATCGATCACGTAGGTCGCCTGGTACTGCTCGTGTTCGCTCTGGAAGTTGTCGTTCGCGGACGCCGCGTAGCGGTTGTATGGCGTCGCTGCGAAATCGTCGTCGGTGAGCCCGAGGTAGGTCTCGTTCGAGTCCTGCTCGGTGTAGCCGAGCTTCACGCGCAGGCTCTGGTAGACGGAGCTGCCGGGATCGCTGTCGATCTGCAGCTTGGCGACGTAGTCCTCGAGGTCGAAACCCGTGTCGCCGCCGACCGGCCCTTCGATCGTCTTGAAGCCGTCGCTGCCGGCCTGCACGGTCTCGAGCAGCCAGGAAACGCGCTCGCCGCGATTGCCGGCGTGAACGTGAGCGTCGTTCGTGCCGTGCTCACCGACGCGCACATCGGCCATGACGCCCATGGCATCGGGAATCGGTGTCGAGATCATGTTGATCGCACCGCCGGTCGTGCGCGGCCCGATTGCCACGGAGGCGGGCCCCTTGAGGACCTCGAGCGCGTTCATGCGCCGCTGGGTGGGGAAATAGTACGCGGATGGCGCGGAATAGGGTGCCGGCGCGATGAGGACGCCGTCCTCGAGCAATGCAATACGTGCGCTGCGGTCGAGGCCCGAGCCGCGGATGCCGATGTTCGGCCGCAGGCCGAAGCCTTCCTCTTCCTGCAGGTAGACGCCCGGCACCGTGCGCAGCGCGCGCAGAATGTCGGCCGTATTGAAGATTTCGAGCTCCTCGCCGTCGATCCGGTGCGCGGAACCGGGTACGTCGGCGACATCGGTCTGGCGCCCGAATATCGTGATCGTGTCGATCGCGGCGTTGGCACCGTCCTCGGCCGCCGACGCGGCAAAAGGCAGCATCAGCATCGAGGCGAGGATTGCGCTGCGGACAGCGCGATGTATCTGGTGGTTCATGAGCTCCCCCGGAGAGCGTTGTGTTATGCGACGTTCAGACGATAATGCAAATGAGAATGATTCGCAACTACGGGAAAATACGTATGCGAGCCCGGGGCGTTTTGATGGGCTACCAGACTTATGTAACATCGCTAATGCTGCGCATGGGCAGGGTTGCAACACAAACAGCGTGACAGCTCACACTTTTCGTCGTGACCGCTACCCTCCACAGATCCTCGCGAACATGGCACCATGGCAGACGCTTGGGGATACACGAAGGATGCAATGAGCGAGCAAGCTCACAAACTCCTGATCGTAGAGGATGATCCGGGACTACTCAGCCAGTTGCGCTGGTGTTTCGAAGACTACGACGTGTGCACGGCCGGCGATCGCGAGGCTGCGATCGCAGAACTCAGGCGCCACGAACCGGCCGTCGTGTTACAGGACCTCGGACTGCCGCCCAGGCCCGACGGGGTGGAAGAGGGCCTGCTCACGCTGGCAGAGATTCTCAAGCTCTCTCCGTCCACCAAGGTAATCGTCGTTACGGGCCACGGCGACCAGGAGAACGCGCTGCGTGCCGTGGCGCTCGGCGCCTACGATTTCTACCAGAAGCCCGTCGACACGGACACGCTCAAGCTGATCGTCGAACGGGCATTCAGCATCAGTCACCTCGAGGCCGAAAACCGCCGGCTGCAGGAAGTGACCAGCGACTCGCCGCTCGACGGCATCGTCGCCGCGAGTGAGGGCATGCTGGCCGTTTGTCGCATGATCGAGAAAGTCGCGCCTACGGACGTCACGACGCTGCTGCTGGGCGAATCGGGCACCGGCAAGGAGTTGCTGGCCCGGTCCCTGCATCGCCTGAGCCCGCGCAAGGAAAACGCTTTCGTGGCCATCAACTGTGCGGCGATTCCGGAAAACCTGCTCGAGTCGGAGCTCTTCGGTCACGAGAAAGGCGCGTTCACGGATGCGGTCAAGACCACGCCCGGTAAGGTGGAACTCGCTGACGGCGGCACGTTGTTCCTCGACGAGATCGGCGACATGCCGCTGCCCCTGCAGGCCAAGATCCTGCGGTTCCTGCAGGAGCGGGTGATCGAGCGCGTCGGCGGCCGGCAGGAAATCTCCGTGGACGTACGCGTCGTCTGCGCGACCAACCAGAACCCCGAAGACCTCATCAAGGCCAGCGCGTTCCGCGAGGATCTCTACTATCGCGTCAGCGAGATCACGATCAACATCCCACCGTACCGGGAGCGCGAGGAAGGGCGCCTCATCCTCGCGCGCACGCTGCTGCAAAACTACTGCAAGAAACAGGGCAGGGCGCTCAACGGCTTCAGCGACGACGCCATCAAGGCCGTCGAGTCATACTCCTGGCCGGGCAACGTGCGTGAGCTCGAAAACAAGATCAAGGGCGCCGTCATCATGGCCGACGGCAAACTGGTCACGGCATCGGACCTGGGCCTGGAGCCGGGCGACGGGGAGCCGGAATCCCTGAACCTGCGCGAAGTCCGGCAACGCGCCGAGTCGAAAGCGATCCGCGTCGCCCTGACGCGCAGCTACGGCAATATCTCCAAGGCGGCGGAACTGCTCGGCATCACCCGGCCGACGCTCTACGACCTCATGAACAAGTACGGGCTGACTGCGGAAGCCTATTCCAAGAAGAGCGTCGTCAACGCCAACTGAATCAGTTCGGACGGCGCAATCCTATCTCAGCGGGTTTTGAACTGGTCCGGGTTCAGGTCGTGGCGCGCCAGCAGCTTGTAGAAATCGGTGCGATTGCGTTTCGCGAGCCGCGCCGCCTGGCTTACGTTACCCGTGGTGATCTGCAGGATCTGCGACAGGTAGTTGCGTGTAAACTCGTCCCGTGCGTCGCTGAAGGACAGCAGCTTGCCCGAATGTTCGCCGAGCGACTGCTGCACGAGCTCGGCCGAGATGACGGGCGAGCGTGACAGTGCGACGTTCTGCCGCACCACATTGTAGAGCTGGCGGATGTTACCCGGCCATTCGGCCGTGACCAGCATCTCGACCGCTTCCGGCGCATAGACTTTTCGTTCCTGGCCCGCCTCTCGAGCGATCTGCTGCAGGAAGTGGGCAACGAGCAGCGGAATGTCCTCGCGGCGCTGGTCGAGCGTCGGGATCTTGATATTGACGACGTTCAGCCGATAGTAGAGATCCTCGCGGAACTTGCCTTCGCCCATGAGTTCCTGCAGGTCACGGTGCGTCGCCGAGATGACCCGCACGTCGACGTCGATCGCGTCGGTGCTGCCGACCGGGCGTACCTGGTGTTCCTGCAGCACGCGCAGCAGCTTGACCTGCAGCCGCATCGGCATGTCGCCGATCTCGTCGAGCAGCAGCGTACCGCCCTCGGCCGCCTGGAACAGGCCCTTGTGGCTGCGCGTGGCGCCCGTGAATGCGCCTTTCTCGTGGCCGAAGAGCTCCGACTCAAGCAGGTTCTCGGCCATGGCCGAACAGTTGATCGCCACGAACGGCTGCGAGTGCCGCGGGCTGGCATTATGAATGGCTCTCGCGAGCAGTTCCTTGCCGGTGCCGCTCTCGCCGTTGATGAGGACGCGCGCGTCGGTCGCCGCAACCATCTTGGCCTGGTTGAGGATCTCCTTCATGGCCTGGTTGCGCGTGATGATCTCAGCCGACCAGTCTTCCTCGACTTCGACCGAGCCGGACACCTTGATGGCCTTTTTCACGGTCTGCATGAGCTCGTCTTTGTCGATCGGCTTCGTGAGGAAACCGAAGGCGCCACTCTGGGTCGCCACGACCGCGTCCGGAATGGTGCCGTGCGCGGTGATGATCACGACCCGCAGGCCCGGCGAGCGGGTCTGAAGTTCCTTCAGCAGCCCGATGCCATCCATCTTGTCCATGCGCAGGTCGGTGATCACGAGGTCGGGGCTGAAGCGATTGAGGATCGCCAGCGCCTTGTGCGCGGACTCGACGGCCTCGACCTCGTAGCCCTCGGCGCGCAGGCGGATCGATAGCAGCCGGAGCAGTCCGGGATCGTCGTCAACGAGCAGTATTTTTCCCTCGGTACCGGGATTCTTGTTGGCCATGTAATTTGACTAAATGATCGAATCTGGAAGGGTAGTGCTATCCGCGGGCTTCGGCAAGGAACTGCTCGGTACAGAAGGGATCCGGCCGCGGCTCGCCCTTCCTACTGATCCTGCTGGCGAATCGAGCGCTCGATCGAGGTGATGGCCTCGAGCTTGCTCTCCGCGTCCTCGAGTTCCCGCCGCAGGCGCCGGTTCTCGGCCTCGACGTTGGCAAGACGCTGATTCATGGCCGCCTCCTCGGTACGCTGTGCGCGGTCTGTCGAGGCCCGCAGGCGGCGGGTTTCGGAACTCAGGAGGATGAGTTCCTCGGTCGATTTCAGGTAGATGGTTGCCAGCGCAATTTCCGTCGACGTCATGAGCGCCGTCTGCGTCATCAATTCGCGGAGGATGCTCTGCGCCTGTTGCGGATCGCTCTCGGGATGGCCGGGCGTCGCCAGCACCAGCGCGTAGCGCAGCGTCGTCGAAGGATTCGGCGTCAGCTGTGCGGCCGCCTGCGAGTCCGCGAATATTTCTGCCTGCAGGGCCGGGTCGCTGGACGAGAGCCCCGAGAGTTCCGAGAGATACTCTTCGGCGGCGGGCGCACCCGGGATGACCGGTTCGCCGGCTGCGTCCGAATCGCTGCCACGCACGGTATTCAGCCAGCCCCTGGTCTGCGAACAGCCCGACAACAGCGCGACAATCATGGCGGCCGCGACGAATCGTGTCATGGCTGTTTTCAGGCGTTTCTCAAGCATTGGCTGCCAACTTTTGCTGTGTCGCTATGCGCTCCTGCGGGATGTAAATCCGAAAGTGCGCGCCCGGGAATTCTCCCGTATCCACAAGGCTAACCGAACCGTCGTGTGCCTGGATACACTCCAGTACCACCGACAACCCGATGCCCGTGCCGCCCACATGGCCGCCTTGCTCCCTGCGCCCCTGGAAGAATGCCTCGAAAATCCTCGTGCGCTCTTCTTCGGGTATCCCGGGCCCCGTATCCGCGAAATCGATCACGAAGCTTGTCGGCTCGCGACGCGCCCGGATCGTAACCATGCCTCCCTTTGGCGTGAATTTCACGGCATTCGACAACAAATTATCGAATACCGTGCGCAGTTTGTCCCGATCCGCGTTCACATTTATGTCTTCGACTTCCAGGCGCAACTGGATGCCGGCGGACTTGAGCGCGAGCCGCTGCTCCTTGGCGACCCCGATGACCAGCGCGCGCAACGGGAAGTCGCTCAGCGTGAGAACCTCGCTCTTGGCCTGCCATGCGCTGAAGCTGAGCAGGTTCTCGATCAACTGCTGCAGTTTGAGACCGTTCATCCGCAGGATATCCGTAACCTCGCGCTGCGGCCCTTCCAGCTCGCCAACCGATCCGTCGAGCAGGAGTTCGGTGCCCTCGCGGATGTTGGCAAGTGGCGTCTTGAGCTCGTGGGACATGTGGCGCAGGAAGCGGTTCTTTTCCTGCGCGAGTTCGAGCAGGCGCACGCGCAACCAGTCCAGCTGGCGCCCCAGCCGTTCGAGGTCGGTCGGCCCCTTGACGATAATCGGCCTCGAGAAGCCGCTCTGGCCGAGCTGGTGAATCGCGTGATCGATCTGGCGAATCGGACGTCCGATCAACAGCGTGAAGAAGAGCACCAGCAGCAGTGTCCCGGGCACCAGCGCCGCGACCTGCCACGCCGAGATACGCTGCGCGCGGCTCGTCGACTCCTGCAGCGTGCGCAGCTCGTTGTCGACGAACGTCGTGAGCGTCGAGGTCAGCTGTGCGACCTGTTGCCGCAGCGGACCGAAACGCTCGACGGCGGCCCCGGCATCGGCCGCATTCACGTCCTCCCGGGAAACGGTCCGCACGATGTCGCGCGCCTCGCGGCCGATCATGACCGACTTCTCGGTGGCGCCTGCCTGATTCGTCAGGTTCGACATGTCCTGCAGGCGTTTCTCGATCCGCCGCAGGTCCTGGCGCATGATCGTGCGGCTCTCGTCGTTCCGCAGGATGAAGTACTGGTTCGTGGATCGCTGCAGCTGCACGACGTCCTCGGCGAGCAGCCGGTTGTTCTGCGCCGATTCGATGCCCGTGTTAATGATCGTTTCGCTCTGCTGGGCAAGCCGGTCGAGATTGACGAGCGCCCAGATCACGGCCACCAGCAAGGGCAGCGCAACGATACCGAATCCGACGAGAATCAGTCCGTTAAGCGATCGTGGCCGACGAAATTGCATGCGGTCAGTGTAGCACCAGGCGGGCTTCCTCAGTCCGGCCAGTAGGCGCCCGGGTCGCGCGCGGCGATCTTGCGTTCCCATTCGAGGCTGGTACGAACGATCGTCTCGAGGTCATCGTACTGCGGCTGCCAGCCGAGCACCGAGCGGACCTTCTCCGCAACCGCGACGAGTTCGGGCGGGTCGCCTGCGCGACGCGCTTCTTCACTGATCGTCAACGCAGCGCCGTTGACCTTTTCCACAGCCTGCAGGACCTCCCTGACGCTGTAGCCATGGCCGTAGCCGCAGTTCAGCGTCGTGGACTCGCCGCCCTTGCGCAGGTAGGTCAACGCATCGAGGTGAGCGGACGCGAGATCCTCGACGTGGATATAGTCGCGCAGCCCCGTCCCGTCCGGGGTGGGGTAGTCAGTACCGAAAATCGACACACCCGGACGCTTGCCGGTCGCCGCTTCGCAGGCAACCTTGACGAGCAGGGTGGCTTTCGGCGTCGACTGGCCGATCGTACCCGTCGGCTCGCAGCCCGCGACATTGAAATAGCGCAGCGCCACGTAGCTCGGGCCGCCGGCAACGGCGAGGTCCCGCAGCATCCATTCGGTCATCAGCTTGGACGTACCGTAGGGGTTGATTGGCCCGGTCGGCGAATCCTCGGCCGCCTTGCCGCCGGGGGGGATGCCATAGACCGCGGCCGTGGAGGAAAAGACGAAGTGTTTAACACCATGCTTCTGAGCCGCCTCGAGCAACGTGCGGCTGGAGCAGGTGTTGTTGCGATAATACTTGAGCGGGTCCGCGACGGACTCCGGAACGATCGTGTGGGCCGCGAAATGCAGGACCGTGTCGATGTCGTGCTCGGCGAAGATGCGATCCAGCAGAGCGGCGTCGCCCGTCTCTCCCACGATGAGCTCGCCGGCGGTAACCGCCTCGCGGAAGCCCGTACAGAGGTTGTCCAGCGTGACGACGTCTTCGCCGGCCTCACCGAGCTGCCTGACGACGTGGCTGCCGATATACCCGGCTCCGCCGGTCACAAGTAACTTTTTGTTTCGCATAGCTAATTACGTCCCGGGCGCAGGTAAGGTGCGCGAATTGTGATTGCTTCGAAGGAACGGGGAGCAAAGTCTATCAATACTGGTCCCAGGAGTACGGACCTGGATCGCACAATATTATGTGAGGACAGCAGGCGAGAATAGGCGGACTTGTCGCCAGATTCGTACGCCCCGGCTTCTGTTACGGTTCAGCTTCCGTCGGTATCATTGACGTTGCCGGCTGGGCCGTTCCGCCGCCGGGCAGGCGCGAACGACAGGGATTCTGATCAAATATGGATTATTTGAACCAATTATTGCCGAACCGTGTGCGGCTGGGCACCGTTGCCCTGTCGGTGGCGACGCTGCTGCTGGCGGCCTGTGATAGCGGCGGCGACGGAGGCAGCGGTAGCTCGAGCGTTTCCCTGTCGGGGATCGTCCAGTACGAGTTCGTGCCGCCAAACCGGAACTGCCAGGGCCTCGATTTTGCCGCTACCGTGGCGAGGCCGATCCGCGGCGCGACCGTGCAGCTGGTCGACTCCTCGAATACCGAACTCGCGCGGACGGTATCCGGCGAGGACGGCAGCTACCGCTTCGACGCTGTCGCGGCGAATAGGGACGTTCGCATCCGGGTTCGCGCCGAGCTGAAGAAGTCGGGTTCGCCGAGCTGGGATGTGGAGGTGCGCGACAATGTCGTGGACCCGAACGACGCCAGTCCGCCGGCGCTGTCCGACCGCCCGGTTTATGCCATCGTCAGTGACTTCAATACCGGAAGTGCAGATCTTAGCCGTACTCTCACCGCCCCGACCGGGTGGGACGGCAGCAGCTATTCCGGCACGCGGGCTGCTGCACCCTTCGCAGTACTCGATACGATCTACTCGGCCATGCAGCTGGTGCTGAGCGTCGATCCGGAGGCTGCATTCCCGCCCCTCGATGCATTCTGGAGCATAAACAACACGAGTTTCGGCTCGACGATCGACATAGACTCGGGTGAGCTCACCACGTCCTTCTACAGTCGCGACACCGATTCGCTGTTCCTGCTCGGAGATGCGTCGGTCGACACCGAGGAATTCGACGACCACGTTATCGTGCACGAGTGGGGCCATTATTTCGAAGACAACTTCTCGCGGACCGACTCGGTCGGCGGCGCCCACGGCATCGGCGATCGCCTGGACTCGCGCCTGGCATTCGGTGAGGGCTGGGCGTCAGCGCTCGCCGGCATCGCCCTCGACGATCCGCTCTACTGCGACACCGGCCGGCCGGGCACGGCCGAGGCATTGCTGGCGCTCGGGCTGGAGGACGGCTTTTATGATGCCCAGGGCTGGTACGACGAGGTTTCAATCCTGCGTTTCATCTACGACCTCTGGGACACGACCGACAACCTGATAGATGATCAGACCGGCAACGAAATCGTCGGCGGCGAGGCGGACAACGGCTCTATCGGATTCGGCCCGATCTACGACGTGATGGTCGGGCCGCAGGCGTTCACCGAGACATTCACGACAATCTTCTCCTTTGCGTCCGAGTTGCGATCCATGCTGCCGCCCGCCGACCAGGCCTTCCTCGACTCGCAGCTCGTGCGCGAGGACATGACGCCCGGCTTCGATAAATGGGGTGTCGGAGAGCTGAACGACGCGAGTCCGGACGGCCAGCAAAGCCGCGACGTGTTGCCCCTCTATGTCGACATGCCCGCGGACGGTACGATCGTCAATATTTGCTCGAACGACGACTATGACGGCGCCAGCGGCGGCAACAAGCTGGCGACCTACCGCTATCTGCGTCTCGACATTCCGGCGAGTTCCCGTTTCGATGTGCGTGTAATCACCACCACGACCGACAGCATTCCCGGCGACGACGATCCGAATGACCCGCGCGATCGCAGTGATCCGGATATTTTCATATTCCTGAACGGCGTGCCTGTTGAAGCCGGATTGAGCGGCGCTGCGGACGAGGAAATATTCAGAACGACGACCCTGAGCGGGCCCGACACGTACGTGGCAGATCTGCGGGAGTTCCGCTACGCCGACCCGGATTCGCCGCCTGATTTTCCGAACAGAATGTGTTTCGATGTTTCGTTTGCGCCGGTGCCATGACGACGCCGAAGGTGACAGGTATGAATGCAATCACGACTATCCTTGCCGCAGTCTGTGCAGGCGCGATCATTACGGCCTGTGGGGAAGCAGGCGACCGGCAGGAGCCGGGTGCAGCCGCCGAGACACCTGTCGCGGTGCTGACGCCCGACGAGAAGTACAGCATTACCGGGAAACCGCAGGGCCCTGTAAAAATCGATTACCGTATTATCGGCACGCCGGTCGTCGGCCAGCCGGTCACTGTCGATCTGAAGATCAAGTCCTATGCCGGCGACACGCCGGTCACGCTGAGTTACGGCACGAACGATTCGACGGCAATGACCTTTCCGGAATCCCAGCAGCGCACGGTGTCACTCGCGTTCGTCGAAGACGAGCGCCCTGCGGGCCAGCAGATCACCGTGATCCCCGCGCGGGAGGGACGCCTGTTCCTCAATGTAACCGCCCACATGCAGACGGACACGGGCTCACTGCAGACCGTCACCGCCGTGCCGATCCAGGTCGGCGCCGCACCGCGCCAGATACAGGGCAACGGTGTCGTCACGACCGACGAACACGGCGAACTCCTCCGCGAAATGCCTGCCGCCGAGAACTGAAACCCGATCCGGGCTCTGTCGCGACTGGGCGCGATGAACAGGCGCCGCGGGGCGTTTTTCGACCGAAGTAAAGCGCAGCTGCGCGCCGCGCAGCGAGCCATGAGGGAGAGAAATGGCCGGCGGCGCCTGTGTTCGACAGGGGCGGCGGGCGCATGCATGATCCCGTCACATTATGGTAAGTGCATTACGCAATCGGGAATTATTTCCCAAATTTTTTTCCAGAAATTGCGCCAATTCACAGACCGAAACTCAATAAATCCCTACCTTTGTCGACAGGCTGCCGGTGAAGCGAAGGGCAATACCCCGTACCGGCCACCACGGGTTACGGAAGACGAGCAACTTGGCACATGGATCGGGACCTCAGGGACAGAATCAAGCAGGCTACGGAGTCGTCCGGTATCGAGAAATCGGACTTCATCGACCTGTTGCGCCTGGTCGACAAGCACTACGATCGCATGGAGGCGACGATCACACAGTCGCTCACCGCGACGACGCCGATCGAAACGATCTTCGACAGCGTTTCCGAGGCGCTGATTTCGGTCAGCGAAGCCGGTGCGATCCGTATCTGCAACAAGGTGTGCGCCCGCTATTTCGGCCTGACCAAGGATCAGATCATCGGCTCGCAGATCGAGCACCTGCTGCCGGGTGCCAGGGACAAGAGCCTGGCCGAATTCCTGTCGCCGTACATGTCGAGCCCGGACGATACGCGCTTCGAGTTCAAGGGCGGCGACGTGGAAGGCCGCCGATCCGACGGCGAGTCCTTCGTTGCCGAGATCAACGCGAGCTCGCTGGAAACCGTGGGCGGCCGCATTTTCGTCATCAGCCTGCGCGATGTGACGGAGCGCAAGGAAGCGGAAAATGCGTTACGGGATAACGAAGAACGCTACCGGGCGCTCGTCGAAAATGCACCCGAGGCAATCGTCGTCTTCGATGTCGATGAAAACCGTTTCGTCGATGCCAACGAGAACGCCTGCATGCTGTTCAACCTGTCGCGTGCGCGCCTGCTCACCGTAGGGCCGGAAGCCATCAGCCCGAAAATGCAGCCCGACGGCACGCCGTCTTTCGGCGTGCGTCGCGGCCATGTCGATGCTGCCCTGGACGGCAAGCACCCCACCTTCGAGTGGATGCACAAGGACTCCAAGGGCAAGCAGATACCCTGCGAAGTGCGTTTCAGCCGCCTGCCGGCAGGCAAGCGGCGCCTGATCCGGGTCAGCATCACCGACATCACCGAGCGCAAGCGCGCGGAGGGCATTGCTTTCGCGCAAAACAAGATCCTCGAGATGATTGCCGCGAGTACGCCGTACGATCGCACCCTGCGCGCGATTTGCCGCTTCGTAGAGCGCTTCGACGATGGTCTGTACGCAGCGATCATGCGCCTCGACGCGAATGGCGGGAGACTGACGCTGGAACAGGCGCCGAGCATGCCGGAACCGTTGAAGCTGATGCTGGACTTCGTACCCGTTGCAGAAAACGGCATCACCTGCAGCTCCGCCGTGCATCACGCGAGCGACAGCATCAGTGACGATATTGCGAAGGATTCGGGCTGGGCGCCATTGTTGAAAGAAGCCGAAGAACACGGTATCGGCGCCGCCTGGTCGTTCCTGTTGCACGGCGCCGCCGGCCGCGTCATCGGCACCCTGGACATTTATCTCGCCGAGCCGCGCGGACCCACGACCGACGAGCTCGACAAATTCAGCCGCATGGCGCGACTTGCAGGTATCGCGATCAAGCGGCAACTGGACGAAGATCGTCTCCGCAGTTCCGAGGCCCGCTACAGGGGGCTGTTCGAAAACGTCGTCGACGGGGTGTATATCGCCTCGCGCGACGGCGACCTCATTACCGCGAATCCCGCCCTCGTCGAAATGCTCGGCTTCGACAGCGTGGAGGACCTCAAGTCGGCCGGCCGCACCACGATGCTTTACGTCAATCCCATCGACCGCGAGCGGGTATTCGCCCGTCTCGAGGCCGAGGGTTACGTCAAGAATTTCGAGTATCGGCTGCGGCGCAAGGACGGCAAGGAGATCGTCGTGCTGGAGAATGCACGCGCGGTCTACGACGACGATGGCAGCATCGTCGCCCATGAAGGCACGATCACCGATATCACCGAACGCAAGCACGCGGAAACGCGTATTTTCGAGGAGAAGGAACGCGCCCAGGTCACGCTGCAGTCGATCGGCGACGGCGTTATCACCACCGATGCCGAGGGATGTGTCGACTACATCAATCCCGTGGCTCAGGACCTGACGGGTTGGGACATGCGCGGCGCGCGCGGCAAGCCCGTCACCGAAATCATGACGATCATCAACGAGCACACGCGCGCAACCGTCGATAACCCGGTCGTGGGATGCCTCAAGGAAGGCCGCGTTATTACGCTTGCCGAGAACTCGGTACTCATTACCCGGGGCGGCGACGAAGTGCCGATCCAGGACTCTGCCGCGCCGATTCGCGACCGGATCGGCAATATCATCGGATCGGTGATGGTTTTCCACGACACGAGCAAGGAATCACGCCTGTTCCGGCAGCTCAGTTACCAGGCCTCTCACGATCCCGTGACCGGACTGATAAACCGGCGCGAGTTCGAGAACTGTCTCGTCGGGTCGCTCGAGGAGCTCAATGCTACCGCGGACGCCGCGCACGCGCTGCTCTATATCGATCTCGACCAGTTCAAGGTCGTAAACGATACATTCGGACACACGGCGGGCGATGAGTTGCTGCGGCAACTTTCCGAACTTATCCAGGCGAACATACGCTCGACCGACATGCTCGCCAGGCTCGGTGGCGATGAATTCGCGATATTGCTCGAGCGCTGCAATGAGCAGCGCGCGATGGAGGTCGCGGAAACTATCCGCGGTTCGATCGAGGGTTATCGCTTCGAATGGCAGGATTCGTTTACGACCGTCCGCTGTTCGATCGGCGTCGTCATGATCAGCGGCGACGGTGCCGACGTGGCGAGCGTCATGAGCTCCGCCGATGTCGCCTGCTACTCTGCGAAGGACATGGGCCGCAACCAGGTGCATCTCTACATGGACAGCGACGCGTCGCTGCGGCACGAGGAGATGAAGTGGGTCTCACGGATTACCAGCGCGGTCGAAGAGGATCGCTTCGAGCTGTATTTCCAGCCGATCATCGGCATCAAGAAATCCGAGGGAGAAAGCCGCGGTCACTACGAGCTGCTTCTGCGGATGCGTGATGAGGGCGGCAAGCTGGTCGGGCCGGACCAGTTCATTCCGGCTGCGGAACGCTATAACCTGATGTCGACGCTGGACCGCTGGGTGATCCACAAGGCACTGTCCGAGCTGGCCGACCGCAGCAATGAGGACGAGGCACGCTATACGATCGCAATCAATCTCTCAGGCACGTCGCTAAGCGAGGATCGTTTTCTCGACTACGTGATCAACGAGCTCGAGACACAGAAGTTGCCCAAGGGCGCAATCTGTTTCGAGATTACGGAAACCGCGGCCATATCGAACCTGTCGCGCGTCGTGCATTTCATGCAGACGCTGAAGAAACTCGGCTGCAAATTCTCCCTCGACGATTTCGGCAGCGGCCTTTCTTCATTTACCTACCTCAAGAACCTGCCTGTCGATTACCTCAAGATCGACGGCCAGTTCATCCGCAACGTGGTGGACGATACGGTGGATGAGAGCATGGTTCGGGCGATCAGTGAGGTCGGTCACGCGATGGGCATCGAGACGATTGCAGAGCGTGTCGAGACCCGCCAGGTCCTGGAAAAACTCAGTTCGCTGGGCGTCGAGTTCGCCCAGGGCTACTACATCGCCAGGCCTGCATCCGTACAGAGCTTCGAGCCCTGGAACCCTGCACGGGCAAAGCTCGCATAGATTCAAATTGCAGCCATTGCACTACCCGTTGCGGTAAACTGGGCCAATGCCCGAGGGTCCTGATAACAACAAAGAACTGCTGTGCCCCGGCGAGCCGACACCGTATCGAGTCATCAACCCGCTCGCGGAAACGCCCACACTACTGGTATGCGACCACGCAAGCAGCCGCTTTCCGCAAGTGCTCGGCGACATGGGCCTCGATCCGTTCGCGCGTCGCTGTCACCTGGCCATCGACATCGGGGCCGGTGAGCTGACCGAGCGGCTTTCCGAGAGTCTCGGGGTAACGGCGGTACTCGCCCAGTATTCGAGGCTCGTCGTGGACTGCAACCGCGAGTTACTGGATCCGAGCGCTTTTCTGGTCTTTGGCGACGGCATCTTCGTCCCCGGCAATAACAATTTGAACGACGCCGCGAAGAAGCAGCGCAGTGACGCGATTTACTGGCCCTATCACAAGGCAATCAGTGACCAGATCGGTCGGCTCCGGAGTATCGGACCGCCGCCCCTGTTCGTCTCGATTCACAGTTTTACGCCGGTCCTGAATGGCGTTGCCAGGTCGTGGGAAATGGGCGTGCTGTGGGATGCGGACGAGGAGGTCGCAAAGATTGTCATCGAAGAGCTGCGGCGCGCGGGTTACAAGGTCGGCGACAACGAGCCCTATTCGGGCAAGGCGCCGCAGGATTACACGGTCGATAATCATGCTGAGGGTGAGGGCTTGCGCCATGCCGCCATCGAGATCCGTCAGGACCTGATTGACGACGACCGTGGCGTCGACGAGGTGGCGGAGGCCCTGCACCGGGCATTCGAACTCGTCGCGGAGCGAATCGGGTTGCAAGGTCAAGCGAGGACCGCCTGACGAAGCGGGCGGCGGGAGTGGAAAGTCGATGCGCAATGTTGGTCCCCCATTCACAATTGGCATAGAAGAAGAGTACCTGCTGGTCGACAAGGAGACGCGCAGCCTGGTCGTCGATCCGCCCCAGAGCCTCATGACCGAGTGCGAGGAGCGCTGCGGTGCCCAGGTGACGTCCGAGTTGTTGCGTTCGCAGATCGAGATCGGTACCAAGGTTTGTGAAAACATCAAGGAAGCAACAGTCGAACTGCGACGGCTGCGCCGGATCATCATCGACGTGGCCGCGAATTACGGCATGGCGCCGATCGCGTCGTCGACACACCCGTTCAGCCGCTGGTCCGAGCAGAAACAGACCGAGAAGGACCGGTATAACGCCCTGACCGTCGAAATGCAGGCTGCCGCAAGGCGCCTGCTTATCTGTGGTATGCACGTTCACGTCGGCATCAACGACGACGAATTGCGCATCGACCTCATGAACCAGATGTCGTATTTCCTGCCGCACCTGCTTGCCTTGTCCTGCTCATCACCGTTCTGGGAGGGTCGCGATACAGGGCTCAAGAGCTACCGGCTCACTGTCTTTGATTCACTGCCGCGAACGGGCCTGCCGGAGCGATTCGCGAGCTACGCGGAGTACGAGCGCCACATCAATATCTTAATGAATGCCGGGCTGATCGAGGACGCGACACGCATCTGGTGGGACCTGAGGCCGAGCGCGCGTTATCCGACACTGGAGACGCGGGTGATGGACGTGTGCACGCGGCTGGACGACACGATATCCCTGGCGGCGCTGCTCGTGTGTATCCTGCGCATGCTCTATCGGCTGCGGGTCTCGAACCAGCGATGGCGCATGTACACGCCCATGCTCATTCGGGAGAATCGCTGGCGTGCAATGCGTTACAGCTTCGACGAGGGACTTATCGATCTTGGCAAGGGCGGGGTCGTCGAGTTCGAAACCCTGCTCGACGAGATTCTGAGCCTGGTGTCGGACGATGCCAGAGCGCTGGACTGCGTCGAGGAGGTCGCAAGAACCCGAAATATTTTTACCCGCGGCACCAGCGCGCACCGGCAGCTGAAGTGCTACGAGCTCGAGCTGGCAGACGGCAAGGAAACGGCTGAGTGTCTGCGTGCGGTCGTCGATATGCTCATATCGGATACCGCCAGGGGCGTTTAGCGCCTTAATCTTCACGAACGGTAAAACCCCGAAACTGTGATGCGGCGCGCTTTTCAGCGCCGCAAATGCGGCACACGTCGCAGCCCGCGCGGGCGCGCACCGATAGCATGGTCCGATGCCATGTAAAACTGACATAATCATGTCCGGAGCAGGCAGCCGATGACCGTCCTGCAGGCCATGCTGCCGCCGATCTTCGGCTTCGCGGGTGTCATCTATCTTGGCCTCGCGGTCTATGTATCACGCTCCTCACCGCAGAGCGTGGTCGGATTCCTGATGTTCCTGATGGGCGTCATGGTGGCGGGTACGGCCTTCGCATACGGGGCAACAGACATTACCCTGTTCAACATCGGGCGGGTGCTGAACTTTGCGGCCGCGGCGCTTCTTCCTGTCGCTTTCTATACGGTTTACCGGCAGTTCACTGCCAGTCCGCCGAATCCGTATGTCCTGGCGCTGTTGCTCGTCATTCCGCTGAGCACGACCGCGCTGGCTCTCACCAATACATGGCACGGCCTGATCTGGACGGTTACCGAGACGGACAGCGGACTGCAGTTCAGCAAGACGACAGACAGCCTCTGGTTCAGGCGCGTGCATGCGCCCTATTCATACGGTCTCTTCGGACTCGCCGCGATTGCCCTGATGAGCCGCTTGTCGAGTATTGCGCCGGCGCAGCGCCGGACGGTCGTTCTGATGCTCGTTTGCGCGCTGTTGCCGTTTTCGCTGAGTATCGCGAACAACTTCCTGGGTTTCGGTTCGCCCGACTTTCCGTATACCTCCGGCGGCATCCTCGTGATGCTACCGCTGATCGCGTACGTCGCCCTGTCGCTGCGCGTCTATGAATTCAGTCCGGTCGCCTATCAAATGCTGTTCGATCACGTGCGCGATCCGATCGTCGTATTGGACAACCATGGCCGCATCATCTGTGCCAACAAGACGGCGAGCGAGATGCTGGGTCAACCGGAGCGCGAATTGCTCGGGCAAAAGCTCTGGGAAGATTTCCCCGAGGCACGCGCGATACTGGAACAAGCCAAAGATCTCGATCTCACGCAGACACTGACCATGGGGGCAGACCGGGTCTACGAACTCAGCGTCGCGCCGCTGATGGACCTGCACGACAAGAAACAGGGGCTTGTCGTCGTGTGCCGCGATGTCACAGAACGCCGCCGGGCGCTGAGCCGACTGGCGGACAGCGAGCACCTCATCCGAACCCTGATCGAGACTTCGTCGAACGGCATCCTGCGTTTCGCACGCGACGGCAACGACCCGCAGCATCGCTTCCGTTGCGTCTTTGCCAATCGCGCAGCGGAGTCCTATCTGTCGGGTGATACGGGCACACTGGTCGGAATGCCGCTGCAGAAGCTGCAGCAACTCGAACCCGAACTGTTGCTCGCGCATTTTTCGGACCCGCGCGACGCCAAGTCGCCGATCAGCCTGGAGACCAGGAACGAGTCGGCAGAAGGCGAGGGCTGGTTGCGTATTGTCGGCGAGCCAGTCGGCGAGGACTTTTCGGTAACGCTGATCGATATCACGCAGCGCAAGCGTCACGAACGAAAGATGCTCGCCGATGCGCTGAGCGACCCTCTGACGGGTGTCCTGAACCGCCGGGGATTCGAGAAAGAGGGCAAGGCCTGTGTACGAAATTGCTCGTCGGGCGCCGTTCTCTACCTGGACCTGAATGAATTCAAGAGTATCAACGATCGCTTCGGTCACCAGGCCGGTGACGCATTGCTGAAGGCATTCGGGCACCGACTCGGCTTCTGTTTGCGGCCGGAGGACATACTGGGCCGGCTGGGCGGCGATGAATTCGCAATAGTGCTGCCGGGCGTGACTGTCGAGGATGCCAAACACGTCGCCGAACGCCTGGTTGCTACCGCGTCCGAGGCTTACATCATTCAGGGCCAGGAAATACGTTGCACGGCGAGCGTGGGGATCGCCCTGTTGCCCAATCATGGCGATGAACTCTGGCATCTCATCAGCGTCGCGGACCACGCGATGTACAACGCCAAGTCGGTGCAGAAAGATGCCGCCAATGACACGGCGGCCTACATCGAGGCCGCGGTCGCCTCGTAGTCGTCTGGGATTCGGTTTGCGCGCGGGTCGACGCTAAAACGGCGGGAGCAGCCTGAATTCCGCGAGGGAAGGCTCGACCCGGTCCAGCAACACGGCTTCGAATACGTCCCCCAACGCCACTTCCAGGCTGGTCGGTCCGTCGAGAACCGTCTTTTCCCCGGCTGTCGTGACGTAAATCTCGTAGCTGCCCGCGTCCAGCGCAAGCGCCGGCGTCTGCGCGCCGTAGCCCAGCGCGATCTGGCGTGGAAACTGATCATCGATCGTCGTACCCGCCTCGACGACGTAAAGGTCGACGAACTCATGGTTGATCGCGGAATGAAAGAACGTCAGGCGTGCGGTCGTCTCGACCGAACGCCGATCGACCGGGACCTGCGTCCCGACGAGCTCGTCGGACAGCACCGTGAAGTAGTAGTTGAGACGTGATCCGGCAAACGTCGTCAACGTGTCCTCGAGCAGAATGGCCCCCACGTTTCCGGGCGCGGTGGCGGTAATCGGGACGTCGCCGACGGCCAGGTCTATGTCTCCCGTGACGTCACCGAATGCGAGATCGGCGACGATGCGGTTTTGCAGCGCGACATCGTCATAGATGTCCGACGTGCCGAGGTCCATGGTCGCATGGACGAAGCGCGCGGTCGGCGGGAAACGCGCATCGGTAACCGTAGACGACGCGCCCAGCTGGTTGAACAACCTTACCGACACGGGTGCCGTATCGTTCGCGTCGCCTTCGAACACGGTCACGATGACGGACTGATTTGCGCGGATTTGCGTCGGCACGGACTGAAATACTATGTCGGCCGGGTCGCCCACTGACGTTATCGTGATGACATAGACCGCCTCCTCGGCGTCCGTCGGCGCCGAGACCTCGCCCGGAGCCAGCGACGCGACTTGCTCTCCGAGCACCGGGTCGACGCCCTCGAGACCGACGTAGACGTCGACCGTGCCGAGTGCGTCGGCGGCGTGTCCAATGCGCAACTCGAAGATCGTCTCGGTGCCGCTGAAGCTGCGCTCGGGGATCTGCCAGACGTCGACGATCGGAGCGTCGAGTGAACCGTGCACCAGAAACGTGTATTCGATATCTCGCGTGACATCGAGGAACTGGCTGGCGATGCGCGTGGTTTCGCCCTCGAATGGCCGGCTGATCTCGAAATTGAAGGTGTATTCGAGATCGTCCCAGCGTCCCGGTGACGAACTGGTCTTGTAAGCCACGCCGTCGAGTGCGCGCTCTTCGATCAGAAACCCGATCTCGGGCGACGTCGGAATCGCGTTGATCATCCGGATGCTGCCCTCGCCGGTCGCGACCGGCAAGCTGCTCTCGGATCCGCACGCGCCGATGGCGAAGCCGATGACGATAACTGCGAGTAGCTGTGAAAGTCGTGTCATCAAGACGCCTCGAATCCGAAAATTGACTTCACTTCAAGGAATTCCTCGATGCCGTGCGCCCCCCATTCGCGGCCGTTGCCGGACTGCTTGTAGCCACCAAAGGGCGCCATCGAATCCAGGTGCGCGCCGTTGATGTGCACCATCCCGGTATGCAGGCGGGCCGCGACCCGGCGCGCACGGTCGAGACTGCCCGACGAAACATAGCCCGAGAGCCCGTACGGGGTATCGTTCGCGATCTCGACGGCTTCGTCCTCGTCGTCGTAGGGAATGATCGACAGCACCGGACCGAAAATCTCCTCGCGTGCGACGGTCATGTCGTTGGACACGTTCGCAAACACGGTCGGCCTGGCAAACCAGCCTTGCTCCAGCTCCTCGGGACGTCCCGTCCCGCCGGCAGCAAGCGTGGCGCCCTCGTCGATGCCTTTGCGGATGAGGGCCTGGACTTTGGTCCACTGCTGCTCCGAAACCAGCGGTCCCACCTCGATACCTTCAGCGCGCGGGTCCCCGACGCGAATAGCGGTCGCCACTTCGGCGGCGATCGACGCCGCTTCCTCCATTCGATCGCGGGGCACCAGCATGCGCGTCGGTGCATTGCAGGACTGTCCCGTATTGTCGAAACACTCTTTGGCGCCCTCGCGCACGGCTTTGGCGAAGTCGGCATCATCGAGCAGGATGTTGGCGGACTTTCCACCCAGTTCCTGCGCCACCCGCTTGACCGTTGGCGCCGCATTCTGTGCGACCGCCACGCCGGCGCGCGTCGAGCCCGTGAAGGACACCATTGCCACATCGGGATGCTGCGACAGGGCGGTACCGACGCCCGGCCCGTCGCCGTTGACGAGATTGAACACTCCGGCCGGCACGCCCGCCGCGTCCAGCACCTCGGCGAATATCATCGCATCGAACGGCGCGATTTCGCTCGGCTTGAGCACCATCGTGCAGCCGGCAGCGAGCGCCGGCGCAACCTTGCAGGCGACCTGGTTGACGGGCCAGTTCCACGGGGTAATCAGTGCGCAGACGCCGATCGGCTCCTTGACGATCAGCGTCGTACGGTTTCGTTGTTCGAATTCGAAGGTCTTCAGCGCGCGGATTGCCGCCTTGATGTGCTGCGGACCGCTGCCGGCCTGGGCGCCCTTCGCAAGCCCCCACGGGGCGCCCATCTCGTCCATGATGGCTTCGGCAATGTCGTCGTGGCGCTTGGCAAACGCTGCGAGTATCGACTCCAGCAGCTCCAGGCGTTGCTCGCGCGTTGTCGCTGCGTAGCCGGGTGCAGCGCGTTTTGCGGCTGCCACGGCGCGGTCGACGTCGGCCGCCGATCCCAGGCTGATGCGGCCGCACGGCGCTTCGGTTGCCGGATTGATGACGTCCACGGGGTTCGGAGAGACCGGGTCGACCCATTCGCCATCAATATAGAATGTCAGCATCTCGCGCATGATTGCTCCTCACACAAGCAGCCGCGAATCATAACGTAAATTGCCGTGGCGGACCCGGTCAGGCGTAGTTTGAATAACGGACCCGTGGCGGGTGCGGTTGTTCCGGCTAGAAGGCGAGGAATTTCTGCCGGTATTCGGCTGGCGGCATGTTGTACCAGGATTTGAAAGCCGTCGTAAACGAACTGAAGTTGTTATAGCCGAGCAGCATTGCTACTTCGAGCGCCTTGAGTCGCCGGTCACTCAGGTAACGCACCGCGAGCTCTGCCCGGACTTCCTGCAGGACCTTCTGGAAACTCGTCTTCTCGGCCTTGAGACGACGCTGCAGCGTGCGCCTCGACAGTTTCATGGCGCGGCAGGCGTAGTCGGCATTGGCTTCGCCGCGAGCGAGCATGTCCGCCAGCCTTTCCTTGAGCTGCTCGACTATATTATCCTTGTTATTCAAGGACTTGAGGTACTTTTCTACCTGGTCGGTCAAATGCCGGCGCATAGCAACACCGTGAGAATACTCATCCTTGCCGCGAACCCGGGTAACATACCGTTTGTGGCGGCGCTTGCCAATCGGTGTCCGCCGCCACGGCATTTCCGGCTCACCAGATTAAAGGACCGCAATGACTTCGCCCGTCAGTTACGAGCTCGTCGATGAAATCGGCGTGATTACCGTCGACAATCCCCCTGTCAACGCCCTCTCACATGCCGTTCGACAGGGCATCCACGATGCGATCGCGGCGGCACAGGAGGACGCCTCGAAGGCCGTGCTGATCGTCTGCGAGGGGCGGACGTTCATTGCGGGCGCGGATATTACCGAATTCGGCAAGCCGCCGAAGGAACCGCACCTGCCTGATCTCTGCAACACCATCGAGGCTTCGTCGAAACGCGTCGTGGCGGCGCTCCACGGCACAGCACTCGGCGGCGGGCTGGAGGTCGCCCTGTCGTGCCACGATCGCTGTGCGGTACCGGGAGCGAAGCTCGGCCTGCCGGAGGTCAAGCTCGGCCTGCTGCCGGGTGCCGGTGGCACGCAGCGATTGCCGCGGCTGATCGGGGCGAGTGCGGCGCTGGACCTGATGACCAGCGGTAACCCCGTCGATGCGGGGCAGGCCGCAAAGCTCGGGCTCGTCGATCACGTCGTCGACGGTGAACTCAGGGATGCAGCGTTAGCCTGGTGCCGGGAGCTCATTGCGAAGGATGCAGAGCGGCGCCGGACCAGCGAACTCACCGTCGAGGACGTTCCGGCTGGCGCCCTCGAGGAGTACCGCAAAGCGCTGGCGCGGCGCACACGTGGACAGATTGCGCCGCAGAAGATCGTCGATTGCGTCGAAGCGGCACTGACGCGGCCCTTCGCCGAGGGCCTGCAGATCGAGCGTGAGAAATTCCTCGAATGCATGCAGAGCCCGCAGTCCGCCGCTCTGCGGCACATGTTTTTCGCGGAGCGCGAAGCGGCAAAGGTCCGTGGGCTGGCGAGCGATACGCCGCTGCGCGAGATGAACAAGGTCGGGGTCATCGGCGCCGGCACCATGGGCAGCGGTATCGCGATGAACTTCGCCAACGCGGGCATGCAGGCAGTGCTGCTCGAAGTTGACGATGAAGCACTCGGCAGGGGTTTCGGTATCATCGACCGCAATTACCAGGGCGGCGTGAAACGCGGCAAGATGAGCGAGGAACAGGCGCTCGCGTGTCGCGGACGCATCAGCGGCACGACCGACTACGAGTCGTTCTCCGACGTCGACCTGGTCATCGAGGCCGTGTTCGAGAATCTAGAGCTGAAGCAGGAGGTTTTCGCGAAACTCGACGCCGTTTGCAGGCAGGGTACGATCCTGGCGACGAATACCTCGTACCAGGATGTCGATCGAATCGCGGCGGCGACGAAGCGGCCGCAGGACGTCATCGGTCTGCACTTCTTCAGTCCCGCGCACATCATGAAGCTGCTCGAGGTCGTGCGCGCGGAAAAAACCGCGGACGACGTGCTGGCAACCTGCATGGCACTGGCAAAGAAAATCCGCAAGACGCCGGTCGTGTCCGGCGTCTGTTACGGCTTCATCGGCAATCGCATGCTCGGCCATTACGCGCGTGAAGCACAACTTTGTGTCATCGAGGGCGCGACGCCGGAGCAGGTGGATACGGCGCTGGAAGAGTGGGGGATGGCCATGGGGCCCCTCGCGGTCTTCGATCTCGCCGGTCTCGACGTCGGGTACAAGGCCAGGCAGGGACTGCCGGAAGCCGAGCGCGGCGATCCGCGTGCTTTTCGCGTCGCCGATGCACTGGTCGAAATGGGCCGTCTGGGCCAGAAGACCGGCGCCGGGTTCTACCGCTACGATCCCAAGATCCGGCAGCGCTCGAGCGACCCGGAAGTGCAGACACTGATCGAACGCGAGGCGGCGCTACTTGGCGTCGAGCAACGGGAGATCGACTCGGAGGAGATCGTCGACCGCCTGATGTTTGCGCTCGTCAACGAGGGTATCAATATCCTGGACGAGGGCATCGCGCAGCGGCCCGGCGACATCGACGTCGTTTACGTTTACGGCTATGGCTTCCCGGCCTGGCGCGGTGGCCCCATGCATTACGCAGATGCAGTTGGTCTCGCACACGTGCTGCAGCGCATTCGCGAGTTCGAGCAACGCTTCGGGCCCGAGAACTGGACACCGGCGCCATTGCTGGAGAAACTCGTAGAAAGTGGAATTACGCTCGCGGAGTGGGCGAAATCGAAGGGAAATTAGAGACATAATGCAAGTATCGTGAACCGCGTCACGAGCGCGGCGGCGCCGTTGCGCTATATCTGAACCAACGAAGCTGAGGCCGGATTTTATGTATGGTCAAAGCCGCAATGACAGAGTAGTGCAGGTCCAGAACCTGGCCGACTACTTTCGCACCTCGATCGACGGTGTCATTTCACGACAGCGCGTCGACGTGGACCCTCATGCCGCGCATTACGTGGTCAATCTTCTGACGCTGTTTTCCCGCTCCGAGGAACTCTACGAAGACCACGGTGAAAGCTACGGCTTGCGTCCCCTGGCACTGATGATGGCCGACGCTGCGGAAGCGCGAACGGCCGCAGCCAGGAACTACGCGCTACAGCGGATCGGCGACGTGGCACTCTTCATCAGCGGCTTCTTTGCCGACAGCCTCGCAAACAAACCTGTCGACGTCGACTACTACATACACATGGGTGGAAACGCCTACGGCTCGCTGTCCGAAGAAGTCCGCGGGACTTTTCGCGGCAATGCATTTGCAGACATCTACCGTGAGCTGGCCGTCAAGTTCCAGGTCCTCGTCGACGTTCTGAACGAAGTCCGCGACGAGGCGAGAGGGGAATCGGACCGCGACCTGTTGCGCACCTACGAGATCTGGCTGAAAACGGGCAGCCGCCGCGCGAAACAGCTGCTCGAGGACAACGGCGTAGTGCCGATTTCCGACGCGGGGCGCAGAGGCCGGCACTGATGATCAATCGCCTGCAGCAACACCTGAGCGATATCTACCAGGTGGGCGGGGTGCACGACGTCCGCGATTTCCTCATCACCGATCCGCGGCTCGCGCAGTGCATCGGCGCAGGGTCGATGCTGTCTGACACCAGCGAGACCTTGCTGCTGGCGGAAGACGAAGAGGGACTGGCCCTGTCCTTGTTCCTCGATGGCGAACTACTCGAGCGCCTCGAATCCGCTGATCCGCTGAGCCGGCTGCATGCCGACCAGCTGGACGATCTCTGGAAGGTCCTCGAGGGCCTGAGTCACTTCAACTGTGTTGTCTGGAAGGCATCCTGCGACCGCCGCGTGTCGTTGCTCGAACTCGAGCTGCAGGCCGAGATCGACAAGTTCGTCGGCACGACCCTGTTAGCGTTGAGTCAGGGACGGACCGAGTTGCTCAACCATCTGCACGGCTGGTTGTTCGACAAGGTGAGTTTTCATGACGAACTCGATGACGAACAGCTCGCGCGCTATCGCGCCGCCAACGAGTATGCGGCGCGGTTCTGTCACGCACTGCGCGGCCGCCTCGTCGAGGACGGCAGCGCGGTATTGTCCGAACTCAGGCGATTTTTCCGTCTGCCAATGACGGACAAGATCAGCCACATCCACTCGCAAACGCTGTAAGTCCTCCGGGCGAGATGCCTGGCAGCGGGTAGGCTGCGACGCTCGATCCTGCCAATCACCCTAGGCGGTGCGCCAGGGCAATTTGCTTACTGCACCCGCCTGCATTTGCAGGCGATCCCAGTATCGCTTCAGGTAGCGGGGACGCCGGTCTTCGAGAGCGATCGACGTCAGCCGGCCCCGGCACTGCGCGAGCCAGGCATCGGCGGTTGTCCATGCCGCTGCCTCGTCGCTTTCCAGGACCAGTGCCTGCACACAGTCACGATCCCCGAGGTATTCAGACAGCAAGTTTCTATCTGCGCCCAGCATTGCCCGGTGGATTGCCTCGAAGGTCCACCAGAGGCTGTCGTCCTGCCGGCCGGTCGGTGTCCCGACGTCGCGCGGCCGCTGCACAGAGACCGGCCGGAATACGCTGAGGCACGGTGCTGCAGTGCCGGTGGCCCAGTAGTCCTGCCCGGATTCGCCGAGCTCGGCGACAAAACTGCCGACGGTCTGGCTTGCCGCCAGCCAGCCGCCCGCGTGCATGCACGGCCCGGACATGGCGCCATTCAGCCGCCGGAAACGTGGGCGCTCATTTCCCTCACCATGGTCCCGCAGCACGGCTATCGCATCATGCACATCGGCCGCCGCCTCGGCGAGACACTGCACGCGGCGCCGGCGCCTGGCTGCCGCGGCGACACGGGGCCGGATTCGATCCTCGCGCGACACCAGCGCGGGCAGCGTTATGCCGTTGGAAATGGCATAAGCGCCCTGTTCAATACGCCGGGTCGCGACGGTTTTCCCCACGGCTTCGACGACCCAGGCACCGCTGGCGTCCGCGATGATGAAGCTGTTGTGGTAGCTGAAGCCCGGCTTGTCGTAGCCGCATCGGCCGCCCTGACCGTGGCACGCAATCAACTCACAGATCACGTCCCTGGCCCCGTCGGCGGTCTCTGCACGTTCGAGCCCGAGGCGCACGAGATCCATGCCGAGGAGACCTTCGTCCTGCAGCGCATCGCGCGCGAATATCGCCTCATTGCCGATCACCACGCCGTGCTCGTTGGCGCCCATCTCGGCGCCCCACATCCAGAACGGGCGGCACAGCACGACGGCGTGGGAGCGGCGAACCTGCGGAATCGAGATCCAGGTGCAGTCCAGGCGTTCATCGGTCGGATGCTCGCGAGCCGGCACCCAGCTCAGGACCTGGGCCTCATTCGGATCGCGGTCGCTGTTCTTCCCGAACAGCACGCGGTCGGGTTTCACGACGACAAACGTGTCACACATCTGCCAGGACTAGCGCAGGCTCCGGCGCAGCGGCCGCTCCCGGCGGCGTGCGCTCAGCCGGAGAATGCCTGTATGCCCGTCTGGGCACGACCGAGGATGAGCGCGTGAATGTCGTGGGTGCCCTCGTAGGTGTTCACGGTCTCGAGGTTCGCCATGTGACGGAACACGATGTATTCGTCCGAGATGCCGTTGCCGCCGTGCATGTCACGGGCGGCCCGCGCGATGTCGAGCGCCTTACCGCAGGAATTGCGCTTCAGGAGTGAAATCAGCTCGGGTGCAAGCTGGTTATTGTCCTTCAGGCGGCCCGCCTGCAGGCAGCCCTGCAGTCCCAGGCCGATTTCCGTCTGCATGTCGGCGAGCTTTTTCTGGATGAGCTGATTCGCTGCAAGCGGCCGGCCGAACTGCTTGCGGTCCAGTACGTACTGGCGTGCCGAGTGCCAGCAGGCCTCGGCCGCGCCGAGCGCACCCCACGCGATACCGTAACGGGCATTGTTCAGGCAACCCATCGGGCCCTTCAGGCCTTCCGTGTTCGGCAGCAGGTTTTCCTCCGGCACGAACACGCCGTCCATGACGATCTCACCCGTGATCGACGTGCGCAGCGACAACTTACCCTCGATCTTCGGTGCGCTCAGCCCGTCCATGCCCTTGTCGAGGATGAAATGAAGCCGCGCACCCGGCCCTCGTCGTTCTTCGCCCAGACGATGAAGACGTCGGCGATCGGTGAGTTCGAGATCCACATCTTGGTTCCCGTCAGCTTATAGCCGCCGTCGACCTTGCGCGCTCGGGACTTCATGCCACCCGGATCGGAACCGTAGTCCGGCTCCGTCAGGCCGAAACAGCCGATGAGTTCGCCCGTAGCGAGTTTCGGCAGGTACTTCTCGCGCTGTGCTCCGCTGCCATAGGCGTGGATGGGATACATCACGAGGCTCGACTGCACGCTCATCATCGAGCGGTAGCCCGAGTCGACACGCTCGACTTCCCTGGCAATCAAACCGTAGCTGACGTAGCCGAGGCCCGAGCAGCCATAGCCCTCGATGGTGGGCCCGAGAAGCCCCAGTTCGCCCATCTCCCGGAAAATCGCGGGGTCGGTTTTTTCGTCGCGATAGGCCTCCTGCACCCGTGGCGCCAGCCGGTCCTGCGCATACTGCCTCGCGGTATCCATGACCAGCCGTTCGTCGTCCGTGAGCTGGTGCTCGAGCCGAAAGGGATCCTCCCAACTGAAGGATGCCCACGACGCTGCGGGGTTCGACTTGCTCATCGGGCTCTCTGCCTTTGCTGCGGTACTCATGACGGCTCCTTGCTGTGGACGCCTATTATACGGCGGCTACGCCGCAAAAGGCGTGACGCAAGCGACGATCGTCTCGATCTCGACTTTCGACGTGCGGATATGGGGGAGGGCCGAATGCCCCTGCGGCGGACGTCGCAATGTACCCCGGCGCGGGTAAGGGCGCCGGACCGGTCAGCCGATACGTTCCTCGAGCGCGTCACAGATGGTCTGCAGTATCTTCAGCCGCGCGTAGTGCTTGCTGTCGCCTTCCACGAGAATCCACGGCGCTGCCCGGGTGCTCGAAAACTGCACCATGTCGTGGGCGGCAGTCTCGTACTGGTCCCATTGCTCACGGTTCCGCCAGTCCTCGTCAGTAAGCTTCCAGTGCTTGTACGGTGACTCGGCGCGCTCCTCGAAACGCTTGAGCTGTTCGTCCTTGGAGATGTGCAGCCAGAACTTGAGCAACAGGATGCCCCGGTCGACGATCTGGCTCTCGAAGTCGTTGATCTCGCCGAAAGCCCTGCGCCACTCGTCTTCGGTGGCAAATCCCTCGGTGCGCTCGACGAGGACCCGCCCGTACCAGCTGCGGTCGAACACGGATACGTTGCCGGCTTTCGGGAGCTTGGACCAGAAACGCCACAGGTAGTGGTGCGCGCGTTCGATATCCGTTGGCGCGGCAAACTGGTGGATGCGGTAGGTCCGCGCGTCGAGGCTCCAGACCGTGCGCCGGATGGCACCGCCCTTGCCGGCGGCGTCGGGTCCCTCGAATACGAGGACTGTCGACTGGCCTTGCTCGTGCGCCTTGCGGCCGAGTTCACCCAGCTTTGCCTGGAGTTTCTTTTTCTTCTTCGGGTACTTGCCGTCCGTGAACCGGACGGACAGGTCGAGGTTGTCGAAGATGGTCAGTGGCTGCAGCGATTCCTCCACGTCGGACTCGTGCGGCTCGGGCCGCATCGGGACCGAATTCTCCGGCGAGTTTTCGTGAATCGCGAGATGCCGCTCCAGTTCCGCCCTGATCGTTTCGCCGACGCGGATGTGCCGGTAAAAGGGGTCGACCCCTTCCACGATCGTCCACGGAGCGGCCGCGCGATTGGTGCGCGTGATAATCTTTTCGGCAGCATCAATAAAATCGTCGTAGTTTTCGTGATTGCGCCAGTCCTGGTCCTTTACCTTGTAGCTCAGCATCGGGTCGGCCGAGAGCGCCTCGAGCCGTTCTTTTTGCGCGTCCCGGCTGAGGTGCATCCAGAATTTGAGTATCAGGGCGCCGTCGTCCGCAAGCGTGTTCTCGAAGCGGATGATTTCCGCGAGCCGGTCGTCGAACTCCGCGTCGTCGATCTCGCCGTAAACGCGCTGCAGCAGTGGGGCGGAGTAACGCCCGCTGAGGTAGACGCCCATGCGGCCTTTCGGCGCGATGTCGCGCCAGTAGCGCCAGAATCGCGGCCTCGCGTTTTCTTCTTCCGACGGCGGCTGATAGCCGATGGCCCGTATCCAGCGCGGGTCCATCCACTTGTCCAGCATGTTCATCGTCGTGCCCTTGCCGGCACCATCGACGCCGGCAAAGTCGATGATGATCGGGAAGCGCGCCATCTCCAGTGCCTGGTACTGGAGTTGCAGGAGGCTCGCGCGCAGTTCGGGCTCGCGTTTCTTGAAGTCTGCCTTCGGGATGCTCTGTCCGAGCTCTGCGGTGTCAAACATGACCGTGATCCGCCGATTTCGATTTCAGTTTCATTGCATATGGATTATATAGGTGGATGCACGTTGATTGGGAAAGAAGCTTGCATAAATCGATGAAGCGCGGGTCAGTGCTGGTGGCGCCGATGATGGACTGGACGGACCGGCATTGCCGGTATTTCCTGCGGCTGCTGAGTCCGAGTGCAATGCTGTACACAGAGATGGTGACGGCGGCGGCCATTCATCATGGCGACTATGCGGCATTACTCGAATTCGACGCTTCGGAACACCCGGTGGCGCTGCAGGTCGGCGGCAGCGATCCTGCGCTGATGGCCGAGGCGGCGAGCCGGGGCGCCCAATTCGGCTACGACGAGATCAATATCAACGTGGGTTGCCCGAGCGACCGCGTACAGAGCGGGCAGTTCGGCGCATGCCTCATGGCCCGCCCGGAGGTGGTGGCGGATTGCCTGCTGGCAATGCGGTCGCAGTGCGACGCGCCGGTTACCGTCAAGACGCGAATCGGTATCGACGACGAAGACAGTTACGAGTTCCTGAAGGCATTTGTCGACGTCCAGCGTCAGGCCGGCTGCCGGAAGTTCATCGTGCACGCGCGGGTCGCGATTCTCGAGGGCCTGAGTCCGAAAGAGAATCGCTCCGTGCCGCCGCTGAGGTACGAACGGGTCTTTCAGCTCAAGCAGGAACTGCCGGAGCTCGAGATTATTGTCAACGGCGGGATTACGACGGTAGAGCAGGTCGACGAGGTCCTGGAAAATGTCGACGGTGTAATGATCGGCCGGCAGGCCTACCACGATCCGTATTTCCTCGCGCACCTGGAGCACCATTTCAATCCCGGCTGGAGGCCGCCCGACCGGCATAACGTCGTCGCACAGATGATTCCCTATATCGAGAGAGAACTGGCTCGCGGTGAACGTCTCGGCCGGATCACCAGGCACATGCTTGGCCTGTTTACCGGAAGACCCGGCGCACGCACCTGGCGCCGACATATCAGCGAGAATGCATTCAAAGATGCTGCCGGACCCGACGTGTTGATCGACGCGCTGGATAAGATGCCCGTTGCCGCGTAAGTCCGTTACAATGGCCAACCTTTCCAAGCTGCGAGCGTACTACTTCCAATGAGCCTGAATCCCAAGAAGAATCGACCGACGATGGCCGAGCAGGCCGACATTCATGAACTCTACGAAGAGTCGGTGCAGAACGTCGAAAATGAAGTCGAGTTCATGCAGACGACATTTCGGGAATTGAGTGGCCGTACCGCGCACCTGTTCCGGGAGGACTTCTGCGGTACCGCGAGTGCCTGCTGTGAGTGGGTACGGCAAGGCAGTGAGTACCAGGCAATCGGCGTCGACATCGATCCGTCTGTGCTCGAGTGGGGACGCACGCACAGGGTAGGGCGCTTGCCGAGTGAGGACCAGGCTCGTGTCAGTTTGATCGAGTCGAACGTGCTGGATGTCGAAACGCCGAAGGTGGATGTGCTTGCCGCCTTCAATTTCAGCTACTGGATTTTCGAAGAGCGCGAGACAATGGTCCGCTACATGCGCTGCTGTTACGACGCACTGAAGGACGACGGTGTCCTGTTCATGGATATGTTCGGCGGCCCGGAATCGTTCGAGGAAACCAAGGAAAAGACCAAGTTGGACGGCTTCACGTACATCTGGGAACAGGCCGAGTTCCATCCGGTGACAAACCACATGAAGTGCCACATCCACTTCAAGTTTCCCGACGGCTCGAAGATAAAGCGAGCTTTCAGTTATTCGTGGCGGCTGTACACGGCGCCGGAGCTTCGCGACATGTTGCTCGAGGCGGGTTTTTCCAGGGCGACGGTTTACTGGGAAGGCGAGGACGAGGACGGCGAGGGCAACGGCGAGTTTACACCTGAAGACAGGGGTGAAGCGGATCTTGCGTGGATCGCTTATATCGTTGCCGAAAAATAACTTGTATATTAAAAAGTTGACGGTGACAGGCACAAACCGCTTTAAAGTCTGAGATGGCACAGGACCTGGAAGTCGCAATCCTCTTTGCCGACGTGGTTGGCAGCACTCAGCTGTACGACAAGTTCGGCGATACCAAGGCCAGCGAGACCGTTGCGTTGTGCCTCGATGTCATGAAAGACGCTACCCACAACTACAGCGGCACCGTCATCAAGACGATTGGTGATGAAGTCATGTCGACCTTTGCGACCGTTGACGACGCCATGGGTGCCGCGGTAATGATGCAGTCCCGGATATCCACGGAAAGCCGGCAGGGCGGCCGCATTCCGGTCTCCATCCGGGTGGGTTGCCATTTCGGGCCGGTCGTGCAGGAGCAGAATGACATTTTCGGGGCCGCCGTGCATACGGCCAATCGCATGACATCGCAGGCGAAATCGCGGCAGATCGTTATTTCCGGCGAGACCGTCGAGAAGATGAGCCCGAAACTGCAGGAACAGACGCGGCAGATCGACGTCGCCACCGTGCGCGGCAAAATGGACGAAGTTGCTCTCTATGAGTTGCTCTGGAATCCCGAAGAAGCGACGAGCATGCTGCCCACGATCGAGTGGGAGAATCGCGGTCGCAAGGCATCGCGCATGGTACTGAGTGTCCGCGACCAGACCGTCGAAGTCAGCGACAAGCGCAAGAGTGTGAATATCGGCCGTGCCGACGACAACGACCTCGTGGTGAAGGGTAATCTTATCTCACGCATTCATGCCAAGATCGAACTACGCCGCGGCAAGTTCATTCTCGTCGACCAGAGTACCAACGGTACTTTCCTGCAGAATTTGCAGGGTGAGGAGACGTTTGTTCGCCGCGATTCCACTGAACTGCACGACGAAGGCACGATAGGGCTCGGCCGTGTGGAGCAGCCGGGCGACAGCCTGGCGATCCACTTCAAAGCCATCGACTAACAATTAGGGGACAGTGACTTAAAGTGCCAGGCACCAGTGCCTGGCACTTTAAGTCACTGTCCCCTAATTGTTTAGCGCGGCCAGTCTACCGCGTCCAGCTCCGACTTGATGCGCTGCTGCTCGTCGAGCAAGGCCTGCGGCGTGCGGTCACCAAAGGTCTCGAGGTACTCGCCGATGGCGTCCATTTCCTCGGCCCAGGTCACCGGGTTGATCGTCGTGAGCTTGCGTATCGTCGCCGCGTCGATGTCGAGTTCCGAGGTGTCGATATCCTCGGCATTGGGAAGAAAGCCGATCGGCGTCTCGCGCGCTTCGACGCGACCCTCGACGCGATCGATGATCCAGCGCAGTACGCGCAGGTTCTCGCCGAAACCGGGCCAGATGAACTTGCCGTCCTCATCCTGGCGGAACCAGTTGACGTGGAAGATCCCCGGCAGCTTGCTGGTGCGCTTTGGAAACGACAGCCAGTGCGACCAGTAGTCGCCGAAGTTGTAGCCGCAGAACGGCTTCATGGCCATCGGATCGCGGCGCACCACGCCCACTTCGCCGACCATCGCCGCTGTGGTCTCCGATGCGACGCTGGCGCCGACGAAGACACCGTGCTGCCAGTCCTTCGCTTCGTACACCAGCGGTGCGAGTTCCTTGCGCCGGCCGCCGAAGACGATGGCCGAGATCGGCACGCCCTCGGGGGCATCCGCGAGCTTGGAGTAGCTCGGGTTGTTGGTTGCGGCAGCCGTGAATCGCGAATTCGGGTGTGCGGCCGGGCCGTTCGCCGCATCGTATTCGCGCCCCTGCCAGTCGTACGCGGGTTCGCCGATTTTCTTGCCTTCCCACCACGGCTTGTTGTCCGCGGTGCGCGCCACGTTCGTGAAGATCGTGTTGTGGTGGATCATGTCGAACGCGTTCTTGTTGGTTTTCTCGTTGGTGCCGGGCACGACGCCGAAATAGCCGGACTCCGGGTTTATGGCACGCAGAACTCCGTCCTCATCGAGGTGCAGCCAGGCTATGTCGTCGCCCAGCGTCCAGATCTTCCAGCCGGGCATCGAGTGCGGCGGAATCAGCATCGCGAGATTGGTCTTGCCGCAGGCCGACGGGAAGGCGCAGGCGATGTAGTGGGTTTCGCCGTCCGGGCTCTCGATCCCCATCAGCAGCATGTGCTCGGCCAGCCAGCCCTCGGTCCGGGCCTGGTGGCTGGCGATCCTGAGTGCGTGGCACTTCTTGCCGAGCAACGCGTTGCCCCCATAGCCGGAGCCGAAGCTCTGGATCGAGAGTTCCTCCGGGAAATGCACGATGAAGCGCCGCTCGGGATCGAGATCCCCCGTGGAGTGCAGCCCTTTTACGAAAGTGCCTTCGCGCTCAATCCTCGCGAGCGCGTCGCCGCCCATGCGCGTCATCATCTCCATGTTGATGACCACGTACGGGCTGTCGGTAATCTCGACGCCGCAGCGTGAATAGGGCGAGTCGATCGGGCCCATGCAGTACGGAATCACGTACATCGTCCGACCGCGCATTGCACCGTCGAACAGCGCATCCATCTTCGCGTGCGCCTCGTCCGGGCTCATCCAGTTGTTGTTGGGGCCGGCGTCTTCCTGCTCCGGTGTGCAGACGAAAGTCAGGTGCTCGACACGGGCGACGTCATTGGGGTTCGACAAGTGCAGGTAACAGTTCGGATAGCCGTTATCGTTGAGCGCGGACAGCGTGCCTGTCTCGATCATCTCGGCAATGAGACGGTGGTACTCCGCAGATCCTCCGTTGCACCAGTGAACGGAGTCGGGTTGCGTGAGTTCTGCGATCTGGTCGACCCATTCCTTGAGGGCCGGGAGCTTGGTAGTCATAATTCTAATGCCGGACGTCGGGAATCGTGGGGGCGGCATTATACCGGGAATGCATACGATTGCAGCCCGTGTTTTCCGAACTTGATTTGTGCGCGAACCTCGCCGCCGGGGCCGGTAATGCGATACCCAATGCGGGGTTCAAGCGTGTACCCTGTCGCTCGTGACCAGCCTGCCTGAATTTTTCGGCGACGCCAGCCCGCTCAAGGAGTGGCTGCCGGGTTTCCAGCCCCGCGCCGGCCAGGCGTGGATGGCCGAGGCCGTCGCGGATGCCATTGCAACGGCTGAAAAGCTCGTTATCGAAGCCGGCACCGGCACCGGCAAGACCTTCGCCTACCTCCTGCCCGCGCTGATGAGCGGTCGCAAGACCATTATCAGCACCGGCACCAAGGCGCTGCAGGATCAGCTGTATCACCGGGACCTGCCACTGATCGGCAAAGCGGTCGGCCGGCCCGTCAGCACGGCGCTCCTGAAAGGCCGCGCAAATTACCTGTGCCTGCACCGGCTCGACCAGCTCGACGATATCGCCGCGCCGCTCGCTGGCGATTACACCGAGGTTCGCGAGTGGCGTCACCACACCGACAGCGGCGACCGCGCCGAGCTGACCGCGGTTGCGGAGGACTCGGCGATCTGGCCGCTGGTGACGTCGACGAGCGACAACTGCCTGGGGCAGCACTGTCCGCAATATTCCGACTGCCACGTCGTCAAAGCCAGGCGGCGGGCCCAGGAGGCGGACCTCGTCGTCGTCAACCACCATCTCCTGCTCGCGGATCTCGCGATGAAGGAGAGCGGATTCGTCGAGTTTCTCCCGGACGCGGAGGCCGTGATCATCGACGAGGCCCACCAGCTCCCGGACCTGGCCGTGCAGTTCTTCGGCGTTGCCGTCGGCAGCCGCGAACTGCAGCGTGTCGTGGACGAGGTGCAGGTGGCGACATTACCGTTCCGGGAAGCGGAGCTGCAGCGGCGTGTAGACCGGCTGGATACCGCTATCAAGACGCTGCGTCTGGCCGCGCCACGGCAGGAAGGCAGGCACCAGCTGGACGAGCTGATGCCCGACATGCGCGAAGCATTCGCCGCACTCGGGGCCGCGATCGGCGATGCGGCAAGAGGCCTCGAGGCGCTCAGCGACGGCTCGGCCGACATCGCCAAGCTGCACGAGCAGTTGCAGAGCCTCGGCGAGCGGCTCGCGCTGCTGGCAAGCGAGGACAGCTGGGACGGCCTGCGCTGGCTCGAGGTCAATCCGCGCAGTATCCGGGTGAACCTGACACCGCTGGACGTGTCCACGACGCTGTCTGCGCTCATCGGCGCCGGTCACCAGGCCTGGATATTCACCTCCGCGACGCTGGCGGTCGGCGACGACTTTTCGCATTTCACGTCGCGAATGGGGCTGGGGGCTGTGGCAGGCCTGGCGTTTCCGAGTCCCTATGCGCTGGCCGACAACGGCCTGGTCTACCTCCCGCGAGGCCTGCCGCAGCCGTCCGACCCGGCGCACACGGATGCGGTGATGGAGGCTGTGATGCCGCTGCTGGAGCTGACCCGTGGCGGGGTGTTCTGCCTGTTCACCAGCCACCGCGCACTCAATGCGGCGAAAAAGTGGTTGCGTTCGCGCAAGAAACGGCTCGGTGGCCGCACGCTGTTCGTGCAGGGTGCGGCGCCTCGCGACGACCTGCTAAGGCGCTTTCGCGATTCCGGCAATGCCGTTCTGCTCGGCACGGGCAGCTTCTGGGAGGGGGTCGACGTCCGCGGCACCGCGCTGACCGTCGTCGCGATCGACAAGTTGCCGTTCGCGTCTCCGGCGGACCCCCTGATGATGGCGCGCCTGGAATTCATCCGCCGCGAGGGGGGCAACGGCTTTGCCGAGCACCAGCTGCCGCAGGCGGCGCTGGCCATGAAACAGGGCGCGGGCCGGCTCCTGCGCGGTGAAAACGACTACGGTGTCATCGTGCTGTGCGATCCGCGCATCACGTCCCGCGGTTACGGCAAGACGTTTCTCGCGATCCTCGAGCCGATGGGCACGACCACTGACATCAAGGATGTCGAGCGCTTTTTCGAACGTCACCAACGATCGGGCGCTGTCGCATGAAGCTACTGGCACTCGATACCTCGTCGCTGGCCTGTTCCGTGGCGCTGCAGCTGGGGAAAAGGGTGGTTTGCCGTCACGAGGAGCAGGCACGCGAGCACACCCGCCTCCTCGTGCCGATGATCAATGAGGTGCTGGAGGAAGGTGATATAACACCCGCGGATCTCGATGCGGTCGTGCTCGGCAACGGGCCCGGATCGTTCATCGGGATGCGGATCGCGGCGTCCGTCGCCCAGGGGCTTGCGCACGGTGCCGGCATCAGGATCGTGCCGGTGTCGTCGATGCTCGCCGTTGCGGCCCAGGTCATGGATAAAGAGGGTGCCGGGGCGGTCGCCGTCTGCCAGGACGCGCACATGGACGAGGTCTACCTCGGGCTGTATGCCGCCGGCAGCAGGGGGGTGCCGGCGTTACTCGGCGCCGAACGCCTGCACGGTCAGTCCGTAATGAGCGAACTCGAGCTGGAGCCCGGCCGCTTCACGGCGGCGGGCTTCGGCTGGCAGCGCTATCCGTTGCTTCTCGAAACCAACCGGGCGCTGCTGGCGGCGGTCAGTTCCGTCAGCCACCCCTCAGCACGGTATCTGCTGGCAGCCGGCTGTGCGCTGGTCGAAGCCGGCGCCGCGATCGATCCCCAGGAGGTGGTTCCCGCCTACCTTCGCCAGACGGTCGCGCAACCCGCCAGGCCGCCGGGCTCGTAACAGTTCTGTAATATAGTACTGCTGTAATGCATCGCGTACGGGCATCGGCCGCCCGTATGTACGCGTGTAACTGGAACAGACGATGGCAGCTGGCAAAATACTGATAGTCGAAGATGAGGCGCCGATCCGGGAAATGATCGCGTTCCACCTGGTCAGAGCCGGGTTCGAGACCGTCGAAGCGGCCGACTGCCGCAGTGCACGGCGGTTACTGGCTGACGAACGCCCGGACCTCGCACTGATCGACTGGATGCTGCCTGACATGAGCGGGCTCGAATTGACGCGTACGCTGAAGCGCGAACAAGGCAATGAAGACCTGGGGATCATCATGCTCACCGCGCGCGCCGACGAATACGACAAGGTTGCAGGCCTCGAGGGCGGGGCAGACGACTATGTCACCAAACCCTTCGCGCCACGCGAGCTGATTGCGCGAATACAGGCGGTTTTGCGGCGGTCGCAGTCCGTGAATGATGAAATATTGCAGTCCGGGGTGCTCGAACTGGATGCGGCCGGACACCGGGTGGTGGCCGACGGTTCGGAGATCCGCCTCGGCCCGACCGAATATCGCCTGTTGCGGTTCCTGATGACCCATCCCGATCGTGTCTACAGTCGCACCCAGTTGCTCGATCGCGTGTGGGGAGCGAACGTGTACGTGGAAGAGCGGACCGTCGACGTCCACGTGCGGCGGCTGCGCAAAGCGCTCGCGGAGCAGGGCGCCGATGCTTACATCCAGACGGTCCGGGGCGCCGGTTACCGCTTCTCGGTTTGCGATTCCTGAGTAGGATATGCCCGGATCCTCCCGAAAATTTGTTTTAGGTATAGCCGGCATCCTGCTTGCCGGCGGCCTGATCGGCTGGGTATACGGTCACGCGGCCTGGGGGCTGCTGGTGGCAGCCCTGGTAATCCTGGTGTGGCAGACACGGCAGCTGCTTAGCTTCAATCGCGCCGTGTATACCCGAGATTTCGAGCAATTCCGATACGGCGAGGGCATCTGGCAGCAGATGTTCTCACGCTTCAACTACGAACACGAACGTGCATTGCGGTCCAAGCGCGAATACCGTCGGCTGCTCAAGGAAATCCGCCGCTCGACTGACGCGATGCCCGACGGCGCGGTTATCCTGGACGAAGAAAACCAGATCGTCATGTGCAACAAGGCGGCGAAGCAACTCGGTGGTCTGAAGCGCAAAAAGGACCGCGGTCAAAGGGTGGACAACATCCTGCGCGATCCGAAACTGACTAAGTTGTTACGGACCGATGCGTTTGCGCAGGAAATCGAGATCCCGTCGCCGGTAAAAGACGAGGGCTGGCTGAACTGCAGGGTTGTGCCGTATGGAGCAAACCAGAAGCTGCTGTTTCTCAGGGATATCACGGAGCAGATCCGGCTGACCAAGATGCGCCGCGACTTCGTCGCGAATGCTTCACACGAGCTTCGTTCGCCGTTGACCGTGATCAGCGGCTACCTGGACAGCCTATCCGAGGATCCCGATCTCGAAAGAAACTGGGCGCAACCTGTCCGCCAGATGCAGGAGCAGGCGCAGCGCATGAATACCGTCGTGAGCGAACTGCTGGAGCTTTCGCGGCTCGAAAGTGCCGGTCCGGCAAGCAAAGACGAAGTGGTCGACGTTAGCGGCTTGCTTGCCGCGGCAAAAAAATCCTACGCCGGCCAGAAAGATGTCGCTGACATCGAAGTTCAGTCGGAGTCCTCGGCGCAGTTACTGGCGGCCGGCAATGAGATCGAGTCGCTGATTACCAACCTGTTGTCGAATGCCGTACGGCATACGCCTGCCGATGGTCATATCTCGCTGACCTGGCGCGTCGACCCGGAGGGCGGCGAAATCATAGTGACGGACACCGGCGAGGGTATCCCCGCCGACCAGATACCGCGCCTGACGGAACGCTTCTTCCGCGTGCACCGTGGGCGTACCCGGGAAGACGGTGGCGTCGGCCTGGGCCTCGCGATCGTCAAGCACGTCCTAAACCGCCACGATGCGGAGCTTTCGGTAACGAGTGACCTCGGCAGGGGCAGCGAGTTTTGCTGCCGCTTCCCCGCCGAGCGGGTAGTGCTCGAGCCGCCGGTACCGATCGTCAGCGGCGGGAAGCGCGGCTGATTCACCGGTCATCGCGCAGCGACAGAACCCCACCAACAATCTCTTGTGAAGATTCGGTACGCGCGATTCGGATTACGAGAAGATGATGATTTCGTAACAATTCTGTAAAGAACCCGCGTCAGAATTCCCGACCAGTAGCTTTGCGCATGCACCGCCGCACGCTGCCTGTACGATGCACAGCCGGTCGCGTTCGATTCGCCTATCGCTCAGGACATAGCCTGGAGTAGCAAATGAAAAGACTATTAATTCCGACCCTGGCCATTGGTCTGCTGGTCTCTCCTGTCACATTTGGCGCCGTCAGTGAGGCAGAGATCGAAGAGCTGCGCAAGCAACTCGCATTGGTATCGCAACGGCTCGAAGAGCTCGCCGCGGAAAACGCGGAGCTCCGTCGGGCACAGAGTGCATCGGCGACGGCTATCGCCGAGGTTCAGACCACTGTAGCCGAGGCTGCCCTGGCTGAGGCGCCTGCAGCGAGTGACAGCTGGTCGGATCGGATCCGGCTCAATGGCGATTTCCGCTACCGCTACGAGAGGATTGATCCCGAGGGCAGCGATACGCGTCGGCGCAACCGGATTCGTGCGCGGGTAAATGTCCGAGCCGACCTGTCGGACGACATCGAAGTAGGATTCGGGCTTGCGACCGGTGGCGACGATCCCGTTTCGACCAACCAGACACTGGGCGGCGGCGGGTCATCGAAAAACGTGGCGCTGAACCTGGCGTATGCGGACTGGGAGATCATGGATGGTCTGCATCTTGTCGGCGGTAAATTCAAGAACCCGCTGTATCGCGTCGGCAAACAGGCATTGATGTGGGACGGTGACTGGACGCCGGAAGGCATCTCGATGAAGTACAAGCGCGACTGGTACTTCGTAAACGCCATCGGCACGTTCCTCGAAAGCGACAGCCGCAGAGGCAATGACGCGCTCAGCTGGGGAGCGCAGTTTGGCGCGACCGGCGAGTTCGCGGGCGCAAAGCTGACGGGCGGCGTGGCCTATTACTCGATACCGACCCAGGGTGACACCACGACTTTCGGTGATCCCTCGGATCCCGGCGACTACTTCGGCAACACGGCCGTGCAGGCCGACGGACAGCTCTGCGGCACCGTCCCCGGTGAAGATTGCGTGTATCTCTACGACTACCTGCTTACCCAGGTATTTGCCGAGGCTGCCTTCGACCTGGGGGGATGGCCGGCGGTCGTGTTTGCCGACTTCGTGAATAACAGCGACGCACCGGACAACGATACTGGCTGGACGCTCGGCACCCGCTTTGGCCAGGCCAAGAGCAGAGGCCAGTGGCAATTCACCTACCTTTACGCCGACAAGGAGGCCGACGCGATGCTGGGCTTGCTGACGGATTCCGACTTTGCCGGCGGCGGCACCGACAACAGGGGCCATTTCTTCAAGGTCGATTATGGCGTGAGCAAGAGCTGGACGATCGGCGCGCAGTACTTCATTAACGAGACCGACGTCAGCTCGGGCGACAAACGGGATTTCAATCGCCTGATGCTCGACGCGCAGTGGAAGTGGAAGTAAAGTCGTCTCGATTGTTTTGGCTAAGAGCTTGACGTAACGTTCATTTTAAAGTGACATAGAGTTCGCTTGGGCAAGCGTGGATATCTTATGGAAGCTTCCAACTTTACCGACCACATCTCGCGGCGATTCAACAAGGACATCGAGGATCTTCGTAACACCGTCCTCAGTATGGGTGGCCTTGTTGAGACCCAGCTGTCGCGGGCGATCGCGGCGATTGTCAGCGGCGACAGCGAACTCGGCCTCAAGGTCGCGAACGACGACTACAAGGTCAACAACCTCGAGGTCGATATCGACGAGGAGTGCAGCCGGATCCTCGCCACACGGGCGCCTGCGGCGGGAGACCTGCGACTGATCGTTGCGATCATCAAGACAATCACAGACCTCGAGCGGATCGGCGACGAGGCGGAGAAGATCGGCTTCCTCGCGTCGAAACTCGCGGGCATGGACCGGCCGGCGGATTCGTACCGCGAACTCAAGAACCTGGGCAGTCACGTTTCGCACATGCTGCGCGACGCCATGAACGCGTTCGCGCGTCTCGATGTGGCCGAGGCCCTTGAGGTCGTTAAAGAGGACGAGCTCGTCGACGACGAATACGATGCGATTACGCGGCAATGCATCACCTTCATGATGGAGGACCCGCGCAGCATCAAGCGCGTGATGAACGTTACGTGGGCCGCTCGATCACTTGAGCGGATCGGCGATCACGCGAAAAATATCTGCGAGTACGTCATCTACATGGTTGAAGGCCGGGACGTCCGCCACACCGATATCTCGGAAGATCTCGTCGACGAGTAACGCCGGATGACCCTGGATAGCCTGCCGTCACGGCGCGTAGTCAATTTCGCGGGCTTCGCGGTTTGTTGCGGACTCATGGGCTTTGCCCTGTTTGCGCAGCACGTGCTGTTGCTCGACCCGTGCCCGTTGTGCGTATTCCAGCGTGTCGCCGTCATATCGATCGGTGTCATCTTTCTCATCGCGGCAATGCACAATCCGTCGGGCGCGGGGCGTATCGTATACAGCGTGCTGCTGGGCGTGGCAGCCATTGCCGGTGGGATCGTCGCCGGCCGGCATGCCTGGCTGCAGCAGTTGCCGCCCGACAAGGTACCGTCCTGCGGCCCGGGCCTCGATTACATGCTCGAGACCCTGCCGTTTACCGAGGTGCTGGGTAAAGTTTTCACGGGTTCCGGGGAGTGCGCCGAGATCGTGTGGCAGTTTCTCGGCCTGTCCATGCCGGCCTGGGTCCTGGTCTGGATGGTCGGGCTGGGCGTCGGCGGTACCTGGAACAATCTCAGGCGCGGTTAGCGCAAACCAGTAACAGCTCCAGGATGCGCTGGTACATCGAAGCCAGCGTGGCTACGTCTTCCATTCGGACGTGCTCGTCGATCTTGTGGATCGACGCGCTGATCGGACCGAGTTCGACCACGTCGGCGCCGGCCGGCGATATAAACCGCCCATCAGATGTACCACCGCCGGTCGATAATTCAGGTGCATGGCCCGTATGTTCTTCGACTGCCCGGCTGACGGCATCGATCAGGGGCCCAGGCTCGGTAAGAAAGGGTTCGCCGGAGAGATGCCAGCGGAGTTCGTAGTCGATCTCATGGGCGTCCAGGATCGCATGGACGCGCTCCTTCAGCCTGTGCTGGTCCCACTCGGTCGAATAGCGGAAGTTGAAGCGTGCCGATAGCTGCGCAGGCGTGACATTGGGGGCGCCCACGCCACTCTGGATATTGACCACCTGGAAGCTGGTCGGCGGAAAAAACTCGTTACCCTCGTCCCAGACGATGCCGTGCAGTTCGGCAAGTACGGGCGCAAAGCTGCGAATAGGATTGTCGGCGAGATGCGGATAGGCGACGTGGCCCTGGACACCGCGTACTTCGAGCATGCCGCTCAGTGACCCTCTACGGCCGATCCGGACGATATCGCCCAGCTCAGCATGGCTCGAAGGCTCGCCGATGACGCACCAGTCAATGTGTTCGCCCCGACCGTTCAGCGCCTCCATTACTTTCAGGGTGCCGTCTCGCGCACGGCCTTCCTCGTCGCTGGTGATCAGGAAAGCGACGCTGCCCGGATGACCGGGATATTCAGCAACGAATCTCTCAACCGCCACGATCATGGCGGCAAGCCCGCTTTTCATATCGGCGGCGCCGCGACCGTAGACGTGTTCGCCGCGGATATCGGGTTCGAACGGGTCCGAGCGCCAGTCGCCGACCTCGCCCGGGGGCACGACGTCCGTATGCCCGGCAAAGCAGAGTAATGGCGATGCCGTGCCGCGTCGTGCCCACAGATTGGTTACATCGCCGAAAACCATCGTCTCGCAGTCGAAGCCGACCTGGCCCAGCCTGGATGCGATGAGTTCCTGGCAGCCGGCGTCATCGGGCGTTATGGAGCGTCGCCGCATGAGGTCGAACAGGAGACTGAGTACGGGATCTTGCAAGTGGTCTGCTCCAGGTCCTTACAGCAATTCAAGAAGTCATTAATAATCTATTGAAAATAATCGAAAAAATAAGGTTTTTCTGTCTGTGTCGTAGCCGCTATCAACAGGCGCTTTGCAACAATTCGGTAACAATTTGCCGCTAAGCTTTACGCCACGACGCCCAAGAACCCGGAGGATTGATTGTGGCAAAGAGAAGCACAGCAAAGCTACTGCTGGCAAGCACACTGATTTCGATGGCGATCGGCGGTACCGCCGTCGCCCAGTCCGGACGCGACTACGTCTACGTGGTCGGCTCGTCCACCGTATACCCGTTTTCGACTGTCGTTGCGGAGCGCTTCGGTCGGAGTTCGGAATTCAAGACACCGAAAGTAGAGTCGACCGGTTCGGGCGGCGGACTGAAGCTGTTTTGTGACGGCGTGGGCGTGGACTATCCGGACGTCACCAATTCTTCGCGCGCGATCAAGCAGTCCGAGGTCGACACCTGCGCGGCGAACGGCGTCACGGAGATCGTCGAAGTCAAGATCGGTTACGACGGCATCGTCCTCGCCAATGCAATCGGCGCGCCTGCAGTCTCGCTGACGCGGGCTGACCTGTACCATGCGCTTGCCAAGGAGGTGCCCGGTGGCGCTGAAGGCGAACTGATCGAGAATCCGAACAGAACCTGGGCGGATATCAATCCGGCGCTGCCGGCGACCCGCATCGAGGTACTGGGACCGCCGCCGACGTCCGGTACGCGTGACGCGTTCGTCGAACTCGCAATGGAAGGTGGCTGCAAGACGATTCCGTGGATCAAGGAACTGAAGAATACGGACAAGAACCGTTACAAGGCGATTTGCCACACGATTCGCGAAGACGGCGCGTTCGTGGAAGCAGGCGAGAACGACAATCTGATCGTGCAGAAGCTCGAGGCCAATCCGGATGCGTTCGGGATTTTCGGGTTCAGCTTCCTGGATCAGAACGCCGAAAAGGTTAAAGGCGCTGCAGTTGACGGCGTCGAGCCGACGTTCGACGCGATTGCAGACGGCAGCTATCCGGTCTCGCGGCCGCTATACTTCTACGCGAAGAAAGCACACGTGGATGTCATTCCCGGGCTGCGCGGTTTCCTGCGCGAGTTCACGAGCGAACGCGCGTGGGGTGATGAGGGCTACCTTTCGGATCGTGGCCTGATCCCGATGCCGGAAGACGAACGCAGTGAGGTCGCGGCGAACGTCAGGGAGTTGAAGTCCCTGACACTCGCCAGCCAGTAAGCCTTATCCCAGCCTCTGAAACCGTCGGCGGCTCGGAAAGGGCCGCCGTATTATTTGTCGAGGGACCAGAGCAACAGCGCAAATGCAGAACCTGACGCTCATATTGCTGCTTGCGGCGATGGCGGGAGGCGCCTTTTTCATGGGGCGCCGGCGTTCCTTCGCCGTGGTAGGCGGGCTGGCCCATAGTGCGCGGCTGCACTCCCTGCCGGGTTATTACGGCTACTTCACGCTGATCTGGTGCCTGCTGCCGGCGCTCGGCCTGTTTCTCGTGTGGGTGCTTGTCGAGCCGAAGGTGATTGTTGCGCTGATCATCGAGAGTCTGCCGGGCGCGCAAAGAACGATGTCGGCGGGCGAACTCAACCTGCTCGTTAACAATATCCAGAACCTTGCCGCCGGCGACGCGATCAGCGGCGAGATCGACGCGGTCATGCGTGATGCTGCCGATCGCTATAACGACTATGTTGCGGCAAGTCGCCGGATGCTTGCAGCGCTGACGCTCGGCATCGCTGGCCTCGGCGGGGCGATCGCACTGCGGCGGATCCGTCCCGAGTTTCGCGCCCGCAACCGGGTAGAGCAGGTCGTGCTCTATCTGCTTATTGCCGCTTCAAGTATCGCGATTCTCACGACGGTCGGTATCGTGCTGTCCGTGTTGTTCGAAGCGATCCGGTTTTTTCGCGAAGTGCCGCTGACCGAGTTTCTGTTTGGTCTCAGCTGGAGTCCGCAGACTGCCATACGGGCGGACCAGGTTGGCTCGTCGGGCAGTTTCGGTGCGGTGCCGCTTTTCGCCGGTACGCTGCTCATCACGGCCATCGCCATGGTTGTTGCAGTACCCGTCGGTCTAATGACCGCGATTTATCTTGCCGAATACTCGTCCTCGCGGGTACGTGCGGTCGCAAAACCGTTGCTCGAGATACTGGCGGGTATCCCGACAGTGGTGTACGGATTCTTTGCGGCACTGACTGTCGCACCCTGGGTGCGTACTGCCGGTGAGTCCATTGGACTCGAGGTGGCGTCCGAGAGCGCACTTGCCGCCGGCCTTGTGATGGGCATCATGATCATCCCGCTGGTTTCTTCATTGTCCGATGATGCGATTCACGCCGTTCCCACTGCGATGCGCGATGGCGCGCTTGGACTTGGTTCGACCCGTTCCGAGGCGATGGTAAGAGTAATGCTGCCTGCGGCACTGCCCGGAATCGTCGGCGGGATACTGCTCGCCGTTTCTCGTGCAATCGGCGAAACCATGATCGTAGTTATGGCCGCGGGCCTCGCGGCGAACCTTACCGCGAATCCCTTCGAAGCGGTGACGACGGTCACGGTGCAGATCGTCACGTTGCTCGTGGGCGACCAGGAGTTCGATAGCGCGAAGACGCTGGCGGCGTTTGCACTCGGCCTCATGCTATTCGTGGTGACGCTCTGCCTGAACGTTATCGGTCTTACATTCGTGCGCAAGTACCGGGAGCAATACGAGTAACACCATGACAGCGAGTCGGAAAAAATCGAGGGAAATCGTCGAAGCGGGCCTCGCGCGCCGCCGCCGTAAAGAGGCGACGTTCCGCGCCACCGGGATGCTGGCGACCGCGGTGGGCGTGATATTCCTCGGAGTCTTCTTTGCAACCCTCATAGTGCAGGGGGCGTCTGCGTTCAAACAGACTTTCATAAAGCTCGACGTTGTGATGTCGGAAAGCGTACTCGCCCCCGACGGCGAACTCGACCTGGCCTACGCGGATTTCGACGGACTCGTCCGGAACGCACTGCGCAGGGATTTCCCGAACGTGTCCGGACGCGGTGAACGACGCGAACTGTACCGGCTCGTAAGTGTCGCGGCGGGCTACGAGCTGCGTGACCTGGTCGCGGGCGATCCATCACTGCTCGGTTCGACCGTCGAAATCTGGGTGCCCGCAGCATCGAACGTGGACATGCTCATAAAAGGAAATATCGATCCGTCGATCGATGAATCATTGCGTCCGATCAGTGACGCCCAGGTAGCATGGGTAGAGTCGCTGCAGCGATCGGATAGACTCGAAACCCGGTTCAACACGGCTCTGTTCACGAACGGTGATTCGCGGGAACCGGAGCTGGCCGGTATCAGGGGCGCGCTGATGGGCTCGTTTTACATGCTCATTGTAACTGTGGCCCTCGCGTTCCCCATCGGCGTTGCCGCGGCTATCTACCTCGAGGAATTTGCGCCAAGGAGCCGGTGGTCAGATCTCATCGAGGTCAATATAAACAACCTGGCGGCCGTGCCATCGATCGTGTTCGGCCTGCTGGGCCTCGCGGTGTTCATCAACTGGATGGCATTGCCGCGATCTGCGCCGCTGGTCGGCGGACTGGTTCTCTCGCTGCTGACGTTGCCGGTGATCATTATTGCCTCGCGCGCCGCCATCCAGTCGGTGCCCCCGTCCATAAGGGAAGCCGCACTGGGCCTGGGCGCGTCGAAGATGCAGGTGGTCTTTCATCACGTATTGCCGCTGGCGCTGCCGGGCATGCTCACCGGAACCATCATCGGTATGAGCCGGGCGCTTGGGGAATCAGCGCCGTTGCTGATGATTGGCATGGTCGCATTTATCGTCGACGTGCCCGGTAGTTTTACCGATCCCGCGACCGCACTGCCTGTCCAGGTATACCTGTGGGCCGACAGCCCGGAGCGCGCTTTCGCAGAAAGAACCTCGGCAGCGATCATCGTGTTGCTGGGATTCTTGCTGATGATGAACCTGGCCGCGGTAATAATTCGGAAACGAATGGAACGAAAATGGTAGGCAGAGCATTTGAGCTCGAAAGGGACCTGTATGAGAATGGCTGGCATGACTGAGACCAAGATCACCGAGGAAGAGGCGGTGCCCGAGGCGAGGCGGGTCGAAACCGACGGTGTGCCGGCGGCGCAGAAGCCGAACGGTGTGGCGGCGCACACGGTCGTCGAACGCGTTGCGGAACTCGGCGAGAAAACGGTAGGGGAGGTTCGGTGCGACAACCCGTTCATCGTAACCGAGAACGTGGACGTCTATTACGGCGACAACCATGCGATCCAGAATGTAACGCTTGAAATCGGCAAGAGCGAGGTAATTGCGCTCATCGGTCCTTCGGGTTGTGGCAAGTCGACGTACCTGCGTTGCCTCAACCGCATGAATGACTCGATCGAATCAGCCCGGGTTACGGGGACGATTACGCTCGACCGTCAGGATATCTATGGTAGCGATCTGGATCCTGTTGCGTTACGGGCACGCGTCGGAATGGTCTTCCAGAAGCCTAACCCGTTCCCGAAAAGCATCTATGACAACGTCGCATACGGGCCGCGTATTCATGGGCTCGCATCGGATCGCGCCGAACTCGACGAAATCGTTCATACGAGCCTCGATCGTGCGGGATTGCTGAAAGAAGTCAAGGATCGCATGGACGAGCCGGGGACGGGGTTGTCGGGCGGTCAGCAGCAGCGACTGTGTATCGCGCGCACCATTGCGGTCAACCCGGAGGTCATACTCATGGATGAGCCGTGCTCGGCACTCGATCCCATCGCTACGGCGCGAATCGAGGACCTGATAGACGAATTGTCGCGTGATTACGCGATCGTCATAGTCACGCATTCGATGCAGCAGGCTGCGCGTGTATCGCAACGCGTCGCCTATTTCCACCTGGGCCGCCTGGTCGAGGTAGACGAAACGAATAGGATTTTCACCAACCCGCAGCACAAGCTGACCGAGGACTACATCACCGGCCGCATCGGCTGACGACGAGGCAGGTCGTCAGGCGGTCTTTTCGAGAAAATCGGTAAACCGCTTCTCCGAGAATCCAACCGCAAAGAAGGCAGGGTGCTCGAGCACCGGCCGTTTTACCAGCGTTGGCTGATCCAGCATTTTCGCAAACGCCCTGTCCCTCGTCATGTCGCTGCGATCGGCCTCCGGGATCTTACGCCACGTGAGGCTCTTCCTGTTGAGCAGGCGCTCCCACTCGATCCGCGTCGACCAGCGCTCCAGCATCTGTATGTCCAGGCCGTCTTCGCGCAGGTCGTGAAAGCGGAACTCGATATTGCGGGCGTCGAGGAATTTTCTCGCTCGCCGGCAGGTATCGCAGCTCTTGATGCCGTAAACGGTCAGCATTGCAAACTCCTACCTATTTCGAGCTTTTCAGGAGCTCGTCTTCCGCATGTCTCAGCAGTTCGTTCAATCCGGTCTTGGCGCGGGTCCTGGCGTCGACGTGCTTCACGATGACGGCGCAATACAGCGAGTACCTGCCGTCCTTCGACGGCAGATTGCCGGGGACCACGACGGAGCCGGCAGGAACGCGCCCGTACATGATTTCGCCGGTCTCGCGATCGTAGATCCGCGTGCTTTGACCGATATAGACGCCCATGGAGAGCACCGCGCCCTGCTCGACGACAACGCCTTCGACGACTTCCGAGCGTGCGCCGATGAAACAGTCGTCCTCGATGATGGTTGGACCCGCCTGCACCGGTTCCAGCACGCCGCCAATCCCGACGCCGCCGGACAGGTGCACGTTCCGGCCGATCTGGGCGCAGCTGCCGACGGTCGCCCAGGTGTCCACCATGGTGCCGCTGTCGATGTTGGCACCGATGTTCACGTAACTCGGCATCAGCACGACGTCCGGCGCGACATAAGCACCGCGCCGCACGATAGCGTCGGGCACGACGCGCACACCGTCGGCGGCGAATTGTTCCGCGTCGTAGTTCGCATACTTGAGCGGCACCTTGTCGTAGAAATGTGAATATCCGCCTTCGATTACCGCGTTGCTCTTCAGCCGGAACGACAGCAGGACGGCTTTCTTCAGCCACTGGTGCACGTGCCAGTCGCCGTCGATTTTCTCGGCGACCCGCGCTTCGCCCGAGTCGAGCATGGCGATCGCGGTTTCAACTGCATCTGACAACCGCTTACGTTCGCTGCCGCTGTCCGTTTTGCCGCCCCGCTCGAATCCGCGTTCGACGATGTCAATGAGCTCTGTCATGCCGGTGTCCGTGTTGCCAAAACCTGGTTGCCAGCGCTGTCTTCGTCGATCGCCCGGATCAACGCGTCACGCAAACGTGATTTTGCCTCTTCTTCGAGCGGATTGCCCGATTCGTCGCTGATATAGAAGACGTCTTCGGCACGCTCGCCGATCGTCATGATCTTGGCCGCATCGATGTCGACGCCTTCATCGATGAATACCTTGCCGATCTTGCTGAGAAGGCCGGGACGGTCGGCGGCATCCAGCTCCATGACCGTCAGGCCACGCGTCGTTTCGGGACTGAATTCGACCTCGGTCTTGGTCGTGAACATCCTGGCCTGCCGGGGTACCGTGCGCGTCACCTTGGCGACGTCGTCGTCGCTGGCTGTAAGTACACGCGTCAGCGAGCGACGGATCTTGGTCATCCGTGACTCGTCGATATCCATGCGCTTGTCGAGTTCCATGAAGATGAAAGAGTCCAGGCTGTACTGGTTCTCCAGCGGCACGACCCTCGCGTCGACGATCGTCATGCCGAGTTCGTCGAGCAAAGCAGTCGCGTGAGCAAAGGTGTGCTTGCTGCGCGGCGTATACAGCACAGCCTCGACACGGTCCCCCCCGGCTTGCTTGCGCACATCGACAAGCCCGATTTCCGAGTCGATATCGGAATCCGCCAGCCATTCGGTGTGCCAGGCGATCTCGTTGCTCCGATGACGCAGGAAGTAGCGGTCGTTCATCAGTTGCCAGACTGCGTCGATGCGCTCGTCGCTGATGTCGCTCTCGCGCAGTAATTCGCGGGCCTGGGCCTGCTTTTCGAGAATCAGCTGGTCCGCGTCGATGGGGTTCTCGAGGCCGTGCCGGAGCGCGCGCGACGTGAGTTCGTACAGGTCGCGAAACAGGGATGCCTTCCAGGAATTCCAAAGTTTCGGGTTGGTGCCGCGGACGTCGGCCACCGTCAGCACATAGAGATAGTCGAGATGCAGCTGGTCGCCGACCTGGGCGGCGAACTCATTGATCACGTCGGGATCGCCGATATCCTGCTTCTGCGCCGTCGTCGACAGGGCCAGGTGGTGCAACACCAGCCACGCCACGGTCCGGGCCTCGTACTTGCTCATGCCGTGCTCGAGGCAGAACGCTTCGGCGTCCACGGCCCCGAGTTCCGAATGATCGCCACCACGGCCCTTCGCAATATCGTGAAACAGGCCGGACAGGTATGCGATTTCCGGCTTTTCCAGCGACTGCATGATGCGGCTGCAGTGAGGAAATTCGTGGTCGTAGCGGGAGAGGGCGAATCGCCGCAGGTTGCTGACCACGAACAGGGTATGTTCGTCGACCGTGTAGGTATGGAACAGGTCGTATTGCATGCGGCCCACGATTCGGCCGAACGAGGGGATGTACAGACCGAGTACGCCGTACAGGTTCATGCGGCGGAGTTCGTGGGTCACGCCCTGCGGTGCGCGCAGGATCGACAGGAATAACCGGTGATTTCGCGGGTTCTGGCGAAACTCCTCGTCGATCAGAAACAGGTTGCGCCTGATCTGGCCGATCGTGTAGGCGCTGACGCCGCGGATATCGGCGTGCTGCTGCAGCAGCAGGAACAGCTCGAGCAGCGCCGACGGGTCGTCGTGGAAGACGTTCTCGTCAACGGTCTGCAGATAGCCGTTCTTGACCTGGAAACGTTCGTTCAGCGGCTCGGGCGATGCATCCGGGTTCATGAGGATGGCCTCCTCGAACAACTGCAGCAGCATCTCGTTGAGTCGCGACAGGTCCATCACTGTGCGGTAATAGCGCTGCATGAACTGCTCGACGGCGAGCGTGTAACTGGCGTCCTCGTAGCCGAGCATCTGCGCGATCCTGACCTGGTGGTCGAACAGCAGCCTGTCTTCGGCACGGCCGGTAAGAAGGTGCAGCGCGAAGCGCACGCGCCACAGGAACGCCTGGCCGCCTTTCAGCCTCCGCAGCTGCCCGGGCGACAGAAACTGGTGTTCGACGAGCTCGTCGAAGGTCTTGACGCCGAAATGCCGCTTCGCGACCCAGCCGATCATCTGGATATCGCGCAGGCCGCCGGGACTGCCCTTGACGTTCGGCTCGAGGTTGTAGCCGGTGTCGTGATAGCGATGGTGCCGGGCGATCTGCTCGCGGCGCTTCTCTGCGAAGAATTCCTGCGGCGACCAGATCCGCTTCGGCCCGACCGCTGCCTGCATGGCCTCGAACAGTGCCCCGGGGCCCGCGACCAGGCGTGCCTCCATCAGCGTCGTCGCGACGGTCAGGTCCGCGGTGGCCTGCTCGACGCATTGCTGCACGGTGCGCACACTGTGCCCGATTTCGAGGCCGATATCCCACAGAGAGGTAATGAATGCCGACAGCGCCAGCTCGGCATCGGCATCGATCGACTCCGGCAGTAAGAGCATGATGTCGACGTCGGAACAGGGATGGAGTTCGCCGCGCCCGTAGCCGCCCACTGCGACGAGCGCCACGTCCCCGGACAACTCGCCCATATGGGTCTGCCACAGGTCGCATAGCAGATCGTCGATCGCGGTGGCGCGATCGTGGACGAGATCGACGACGGACTCGCCCGCAATGAACCGACTCTTGAGATCGGCATCGATCGCGGCCAGCGAGGCCCGGCTTTTAGCGTGCGTCTGCACCAAGTGTCAGTACTTCGTGGCCTGTTTCGGTGACGAGCACCGTGTGTTCCCACTGCGCGGAGAGGCTGTGGTCCTTGGTTACTACGGTCCAGCCGTCCGGCAGGAGCTTTACCGCGGCCTTGCCGGCATTGACCATCGGCTCCACGGTCAGGGTCATGCCCGCCCGCAGCTCCATTCCGGTGCCGGGACTGCCGTAATGCAGGACCTGCGGGTCCTCGTGAAACACCCGGCCGATTCCGTGGCCGCAGTATTCTCGCACCACGGAAAAGCGATTCTTCTCCACGTGATGCTGGATGGCGGCGCCGACGTCACCCAGGTGCTTGCCGGGCGCCAGCTCCCCGATGCCCAGCCACATGCTCTCGAAGGCGACCTCGGCCAGGCGCTGCGCCTGAATACCGGGCTTTCCGGCGAAGAACATGCGGCTGGTATCGCCGTGGAAGCCGTCCTTGATGACGGTGATGTCGATGTTGACCGCGTCCCCGGCCTTGAGCCTGCGATCGCCGGGAATGCCGTGGCAGACGACGTGGTTGACGGAGGTGCAGATCGATTTCGGAAAGCCCCGGTAGTTGAGCGGGGCCGGGATCGCGCCCTGTACCTCCGTGATGTACTCGTGGCAGATGCGATCGAGCTCACCCGTCGAGACGCCCGGTTTTACATAATCACCGATCATGTCGAGCACGTCAGCGGCCAGGCGGCCGGCAATTCGCATCTTGTCCTGCTCGTCGGCAGTCTTGATTGTCACGGTCATAGGATTGGGTTCTGTCAGGATCCGCGCCGCCGGGCACGACGTTCACTCGATCACGCGTTGTTGGCCGCGACGGGCTATGGTATAAAGCGCGCGCCCTAGAGGCAATTAATCCACACGCATACCGTCACATCGCACTGGGTGCCCCAACGAAAAAGGGGTTGGGCGATGGGGTTTGCGGAGGCCTAACCCGGAGAAACGAAATGGCAGACGTAACCATGCGCCAGATGCTAGAGGCTGGCGTGCATTTTGGGCATCAGACCCGTTACTGGAATCCGAAGATGGCGCCCTTCATCTTCGGCGAACGCAACAAGATCCATATCATCAACCTCGAGAAGAGCCTGCCGATGGCTCGCGAGGCCTGCGCCTTTGTCAAGGCGACGGTCGCGGACGGCGGCAAGGTGCTTTTCGTGGGCACCAAGCGCGCAGCGCGCGACTCCATCCGGAATCACGCGATTCGCTGCGAAATGCCGTTCGTGAGCCAGCGCTGGCTGGGCGGCATGCTGACCAACTACAAGACCATCCGCCAGTCCGTCAAACGCCTGATGATGCTCGAGGAAATGGCCGCCGAAGGCGGCTTCGAGGGCCTTACCAAGAAGGAAGTTCTGGGCCTGAATCGCGAGCGCGAAAAACTCGAGAGAAGCCTGGGCGGTATCAAGGAAATGAAGTCCCTGCCCGACGTGATGTTCGTCATCGACGTCGAGCACGAGGATATTGCGATCCGCGAAGCCAGGAAGCTCGGTATCCCCGTTGTCGCCGTCGTGGACACCAATTGCTCGCCGGATGGCGTGGACTACATCGTACCCGGCAACGACGATGCGATGCGCGCGATCGAGCTGTACACGTCGCTCATCGCCGATGCTGTCCTCGATGGCAAGTCGTCGCTGCCGGAGGTCGCTCTCGGCGAGGACGAATTCGTCGAGCTGGACGCAGAGGGCAACGTCAAGAAGGCCGGCGACCGCAGGAAGAAGGGGGCGAAGAAGCCGTCCCGCAAGCCGGCCGTGAGGAAAAAGGCCGCGGTGAAGAAGCCGACAGCCGACCAGGTGACCTCGGAGACCGCGAAGCCGGCTGCAGAGGCCGCGCCCGCCGAAGAACCGGCAGGGGAGGCCGGGAAGCCCGCCGCAGAAGCTGCGCCCGCCGAAGAGCCGGCAGCGGAGGCCGGGAAGCCCGCCGCAGAAGCTGCGCCTGCCGAGGAGCCGGCAGCGGAGTCCGGGAAGCCCGCCGTAGAGGCTGCGCCTGCCGAGGAGCCGGCAGCGGAGGCCGGGAAGGCCGCCGCAGAAGCTGCGCCCGCCAAGGAAACTGCCGCGGAGCAAGCCGCGGCCGCAGAGCCCGAGAAAGCTGCCGAAGAGGCAGCGACGGCGGCGCCGAAAAAGAAGGTAGCGAAGAAAGCTGCCAAGAAAACGGCAAAAAAGGCGGCCAAGAAGACCGCCAAGAAGACCGCCAAGAAGACCGCGAAAAAGGCAGCCAAGAAGACCGCCGCGAAATCCGCGGAGAAGGACGAGGACGATGCGGGCAAGAGCGACTAGTTCGTTCAGCCGCCTGAACAGAAAGCCAGAGATCAAGAGGTACAGTGATGTCTATTAGTGCATCAATGGTGAAAGAGCTCCGCGAGCGCACCGGCGCCGGCATGATGGAGTGCAAAAAAGCGCTCGTCGAGACCGGTGGCGACATGGAAGCGGCAGCCGAGCTCTTGCGCAAGTCCGGGCAGGCCAAAGCTGACAAGAAGGCGGGCCGGGTTGCGGCGGACGGCAAAATCGTAATCAGGTCGGACGGCGGCAACGCCGTCATCGTCGAAGTGAATTCGGAAACGGATTTTGTCGCGAAGGACCAGAATTTCATCGCGTTCGCTGAGGCGGTGGCCGATGTCGCAATGGCGTCGGGCACGACCGACGTCGAGGCGCTTGCAGACGAGACACTGGCCGATGGCCGGAGCGTCGAGCAGGCGCGCACCGACCTGATTTCGAAGGTCGGGGAAAACATTTCCATTCGGCGCGTCGCTGCCGTCACGTCTGGCGGTCCGCTGGCTCATTACACCCACGGTGCGAAGATCGGTGCCGTCGTTGCGCTGGAGGGCGGCGATGAGGAACTTGCGCGCGATATCGCGATGCACGTTGCTGCGATCAACCCGACCTGCATCGACGAGAGCGGTGTTCCGGCAGAAACGCTCGAGCGCGAGCGCCGCATTTTTGCGGAGCAGGCTGCCGAATCCGGCAAGCCAGCGGAGATCATTGAAAAAATGGTCTCCGGACGCGTAGCCAAGTTCCTCAAGGAAATCACGCTCGTCGGCCAGCCGTTCGTCAAGGACGACAAGATCAGCGTCGGCAAGCTGCTCGACAAGGCCGGCGCGAAGGTCACCGCGTTCGTTCGGTTCGAGGTAGGCGAAGGTATCGAGAAAAAGCAGGAAAACTTCGCCGACGAGGTAATGAAGCAGATCGCGGATGCGAAGAGCAAGGCCTGATGCGTGGCCAACTTTTCGCAGCTAACTCCTTGATTTGAAGAGATTGCCAACGGCTATTGCGCTAGAATCTACGGTCGCCGGGAGGCGGTTCGAATAACGACAACGGGAAGGCTTGCAGATGGGTGACTCCGGGGTGCCATACGGTCGTGTACTGCTCAAACTGAGTGGCGAGGCGCTGATGGGCGAGCTGGATTACGGTATCGAGCCCAGGACCATCAAGCGCATCGCCGGCGAAATCGCGACCGCAAGGAAACACGGCGTCGAAATCGCGATCGTCGTGGGTGGAGGCAACATCTTCCGTGGGGCCGGGCTCGCCGGCGCCGGCATGGACCGGGTTACCGGCGATTACATGGGCATGCTGGCAACGGTCATGAATGCCCTGGCCCTGCAGGATGCGCTCGAGTCGCTCGATGTTTACGCGCGCGTAATGTCTGCGCTACAGATTCACGATGTTTGCGAGGACTACATCCGCCGCCGGGCGGTACGGCACCTCGAAAAGGGCCGGGTCGTGATTCTCGCGGCGGGCACGGGTAACCCGTTTTTTACGACCGATACCGCTGCCAGCCTGCGCGCCATCGAGATCGGCGCGGATATTCTTCTCAAAGCAACCAAGGTTGACGGCGTATACGACTCGGATCCCGTGACCAATCCGGAAGCGAGCCGATACGAGACGGTGTCGTTCGACCAGCTGCTTGCGGACAAGCTGCTGGTGATGGACGCGACGGCCGTGGTGATGTGCCGGGACAACGAGCTGCCGCTGCGGGTGTTCGACCTGACGCGGGCGAATGCGCTGGTTCAGGCGATGACGGGCGACCGTGTCGGCACCTTGGTTACTGCATAAACAAGTCGTACAAAGACTGAGGGCATAGACGTGTTGGAAGAGATCAAGAAGGATGCCGGTACGCGGATGGCAAAAAGCGTGGCATCGCTACGACAGGAATTGACGAAAATTCGCACGGGGCGCGCCCACACGAGCCTCCTCGACCACATCACGGTCGAGTACTACGGCAGTGAAGTACCCCTGAACCAGGTTTCCAACGTGGGCGTGGAAGATTCCCGCACGCTGACGGTAACGCCCTGGGAAAAAGACATGGTGCCGAAGATCGAGAAGGCCATCATGGGATCGGACCTGGGGCTGAACCCCGCTACCGCCGGCACGGTAATCCGTGTGCCCTTGCCGCCGCTCACCGAAGAGCGCCGTAAGGACATGATCCGGGTCGTCCGCCACGAGGCCGAGGGCGGCCGTATCGCCGTGCGCAATATTCGCCGTGACGCCATTCACGATGTCAAGGAACTCCTCAAGGAAAAGATGATCGGCGAGGATGACGAACGCCGCGCCGAGGAGGAGATTCAGACCATCACGGACAAGTACATCGCAGAGATCGACCAGACGCTTGCTGAAAAAGAAAGCGATCTCATGGAAGTCTGAGTGTCCGGATCCGAACCGACATCACCGGCCAGGCCGAACATCCCGCGGCATGTCGCTGTCATCATGGATGGCAACGGCCGCTGGGCACGGAAGCGCTCGCTTCCCCGCCATGCCGGCCATCGCGCGGGCGTAAAGTCAGTTCGCGAGATTGTCGAGAATTCCGCCCGTCATGGCGTCCAATACCTGACGCTGTTCGCCTTCAGCAGCGAGAACTGGCAGAGGCCGGAAGAAGAGGTCGGCATGCTGATGTCGCTGTTTCTCGAGGCGCTGCGCCGTGAAGTCAAGGAGCTGCACAAGAACAACGTCAGGCTGCGCTTTATCGGCGAGCGCGATCGCCTCGACAGTAAGCTCAATGAAAAGATCAGCGATGCCGAGGCGGTGACAGCGGAGAATACCGGCCTGCGATTGCAGGTCGCCGTGGCCTATGGCGGGCGATGGGACATCGTCGAGGCAGCGCGAAATGTCGCCGGCAAGGTGGCTTCGGGAGCTATTGACGCCGATGCCATCGACGAGGCGGCTTTCGCCGCCGAGCTGCAGCTCGGCAGCGCTCCCGACCCGGACCTGCTCATACGCACGGGCGGCGAACAGCGCATCAGCAACTTCCTGCTCTGGAATCTCGCATACGCCGAGCTGTGGTTCACTGACGTCCTGTGGCCTGATTTCGGCCACGCCGAGTTCGAAGCCGCGCTGGCTTACTATTCGCGACGGCAGAGGCGCTACGGCCACACGGGGGAGCAGCTCGAGGCCGTGAAGTGCTGAAAGAGCGCGTCATTACGGCGCTGATCGCGGTCGCCGTATTGCTCTTCGTGCTGTTCGCGTTGCCGCGACTGGCGGCGCAAGCGGTTATCGCGCTCCTTATTCTCGCCGGTGCGTGGGAGTGGTCCGGTTTCCTCGGCTCTGGCTCGACGCCGATTCGGGCGTTGTACGTGGGTCTCGTAGCCGTTCTGATGGGCCTCGTTACCTGGCTGGCGCCGCAAATCAACGGTCTCCTGTTCCAGATTGCCCTGGCGTGGTGGGTTTGCGCACTCGTGTGGACGCTCTTCTACCCGACGCCTATTCCCGCAGCCGTGCGCTGGGTCGCAGGGGCACTGGTGCTGCTGCCGCTCTACAGCGCCCTCGTCGCGCTATACCTGGCGAGCCCGGCCGTCCTGCTCGGCGCATTACTGATTGTTTGGGCCGCCGATACCGGCGCGTTTGTCGCCGGCAAGCTGTTCGGCCGGGTCAAGCTCGCGCCGCAAATCAGTCCGGGCAAGACGTGGGAGGGCGTCATCGGCGGCCTGCTGACGGTCGCGCTGCTGGCGGTCGTTGGCACGTACCTGTTCGATGCGCGCATGGCCGTGCTCGTGCCTTTCTGCCTGGCTGTCGCCTGCGCCTCGATCGTCGGTGACCTGACGGTCAGCATGTTCAAGCGGACAGCGGGTCTCAAGGACAGCGGCAGCATCTTCCCGGGTCACGGCGGCGTGCTCGACCGTATCGACAGCGTGGCGGCCGCGGCACCGCTGTTTGCGCTCGGCATCGCCTGGACGGGGCTGCGGTGATGCGTTATTCAGGGCAGGTTCATGCGCGACCGGGCACGCTCCCGGCGATAATGGCGGGAACCGGCGGTCTCTGCCAAAGTCCACTATACAAGGTGGGCCCGGCAGCACCTTGCACGGGCCGAGGCAGCGTTTTCAACCGCAGGACTGCAATGAGGGAATATTCGTCGCATGGGTAGTGCTTTCGGCAATCTCCTGGCCTTTGTCATCGCCATCAGCGTCCTGGTGGCTGTTCACGAGTACGGCCATTACATCGTCGGGCGCTGGACCGGGATGAAGGTATTGCGGTTCTCGATCGGTTTCGGCAAGCCGATATGGATGCGCATCGGCGGCAAGGACCGCACCGAATACTGCATTTCCGCGATCCCGCTCGGCGGCTACGTTCGATTCCTCGACACCCGCGAAGGTCCCATTCCCGAAGCCGACGAAGGCCGCGCCTTCAACCAGCGGCCGGTACCCCAGCGGATCGCCGTGCTGCTCGCCGGGCCGGCGTTCAATTTCCTGTTCGCGATCGTCGCGTACTGGGCGCTGTTCCTGTACGGCATCCCGACGCTGGTGCCGGCCGTCGGCGAAGTCGAGCCGGGCTCCTATGCGGCGCAGGCCGGACTGGAGCAGGGTGACCGCATCGTCGCGGTGGGCGACGTCGACACGGCGGACTGGGAGTCGGCGCTCGTCGCGATGCTCAACCAGATGGTATCGGACGGCCGCGTGCCCCTGACGCTGGAGGCCGGCGACGGCTGGCAGCGCGCCGTGACGATCGACGTAGGTGACGATGCGCGCCGGCTCACCGAACCCGGCTTGTTGTTCGAGGGCCTCGGTTTCCGGCCTTTCGGTGCCGGCGACCTGCCGGCCGACATCGGCCGGGTCGAGGACGACGGCCCAGCGAAAGCAGCTGGCCTCCGGGCCGGCGATCGCATCGTGGAATTGGACGGTGTGCCGATACTGGATTTCGCGGACCTGGTGGAGGCTGTGCAGTCGCGGGCGAACAAGACGGTGGCCGTTGATTACTTACGGGACGGGCAGCGCCTGACGACGATGCTGGTCGTACAGGAGCGGCGCGTCGAAGGCGAAGTCCGGGGCCGCCTCGGGGTCGCTCATAGCGGCGATTTCAGCGATTTCTATTATCAGCGGCGCTTCGGGCCGGTCGACTCGATGACCCAGGCCATGGCACGTACCTGGTCGACAACCGTCTTTACGCTGCGGATGCTCGGGCGTATGGTAACTGGCGACGTATCGATCAAGAACATCAGCGGGCCGATCAATATCGCGCAGTTCGCCGGCGAGTCGGCACAGCGCGGACTGGATTACTTCCTCGGCTTCCTGGCGATCGTCAGCATCAGTCTCGGGGTCCTCAATCTGTTACCTATCCCGGTGCTCGACGGCGGGCAGATCGTCTACCAGTCGATCGAAGGTCTGAAGGGCAGCCCGCTGTCGGAACGCGCCCAGATCCTGGGTCAGCAAATCGGCATATTCGCATTGATTCTGCTGATGAGCTTCGCTTTCTATAACGATCTTGCGAGAATCTTCGGTTGAGCATGCGACCCCCCGGAAGCTAAGGATGAGATGTAGAAGACAACCGTTGCACGCCGTCGCAAGCGGATCGTTTTTCGGCCTGCTGCTCGCGCTGACGTCTCTATCCGCAGTTGCCGACTTCGATGCGTTCGTCGTCAGAGATATGCGTGTCGAGGGTCTGCAGCGGATATCCGAGGGCACGGTTTTCAATTACCTGCCCATCAATATCGGCGACACGATCGACGATGTCCGCATCGGCGAGGCGATTCGTGCGCTTTACACCCAGGGCCTTTTTGACGATATCGAAATGCGCAGGGACGGCGATGCGCTGATCATCGCGGTAAAGGAGCGGCCGTCGATTGAGAGTTTCGAAATCGAAGGCAACAAGGACATCAAGACGGAAGATCTCATGGAGTCCCTCCGCGGTGTCGGTCTCGCCAAGGGAAGAACATTCGACCGCTCGACGCTCGACAATGTCGCGATGTTCATGCGCGAGCAGTATTACGACCGCGGCAAGTACGGCGTGCAGGTGGATACGACCGTCGAAGACCGCCCGAACAACACGGTGCGCATCAAGATCGATGTCAAGGAGGGCGACCGCGCGAAGATCAGGCAGGTCAATATCGTCGGGAACACCTCGTTCGATGAGGACGAAATACGAGAGGACTTCAATCTCGACACGGCCAACTGGCTGTCGTGGCTGCGTCAGGACGACCGTTATGAAAAGCAGGGGCTCGAGGGTGACCTCGAAACATTGCGGTCGTTTTACATGGATCGCGGCTATGCGAATTTCAGGATCGAGTCCACCCAGGTGGCCATATCGCCGAACAAGAAAGATATCTTCGTCACCATTACGATCAACGAGGGCGACAAATATACGATTTCCGACGTCAAGCTCGTCGGTGACATGGTGGTTCCGGAGGCTTACCTGCGCGCGATGGTGCTGGCCCAGCCGGGTTCGATATTCAATCTCGGCCTGCTGACACAGTCCGCCGAGTTCATGTCGCTGCGACTGGGCGAACAGGGCTATGCCAACGCTGAGATCGAACCGGTTCCGGAACTCGATCACGAAAACAAGACGGCCGAAATTACGTTCTACGTGGACCCGAAGAGCCGCGTCTACGTCAGGCGTATCAGCTTCAATGGCATCGACCAGGTCGACGACGAGGTATTGCGTCGCGAGCTTCGGCAGATGGAAGGCGCATACCTGTCGAACGTATTGATCGACCGCTCGAAGTTCCGCCTGCAGCGTCTGCCGTATGTCGAACCGAACGTCGAGTCCGAGACGATTCCGGTACCCGGCAGCCCGGACCTGGTCGACGTCGACTTCAACATGGAATACCGCATGCCCGGTCAGTTCTCCGGTGGCATTGGATATTCGGAGTCGCAAAAGCTGTTGCTGAACGGCAGCATCGTGCACACCAATTTCCTGGGAACCGGTAACCGGGTCGCGCTCGAAGTATCGACGGGGCAATTCTCCAAGTTCTACAGCATCTCGCATACTGATCCTTACAGGACGATGGACGGTGTCCGGCGTACCGTCAGTCTCAATTACCGCGATATCACGCAGTTCACATCTGCCGCCTCGGATTTCTCCACCACTACCGCGGGCGCCACCATCGATTACGGCTATCCCATAACCGAGTTCCAGACGCTGTCGTTCGGGCTCGCTTACCAGCGTTCGGAACTGTTGTCGTCCACGTCGAGCACGCAGCAGTCGCAGGACTGGGTTGCTAACAACGGCAACCCTTTCATTCAGGATGTCGGTGGCGGGGCCGTATTCTTCGGCACGGAGTTCGATGCCTACGAACTGATTGCGGGCTGGACATACGACAGCCGCAACCGGGCAATCTTCGCGACGCGGGGCATGCGGCATCAGCTGTTTCTCGCGGGCACGGTTCCCGGCAGCGAGGTGGAGTACTTCACTGCGCGCTACAACTCGACGATTTACTGGCCGCTCTGGCGCGGTTTCGTCTTGCGCTACAACCTCGAAACCGGGATCGGAGAGGCCCTCGGCGATACGACTGCTCTGCCGCCGTACAAGCAGTTCTTTGGCGGTGGACCCGGTTCTGTGCGCGGCTTTCGGGAGTCCTGGCTGGGGCCGCGCGACAGTTTCGGCAATCCGTATGGTGGAAATGTTTTGGTTGCCAGTCAGTTAGAGCTTATAATTCCGTTGCCGGAGAAGTGGGCCAGCCAGGCGCGGGCGGCAATTTTTTACGACGTCGGTAACGTTTTCAACTCAGGCGAGGTGGCTTTTACCGACAAGCTCGGCAGTCCGATCGAATACAAGCCCGAGTTTGACGAACTGCGCACATCTGTCGGCGTAGGCGTTCAATGGCTCGCGCCCATGGGCTTGTTCCGGTTCAGTTATGCTTACCCGCTTAATAACTACGCCGGTAATGACAGGTATTTCGGAGACGAAGTGGAAAGATTTCAGTTCTCCATTGGTCAAGCGTTTTAAGGAATGGAAACTATATGAGTTCTATCAAGCGACACCTGCTTAAAGCAGCTGCGGGCATTGCCCTGGTATTCGTGTTTGCACTGCCAGCTGCCGCGCAGGAAGTAAAGATCGGTGTGGTCAACGTACCCGTATTGTTGGATCGTGCGCCGCAGACGAAAGCAGTAATGGATTCGCTGCAGGAAGAGTTCGCGCCGCGTCAGCGGGAGTTCATCGCCAAGCAAAAAGAACTCGAAGACTTGACCGCGAAGATTCAAAAAGACGTTGCCGTGATGGGCGAGACAGAGCGCCGTAACGCGGAGAAGAATCTGCGAGACCTGCAACGTGACGTTGCGCGGCTGCAGCAGGAATTCCGCGAGGACCTCGAGCTGCGGCAAAACGAAGAGCTTGGCAATCTGCAGCGTTCGCTTCTCAAGGAAGTGCAGGACTATGCGCAGGCCGAGGGCTACGATCTCATCGTTGGCGACGGCGTGTTGTTCGCGAGCACGGCAGTGAATATCACGGAAGAAATCCTGCGTGCTGTAGAAGCGAATTTCCAGGCGCAGGGCGCACGCTGAGGCGTCGTCCTGCGGCGTAACCGCTTGCCAGGCTGATGCCGATCAGGCTCGGAGAACTCGCGGCGCAATTCGACTGCGAGTTAATCGGTGATCCCGACGTAACCATCGACAATGTTGCGGGCCTGCAGAATGCGGGTCCGGCTTCGCTGAGCTTTCTGTCAAACCCGAGGTTTCGCGAGCAGCTGGCGGCGACCGGGGCGGCGGCCGTCGTGCTGCGCGCGGAAGACGTCGATGGTTCGCCAACGGCTTCGTTGGTAAGCGACAACCCTTACGCCGATTACGCTCGAATGGCCGGTGTCATCCACCCGCCGCCGGGTTTCGCGGCGGGTATCGACACGTCGGCCGTGATTTCACCGACGGCGGAAATCTCGCCAACAGCACACATCGCGGCGAATGTCAGTATCGGCGAGCGGTCGACCATCGGCGCCAATGTCTACGTGGGGCCCGGCACCGTTATCGGGCCGGATTGCAACATCGCGGACGATTGCCGGCTGATTGCTAACGTTACACTGGTTCGCGACGTCAGGCTCGGCCTGCGTGGAATTCTCCACCCGGGCGTCGTTATCGGTGCCGACGGATTCGGCAACGCCATGACGCCGGCAGGGTGGATAAAGGTGCCGCAGCTCGGTGGCGTGCGCATCGGCGACGATGTCGAGATAGGCGCCAACACGACGGTCGATTGCGGTGCCATCGAAGACACCGTTATCGAGGACGGCGTCCGTATCGACAACCTGTGCATGATCGCGCATAACGCCCACATCGGCGCACACACCGCGATGGCCGCCATGAGCGGGATCGCGGGGAGCACGACCATCGGCAAGCGCTGCCTGTTTGCAGGGCATTCGGGAGCCGTCGGGCACGTCAACATTTGTGACGACGTAGTCGTCAGCGGCAAAGCCGTTATTTCCAAGGATATTACAGAGCCCGGTGTCTATGCGGGCAGCTTTACGGCGGAACCGGCCCGTGAATGGAGCCGCAAGGTCGCCCGTTTCCGGCGGCTCGATCAACTGGTCGATCGCGTCCGCAAACTCGAAAAATCCGGTAAGTAATCCCTGATGAGCAGCGCAATTCACCCGACGGCGATTATCTCTGGCAGCGCGAACATCGTCGACGGCGTCGAGATCGGTCCCTACGCCGTCATTGGCGACGACGTGACGATCGGCAGCGGCACGCGGGTCGACAGCCACGTCGTCATCAACGGCCCCACCGAGATCGGGCGCGACAACCATATCTACCAGTTTGCATCGATCGGCGACGATCCACAGGACCAGAAGTATCGCGGCGAACCGACTCGCCTGACGATCGGTGATCGTAATACGATCCGCGAATTCTGCACCGTCAGTCGCGGGACCACGCAGGATTTGGGTGAAACCGTTCTCGGCAACGATAACTGGATCATGGCGTACGTGCATATCGCGCATGATTGCGTCGTGGGAAGCAAGACGATCATGGCAAATAACGTGACGCTTGCGGGCCACGTGCATGTCGGCGACTGGGTTATCTTCGGTGGCTTTTCCGGCGCGCACCAGTTTACGAAGATCGGCGCGCATGCGTTCCTCGGAATGTATTCGGGCGTTAATCGGGACGTGCCAGCCTACACGATGGTGTCCGGCCAGCCCGCACTTCCGCGGGGCATCAACAGCGAAGGGCTGAAGCGTCGCGATTTCAGCGAAGAGCAGATTCGAAATATCAAGAACGCCTATCGGCTCGTATACCGCAAAGGGTTGAAACTCGCGGATGCGATTGTCGAAATCGAGAAGCTGATCGATTCTCAGCCCGAGCTCGTCATCTTCCTGGAATCGCTGCGCGCATCCGAGCGCGGCATCATTCGGTAGCGCTGAAGTTGCGCGTCGGACTGGTTGCTGGCGAGTCGTCGGGCGACCTGCTGGGGGCGGGGCTCATAACGGCGGTCCGGGAGCGTTTGCCTGACGCCGTATTTGAAGGCGTCGCCGGCCCGGAGATGCTCGCGGCCGGCTGCGAGCGCTGGGCCGATGCCGAGGAACTCGCGGTCATGGGCGTCGTCGAGCCCCTGAAACACCTGCCGCGGCTGTTGCGACTGCGTCGCATGCTGATCACGCGCTGGCGGGAAGCGCCGCCCGACGTCTTTGTCGGTATCGACGCGCCGGATTTCAACCTCGGCCTGGAAGCCGCACTGAAAGCGTCAGGGATCCGAACCGTGCATTATGTCAGTCCGTCAATCTGGGCATGGCGTGCCGGGCGCATCCGCAAGATTCGCAAAGCGGCCGATCGCGTCATCTGCATCCTGCCGTTCGAGCCCGCGATTTATGGCGAGCAGGGCATGGATGCCGTATTCGTCGGTCATCCGAAAGCCGACGCGCTTTCTCCCGACATCGACGTTCCGGCCGTGCGCCGCAAGCTGGCGCTGCCGGCGGAGGGCAGGATCATCGCGATGCTGCCGGGCAGCCGCAGCAGCGAAGTGACGCGGCTGGCGCCTGTTTTCGCCGCGACAGCCGCGACGATAGCGGCCAGGGAGCAGGACGTGCATTTCGTTACGCCGGTCGCCGCGCCAAAATTGCGGCCGCTTATCGAGGCAAGCCTGCGACAGCATGCCGTCGCCGGGCGCTTTACAGTTATTGACGGCCGCTCGGTCGAGGCGATGTCCGCATCTGATTTCGTCTTGCTGGCGTCGGGAACGGCGGCGCTGGAGTCGGCATTGCTCGGCAAGCCGACGGTGGCCGCCTACCGGGTTGCCGCGCTGACGGCGTTGATCACGAAGCTGTTCCGGCTGGTGAAGGTGAAGCACTTCACGCTGCCCAACCTGCTGACCGGCGAGGCGTTGATACCCGAGTTTATCCAGGGTGATGCGGAGCCCGCCAGGATTGCCGCAGCGGTCATCGACCTGCTCGACGACCCTGCACGCTGCGCGGCCATCAGGGAAAGATTTGCTAAACTGCGGAGCGAGTTGGCAATGAACTCGAATGAGCGCGCAGCCGACGCGCTGATAAGCCTCACAGCACAGGGATAGCCGGGCTCGCACACCGACAATGCAGCAGCTGCAAGCAGATTTCTTAGCCGATCTCGTCGCGGGCGTCGATGAGGCGGGGCGCGGACCGCTGGCGGGACCGGTTGTAGCGGCGGCCGTCATCCTGCATCCGCAACGGCCGATCGCCGGTCTGCGTGACTCCAAGAAACTGTCCGCCGCCCGCAGGGATGCGCTGGAAGTGCTCATCAGGCGCCTTGCCCTGTGCTGGTCGCTGGCCTGGTCGGACCGTGCAGAAATCGACGCCCTGAACATTCTCGCCGCAACGATGCTCGCAATGCGCCGTGCCATCCTTGGCCTGGCCGTTGTGCCGCGAGCGGTGCACGTCGACGGCAACCGCTTGCCGGACCTCCGCTTCCGCGACGGCAGCATCGACGGACTCGCGATCGTCGGCGGCGATGCCCGGGTCGAACCGATCAGCGCGGCATCGATCATTGCGAAGACCGCGCGCGACCGGATGATGGTCGCGATGCACGCACGCTATCCCGAGTACGGGTTTGCGCGCCACAAAGGCTACGGTACGGAGTTGCACCGCGCGCGCCTCAGGGAACACGGGCCGTGCCCCGAGCACCGGCGCAGTTTTTCACCGCTGAGGGCGCTGCAGTGAACGCTTCATCGTTCGTGCACCTGCACGTCCACACCGAGTATTCGCTCGTGGACAGCACGGTACGCATCCCGGCATTGATGGCCAAAGCGGCTGGCGACGGCATGCCGGCGATCGCCATGACGGACAGCAACAACCTGTTCGGGCTGGTGAAATTCTACAGGCGGGCGATAGCAGCCGGCGTCAAGCCCATCATCGGTGCGGACCTGCGAATCGCGAACGACGACGACCCGGCCCGCCCGTTTACGCTCATCCTGCTGTGCCAGGACAATCACGGCTACCGCAACCTGTGCCGCATCATCTCGCGCGCGTACCTCGAGGGCAGGGTGCGCGGTGAACCGATGGTCCGCCGCGAGTGGCTGGACAGGGAAAGCTGCGAGGGGCTCATTGCATTGTCCGGGGGGCTGCATGGCGATGTCGGCCACTCGCTGCTGGTCGGGCACCTGGATGAAGCTCGACAGCGGCTCGCCGCCTGGTGCGATCTGTTCGAAGACCGTTACTACCTGGAACTCATCAGGACCGGACGCAGCGAGGAAGAAGGCTGCGTACAGGCGAGCCTGCTGCTGGCGAGCGAGAAGGCCGTGCCGGTCGTCGCGAGTAATGACGTGCGGTTCATCGAGGCCGGGGATTTTTATGCGCACGAAGCCCGGGTGTGTATTCATGACAGCCGGGGGCTCGCAGATCCGGACCGGCCGCGGCACTACAGCAACCAGCAGTACCTGCGCTCGTCGGCCGAGATGAGCGAACTGTTTTCCGATGTGCCGGAGGCCGTCGTGAACGCGCTCGAGATCGCCAGACGCTGCAACCTGGACCTGAAACTCGGTGAGAGCGTACTGCCCGCCTTTACTGTGCCCGACGGCCAGACGGAAGAGCAGTTCCTGGAGGCAGAGGCGAGGCGTGGGCTCGACAGGGCGCTCGAGGAGATATTCGCGGCGCGCGACGTTCCGGCCAATGAGCGTGACGCCGTCAAGGCCCCCTATCTCGAGCGCCTCGAGACCGAGCTCGGGGTCATCCGCGGCATGGGCTTTCCGGGATACTTCCTGATCGTCGCCGATTTCATTCGCTGGGCGCGGGATAACGAGATACCGGTCGGGCCCGGGCGCGGCTCGGGCGCAGGTTCACTGGTAGCCTGGGTGCTCGGCATTACCGACCTGGACCCGCTCGAACACGACCTGCTTTTCGAGCGTTTCCTGAACCCCGAGCGCGTCTCGATGCCGGATTTCGACATCGACTTCTGTATGGAGGGGCGCGATAAAGTCATCGAGTATGTCGCCGAGCGCTACGGGCGCGATCGGGTCGCCCAGATCATCACCTTCGGCACCATGGCGGCACGGGCAGTCATCCGGGACACCGGGCGCGTGCTGGGCCACCCGTATGGATTCGTCGATCGCATCGCCAAGCTGGTGCCGTTCGAAATCGGCATGACGCTCGACAAGGCACTGGAGCAGTCGGAAGAGCTGGCGGCCATGTACCGCGACGACGAGGAAGTGACGTCCATCATCGACCTCGCGAAATCGCTCGAGGGACTGGTCAGGAATGCGGGCAAGCATGCCGGCGGCGTGGTGATCGCGCCGGATCAACTGACCGATTTCGCGCCGCTCTATTGTGAAGATGGCGGCAGCAGTCTCGTCACTCAGCTCGACAAGGACGACGTCGAAGCGATTGGTCTCGTCAAGTTCGACTTCCTCGGCCTCAAGACGCTCACGATCATCGAATGGGCAGAACGTATCGTCAGCGCGACCTACCCGGACGCGGCGCTGGACATCAGCCGCGTGCCGATGGACGACGCCGAGACGTTCAGGTTGCTGCAAGGCACGCAGACTGCCGCGGTGTTCCAGCTCGAATCGAGCGGTATGCGCGATCTCATCAAGCGCCTGCGTCCCGACCAGTTCGGTGATCTCGTCGCGCTGGTTGCGCTGTTCCGGCCCGGCCCCCTGCAGTCCGGCATGGTCGACGATTTCATTGCCCGCAAGCACTCGGCCAACCAGGCAGAGATCGACTACCTGCACCCGGACCTCAAGCCGGTACTCGAAGAGACCTACGGCGTGATCCTCTACCAGGAGCAGGTCATGCAGATCGCGCAGGTGCTCGCCGGTTACACCCTCGGCGGCGCCGATCTCCTGCGGCGGGCGATGGGCAAGAAGAAGCCCGAGGAGATGGCGAAACAGCGGGAGATCTTCGTCTCGGGCGCGACGGAACGTGGTGTGGCCGAGCCGACCGCGACGCGCATCTTCGACCTGATGGAGAAGTTCGCGGGTTACGGGTTCAACAAGTCCCATTCCGCTGCCTACGCGGTGCTGTCCTACCAGACCGCCTACCTCAAGGCGCACTATCCGGCCGCATTCATGGCAGCCGTGATGAGCGCGGACCTGGATAACACCGACCGGCTGGTGACGCTCAAGGACGACTGCCGCAAGCTCGGACTGGCTCTCGAAGCGCCGAATGTCAACCGTTCGTCCTATCATTTCAGCGTAGCCGGCGACCGGGCGATCCTGTATGGACTCGGTGCGATCAAGGGCGTTGGACGAGCGGCGGTGGAAGCCCTGATCGCCGAGCGCGTGGCGAACGGCGCTTACAATGGCCTTGCCGAGTTCTGTCGCCGGGTGGATCACGACAAGGTCAATCGACGCGCGCTCGAGGCAATGATCAAGTCCGGTGCGATGGATGAATTTGGCCAGTCCCGTCGCGCCCTGATGCACCGGGTGCCCGGTGCCCTCAAGAGCGCTGACCAGTATGCACGCGCGGTAGCCGCGGGCCAGAACGACATGTTCGGTCTGGAGGCGCCGCCGGAGCCGGCTGACGACACGGCTTCCCTGGACATGGACGAGTGGCCCGAACGCCTGTTGCTCAGTAACGAAAAGGAAGCGCTCGGTCTGTACCTGACCGGCCACCCGTTCCACGCTGTGCACGCTGACGCGCGCTGTTTCGTGGACGGCAATCTCGCGGACCTTGCGGCGGAGCCGCCGCCGCAGACGGCTCGCGGCGAACGCGACTACGCGCAGGCGCGGCGCGAGGTGACGATCGCCGGCCTGATCGTCGACCTTCGCAAACGCGGCAACCGGGTCAGCGTCGTGCTGGATGACGATAGCGGGCGCATGGAGGTCAGCCTGTTCGGTGAAGCGTTCCAGGAGTTCCGGCACCTGCTGGTGAAAGACGAGATCGTGGTTGTAAGCGGTCCGCTACGCTACGACGACTTCATCGGTACCTGGTCGGTCAACGTAAAGAACGTGCTGCATATCGATCGCGTAATCGAGAGCCGGGCGAAGAGCATGTTGCTGCGGCTGGCGCCGAACGGGCAGGGAGAGCAGCTGCTGATGAAGCTGCACGACGTGCTGTTGCCGTACCGGGAAGGCAACTGCGAGGTTGCCGTGCAGTATTTTGGTGACGACGCGAAGGCGCAGCTGGAACTCGGCGCCGAATGGTCAGTGCGGCCGAGCCGGGAATTGCGCGACAAGCTGAGCGAACTCCTGGGCAGCTCCAACGTCCGGCTGCTTTACGCACCTGGCCGAGAAATCATGTAGAGTCCATTTTCCGGCCTGAAGCCGCGTATTCGACGTGTTACCGACGACTCCGCTATGGATCTGAAATTCCTGGATTTCGAACAGCCGATTGCCGAACTCGAGGCCAAGATCGAGGAACTGCAGTTTGTCGGCAACGACTCCGAAATCAATATCAACGAGGAAGTCACGCGCTTGCGAGCAAAAAGCGAGGCGCTCACGAAGAGCATCTTCGCGAAGCTCAGCGCCTGGCAGATCGCGCAGGTGGCGAGGCATCCCATGCGGCCTTACACAGCCGATTACCTCGAGATCCTGTCGCCGGATTTCCAGGAACTGCACGGCGACCGTATGTATGCGGACGACCCGGCTATCATCGGTGGCGTCGGCCGTATCGAGGGACGCGCCGTCATGTTCATCGGCCACCAGAAAGGGCGGGATACCAAGGAACGGGTGCGACGCAATTACGGCATGCCCAAACCGGAGGGTTACCGCAAGGCGCAAAGGCTGATGCGCCTCGCAGAGAAATTCTCGCTTCCCGTGGTGACCTTCATCGATACGCCCGGCGCTTATCCCGGGGTCGGTGCCGAGGAACGCGGCCAGAGCGAGGCAATTGCTTACAGCCTGTACCTTATGGCGGGCCTCAAGACGCCGATCATCAGCCTCGTCATCGGCGAGGGCGGTTCCGGCGGTGCGCTCGCCATCGGCGTCGCCGACAAGCTGCTGATGCTGCAGTACGGCATCTATTCCGTCATCTCGCCCGAAGGCTGCGCGTCGATTCTCTGGAAGAGTGCCGAGAAGGCGCAGGAAGCGGCCGAGGCCATGCGCATTACGGCAGACAGCCTCAACGACTTCGGGCTGGTCGATGAGGTGCTGCGCGAGCCGCTCGGCGGCGCGCACCGCAATCCGGGCGAGGCCGCGGAAGTCATCCGCAATGCGCTGATCAAGGCGCTGGACGAACTCGACTCCGTTCCGGTGGACCAGTTGCTCGAGAACCGCCAGAGACGGCTCGCCGGAATCGGCGAATACAAAGAGGCGTGACGTTCGGCCCCGAGATTCTCCTGGAGCGTCTCGAAGCGCTCGAGACCGCCGGCAACAAACCCGATCGATATGTCATCGCGCTGAGCGGCGGGCTGGATTCGGCGGTCCTTGCGCATGCACTGACGGTAACCAGGGCGCGCCACGGCAAATCGCTGCTGGCGGTGCACGTCGATCATCAGCTGCACCCCGAGTCCGGCAGCTGGAACGATCACTGCCGCAGGCTTACCGAAAGACTCGGCATCGAGTTTGCTGCGGAGACGGTCTCGGTGGACACGAGCGCTGGCGGTGGCATCGAGGCCGCTGCACGCGAGGCGCGCTACGCTGCGCTGGCGCTGCACACAGGCGACAGGGACTGGTTGTTGAGCGCACACCATCGCGACGACCAGGCCGAGACACTGATGCTGAACCTCATGCGGGGCAGCGGTCCCGCCGGGCTCGCCGGTATCGGCTTGCTCACGCAGTTTGCAGGGGGCTGGCTCGCTCGGCCCCTGATCGACGTGTCGCGTGCCGCGCTGGTGGCCTACGCGGCGGAGCACGAGCTGCGCTGGATTGACGATCCTTCCAACAAGGACTTGCGTTTCGATCGCAATTACCTGCGACACGACGTGCTTCCGTCACTGGAGCAGCGCTGGCCGGGCGTCGTCGAACGGCTCGCCCGCAGCGCCGCACTTGCTGCCGAGGCAGCGTCCTTGCTCGATGAGCTTGCCGCGATCGACCTGCAAAGCGTCGGTGGTCGGGCCGCCAGAATCGATATCGCAGGATTGTTGACACTCTCGGATGCACGGCAACGCAACCTGCTACGCCATGCCGTCAGGCGCGCAGGATTGCCGGCGCCCGGCGCCGCCCGGCTGGCTGCCGTGCTGGAGAACTTGCTGCGCGCAAGAGAGGATGCGCAGCCCCTGGTAGCCTGGCGGGGCGCGGAGGCTCGACGCTATCGCGGCAAACTCTACCTGCTGCCGCCGCTCGGCGAACAGGACTGGCCGGTGGCAGGGCGAGCCCTTGCCGCTGCGCCCGTGTCGCTCGGCCCGGGCATGGGCGCGCTGCGCCGTTCCCCGGGGGCGGCCCGGGGTTTGTCGGACGCGATCGTCGAGCGCGGACTGTCCATCCGTGTGCGCGAAGGTGGAGAGGAAATAAAGCTGGTAGGTCAGTCACATACGAAGAAGCTCAAGAAACTGCTTCAGGAGGAAGGCATAGTCCCCTGGATGCGGAAGCGACTGCCGCTGGTCTACGCCGGCGAAAAACTCGTGGCCGTCGCGGACCTGTGGATCGCGGCGGGCGCGGTCAGCGAGCCGGGTACGGCGGTATGCTGGGACGAGCGCCCCGAATTGTACTGAACAGGGCTTCCTTTTCGTTGTTTCGCCAGAGGCGATCTGTTAACTTTTAAAACCGTCTTTTATCCAACGACGGCGCGACATTCAGAGGGTTGGAGAGAAGCACAAAGATCCGTGCTTTGTATCCAGCCCTTATCTTTTCCCGCCGCAGGAGCAACCGGGCTCGCACATGACATCGTATGTATTCATCACCGGCGGGGTGGTGTCGTCTCTGGGCAAGGGCATTACCTCAGCGTGCCTGGGTGCGATTCTCGAAGCGCGCGGCCTGTCGATCAGCATGATCAAGCTGGATCCCTATCTGAATGTCGATCCCGGCACGATGAGCCCGTTTCAGCACGGCGAGGTCTTTGTCACCCACGACGGTACGGAAGCCGATCTCGACCTCGGCCACTACGAGCGCTTCGTACGCACGGTTACCGGGCGCAACAGCAACTTTACCACCGGCAGGATCTACGAGAGCGTCATCGCCAAGGAACGCCGGGGTGCCTATCTCGGCGCAACCGTGCAGGTAATCCCGCACATCACGGACGAGATCAAGGAAAGCGTGCGACGCGGAGCCGGAGACGCCGACATCTGCCTCGTTGAGATCGGCGGCACGGTTGGCGATATCGAGTCGCTGCCGTTTCTCGAAGCAATACGCCAGATGGGTGTGGAGCTCGGTCACGATCGGGTCGTATACGTCCACCTCACGCTCGTGCCCTACATCGCGACCTCGTCGGAAATCAAAACCAAGCCGACGCAGCATTCGGTGAAAGAACTGCGCTCGATCGGCATCCAGCCCGATATCCTGGTCTGCCGTTCGGAGCAGCCGCTGCCCGATGAGCAGCGTAAGAAAATCGCGTTGTTCACAAACGTGCAGGAAGCCGCGGTCATCTCGGCCTACGACGTCGACGACCTCTACAAGATTCCCGAGATCATGCACGAACAGGGACTCGACGACATCGTTGCAAGGCAGCTGCGACTGGACCTCCCGTCGGCCAATCTCAGTGAATGGCACGCGATCGTCGACGCAAAGCGCAACCCGACAGGGGAGGTCGATATCGCGATGGTCGGCAAGTATGTCGACCTGAAGGACTCTTATATCTCGCTGTCCGAGGCGCTGGCGCACGGCGGAATTCACACCCAGACGCGTGTCAATATTCATTACATCGAGTCGCAGGACATCCTTGACCATGGGACCGTGTCCCTGCGCGCGATGGACGGCATCGTGGTTCCCGGCGGCTTTGGCGACCGCGGCATCGAAGGCAAGATCCGCGCCGTTCGGTTCGCACGGGAGAATGGCATCCCCTATCTCGGTATCTGCCTTGGTATGCAGGTGGCCGTTATTGAGGCGGCTCGCAACCTGGCCGGGCTGGACAGCGCCATGAGCACGGAATTCGACAGATCTACGCCGCATCCGGTGGTCGGCCTGATTACCGAATGGCAGACCGCGAGTGGCAATGTAGAGCAGCGCGACGAGGAATCAGACCTCGGCGGCACCATGCGGCTTGGAGCACAGGAGATCCTGCTGGCAGAGGGTTCACTGGCGGCGCGGACCTACGGCGTCCGTTCGATCCAGGAACGTCACCGGCACCGCTATGAGGTGAACAACAATTATCGCGCCCGGCTGGAGGCCGCCGGTGTCAGGTTCTCCGGCCTGTCCGTCGACGATCTCGTCGAGATGGTCGAGATTCCCGGGCATCCCTGGTTCCTGGCCAGCCAGTTCCATCCGGAGTTCACATCCAACCCGCGCGACGGCCACCCGCTGTTCGAGGGATTCATCACGGCGGCGCGGCAGCACCACGAAGGGGAATTACCCAGGGTCGCCGAGGCATGAAGCTGGCGCATTTCGAGGCCGGCAACGACCGGCCGATCTTCCTGATTGCGGGAACCTGTGTCGTCGAGAGTGAAGCCATGGCGATCGACACCGCCGGCGCATTGAAAGAGATCTGCGCCGGGCTGGGCGTGCCGTTTATCTACAAATCCTCCTTCGACAAGGCGAACCGCAGTTCGGCCGGCAGCTTCCGCGGGCCGGGTATGGACGAAGGGCTCCGGATTCTCGGGGAAGTGCGTGACCAGGTCGGGGTCCCGGTGCTGACGGACGTGCACGAAGATACGCCCATGGACGAGGTCGCCGAGGTCGTCGACGTTTTGCAGACGCCGGCGTTCCTTTGCCGGCAGACGAATTTCATACTGCGCGTCGCAGGCGCCGGCAAGCCTGTCAACATCAAGAAGGGCCAGTTCCTGTCGCCCTGGGAAATGCAGAACGTGGTCGACAAGGCGAGATCGACCGGTAACGACAGCATCATGGTTTGCGAGCGCGGCTTCTCCTTCGGCTACAACAACCTCGTCTCGGACATGCGCAGCCTCGCCGTGATGCGCGGCACCGGTTGCCCGGTGGTGTTCGACGCCACGCATTCCGTGCAGTTGCCCGGAGGCAAGGGATCGGCGTCCGGAGGCCAGCGCGAATTCATCCCGGTGCTGGCGCGCGCGGCGACCGCTGTCGGCATCGCAGGGCTGTTCATGGAGACGCATCCGAATCCCGAGGAAGCGCTATCGGACGGACCGAACGCCATGCCGCTCGCGCACATGGCGAGCCTGCTCGAGACGCTCGTCTCGATTGACACGACGGTAAAACAACGCGGCTATCTCGAAACTGAGCTCGGGCTGGCCGAATAATTGTCGAGGGACACAGAAATGATCAGGATCAGCGATATTCGCGGTCGGGAGATTCTCGATTCGCGCGGAAATCCCACGGTTGAGGCGGACGTAACCCTCGAGGATGGCACCATGGCGCGGGCGGCAGTCCCGTCGGGTGCGTCGACGGGAACACGCGAAGCGGTTGAGCTGCGCGATGGCGACAAGTCGCGCTATCTCGGCAAAGGCGTCACGAAAGCCGTTGCGAACGTCAACGGCGAGATTCGCGATGTGCTCGTCGGCAAAGATTTCGAAGATCAGCGTGCGCTCGATGAACGCATGATCGAACTCGATGGCACCGAGAATAAAGGGCGCCTGGGCGCCAATGCGCTGCTTGCGGTGTCGCTGGCAACGGCCAGGGCCCGGGCGCAGTCGTCCGGCACGCCGCTGTTCCGGCACCTCGGCGCCGATACGACCATGCCGGTGCCGATGATGAACATCATCAACGGCGGCGCACACGCCGACAACAGCGTGGACATCCAGGAGTTCATGATCCTGCCCGTTGGTGCACCCGGTTTTTCCGAAGCGTTGCGGTATGGGGCCGAGATTTTCCATGCGCTGAAAGCGGTGCTGCGCGGCAAAGGGCTCAACACGGCTGTCGGCGACGAGGGTGGTTTCGCGCCCGACCTGCCGTCCAATCGAGCCGCGCTCGACACGATCATGGAGGCAATCGCAAAGGCCGGTTTCACCGCCGGCGACGAAATCCTGCTGGGGCTCGATGTCGCCAGTTCCGAGTTCTTCGAAGGCGGCCAGTACAATCTCGCCTCTGAAGGACGCAAGTTCGATGCCGGCGGCTTCAGCGAATTTCTCACCGAACTTGCAGACGGTTATCCGATCATCAGCATCGAGGACGGCATGGACGAGAGCGACTGGGAAGGCTGGCGCGTGCTGACCGACGCCCTCGGCGAACGCGTACAGCTGGTCGGCGACGACCTGTTTGTCACCAACACCGCGATACTGGCGCGCGGCATCGACGAAAAAATCGCAAATGCTATATTGATAAAACCCAACCAAATCGGTACCTTAACTGAAACTCTTGATGCAATTACTATGGCAGTGGATGCAGGCTATGCCGCGGTGATCTCGCACCGGTCCGGGGAGACGTCGGACAGCACGATCGCCGATATCGCGGTGGGCACGCAGGCAACGCAGATCAAGACGGGCTCGTTGTCCCGATCGGATCGCATCGCCAAGTACAACCAGCTGCTGCGCATCGAAGAGCAATTGGGCGGAAATGCGCGCTACGCCGGCCGTAATGCGTTTTCCGTGAAGGCGCACTAACTTGAAGATTGGGGACCTCATTTGTCGAACCTGCGCTGGCTGCTGATCGTGCTCGGCACCATTGCCATGCTGCTGCAGGCGCAGTTGTGGCTGTCTGACGGCGGCTACCGCAAGACGATGAAGCTCCGTGCCGCGGTAGCGGAACAGCGCGCCATGAACGAGGGTCTGCGCGGGCGCAACGCGGCGCTCGACGCGGAGGTGGTGAACCTCAAGCAGGGCCTCGAAGCGGCTGAAGAACGCGCCCGCACGGATCTTGGCCTGATCGGACGCCAGGAAACCTTCTACCAGGTCGTTCCCGACGCCGGCGACGGCGACTGAGGCTTCCCTTGCCAGCAATCCCAGGCGCGCTTCGGGAGTGGGCCCGAGCACACGGTGCGCCGCTTTTTGCGGCGACGATTCGCGACCGGCCGTCCGATTTTCAGGTGGCCGAAAACCTCGGTTTCGAATTCAGCGGTTCGGGTGAGCATGACTACCTGTGGGTGCAAAAGACGGCGGCGAATACGGACTGGGTGGCGCGCCAGCTCTCGGGGCATGCCCGCGTGCGACCGGCGGATGTCGGCTACGCGGGCATGAAAGATCGTCACGCCATCACGCGACAGTGGTTCAGCGTGCCAGGTCGCGGGGTTGCTGACTGGGCATCATTCGGTGCGGATGGTGTCGAAATACTCGACGTTCGTCGCCATCACCGGAAGCTGCGCCGCGGTGCCCACACGAGCAACGCGTTTCGCATCGCGCTCCGTACGCCCGATGTCAGCAGGATGCGACAGCCCGTTGACGAGCGCCTTGCGAGCATTGCCGCTCGCGGCGTGCCCAATTACTTTGGCCCACAGCGCTTCGGCCACAAAGGTGCCAACCTCGATCTCGCGCAGCGACTGTTCGCGGGGGCACGGCTCAGGCGGGACAAGCGCAGCATTGCGATCTCGGCAGCGCGGTCCGCCCTGTTCAACCAGATCCTGTCTGCACGGGTCGCTGACGGCAGCTGGGAATGCATCCTGCCGGGGGAACTCGTCAACCTCGACGGATCCGGCAGCGTATTTCGTGCCGCCGAGATCGACGAGACGATCGAACGCCGCGCGGCGGAGTTGGATCTGCATCCGACCGGAACGCTCTGGGGACTACGACGTGAAATTTCACACGGGGACGTCGCGGCACTCGAACATGATGCGACGGAAGCCTCGGCAGACCTCAGGGTCGGCCTCGAAGGCCTCGGCATAAAAGCCGCTCATCGCCCGCTCCGGCTGCGTGTTTCCGATCTGTCGTGGGACATCGAAGAGGACGCCCTGTGGCTCGACTTCACGCTGCCCGCGGGCGGCTTCGCGACCGCGGTTCTCAGGGAGCTCGCCGCGACCTAGGAGCACGCTTCGGCGCGCGGTCGACGACATTCTTCAGGCGAACGGGTCATTTGTCTCCCTCATGGCTCGCCACGCTGCGCGCGGCTGCGCTTTACTTCGGTCGACAAACGCCCCGGCACGCCTTCTGTAGGAGCAGTTGTCGACCCGCGATTCCGGTTGATCCAACCGCGCGCCGAAGCGTGCTCCTACACCAAGCATCGCGAAGACCGCCGCTCAATTTTGCCTGAGCAGGACGTAGATCGCGCCGGTGCCGCCATGCACCTGGCGCGTGGAGACGAACGCGAGCACGGCATCCCATTGCCGCAGCCAGCGGTTGACCTTTTGTTTCAGCACCGGCCCGCGCGCGCCGGAGCCGCGGCCCTTGCCGTGTACCACGCGGACGCAGAGCCTGCCGTCGCGCGCGCAGGATTCGATAAACGCCTGGAGCCGCGGCTTCGCCTCGGAGACCGTCATGCCGTGAAGGTCGATTTCGGCCTGCACGCTGAAGCTGCCCCGGGCGAGCTTGCGCATGGTGCGCCTGCCGACCGTCGGTCGGCGAAAACGCAGGGTCTCGCCACTGTGGCTTTCCGTATCGTCGATGTCTGCCTCGAGACTCTCGCGCAGGGCCGCCACCTCATCCGCTCGCGAGAAGCGGGCGTTGGGTGCGGGCTTGCGGACAACTTCCTCGGCTCGCCGCGCCGCACGCAGTGGTTTCGCATCGGCGAGGGCGCGGCGGAACAGATCTGCATCGTCGTCTGTCACGGTATCGTGTCCTGAAAACTATGGTGCGGCTGGAACATTGAGTATAGTGAGCGCGTCGCGAGCAGCCAAACGATCACCTCCGCCCCAGCAGCAATGAAGATCCTCGTAAGTAATGACGACGGCTATCTCGCGACAGGCATCAACGTACTTACCGAGGCGCTTGCCGCGGTCGCGGATGTCGTGGTAGTTGCCCCCGATCGCAACCGGTCAGCAGCCAGTAACTCGCTCACAGTGCATACGCCGCTGCGCGTCCAGAAAATTGCGGCAAATCGCTACAGCGTGGACGGCACGCCGTCGGATTGCGTGCACCTGGCGCTCACCGGCTTTCTCGATTACGAACCCGACCTGGTCGTCTCGGGGATCAATCACGGCGCGAATCTCGGCGACGATGTCATCTACTCAGGCACCGTGGCGGCAGCGATGGAGGGGCGTTTTCTCGGGCTCCCCGCCATTGCGGTGTCGCTGGCAGGATATGGGCGCCTGGAGCATTTCGATACGGCTGCGCGTGTCGTTACCGAAATGGTGAAAAAGCTGCAACGCGCGTCGTTCGCCTCCAATATCACGCTGAACGTCAACGTACCGGACAGGCCTTACGACGAGCTCACGGGCGTCGTCGCGGCACGTCTCGGGTTCCGGCACAAGTCCGAGCCCGTCGTGCGCGAGAAGGACCCCCACGGTCGGACTATCTACTGGGTGGGCCCGGCCGGCCGCGGAGCGGATTCGGGCGACGGTACGGATTTCCATGCGATCGAGCAGGGCGCGGTAGCGGTAACCCCACTGAAGGTCGATCTGACGCGGCACGATTCCCTGCCGCTCATAACCGACTGGCTGGCGAATGAGTAGCACCCGCGGCGGAATCGCCGGCATCGGGATGACGTCGGCAAGGACCCGCGACCGGCTCGTGGAGCGCCTGCGCGCCCACGGCATCCGCTCTGAGGCGGTGCTGAACCAGATACGTAACGTTCCGCGCCACCTGTTCGTGGACGAAGCGCTGGCAAGTCGCGCTTACGAAGACACGGCCCTGCCGATCGGTCACGGCCAGACGATCAGCCAGCCCTACGTCGTTGCAATGATGACAGAGGCCCTGCTGGACGGATTCGACGGTGAGACGGTGCTGGAGATCGGTACGGGTTGCGGATACCAGACGGCCGTACTGGCGTCCCTGGTCAAAAAGATCTATTCCGTGGAACGTATCCCGGAACTATTGAGAAGGGCAAAGCAGCGCTTGCGCGATCTCGACATCTACAATGTGCAGTTTCGACCCGGCGACGGTTGGGACGGATGGTCCAAGTATGCACCCTACGACGGTATCATCGTGGCCGCTGCGGCGCCGGTCGTGCCGGAGAAGCTGCTGGAGCAGCTGGCACCCGGCGGCCGCCTGGTCATGCCGGTGGGAGCACCGGGCTATCAGGAGCTGATGCTGGTTACGCGACAAAACGAACACTTCGAGCAAAAATCGCTCGGAGGCGTGAGTTTCGTGCCGCTCGTTCATAGTTAAAGTCATAATTATTAATATGTTACAACATATTTATTATGTTGATTCTGCTGTGCAGGCAGCAAAGGGCGGGTAGCCAGGATGGCCTTATTCGGACCACTTTACGAGCGCGTCATGCGCTGGTCGCGACATCCCCGTGCCGAGTGGTATCTCGGCGCCATGAGTTTCGCGGAGTCCTCGTTTTTCCCCATCCCGGTCGACGTCATGCTCGCGCCGATGTGCATGGCGATGCCCGAGCGCTCGTGGCGCTATGCGATCAATGCCTCCTTGCTGTCGGTCGTCGGCGGTATTGCCGGCTACGCGATCGGCTATCTCGCCTTCGAAGCCATCGAACCCTGGCTGCGCGAGTCGCACTACTGGAGCGCCTATCAAACGGCGCAGGCCTGGTTCGACCGCTACGGTTTCTGGACGGTATTCGTCGCCGGCTTCTCGCCGATTCCCTACAAGGTGTTCACGATCGCGGCCGGGGTCGCAGTGCTGAATTTGCCCGCGTTCATCCTCGCATCGATCATCGGTCGCGGCGCCCGCTTCTTCCTCGTGGCCGGTGTTGTGAAGTATGCCGGTGTGCGGCTCGAGACCACCCTGCTCAAGTATATCGAGCGCATCGGCTGGGGCGTCGTCGTCGTCAGCGCCGTCGTCATCGCGTATCTCATGGCGCGGGGTTGATGCGCGCACGGATCGTCGCGGGCGTGCTTGCTGCGCTGTTGCTCGTGGCGTGTGGTTCAGGCAGCAACTGGCAGGCGAAGCCGGAGCAGCATGTCGTTCGCAAGGGCGAGACCCTGTTTTCGATTGCCTGGCGGTACGGCAAGGACCCGGCCGACGTCGCACGCTGGAACCGCCTCGGCGACGGGTCGCTCATTTACCCCGGCCAGGTCATCCGCCTGACGCCGCCGCCCGGGACCAGCCGGCGCACCGCATCGTCAGGCAGCAGCAGCCGGCAGCCCTTGCCGTCGATCCCCGCGCAGCCGCCTCCGGCCTGGGCCTGGCCGACCCGCGGCCGGATCGTCGTGGAATATGGCGGGAAACCGGGTAGCGGCAGCGGTGTTCTGATCGACGGCCGCGCCGGGCAGGCCATAGTTGCTGCGGCCTCCGGCCGGGTGATGTATGCGGGCGGTGGACTGATCGGCTACGGTCAGCTTATCATTCTGAAACACAACGACACCTACCTCAGTGCCTACGGGCACAACGCGAAGTTGCTGGTCAAGGAGGGGCAGTCCGTTCGCAAGGGCCAGCAAATCGCGACGATGGGGGAGGGGCCGGAAAGAAAGCCGCGACTGCATTTCGAAATCAGGCGCAATGGCGAGCCGGTTAACCCGCGACGGTATTTGCCCGCGAGTTAATTCGACTTATACCTGATTCCCCGCATCGTGGTTCCAGCGAGGGGGTATCGGCGAGTGCAAAAAGCGCGATCGCAGAGCGGCAAGTCGAAGCAGAGACCGGGCAGCAGCACCGGTTCCCGTGGTTCTGCAGCCACGGCGGGAAACGGCAGCGCCGCGAAATCCGACACGCTCGCCGTTCGCTCTCACGATCCCACACGCCTCTACCTTTCCGAGATCGGCGTTTCGCCGTTACTGACCGCCGACGAGGAGAAGAAGTATGCGCGCCTTGCCCAAGGCGGCGATGAGGCAGCCCGGCACCGGATGATCGAGAGCAACCTGCGGCTCGTCGTGAAAATCGCGCGCCGTTACATTAATCGCGGTTTGCCGTTGCTCGACCTGATCGAGGAGGGCAATCTCGGCCTCATTCACGCCGTGGAGAAGTTCGATCCGGAACGCGGGTTCCGTTTCTCGACGTACGCCACCTGGTGGATTCGCCAGACCATCGAGAGGGCAATCATGAACCAGTCGGGATCGGTGCGACTCCCGATCCACGTCATCAAGGACATCAACACCTGCCTGCGCGCGGCCCGCAGTATCCGGCAACAGCAGGAAAGGGAACCGACCACCGCGGACATCGCCAGGTATCTGCAGCGCGACGTCGAGGACATCGAGCGCCTGATGGCGCTGCACGACCGGGTAACGCTGGGGTCGGGCAGCGTCGATGAGACTGGTTCCGGACCGGTGGATCGCCTGCGTGCCAGGCGAGAATCGGAGCCGCCTCGCTGCGCGCAAAAGGACGACGTCAGCGACATCGTTGACCGCTGGGTCTGTGAACTGAACGAAAAGCAACGCGAAGTCGTGGAGCGTCGCTTCGGTCTGCACGGCTACCGCCGGGAGACGCTGGAGCGCATCGGCGAGGAGATCGGTGTGACCCGTGAGCGGGTCCGGCAAATCCAGCTGGAGGCACTCAGGAACCTGCGCGCAATGATGGAGAGCAACGGCATCTCGGGTGACTCGATCCTGGACTGAGACAGTTCAGCTGTCAGGGGTTCTCAAGATCGGTCGAGAGGGGGGCGAGCCCAAAGATGAAGTTTTTCTCCCACAACACTCGCTTTGCAGACACTACCTCCATCTTTATGCCAGTCGCTTCGGCCAGTGAGGTGATTCGGCCTATGTCGCAGTCGTCGGAAAGGATCATCCTCACGATACTGGTATCTGAGATGTGCGAGGGAAGCTGAGCGAATAGCTTGGAAAAATATTCATAATTGGAACCACAGAACCAGGCGTAGTCAGCGGCGCGTTCCGGGTTCGATGGAAAATACGGCGGATTGACTATTACGACGTCGAATGTCGTGTTGGCCAGGTTATCGAACATATCAGAACAGATTGCCGTTACTGCGACTCCATTTGACGCCGCGTTATCCTCGATGCCTTGTACAGAGATCTCGCTGATGTCACTTGCCGTGACCTGTGCTCCTCGCCGCGCCGCGAGAATCGACAGCAAGCCGCTCCCCGCACCCAGTTCAAGAAACCGTGTGGATTCGAGCTGCAGGCAATCCAGGTGCGCTGCGAGTAGTTTGGTACTGAAGAAAAGACCGGGATGAAAAACGCCGGGCTTTACAGTGACTTCGATGCCTCGTAAGCGGTATTGGCGTTCTGTTTTCAGATATTGCACTACGAGGGGGCGATATACGAGATTGAGAAATCTCTTGATCAACGATCTGGCAGACAACTTATTCATCGCGATGTTCGTAGAACCGTCCAAATGAGCATTTCGGACGCGTACGTCACCGCGTGGCAAAAAAGAGGTCACTGCCGTACCTCATAGATAGAGCAAGGCCACCAGCCGGCGGCCCTCTCCGGCCAGCACGTTGAAGGTGCGCGCGGCCGCCGCCGTATCCATAACCTCCAGCCCGATTCGGCGTCTCGCAAACGCGAATGTCAGTTCGCGCGGTGGAAAAACGGTGCGCTTGCCGGTGCCGAGGATCAGGAGTTCGGGCTCATCCTCGAGCAGTATGTCGAAATGTGACAGGTCCAGCTCCTCGATGGGAGGTGGCGCGAAGTCCTCGAACACGCCATCGGGTGTCAGCGCTATGGTATCCGTGTACCGGTTCTCGCCGATGACAATCGCCTCGCCGGTCACCCGGCGTATAGTCGTTGCTGATGAAATTTCCCGCGTGAACTTCAAAACCGGATTCCGTTACCATCGTCCGCCCACGCGCAATCATAGCGAACAGCGAGATCGGACCCAAAAGCGTGCCACTACCTTACGACAGTTCGGCTGCCGTCGTGCTCCTGCCGCCGGTGCGTGGGCGGCTTACCGACCGCAAGTTGCTGCGCTGGCTGTCCCAGGCGCAGCTGGAGGCATTGCCCGCGCCTGTCGATCCGTTCGCCCAGGTGCTCGGTACCCTGGGACTTGAACGGCCCGTCGACGGCCTGGCTGCGCTGCGCATGTGGGGCCAGACGGGCGACCCGCCGGGCACCTGGATCGCTGCGGCGGATCCGGTTTACATGGAACCGCAGCTCGATCGCCTGTTCCTGCATGCGCTCGGTCCCGAGGAGGTGGACAAGTCGGAAATGCGGCGACTGTTCGACGCTTTGCAGGACACCCTGGGCGCGGACGGCGCATTGGGTTTTGCGAGGCTCGGCGCCTGTGGTTATATCCGCTCAGGGCGGCCGATGGTGACGTCCCAGCTGCCGGCGGCCATGCTGGACAGGCAGAACCCGAAGAAATCAATGCCGCCGGCGGGCTCGGCTGCGGACACCCTCAAGCTGACTTCGGAGATCGAGATGACGCTGCACGCGCAGCCTGTCAATGCAGAGCGACAATCGCACGGCCGGCCGCCCGTCAATTCGCTGTGGATCTGGGGCGGTGGCTACGCACCGGAACGGCGCGCAGTCCCGGTACCCCCGCTGTATGCGGACGATCCACTCTTGCGCGGCTTCTGGGAGAGCGTTTACGGAACCGCCCGGCCATGGCCTGGCGCGATCGGGGCGTGTCTCGAGATGGCGTCGGGCAGTTTCGTTGCCGAGGTTCCGGCTCCACAGGATGATGGGACCGCGTTGAACGGTGATCTGCTGGCCCTTCGAAACGCGCTGCGATCGGGCAGGTTGCGCCACGCCGTAGTGATTTCGGCCGACGGGCTGCGCGCGACGCTGCGGCGGTCGGACCGTTTTCGTTTCTGGCGCCGGACGTCTGCCCTTCTCGGGGGAGCTCAGGCGTGAGCATGAGCCGCCCCATCGTACGGCGTCCCGCTCCCGATCCGCGGATACTCTCCGCGCTGCCGGAACTGGACCCGATAACCGCGCGGCTGTTTGCGGCGCGCGGCGTGTCCGATCCCGGGCAGCTGGACTATGCGCTTTCGCGTCTTGCGCCTGTGAGCCTCCTCGAGAACGTCGACGCCGCGGTCGACCTGTTACTCGCGAATCGCGGATCCAGGATCACGGTAGTCGGAGACTTCGACGTCGACGGCGCGACGAGTGCCGTGCTGCTGATGCGTTGCCTCGGCGAATTCGGATTTGCGGACGTCGGCTACCTTGTGCCGAACCGCTTCGAATTCGGCTACGGACTCACGCCGGAAATCGTCCGTATTGCAGCCGAAAGCTCGCCCGCGCTGCTGGTTACCGTCGACAACGGAATCTCGAGCCTTGCGGGCGTGGATGAGGCCAAGAGGCTGGGCATGCCGGTGCTGGTGACCGACCACCATCTGCCAGGCGGTGAACTGCCCGATGCGGCCGTGATCGTAAATCCGAATCTTCCCGCAAGCCGCTTCCCCAGCCGCAACCTGGCCGGCGTCGGCGTGGCGTTCTACCTCATGGCAGCGCTCGGGCGCAGGCTCGAGACAGAGGGCCTGAAGGGCGCTGCCCGGGTGCCTTCGCGATACCTCGATCTTGTTGCACTCGGCACCGTTGCCGACGTCGTGCCTCTCGATCACAACAACCGGATACTCGTCGACCAGGGCCTGCGGCGCATCCGCGCCGGGAAAACGGTACCGGGCATCGAGGCGCTTTTGCGCCAGTCCGGCCGACAGCCCGGGAGGACGACCAGCGCCGACCTCGGCTTCGCAGCCGGCCCCAGGGTCAACGCCGCCGGACGCCTCGAGGATATCTCGATCGGCATCGAGTGCCTGCTTACGGACGACATGAGCACGGCGCTTCATCACGCGGCGATCCTGGACCGGATCAATGGCGAGCGCCGCGAAATCGAATCGACCATGCGCGAACAGGCGTTCGCGTACGTGGACAGGATGGACGCCAGTAATCTGCCTGGCTGCGTCTGCGTCTATGACGAGTCCTGGCACCAGGGCGTGGTCGGTCTGATCGCTGCGCGCGTAAAGGAGCGTTGCCACCGTCCGTCAATTGCATTCGCGCGGGAATCGGATGCGTTGCTCAAAGGCTCGGCACGCTCGATACAGGGCGTGCACGTGCGCGACCTGCTCGAAGCCGTGCATGCAGCCGATCCCGACGTCATTGTGAAATTCGGTGGCCACGCGATGGCGGCTGGCCTGACTATCGAGGAGCGTCGATACGACGCGTTCAGGCGACTTGTCTCCGAGCAACTCGAGCGCCTGTACCCGTCGGCGGATTTCAGCGGGGCGATCGTCAGTGATGGCGTATTGCCGGACCAGGCTCTGAATCTCGATTTCGCCCGTAAGCTGCGCGAGGCCGGGCCGTGGGGCGCGGGCTTTCCCGAACCGGTCTGGAGCGGCGATTTCGAGGTGGTCGACCAGCGCACGGTCGGTGAAAAGCACCTCAAGCTGCGCGTCAGGCCGGCAGACGGTGGCAACGCCGTCGACGCGATCGCATTCAACCAGGCAGGGCCTGCCTATCGCGGCGTCGTACAGCTTGCGTACCGCCTCGACGTCAACGAGTACCGCGGTTTCGAATCGGCGCAGCTGATCGTGGAGCAAATCGCGCCCATACAGGTGCACGGCGCATGATAATATCGCGCGTTTTCCGCGCCACGGGGCGCCCTGGATCGGAGCAACATGGAAACGAGTCAGATCAGACAGTCGATTGCAGATCTCACTGAACGCGCGGACGCGTTGAGGAGGTATCTTTGACTACGAGCGGCAGGCGGAGCGTCTGACCGAAGTCCAGCGCGAGCTGGAGCAGCCGGACGTCTGGGAGAAGCCCGAGCGGGCACAAGCGCTCGGCCAGGAGCGGGCGAAACTCGAGCAGATCGTCGTCGGGCTCGACGAGATCACAAACGGGCTGCGCGACGCGGACGAACTGCTGGCTCTCGCGATAGACGAAGACGACGCCGCGACCGCGGCTGAAGTCGAGCGCGACCTGAAGGGATTCCTGACACGCGTCGAGGGACTCGAATTCCGGCGGATGTTCTCGGGTGAGATGGACGCCAATAACGCCTACCTCGACATCCAGTCGGGTGCGGGCGGCACCGAGGCGCAGGACTGGGCGGAGATGCTGCTGCGCATGTATCTGCGCTGGGCGGAAGCGCACGAGTTCAAAGCGGAAGTCATCGAGGCATCGGCCGGAGAGGTCGCGGGTATAAAGAGTGCGACCGTCCACATCGTGGGCGAGTACGCCTACGGCTGGCTCCGGACCGAAACGGGCGTGCACCGGCTGGTTCGCAAGTCACCCTTCGACTCGGGAAATCGCCGTCACACCTCCTTTGCATCGGTGTTCGTGTCTCCCGAGGTGGATGATGACATCGATATCGAGGTGGATCCGTCGGATCTGCGCGTTGACGTCTACCGCGCGAGCGGTGCTGGCGGTCAGCACGTCAACCGGACCGAATCCGCAGTGCGTATCACGCATCTGCCCACCAACATCGTCGTGCAGTGCCAGAACGATCGTTCGCAGCACAAGAACAAGGCCACTGCCATGAACCAGCTCAAGGCAAAACTCTATGAGCTGGAGCTGCAGAAGCGGCGTGCCGAGGCGTCCGCCGTCGAGGAAAGCAAGGCCGACGTCGGCTGGGGCAGCCAGATTCGTTCCTATGTGCTCGATCAGAGCCGCATCAAGGATTTGCGCACCGGCGTCGAAACCGGTAACACTCAGGCCGTGCTCGATGGCGGACTGGACAGTTTCATCGAGGCGAGCCTGAAACAGGGACTCTGAGACACGTGGCTGACGACAGGACACAAGACGAAAACAGGCTGATCGCCGAACGGCGCCAGAAGCTCGACGCGCTGCGTGAGCGTGGCAATCCGTTCCCGAACGATTTTCACCGTAATGCGCTCGCGGACGAGCTGCAGCACATGTACGGCGCGCACGATAATGACACGCTCGCTGAGGAACATGTCGAGGTGGCAGTCGCAGGCCGGATGATGGTGAAACGCGTCATGGGCAAGGCGAGTTTCATCAAGCTCCAGGATCGCTCGGGCCAGATACAGGTTCGCCTCGAACGCGACCGCCTGCCCGAGGGTGTCTATCAGGATTTCAAGAAATGGGACGTCGGCGACATCCTGGGTGCCCGTGGTTCGCTGTTTCATACCAGGACGGGCGAATTGACGGTGATGGCGGATGAGGCACTGCTGCTGGCCAAGTCGCTGCGCCCCCTGCCCGAGAAGTGGGCCGGTCTCACCGATCAGGAGATGCGCTACCGCCAGCGCTACGTTGACCTGATCATCAACGAGTCGAGCCGCGAGGTCTTCCGCAAGCGTTCGAGAATTATCACGTACATGCGCGGGTTCCTCGAGTCGCTCGACTTTCTCGAGGTCGAGACTCCGATGATGCAGGTCACGCCCGGCGGCGCAATCGCGCGGCCGTTCAGGACGCATCACAATGCGCTGGACATGCCTCTTTTTCTGCGAATTGCACCCGAGCTGAATCTCAAACGGCTCATCGTCGGCGGATTCGAGCGCGTCTACGAGATCAATCGTAACTTCCGCAACGAGGGTGTTTCGACGCAGCACAATCCCGAGTTCACCATGATGGAGGCGTACCGGGCGTACGCGGACTTCAACGACTGGATGGATTCCACCGAGGCGATGTTGCACGGCATGGCGGACGCGGTGAACGGGACGACGATCATCAGCTACCAGGGCGAAGAATACGATTTCGGCAAGCCGTTCCCGCGCCTGACGCTCGAGGAGGCGATTGTGCAGCACAATCCTGGTTGCGACACGTCGAAAATGCGCGACCGCGACTACCTGGCTGCCTGGTGCGAGAAACTCGGCGCGCCGGTCAAGGACGGCTATGGTGCCGGCAAGCTGCAGACGGAAATCTTCGACGAAACCTGCGAGGCGAAGCTGCGCGAGCCGACCTTCATCACGCAGTATCCCGCCGAGGTATCGCCGCTGGCGCGCAAGAACGACGACGATCCTTTCGTTACGGATCGATTCGAGCTGTTCATCGCCGGCCGCGAGATCGCGAACGGTTTCTCGGAGTTGAACGATCCCGAGGACCAGGCCGAGCGGTTTCGTGCCCAGGCCGCAAATCGCGATGCCGGTGACCACGAGGCGATGGCGTTCGACCACGATTACATTCGGGCGCTCGAGTACGGCATGCCGCCGACGGCCGGCATCGGTGTCGGCATCGACCGGCTGGTCATGCTGTTTACGGATTCGCCCTCGATTCGCGACGTGCTGCTGTTCCCGCACTTGCGCCCGGAAGTCTTCGAATAATCTTTCCTGGTGTGCCGATCACAGGCGCACCGGGTCATTTCTCTCCCTCATGGCTCGCTTCGCTGTGCTTTACTTCGGTCGAGAAACGCCCCGGTGCGCCTGATCGTCGTGCTCAGGGTCCACCGAACCGGGATTCGTGCCCCGAGATAGGGTCGTGCTGCAGGCGTTAGCCGAAGACGAGGGTGCCGATCCCGAACAGCATGGCCCAGATGGCGAGGCTGAAGATCAGGCCGCTGCGCAGACCGCGGATGACATCCCCTTCCGGCTCGTCGGAAGACTCGGGGATAACAACCCTGTCCGGTGCCGCAGTCTCGCCTCCGGCAGCAAACGCGCTGTGTTCCCCGCGACCGGGTCCGTCTGCCCGGAAGTTGTCCATAGAGTGTCCCCACTATTGCGAGCTGACCTGAGCAATGAGGTGCAGCTACTTATTTTTTCAGGCATTTTAGCCACGCTCGGGGATCAAAATCAAGTTATGTTAAAAGAACCGCCGCTCAGGCAGGAGTGTCACAGCGATTTCGATCCGCTGATCGTTGCCGGACTACCGGTAGTCGAGCGGGATATGGCGGAGCTCCACAGCGTTGACCGAGAGCGGGCTTTCAGCCTTCTCCGACGGTATGACGGCGAGCAGGTCGGTGCCGATCGCGTTCAGCACCTCGCCGACGTCGCGCTCGCCGTCGGAGACCTTGTCACCGGCTGATAGCGGCTGCGCGGATTCGAACCGGTGCGTGCGGCGCCTCGTTGCACCCCGGTAGTGGGTTCGTGCGACGATTTCCTGTCCGGGGTAGCAGCCCTTGTCGAAGCTGACGGCGCGCAGCAGATCCAGATTCAGCATGTGCGGCGTGAATTCCTCGGACTGCGCCCGCCAGACTTCCGGCCGGCCTGCCCGCAGGTTGTCGAGCAGCCAGTCTTCCGTTGCGCCCGATATGCCCAGGTCATCGGCCGTTGCGGGCGCGGATCGCAGATCGACTTTCGATCGAAAACGAAACATCGTGAGGCGCTCGCGCACAGATTCCGTGAGCTCCGCCGGCAGCACCAGCTGGTAACCCGAATCGGCTTGCCGAACGCGCATGATGCAGATCACGCGGCCCTTGGGGTTGCACCACGCGGACAGGAGTCGCGCCCGATCCTCCAGCAACCGCAGGTCGTTGGACAGCTGTGCCTGCAGGAAATCGAAGGCCTCGGCGCCGGAGGCAAGGATGCTCGAATAGGGGAATGTAGCCATAGCCGACCGATTGTAACGACTTGTATGTAATTTACATCGGCTTACGCAGGTGCGGGATTGTCTGGCATACTTCGTCCATGAAAACGACCGACCATTCTGCCAACGACGAAGTGCCCGCGTCTGAGACCGAGGAAACCGCCGACAAACAGAACACTCCCGAGGCCCGGCCAAAGGAGATCGGTGGTCGCGAAGGCCCGGATCCGACGCGTTACGGCGACTGGGAGAAGGGCGGTCGTTGCATCGATTTCTGAATAACAAGAAGCTACGAGAATGAGTAACTCCGGCAGACCCCTGTCGCCGCACCTGTCGATCTATCGCTGGCCGATCACCATGGTGCTCTCTATTCTGCACCGCGCGACCGGCATCGCAATGTCCATCGGCCTCGTCGTACTGGCCGCATGGCTCATGCAGGCTGCCGCAGGGCCCGAAGCCTACCTGAGATTCACGGCGACCATGTCTACCCGCGTCGGCCAGCTGTTCCTGGTGGCGTGGAGTTTCGCATTCTTCTTTCACGCCGCGAACGGCGTTCGGCACCTCGCGTGGGATACCGGGCGGGGCTTCGACAAGCGACACGCCGATCGATCGGCATGGCTCGTGGTCGGGTTTGCGGCACTTGCCACAGCGGTATTCTGGTGGGTGGCGACATGAGCCTCAGGAGCCCGCTGGGCCGGGTGCTCGGGCTGGGAAGCGCGAAAGAGGGAACCGATCACTGGTGGGGACAACGTGTGTCCGCCGTCGCGCTGATCATTCTCGGCAGCTGGTTCGTCTACTCATTGCTGCGCCTGGACAGCCTGACTTACCTGGACGTCATTCGCTTCATCGGCGTGCCGCTAAACGCGGTCTTGCTGTCGCTGCTGTCGATGACGCTCGCCTATCATTCTTACCTGGGTGTGCAGGTCGTCATCGAAGATTACGTGCATGCGCCGGGCACCAAAGTCGTATCGCTGTTGCTGTCGCGATTCGCGCATGTCTTTGTCGCGATCGCAGCCGTATACGCGATCCTCGTTATCGGAATCGGCTCATGAGCGATTACGAATTCATCGACCACAGTTACGACGTCGTGGTTATTGGCGCTGGCGGCGCGGGCCTGCGGGCTACGTTCGGACTGGCCCAGGCAGGCTTCGACACGGCCTGTATAACCAAGGTGTTTCCCACACGCAGTCATACCGTTGCGGCACAGGGCGGCATCAGCGCCGCACTCGGCAACATGGGCGAGGACGACTGGCGCTGGCACATGTACGACACGATCAAGGGATCCGACTGGCTCGGCGACCAGGATGCTATCGAGTACATGTGCAAGGAAGCGCCCGACGCCGTCATCGAGCTCGAGCACTACGGCGTGCCGTTTTCACGCACCGAAGACGGCCGCATCTACCAGCGACCCTTCGGCGGCATGACCACGCATTTCGGTGAGGGTACGGCACAGCGGACGTGCGCGGCGGCCGATCGCACCGGCCATGCGATGCTGCACACGCTCTACCAGCAATCGCTCAAGCATGATGCCGAGTTTTACATCGAGTACTTTGCGGTCGACCTGATCATGGAGGACGGCGCCTGCCGCGGCGTCGTCGCGATCGACCTTGCGACCGGGCGGCTGCACCGCTTCCGCTCCCACCAGGTGATTCTCGCGACCGGCGGCTACGGTCGCACGTATTTCTCCTGCACGTCTGCGCACACCTGCACGGGCGACGGCAATGCAATGATCCTGCGCGCCGGGCTGCCGCTGCAGGATATGGAGTTCGTGCAGTTTCACCCGACCGGCATCTACGGCGCCGGCTGCCTCATCACCGAGGGCGTGCGCGGGGAAGGCGGCTATCTCACCAATTCCGATGGCGAGCGCTTCATGGAGCGCTATGCGCCCAACGCGAAAGATCTTGCGTCGCGCGACGTGGTCAGTCGCTCGATGACCATCGAGATCCGCGAGGGCAGGGGCGTCGGCAAAGAGGCGGATCACATTCATCTGCACCTCGAGCATCTGGGCGCCGAGGTCATCGAGGAGCGACTGCCGGGCATCGCTGAAACCGCGAAGATTTTTGCGGGCGTCGACGTGACGAAGGAGCCGATCCCGGTCCTGCCGACCGTGCATTACAACATGGGCGGAATCCCGGCGATTTACTCCGGCGAGGTCGTGACGCTCAAAGACGGTAAACCCGAATCTGTCGTTCCCGGAATCATGGCCGCCGGCGAGGCGGCGTGCGTTTCAGTCCATGGCGCGAATCGGCTCGGATCGAATTCCCTGCTCGATCTCGTCGTTTTCGGCCGCGCCGCTGCGCAACACTGCGCGGAAACGATGCAGCCGGGTGCGCGACACAAGCCGCTGGCTGCGGACGCTGGCCAGAACAGCGTGGAGCGCATCGACCGGCTGCGCAATGCCAACGGCAGCCGCTCGACCGCGGAAATCCGCCTGGAAATGCAGCGCATCATGCAAAACCATGCGGCGGTATTCCGCACGGGCGAGACCCTCGATGAAGGCGTCGAGAAGCTCAGGGACACCTTTGCCTCGTTCGCCGACGTGCAGGTCTCCGACCGTTCCCTGGTATGGAATACGGATCTGATCGAGACCATGGAACTGGAAAACCTGCTGCTGAATGCGGTCGCAACGATCGAGTCGGCCGCTAATCGTCTCGAGAGCCGCGGTGCGCATGCGCGCGAGGACTATCCCGATCGCGACGACGAAAACTGGATGAAACATACATTCGCATGGGTTGATGAAGAGGGCGCCGTCCGTTTCGAGTATCGGCCGGTACACCAGGAAACCCTGACCGACGAAGTCGAGGCCGTGCCGCCCAAGGCACGGGTCTACTAGGAGATCCCCTTGGCCGAGTTCAGACTGCCGCCCAATTCGAGAATCAAGAAAGGCAAGCACTTTGCGGCGCCGGCAGGTGCCGGCACTATCAAGCGCTTCGCCGTGTATCGCTACGATCCCGACAGCGGCCAGAACCCGCGCATCGATACTTACGAGGTCGATGTCGATAGTTGCGGTCCCATGGTGCTGGACGCGCTGATAAAAATAAAAAACGAGATCGATCCGACGTTGACGTTCCGGCGGTCCTGTCGCGAGGGCATCTGTGGCTCCTGCGCCATGAATATCGACGGCGGCAACACGCTGGCGTGTACGCGCGCGATCGATGTCGTGAAGGGCGACGTGAGGATCTATCCTCTGCCGCATATGCCGGTCGTGAAGGACCTGGTTCCGGACCTCACCAACTTCTATGCACAGTACGCCTCGATCAAACCCTGGCTGCAGGCCCGCACGCCACCGCCCCCGGATCGCGAGCGGCTGCAAAGCAAGGAAGACCAGGAACTCATCAACGAGCCTGCGGCCTGCATACTGTGCGCGTGCTGCTCGACGAGTTGCCCGAGTTACTGGTGGAACAGCGATCGTTATCTGGGCCCCGCCGCGCTGCTGGCGGCATACCGGTGGCTCGTCGACAGCCGGGACGAGGCGACCGGCGAGCGCCTCGATCAGCTGGAGGATCCGTTCCGCCTTTATCGGTGCCACACGATCATGAACTGCACTCAGGCCTGCCCGAAGGAACTGAATCCGGCAAAAGCCATCGCCGAGACCAAGAAAATGCTCGCGGAGCGGCGGCATTAACAAGGCGCGGCTGCGCTGGCAGTGCCGGCGGGGTATGAAAGAGCTCGATCAGCTGCTCACGAGCTATCTCGACGACGGCTACGACGCGGCGCCAGAGGCGGATAAGGCCGCGTTTCACGAGCTTTTAGCGCTTTCCGACCCGGATCTCGTGGGGTATTTATTGCAGCGCAAGGAGCCCGGGTCGGAAACAATTGCACGCGGCATCAACATCATACTCGGCCGAAATCGTGCCTGATGCGCGATTACGCCGCCTCGTGCTGCTGAGCGGCGCCGTACTGTGCCTCGCCGGTCTCGGGTTCGTGCCGTTGTTGCCGGTCTCCCTCAAGCTCAAGGCGCTCCTGGCCACGGTATGGCTCGGGCTGAGCGGCTACGAGTGGTCTGCACTGTGGCGGGGCTATGCTCAAAGCGGCGGCCTGCGCATCGCTGCAGGGGGGCACGTCGAGCGCCAGTGCAGCGACGGTAGCTGGCAGCCGGCCAGGCTGGGCACGGGCAGCGTGGTTTTGCGGCGCCACGCCTGGCTGCGCATCGAACCGCGGGGAATGCGACCTTACGCCGAACTCGTTCGCGGCGATTGCCGAGAAAGCGAGGAGTGGCGACGCCTCCAGGTGATCTGGCGGCACATTGGAGCGGTCTGACGAAGCTGCTACCATGCCGAAGCTGTGTAATCGACGAGCAACAATCGCCGGTGGCAGCGGACCGGCATCACATATTCACATAAATTCGCAATATGACCGCTGAAATATCAGAACTTTTGAGGGGCTTGCCGGTCTATCCGGACATCGAGCGGCTGCGCCCCGAGGCCCGCGGGACACGACCGGATGTCGAGTGAATCGACGGACGCCAAACTGGTCAAACGGGTCCAGAAAGGCGACAAAGGCGCGTTCGATCTGCTGGTGCTCAAGTACCAGCACAAGATTGTAAACCTGGTGATGCGGTATGTGCGTGACCCGGAGCAGGCGCTGGACATAACCCAGGAGGCATTCATCAAGGCCTACCGGGCTCTGCCGCGGTTTCGCGGCGACAGCGCGTTTTATACCTGGCTGTACCGGATTGCAGTCAATACCGCCAAGAATCACCTGGCGGCGCAGCGTCGGCGGCCGATGGACGTCGAGCTCGATTTGCAGGACCCGGAGCAGTATGACCTGCACGCGCGACTGAAGGAAACGGATACCCCGGAAGGTGTCACGCAGAGCCAGGAGCTGCAGCGGGCGGTAGAAAAGGCCATTGCGGCTCTGCCGGATGATCTGCGAACCGCGATCATCCTGCGGGAACTGGATGGTATGAGTTACGAGGAAATCGCACAGACGATGGAATGCCCCGTCGGTACCGTGCGGTCGAGAATTTTCAGGGCACGCGACGCCATTAGTAAAAAAGTCGGTTCCTTGATACGTTAATAAGGGGCGTTGCCCCGGCGGGTGGAACATGAACGAAGCAATAAGAATGCAGGTGTCGGCCTTCGTCGACGGCGAACTGCCGGATAACGAGGCGGATCTGCTGGTACGACGCCTGAGCCAGGATGCCGGCCTGCGCCAGCAGGTCTCGGAGTACCTCGCGATCGGCCGCATTGTGCGCGCTGAGTACAGCGTGCAGGGCGGCGATGCGCTGCGCGAGCGTATCGCGGCGGAGCTCGAGGAGCGACCGCTGCAGGAACCGGCAGATACCGTGGTGACCACGAAGCCAACGCGCTACGTTCGGCCGGTTGCAGGTGCCGCGATTGCAGCGACAGTTGCGCTTGCCGCGATTTTTGGCCTCGGCCAGGTCGCAGACGTCGATAACGCGGCCCCGGGCACGACGGTCGTCGCCGATGAGAGCGTGTCCGAAACGGTCCCGACCATGAACGACGACGAGCTGCGTCGGCTGATGGTCCTGCACGGCTATGACTCCAACAGCTTCTCGACACGCTGGACATCCCTGCAGATCCGGGCCGAGGAACTTGCCGAGGAGGCTGCGGCCGAAGACTCACAGGCGGCGGACGACGCCGACCAGACCATGCCGGTGACCAGTCAGCCCTGATGCTCTTTTACACGCACACAGACAAAGCCGCAGCATGCCTGGTGTTCTGCGGCTTTTTCACTGCCTGGCCGGTTCTGGCCGATGACGCCGCAACGCCGCAGGACTGGATCGATCGCATGGGGACTGCGGTACAGGTCGTCAATTACGAAGGCACGGTTGTGCGCGTGCGCGACGGCAAGGTCGATACCTTCAAAGTCGTGCACACGGTGAAAGACGGCGTTGTCCGGGAGAAGGTCGTCATCCAGGACGGCAACGGGCTGGAGATTATCCGCAACGGTAGCGAGGTGCACTGTATTCTGCCGGACCGGGAGTCGGTGCTGGTCGAGGAATGGAATAACCAGAGCACCCTGTTTTCGACGCTGCCGTCGAGTGATATTCGTTTCGGCAGCGAATACGATGTGCTCATCAAAGACTTCGAGCGCGTCGCCGGCCGGAAGGCAGCGAAGCTCGCAATCCTGCCGCACGATAATTACCGCTACGGGTATCTCATCTGGCTCGATGCGGAAACCGGTTTCCCGCTGCAGACACAGCTCATCGGCGATGACAACGAGCCGCTGGAGCACGTCAAGTTCGCCGACATTCGCATTCAGCAGAACATCCTGTCCAGCGCCCTGGCGCCGTCGTACAGTACGGACAACTGGAAGTGGTACACCGAACCACGCCAGGCGGTGCAACGTGAGGTCGAGAGCGACTGGGTAGCCGACCAGGCGCCTTCCGGGTTCCGCGTGGTATCGACGCAGCAGAAAATCCTGCCGGATGTCGAAGACCCACTGACCCACATCATCTACAGTGACGGCCTGGTCACCGTTTCGGTCTTCGTGGCGCCGGTTACGGACAAGAAAAAGGCGGGTCGCTCCAGTGTCGGTGCATCGAACTCGTACAGCACGGTCATCGATGACTACCGCGTGACCGCCGTCGGTCAGGTACCGCAGATCACGGTGGAACAGATCGCAAAATCAATGCGGCGGGGCAGGTAGGAAGGGCGAGTCGTCATTTCCTGACCCGGCCGCGTCGCTAATCCGCCATGAATAACCCGCAGGGCACCGTCGTTTCGATCATCCGGGAGTCCGGCATCGCTCGCGCGATCGTCGTGGTCGACGCCGAGGCGGCCTGCGCGCGCTGCGCGTCCGGGCGCGGTTGCGGGGCGGGGATCCTGTCCGGGCGTGCAGGCAAGCGGCGCCTGGAACTCGCGGTCGGACCGGACCTGGAGCTCGCCGAGGGAGATGTCGTTGCCATCGAGCTGGCGCCCGGGAACGTCTGGCGGGCCGCGCTGATCGTCTACGGCCTGCCGCTCGCCGGAGCGATAATTGGTGCCGCGCTGGCGTATGCGAATGCCCTGGGTGACGGCGGCGCGGCGGCGATGGCCATCAGCGGGCTTGCGGGCGGCGTGTTGATCAGCCGGTTCTGGCTCGGCGACGATTCTTGCCACGCCCGTTTTACGCCGTCCATCTCGCGTCGCATCGCGCCGGATCGCTGACGCCATGCCCCCCACTCTGTACGTCTACAGCCGCCGTAGCTGTCATCTCTGCGATGTCCTCGTCGAGGCATTGTTGCCGCTCGTGCGCGGCCGCCTGGAAGTCGAGGTGCGGGACGTCGACAGCCGGGACGACTGGAGAGAACGATACGACCTTCGCGTCCCGGTCGTTGAGTTCGAGGGCGATGTGGTCTGCCAGTACCGGCTGGATCGCCCCTCCATCGAAGCTATCCTGGCCCGTTATCCGTAAACCGGTATACTTCGCCGGTTTACGCGGCGGTCCCGAAGCCAGCAATTCATGGATCAGATTCGAAATTTCTCAATAATCGCCCATATCGATCACGGCAAGTCGACGCTTGCGGACCGGTTCATCCAGCTTTGTGGTGGTCTTGCGGACCGCGAGATGGCAGAGCAGGTGCTCGACTCGATGGATCTCGAGCGGGAGCGGGGCATCACGATCAAGGCTCAGAGTGTTTCGCTGGACTACACGGCTGCCGATGGCAAGACCTATCAGCTGAATTTTATCGATACTCCCGGGCACGTCGATTTCTCCTACGAGGTTTCCCGATCGCTTGCGGCATGCGAGGGCGCGCTGCTCGTCGTTGATGCCGCGCAAGGCGTGGAGGCCCAGAGCGTTGCCAACTGTGTGACCGCCATCGACCAGGGACTCGAAGTACTGCCGGTGCTTAACAAGATCGACCTGCCAGCCGCCGAACCCGATCGCGTCATGGCGGAGATCGAGGACATCATCGGCATCGACGCGCAGGATTCGGTCCGCACGAGCGCCAAGACCGGCGAGGGGGTCGCCGAGTTGCTCGAAGCGATCGTGCAGCGGATTCCTCCGCCCCAGGGTGAACCGGGCGCACCGTTGCAGGCACTGATCATTGACTCCTGGTTCGACAATTACGTCGGTGTGGTCTCGCTGGTGCGCGTAATGAACGGCACCTTGACGAAGGGCGGCAAAATAACCGTGATGTCGACGGGTACGTCCTACAATGCTGATCGCGTCGGCAGCTTCACTCCCAAGATGAGCGACAAGGAGGAACTCCGTACGGGCGAAGTCGGCTTCGTCATCGCGGGCATAAAGGATATTTTCGGCGCCCCGGTCGGCGACACGCTGACGATGACACGCAATCCCTGCGACGAGCCGCTGCCGGGATTCAAGCAGGAACAGCCACGGGTATTCGCGGGGCTGTTTCCCATACAGTCGGAGGACTACGAGGGATTCCGCGAGGCATTGCACAAGCTGCGCCTCAATGACGCTGCCCTGCATTTCGAGCCCGAGACCTCCGCGGCGCTGGGCTTCGGTTTTCGCTGCGGATTCCTGGGGATGCTGCACATGGAGATTGTGCAGGAGCGACTCGAACGTGAGTACGACCTTGAACTCATCACGACAGCGCCGACCGTAGTGTTCGAGGTCGTCGACACGTCGGGTAACGTGACGATGGTTGATAACCCTTCGAGACTCCCCCCGCTGAACGAGATAGCCGAACTGCGCGAGCCGATTATAACGGCGAACATCCTGGTTCCCGACGCCTATGTCGGCTCGGTCATCAAGTTGTGTGTCGAGAAACGCGGCGTTCAGAAACACATCCGTTACCTCGGTAGCCAGGTCTCTATCGAGTACGAGATGCCGCTCGCCGAGGTAGTACTGGATTTCTTCGACCGCCTGAAGTCAGTAAGTCGGGGCTTCGCGTCATTCGATTATCATTTCGAGCGATTCGAGACCGCGCAGCTCGTGCGGCTGGACGTTCTGATCAACAAGGAGCGTGTCGACGCGCTCTCGATCATCGTGCATCGCGACAAGTCGACCACGCGAGGCCGCGAACTTGTCGAGAAGATGCGGGAACTAATCCCGCGGCAGATGTTCGACGTTGCCATACAGGCCGCCGTCGGCAGCCAGATCATCGCGCGTAGCAGCGTAAAGGCCCTGCGAAAAAACGTAACGGCCAAATGTTACGGCGGGGACGTAACGCGAAAACGCAAGTTGCTGGAGAAGCAAAAGGCGGGTAAAAGACGCATGAAGCAGGTGGGCTCGGTGGAGATCCCCCAGGAAGCGTTTCTTGCCGTTCTGAAAGTAGAAAAGTAATCCGAGGTTACCTTGAGCATTAACCTGGCATTGATCCTGACGCTATTGACGGCACTGACCGGCATCGTCTACCTGCTCGACATTTTTGTCTGGCACGATTCCAAGCGCGATAGCGAGGAGCGGCGAGGCGGCCGCCAGACGCTGGTTGAATACTCGCGCTCGTTTTTTCCGGTACTGCTTATCGTGCTGGTCATACGGTCGTTCGTGTTCGAGCCGTTTCGCATTCCGTCCGGTTCGATGATGCCCACGCTGCTGCAGGGCGACTTCATCTTCGTCAAGAAGTTTTCCTATGGCCTGCGATTGCCGGTTACGGAAACCGAGATCCTCGAAACCGGTTCGCCCGAGCGCGGCGACGTCGTCGTTTTCCGGCTGCCGCAGGATCCGAGCATCAACTACATCAAACGGGTAGTGGGTCTTCCGGGTGATACCATCGTCTACGAAGATCACCGTCTTACCATCAACGGCGAGCTGATAGAACTCGAGCGAAGCCCGGATGCAAAGCCCAGCGAGCTCGTCTATATCGAAGATCTGGACGGTCGGAGGCACGAGATCCTCATAACGAACGCCTATTCCGTACGCGACGATGTTTACACGGTGCCGGAGAGTCACTACTTCGTCATGGGAGACAATCGCGATAACAGCAAGGACAGCCGATTCATCGAGGCAATCCCGGAGTCTCACCTCGTCGGCGAAGCCGTGCGCGTCTGGATGCATATGGATGGTTTGAGCTGGCCTCGCTGGGACCGGATCGGGACGAAGATCCAATAATGTGGTGCCAGTCACTGATTTGGCCGCTAGAATCGCGCTAGCCTTATGTAAATCGCGCTCGAACGGCGCGACGCATTTGCTTGATCAGAAATCGCGGAGTTTGGGTAATGTGCGCCAGTTCACACATTCAGGGTAATAAGGTCTTCCGGCCTGTCAGAAGTCGATCGGCGCTGCGGCGCGAGGCCGGCATGACGACCGTTGGCATGATAATACTCGCCGCTTTCGTCGGTCTTTTCGCGTTTGCCGGAATTCGTCTGACGCCTGTCTACCTGAACTACATGAAGGTCGCGGGCGTAATCAATGGCGTGCATGAGGAATTCGACGGCGCCAACGCATCGCGCAGCGCGATTCGCAGTTCCATAACTCGTCGATTTGACGTCGAAAGCGTGGGCGAGATTACGGCACGCGAGGTCACCGTGACCTCCGTGGACGGCGGTTTCGAGGTTCGTGCGCAGTACAATCATGTGGCGCCGTTCATCGCAAACGTTTCATTCTCCGTCGAGTTTGACAAGACGGTGCTGGTGCGGCGATAACAACAGGCCGTTGAATACGGCAGGAAAGGTCGCGTCACGAGGTGCCGCGGCGATGCAGAGCGAATATCTTGGACAATGCCGAACGCTGGCTGAGCAAAACCCTGGATTACAATTTCAGTGACGTCGGCCTGCTGCAGCAGGCGCTGACGCACAGGAGTGCGTCCGGCCGCAGCAACGAACGCCTGGAGTTTCTGGGCGATGCGGTACTCGATATCGTAATTTCCGAGGCACTGTTCCATTCCCTGCCCGACGCGCCCGAGGGCGACCTGAGCCGACTGCGTGCATCGCTCGTGCGCGATACGTCGCTGGCCGGCATCGCGGCGGAGCTCGGGTTAGGTGAGCACCTGATCCTCGGCAGCGGCGAACGCAAGACAGGCGGGCATCGGCGCCAGTCGATACTCGCGGATGCGCTGGAAGCGCTGTTCGGTGCCGTGTATCTCGACAGCGATTTTGAAACGGCAGCCGACCTGATTCACCGCGTTTTCAGGGACAAACTCGAAGTCCTTCCCCGTGCCGACGAACTGCGCGATCCCAAGACGCGTCTGCAGGAATGGCTGCAGGCCCGGGGCGCGGCGCTGCCCGAGTACGAGCTGGTCAACGTTAGCGGCAAGGCTCACCAGCAGCGCTTCGAGGTGCACTGCCTCGTGCCGGACCAGGAACCGGCTAAAGGCGAGGGCCGTTCGCGGCGCAGTGCCGAGCAGCAATCTGCGCGTCGTATGCTGGAGCAGCTGACGGCGGGAGAATCGCGTGGCTGAGGAGACGTTTCGTTGCGGATTCGTTGCGGTCGTGGGCAGGCCGAACGTCGGCAAATCAACGCTCGTCAATGCGATCATGGGCAGGAAGGTGAGTATTGTCACCTCGAAGCCGCAAACGACCCGTCACCGGATTCTTGCGGTGCTGACGGGAGATGAGGAGCAAATTGTCTTTGTCGACACACCCGGGCTGCATCGCAATGCCGGCCGCGCGATGAACCGGCTCATGAACCGGGCTGCCATCAGTGCGCTTGCCGATGCCGATCTTGCACTGTTCGTCGTCGAGGCGACACGCTGGACCGAGGAAGACGGGGACGTTCTCGATCGCATCAAATCATCCGGAGTGCCGTGTATCGCATTACTCAACAAGATCGATTCGGTACACCCGAAAGAACGGCTGCTCGCAGCGATCGATTCACTGTCGAAGCGCCATGAATTCGTCGAGATCATCCCGGTATCGGCGCGCAAGCGGGATAATCTCGACCTCGTCACGGCCAGTATTCGTGACCGCCTGCCGGAGTCGCCGCCATTGTTCCCGGCCGAAATGCAGACCGATCGCAGCCCGGAATTTCATGCAGCCGAGGTCATACGCGAACGGCTGACGGTCCATTTGCGCGATGAGCTGCCCTACGGCCTGACCGTGCAGGTGGAACAGTACTCCCGGGATCGCGATCGGCTGACCATACACGCGGTCATCTGGGTCGAGCGTGACAGTCAAAAAGGTATCGTCGTCGGCAAGGGCGGTGAGATGCTCAAGAAGATCGGCCGGGAGGCGCGCCTCGCACTCGCGAAGCAACTGCACATGTCCGTTCACCTCGAATTGTGGGTGAAGGTCAAGGACAACTGGGCGGACAGCGAGCAGGATCTGATGAACCTCGGCTACGAATCACCGTGAAGCAATGACAGCGACGCGTCGAATCCAGCAACAGCCGGCGTTCATACTGCACCACCGGCCCTTCCGTGACAGCAGCCAACTGCTCGACGTGATCAGTCGTGAGCACGGCAAAGTCACGCTGGTCGCTCGCGGGAGTCGCTCCGCGAAATCGAAGTTGCGCGGCATACTGAGGCCGTTCCAGCCGCTGCGACTCTCATGGTTCGCTCGATCCGACCTCGGTACGCTGACCGGCGCGGAGCCGGACTCGGCACCGCTGTCGCTTGGCGGGGATGCACTGATTTCGGCGTACTACGTCAATGAACTGGTGCTTAGCTTCCTGCATCGGCACGATCCGCAGCCGGAGATTTTCGATGCCTACACCCAGACTATTTCGGCGCTGTCGCACAGCGAAGAACTCGCTGCCAACCTGCGCGTCTTCGAGATGGAACTGCTGAGGCTGCTTGGCTACGCACTGAACCTGGAATACGACGCGAATCTGCACGAGCCCATCGACGAGCAGCGATTTTACGAATATCGGGTCGAGCAGGGTCCTGTAGGCGTGACGCGAAGCGAGGGCCCCATGGTTTTCAAGGGCGCGCAGTTACGCGGCATCGCCGGGGCAGTGTTTGAAGATGCCGCGGTGCTGCGCGATGCGGGCCGCCTGTTGCGCGAGGTGATCCGGCATCACCTCGACGGCAGGGAGCTGAAGAGCCGCAAGGTGCTGCTGGATCTGCATCGCGCTAGAATGCCGCGAAACAGTTCCCCGGAATGAGGCGGAATGCCGGCTACCAGACCTATTCATCTCGGCGTGAATATCGATCACGTCGCGACGCTGCGCCAGGCGCGCGGGACTCCGTATCCGCGGCCTGCGGATGCGGTGGTGATCGCCGAGGCGGCGGGTGCCGACAGTATTACCGTGCATCTGCGTGAGGATCGCCGTCATATCCAGGATGGCGACCTGTCCGAGATCGCGGCAGTGATGCAAACTCACATGAACCTGGAGCTCGCGGTCACGGACGAAATGCTCGACATCGCTTGTGAATTCGGGCCGAGCGACTGCTGCCTCGTGCCAGAGCGGCGCGAGGAATTGACCACGGAGGGCGGCCTGGACGTCGCTGGCCAGGCAGATCGCGTGAGAGAAGCGTGTAAAAGGCTCGCGGACGCCGGTATCCGGGTATCCCTGTTTATCGATCCCGATGAGCGGCAACTCGAGGCGGCTGCCGCCTGTGGCGCACCTGTCGTCGAACTCCATACCGGGGCATTTGCGGATGCCGGCGAGGGCCAGCGCGCGGCCGAGTTGGAGAGAATCGTCGCAGCCGCCGCATTCGGTGATCGTCTCGGTCTCGCAATCAATGCGGGGCACGGCCTGAATTATGAAAACGTCGGCGAGATCGCTGCAATTCCGCAGCTCGTCGAACTCAATATCGGCCACGCTATCGTTTCCCGCGCCGTGTTCGACGGCCTCGCGGCGGCGGTTTCCGAAATGAAGCGGCTCATGACGGAGGCGCGCGGCGGGTGATCTTCGGAGTTGGGACGGACGTCGTCGAGTTATCACGCATTCAGGCTACCTACGATCGCTTCGGCGAGCATTTCGTCAGGCGCCTGCTCATGGAAGAGGAGCTCGCGCTGTTCCGCAAGACGAAATGGCCGATCCGTTTTCTCGCCATGCGTTTCGCAGGCAAGGAGGCGACCGTCAAGGCGATGGGCACCGGGTTTGCTCATGGCGTATGGTTGCGGGACGTGGGTATTACGAACAACGAGTGGGGCCGTCCACTCGTCATCTGGTCCGAGCGCGGCCAGCGTGTCTGTGACCGTCTCGGTATCGGCGCAGGCCACGTCAGCCTTACTGACGACGCGGGTCTCGTGATCGCATTCGCCACAGTAGAGAAAGCCTGATATGCATTGCTTTTCTTTCGATATCGAAACCGTGCCCGACGTGGACTTCGGTCGCCGGATGTGGGGGCTCGAAGGTCTGCCCGACGACGAAGTGGCCACCGCGATGACCTTCATGCGCCAGCAGCAGACGGGCAGCGATTTTCTGCCGCTGCACCAGCATCGCGTCGTCGCGATATCCGTGGCTCTGCGCACCGGCGACAGTTTCAGGGTGTGGAGTCTCGGCGACGAGGAATCGGACGAGGGAGAACTCGTCGGTCGGTTTTTCGATGGCATCGAACGTTATGCGCCGGACCTCGTTTCCTGGAACGGCAGCGGCTTTGATTTGCCCGTGCTGCATTATCGTGCGCTCAGGCACGGCGTCCAGGCGCCGCGGTACTGGGAGGTCGGCGACAGCGACAGGGAGTACAAGTGGAACAACTACCTCGGTCGCTTTCACTGGCGTCACGTCGACCTGATGGATGTGCTGGCGGGCTACCAGTACCGGGGGCGTGCGAGCCTGGATCAGACCGCCGTGTTGCTGGGTTTTCCCGGCAAGCTCGGCATGAGTGGGGACAAGGTCCGTGAGAAATGGCTCGCGGGCGGTATTCGTGAGATTCGCGATTATTGCGAGACGGATGTACTCAATACCTGGCTGATCTACCTGCGCTTCGAATTGATGCGTGGCAACCTCGACACCGCCGCGCTGGGGCGCGAGTTTGCGCTGGTTCGCGAGACCCTGTCAGGCATGAACGCGCCTCACCTCAACGAGTTTCTCGACGCCTGGCCGGAAGCAGGTTGACCTGCGGGCATGGCGCGCGGCAAGCGACAGCCGGAAACGGCAACGATTGCGTCCGTCACACACGATGGGCGAGGTATTGCGGATACGAGTGGCAAAAAGGTCTTTGTGGCCGGGGCGCTCGGCGGCGAAGAAGTTCGATTCGTGCGGCGCAAGTCGCGCCGCAATTTCGACGAAGCCGAATTGCTCGACGTCATCACTGCCTCAGCCGAGCGCGTGGAGGCAAAGTGTGCAGCGTTTGGCCGTTGCGGCGGCTGTGCGTTGCAGCACGTCAGCATCGACCAGCAGCGCGCCATCAAGTTCGAGGCGCTGCGGGATAACCTCGAGCGCATCGGTCAGGTCGAGCCGCGCCGCTGGCTGGAAGCGGTCACCGGCCCGGCGTGGAATTACCGCCGTCGCGCGCGGCTTGCCGTCAAGGACGTCAGTGCCAAAGGCCGGGTGCTGGTGGGCTTTCGCGAACGGCACGCGCCATTCATTACCGATATGCATCGCTGCGAGGTGCTTGCACATCCGGTCGACGGGCTCATCGCTCCGCTCAGCGAATCGATCGGCAGGTTATCGATACGCGCACGCATACCGCAGATCGAAGTCGCCGTGGCGGACAATGCCACAGCCCTGGTATACCGGGTGCTCGATCCGCCGAGCGGGGCCGATCTCGACGAATTTCGCCGCTTCGGAGACGAGCACGACGTGCGTATCTACCTGCAGCCGGGCGGCCTCGATTCGGTAAGCCTGTTGCACCCGGACAGCGAACAAGAGCCGCTTTACTACACACTTCACGAATTCGACGTGCGCATCGAGTTCGAGCCAGTCGATTTTGTGCAGGTCAACGACGAAATAAACCAGGCAATGGTCGGCAGGGCGATTGAATTGCTCGAGCCGGAGCAGGAGCATAGGGTCCTCGACCTCTATTGCGGTATCGGCAACTTTTCCCTGCCGCTCGCGCGGCGCAGCGGCGAAACGCTCGGTGTGGAGGGCGACGCAATGCTGGTGCGCCGGGCCGCGGCTAACGCGGCCGGCAACGCGCTCCCGAACGCCACGTTCCGCCAGGCCGACCTCGCCGCCATCGACGGCACGGAAAAATGGCTGCAGGGTCCGTGGGACCGGTTGCTCCTGGATCCGGCGCGCAGCGGAGCGGCGGAAGTCGTGAAACACGTCGGGCGCATGGATCCGGCGCGGGTCGTATACGTATCCTGCCATCCCGGCACACTGGCGCGTGACGCCGGTGTGCTGGTGAACGAGGGGGGCTATTCGCTCGATGCGGCGGGCATCATCGACATGTTCCCGCATACGGCCCATGTCGAGTCAATTGCTGTTTTCGGTAAATAGTTAATAATTACTTAACCAGTGGTTCTTCGTGGAGTAGCGCATGTCACTCGGACCGGTGATGCTGGACATCGATGGTCTCAGCCTGACGCCGGCTGACCGTGAGCTGTTGCGCGAACCCGCCGTCGGCGGACTGATTCTCTTCAGTCGCAACTACGCCTCCCCACAACAGCTCACCGACCTCGTGGACGAGGTGCGCGCTATCAGAAGCCCGTCGCCGATCATTGCCGTGGACCACGAAGGCGGCCGCGTACAGCGTTTCCGCGAGGGATTCACGGCGATCCCGCCCATGCGGGTCATCGGCCGCCAGTACAGTACGGATCCGAGGGCCGCTCTGGCGCTTGCGAGGCAAGCCGGCTGGCTGATTGCCGCCGAGCTGAGAGCCTGCGGGATCGACGTGTGTTTTGCACCTTGCGTAGATCTCGATTGGGGCGTCAGCGAGATTATTGGCGACAGGGCCTTTCACGCCAGGCCTGAGGTTGTCGCGGAGCTGGCAGCGGAATTCTCACGGGGTCTGCGCAGTGCCGGAATGGCTGCCGTCGCGAAACATTTCCCGGGTCACGGTGCCGTCGTCGCGGATTCCCACGAGCAGCTGCCGGTGGATCGTCGGGAGTACGGCGATCTGCTGGACGACATGCGGCCCTACGACAAGCTGATCAGTAACGGGCTCATCGCCGGCGTCATGATGGCGCATATCGTTTACCCTGAGATGGAGTCGCTGCCCGCGGGCTTTGCGCCGTTCTGGATACAGCGTGAACTTCGCTCCAGGCTTGGATTCGATGGCGCTGTTCTCAGCGACGATCTGAGCATGAAGGCGACCCGAACGTATGGCTCGATGCCCGAGCGCGCGCGCCGGGCACTGGATGCCGGCTGCGACATGGTGTTGGTATGTAATGACCGCGATGCAGCCCAGGCAACGGTGAGGGCACTGCGGGATTTCTCGAATCCGCTCTCGCTCGTGCGGCTCGCGAGACTGCACGGAACGGGGCACGAAATGCGTGAATCACTGCTCGCCAGCGACCAGTGGCATGAGGCACACTCGGAGCTGTCGAAATGGACCGAGCCCCCCGAGCTGAAGCTGGACGCCTGAACAATGGAACCGGTCAACAGGAGCATTCTGGAGCAGGTGCTTGCGGAATCCGCGGAGCCTGTGCTGGTCGTGCGCGTCGATCACTCGGAGTGGCCGGTCGTACTGAGTAACCGGGCGTTTGCCGCCATCGGTGGCGAACATCCGGATGGCGAGCCGTTTGCCGACGTCGTCGAGCAGATGGTCGGCCGCGAGCTGGCGCTCGAAATCAGCGAAGCGGTCCGATCGGGGCAGGAAACGAGTTTTCCCGTGGAGCAGGGAGGGCGCGAATTTCTCCTCGTGCTCAAGCCTCTCGCGTTACCCGGCGAGTCAGGGGCGGGATTTTATGCAGCATTCTGGCGCAGCGGGTCCGGCAGCGCATCGACCGCGGGAGCAGACGTGCAGCATGCGCTGCTGAAGGCGAAGCGGCGCATCCGTGACCTGTCGCGCGGCGATCCCGTGACCGGGCTCCTCAACGGGCGCGCGTTTCGCGAAGTGCTCGACCACGACTGGGCGGTTGCGGCTCGCGAGAAAAGCGCGCTGGCGGTCGTGGTGTTCGTGCTCGACGATTTCCATGCGTACGTTGACGTGTTCGGCCGGCACGCGGCCGATTCCTGCCTGCGCAGGGTAGGCCAGGCCATCCGGCGCTGCCTGAGGCGCGCGAGCGACGTCGTCGGGAGGCTGGACGGCGAGCGGCTGGCCGTGTTGTCGCACGCACCCGACGAGCACGCGGTACAGGATTTCGCGGCGAGAATCTCTACCGCGGTGCGGGAACTCGGGTTGCATCACCCGCGCTCCAGCGCCGGCCGTTTCGTCACCGTATCGTTTCGCGTTGGCCTGGTGCAGGCCGCGGAAGAATCGCGTAATGCCGGCAAGTTTCTCGACGATCTACTGGCCGAATTCTCCCGCTAGCCCGGCTTCGGCCTCCTCGTCCTCCGCTTCCTCGACGCGGGTAATTTTTGCCAGCACCCCGAATTTCGGATGGTCGAAATAACGCAGGTCGCCGCTCTTGAATATGCGGTCCTCGGCGATCCGGAAGCGCACGGGCGCCGGCTGTAAACCGTCGTAGCTTGCCCCGCCGCGGCTGTCCCGGAAGACTGACACTGTATCGTCGACCGCGATGGGGTCTGCCAGGCCGGATCGCTGCTCGAGGGTCAGATCAACCACGAGATGCAGGTATCGGCTCAGGTACAAGGTGAAACTGCCGTCGAGCCTTTCGGGAGGCTGCGCCAGCGCGTGCAGCTCGATCGGCCGCGTTTCCTCTTCCGGCCGGGTAACCTGGGTCCATGCGAAATGCATGACCGGCCGGTAGACATCCAGCCGTTCCAGCCGGCTGGCTATGTCGGTCATGCTGTATTCGCCCTCGAGGTGAAGAACGAATTCCGGACCGAACGCCCCGGCTGCCTGCTCGCCGGTGCCGGCGCCAGTATCAGCGCCGGGGTAGGGGCCGGGATCCGGGGCGGGCACCGCGCCGGCGTCCCCGAAAACGAGTTCGGCGTCCGCGCTGTCATCGGTCGCGGGCGGCGGTTCCTCCGGCAGGAACCGTTCCGTGCCGACCGAGACTTCCTCTGCGTACTCGAAGATGATCACTTCGACGGTGTATCGCGGATCCTCGGTAACCTCGGGTTCGGCAGCAGTCTGGGCCACTGCCGTCGTACATGCCAGTGTCATGGCGATGGTTGTCGTTACTCGTCTTTTCATCAAGCCTGTAACCTGCTGACCTTCAGCTATTCTGCGCGCCGTCCGGCTCCCGGGCGAGCCTGCCCATGAGGTCCTCGATCGCCCGGAAGCGTGTCTCGACGTCCTTGAGGTCGACCCTGAAGCTGAGCCGGTGCGAGCCCTGCAGCCGGTAGCTGCGGCTGTCATTTTGCACTAATTGCACGAGCGCGACAGGGTCAATGCGGCTGTTATCGCCGAACACGAGGTAGCCGCCCGCATCGGCAGCATCGATTTTCTCGATACCCAGCGCCGCGGCGCGCTGTTTCAGCGCCGCCATGCGCATGAGGTTCTTCGTCGCATCCGGCAGCAGTCCGAATCGATCGATGAGTTCGACCTGCAGATCACGCAGTTCCTCGGCCGTCCTGGTCCCTGAAATGCGCTTGTAGAGCATGAGCCGCAGATGTACGTCGGGGACGTAGTCGTCGGGAAGCAGGGCGGCGACGTGCAGGTTGATATCGACGCCGGCGTCAAACGGCGTGTCGAGGTTCGGCTCCCGGCCCGATCGCAGGGACTCGACGGCACGTGCGAGCAGCTCCGTGTACAGGGAAAAACCGATTTCCTGGATCTGGCCGCTTTGCTCCTCGCCGAGCAGTTCGCCGGCGCCGCGAATCTCGAGATCGTGGGTGGCGAGCGTGAACCCGGAGCCGAGGTCCTCCAGCGAGTCGATTGCCTCGAGCCGCTTCACGGCGTCGGCCGTCATCGCCGCTTTCGGCGGCGCGATAAGGTAGGCGTAGGCCCGATGGTGTGAGCGGCCGACGCGACCTCGCAGCTGGTGAAGCTGTGCGAGGCCGAATCGGTCGGCGCGGTTGATGACGATCGTATTCGCGGTCGGGACGTCGATGCCGCTCTCGATAATCGTCGTGCAGAGCAATACGTTGAACCGGCGGTGATAGAAGTCGAGCATCACCTGTTCCAGCTCGCGTTCCGGCATCTGGCCGTGGCCAATGCGCAGGGCCGCCTCCGGTACGAGCTTTGCGAGACGCTCGCCGACCCGCGCGATGTCCTCGACGCGGTTGTGCACGAAATAGACCTGCCCGCCGCGCTTGATCTCGCGCAGGCAGGCTTCCCGGATTACGATGTCGTTCCACTCGCCAACAAAGGTCTTGACCGAAAGCCGCTCTGCCGGCGGCGTCGCAATCAGCGACATATCGCGAATCCCGCCCATCGCCATGTTCAGTGTCCGCGGAATGGGTGTAGCCGTAAGCGTCAGGACGTCGACCTCGCTGCGCAGCGAACGAATGGCTTCCTTGTGGCGCACGCCGAAACGATGTTCTTCGTCGATTATGACCAGGCCGATGTCCTTGAAAGATCTCGTGTGCTGCAGCAGCTTGTGCGTGCCGATTACCGCGTCGACGGCGCCGGACTTCATGCCGTCCACGATTTCGCGAACCTGCTTTGGCGACCGGAAGCGCGACAGGACCTCGATCCGGACAGGCCAGTCGGCAAACCGGTCGCGGAAGTTCTGGCCGTGCTGCTGTGCCAGCAATGTCGTAGGCACCAGTACCGCAACCTGCTTGCCGCCGTGAACCGCGGCGAACGTGGCGCGCAAGGCAACCTCCGTCTTGCCGAATCCGACGTCACCGCAAACGATGCGGTCCATCGGTTCTTCGGACGCCAGATCCCCGAGTACCTCGTCGATCGTCCGCGCCTGGTCGTCTGTGGGCTCGAACGGGAAGCCGCTCTCGAATGCCCGGTAATCCGCTTCGGCCCAGCGAAAGCGGTGGCCGGCGCGGGCGGCACGGCGGGCATAAATGTCCAGGAGTTCGGCCGCCGCGTCCCGGATCTTGCGTATGGCGCGCTGTCGCGCCTTTTCCCACTGATCGCTGCCCAGCCGGTGCAGCGGGGCGGTCTCCGGCGACGTGCCGGTGTATCGCGAGATCAGCTCCAGCGCATGCACGGGCACATAGAGCTTGTCGCCATCCGCGTACTCCAGGTGTAAAAATTCCCCTTCGACGCCGCCCACGTCGAGGGTTATGAGGCCGATGTAGCGGCCGACGCCGTACTCGGCGTGAACAACCGGGGATCCTTCCTCGAGATCGTCAAGCTGCCGGATGATTGCTTCCGGATCGCGCGCGGCGCGGCGCCGCCGGCTGGTGCGCACGCGGTCGCCAAAGAGCTGTTGCTCGCTGATGATCGCGAGTCGTGCCTCGGGTAGCAGGACCCCGTTCTCGAGGGGCGCGACCGCGACACCGATGCGGTGTTTGGCCGCCGCAAAGTCCGGCCAGTCAGCCACGCGCACGAGGTCGAGGCCGCGGCCGGCGAGAAGCTCGTAGACCTGTTCACGGCGGCCGGCCGAGTCGGTCGTAAACAGGACGCGGCCGTCGAAGCGCTCGAGAAACTGCGTTAACGCACCGGCCGGATCCTCGTAGCGTGCCTCGACTTTTAGCGCCGGCGCCATGCGCGTTGGCAGGTTGCGGACGTTCGTGTCCTCGGCGAGCGATTGCGCGGCGTAGCGAACGCAGCGGTAGCGGCCGAGCCGGGCCATGACTGCGTCACTCGCCGCAAATGTCTCCCCGGGATCGAGAACGGGCCGCTCGGGGTCGAGGCTGCAGAGCTCGTATCGCTCTTCGATCTCGGCCCAGGTCCGCTCCAGCAGGCCGTCCAGGCCGTCCGGCCTGATGACGATACAGTTGTCGGGCAGGTAGTCGGCCAGGCCGGCGGTCTGCTCGAAGAACAACGGCAGGTAGTATTCGATCCCGCCATGCGCTATGCCGTCCGACACGTCGCGATACACTCGCGAGCGGCCGGGCTGGCCTTCGAAGCGCTCTCGATAGCGCGAGCGAAACGCCCGAATCGCTTCATCGTCGAGCGGCACCTCGCGGGCCGGCAGCAGATCGATCGAAACCATGGTCTCGCCCGATATCTGCGACTCCGCCGAGAAGTAGCGCAGCGATTCGATCTCGTCGGCGAAGAAATCGATGCGTACCGGCTGCGCCGAGCCCATCGGGAATACGTCGATCAGTGAGCCCCGGACGGCAAACTCACCATGCTCGGAGACCTGCGGGACCCGCAGGTAACCTGCCGACGTCAGCGACTCCGTGAACGCGTCATGAGACAGTTGCTGGCCGGTGCGCAATGACAGCGAACGGGCAGCGACATAATCGAGTGGCGGCAGGCGCTGCAGCAATGCCGGGGCCGAGGCGATGATCACGCCGCGCTGCATCGAAGGCAGTTTTGACAGCACGAGCAGGCGCTGCGAGATGATGTCCTGGTGGGGTGAAAAACTGTCCCAGGGCAGGGTCTCCCATTCGACGAAGTGCAGCACCGGGAAATCCCCGCCCGAGAAAAACCGCAGCTCGGCCTCCAGCTGGTCGGCGTGGCGCGGGTCGTCGGCGAGCACCAGCATCGGCGCGTCGGTCTGTCTCGCGAGCTCGACAAACGCGAGCGGCGCGCTGGCGCCGATCAGGCTGCCCCAGCCGGAATCTCGGCCGGACGCCAGGGGTTCGGCAATCAGGAATGTGGGTTCGGGCACGAGGGGCGCATCGGGAAACGGGCCCGCGATTATAGTCGCGCTGCCTGCCTCTCTCCACACGACCGGCGCAAGCCGCCACCCATAAGCGGTTCGCAAACCGCGATCGCTTCATATCTTCGCAGGCGCCCGGGGAATTCCTCTCCCTCATGGCTCGCCGCGCTGTGCGCGGCTGCGCTTTACTTCGGTCGAGAAACATCCCGGCGCGCCTGCTGATTGCTATCAGGCATGACAGAGCCCGGTTGGGGTGCTTGTCGACGAGGCAGTAGGAGCTTTTTAAGACAATGCCGCGCGCGGAGCCGCGCTCCTAAGGGATGCTGTGTGGGGTGTCACGGGAACGCTGGCCGGGGTATTCCTCGAGGGAAGTAAAGCGCAGCGCAGCGAGCCATGACCGAGAGGAATACCCCGGCCAGCGTTCGATACCGCAAAACGAAAACGCCCGGGCATTGCCCGGGCGCTGGAGTTCGCGGAGGAGGGATTCGTTCAGCGTTTGAGGACGGCGTGAATGACGCGGTCGTATTCGAAATAGACCGTGAATTCCTGGTATTCCCAGCGAGAGATCGGCGGATCGCCGACCGCTGCTTTCTTCGATGCCGGGCTGCCGTACTTCGCCTCAACCTGCGATTGGGTCGTGCCGCGAAGCGGGCGTGAGCCGTCTTCGCCGGCGCTAATGCCGGACGTTCGCAGCGTATCTGCGCTGGCGCTTGCCATGAGGCCTAATGCCAGACCCAGGATTGTCAGTAACCGCAGCTTTTGCATGATGTCTCTCCAAGTGCTTGCAGATGCAATATAGCACCCGGAGCAGGATCAAAAAAACAGGGTCGATGTCCGTTTACGGCTGAAGACAAGCGCAAAACGCCGGTATTGAGAACTGTGTCACAGTTTGCAGGGGCCTGAACGCCGCGAACCACCGCCTGTTGATTGTGGTTTAATGCGTGGCGATGATTAATCCCGTCGAACTCTTTATCGGGCTTCGTTACCTGCGGGCGAAGCGCCGAACCCGATTTGTTTCCTTCATAACGCTCATATCGCTGCTTGGTATTGCGCTCGGTGTCGCGGCCCTGATAGTGATTCTTTCGGTGATGAACGGCTTTGAGGGCGAACTGCGCAGCCGGCTGCTGAGCATGTCGGCACACGGCTTCGTAACCGGTAACGACGGGGTGACCAGCGACTGGCGCCAGCTCGTCAGGGAGGTGGAGGCCGAGGAGGGTGTTGCCGCTGCGGCGCCCATCGTGGAACTCGAGGGCATGATCCAGTCCGGCCGGGATTTGCGCGCAGTTATCGTGCACGGCGTCGATCCCGACTACGAGGGCCGCTTGTCCGGTGACGTCATCAATCTTGTCGACGGCGAGTTGTCGAACCTGCAGCCTGGTAGCCGCGGCATCATACTGGGGCGAGTGCTCGCGTACGATCTCGGCGCACGCATCGGCGACGGTGTCGTGTTGCTGATACCGAGGCCGGTCGGCGATGGAACGATGGAACCGGTGCTCGAGCGCTTCGTCATGACCGGTGTCTTCGAAGCGGGCCTGCAGGATCACGACAGCATTCTCGCCCTGGTCAATACGCACGATGCGGCGGACATCCTCGGACTGGGGGACGAGGCCACGGCCGTTCGATTCCGCGCTCACGATGTCATGGCTGCGCCGGCCGTTTCGAAACGACTGATGCAGCGCCTCGATGGAGTGACAGCCAGCGACTGGACCGTCGAAAACGCGAGCTACTTCCGTGCCATCAGGCTCGAGAAAATGATGATGTCGCTTATTCTCTCGCTGATCATCGGCGTTGCCGCGTTCAATATCGTCGCCAGCCTCGTGATGGTCGTGACGGACAAGACGAACGACATTGCGATCCTCAGAACGCTGGGAATGGGTCCCAACGGTGTCGTGCGGGTCTTTTTCGTGCAGGGTGCGGTGATTGGCTGGGCAGGCGTGCTGGTCGGCGTGTTACTCGGGATCGTGCTCGCCATAAACGTGCCCGTGATCGTGCCGGTTCTCGAGCAGCTGTTCGGCTTCCAGATAATGCCGGGGGACGTCTATTACGTGACGCGTATTCCGTCGGAACTCGAGTGGCGCGATGTCACGGTCATATCGGTAGCTGCTTTTCTACTGACGTCGCTGGCCACGCTGTATCCGGCGAGGCGCGCGGCCCTGGTCAATCCGGCCGTCGCGCTGAGGTACGAGTAGCCGTATGGCCAGGCGCTACGAAACGTGGATCGGCGGCCGGTACGTGCGCTCGCGCAGCGCCAACAGCTTCGTATCGCTGATCTCGGCGATCTCCATGCTCGGCATTGCGATCGCGGTGTCGGTGCTCATCATCGTGCTGTCGGTCGTCAATGGCTTCGAGCGGGAACTCAAGGATCGCCTGCTGGCGATGACCGCGCACGCGAGCATTGAGGGCGTCGAGGGCGAGCTCGAGGGCTGGCAGGACCTGCAGGCCACCGCCGCCCGCAATTCGAGAGTCACCGCATCGGCACCCTACGTCGGCGGCCAGGCGTTGATGGTCTCTGGTGAAGAGCTGAGCGGTGCCGAGATCCGCGGCATCGACCCGCTGCAGGAAGACGCCGTATCGGGTGTAGCGCAGTTGATGCTCGAGGGCGAGCTGGCCAGCCTCGGGTCCGGCGAGTTCAACATGGTGCTGGGCGTGGAACTGGCGAGTGAGCTGCAGGTGGGTGTCGGCGACAAGGTCACCGTAACGCTGGCCGAAGGCATCGTGACGCCAGCCGGCGTCATGCCCCGGACCAAGCGATTCACGGTGAGCGGAATTTACCGGGTCGGCATGTACGAGTTCGACCGCCGCCTTGCGTTCATCAACATCGTCGACGCACAAAAGCTCTACCGCATGAGGGACACCGTAAGCGGCGTCAGGCTGTCGGTCACGGAGATCTTCGATGCCAACGCGATCGTCCGCGAAGTTGCGCTCGAGCATGGTGCACTCGTACTGATCAGCGACTGGACTCGACGCCATGTTAATTTCTTCCGCTCGATTCAGATAACCAAGTCGATACTGTTCGTCATCTTGTTGCTGGTCGTTGCGGTTGCAGCCTTCAACATCGTTTCCACCCTGGTCATGGTGGTGAAAGAGAAGCAGGCGGACATCGCCATTTTGCGCACGGTCGGTGCGCGCCCCTCGAGCATCCTCAGGATCTTCGTGACGCAGGGGAGCGTCATCGGTATCGTCGGCACGCTGGCCGGCGTCGTATTCGGCGTTCTGCTTGCGATCAACCTGGAGACCGTGGTGACCCAACTCGAGGCGATATTCGGCATGAAGTTCCTGGCAGCGGACGTGTATTTTATCAGCGACCTGCCGTCCGAACCGCGCATAGCCGACGTCGCAAGGATCGCATTCATTGCTCTGGCACTGGCGCTGGTATCCACGCTCTACCCGGCATGGGTCGCCGCGAAGACCGCGCCGGCGGAGGCATTGCGCTATGACTGACGGCAAGCGCAATGTGCTGGAATGCCGCGGTGTCGTGCGGCGTTTCAGGGAAGGCGATTCGGTCCTCGAGGTCCTGCGCGGAGTGGACCTGGAAGTGGCTCCCGCCGAGCGCGTTGCCATCATCGGCGCATCGGGCTCGGGCAAGACCACGCTCCTGCAGATCATGGGGGGGCTTGATGATCCCGATGAAGGTGTCGTTCTCGTTGACGGCGTTGCAATGCACGGCGGTGACGAAAAAGCGAAGGGAGACCTGCGCAATCGCTATCTTGGTTTCGTGTACCAGTTTCATCACCTGTTGCCGGAGTTCTCAGCCGAGGAAAACGTCGCGATGCCGCTACTCATTCGCCGTGAGCCCAGGGCCGAGGCTCTGGGCAAGGCTCGCGACCTGCTCGGCCGCGTCGGGCTCGGCGAGCGGCTGACCCACAAGCCGGGCGAACTGTCGGGAGGCGAGCGCCAGCGCGCAGCCGTGGCGCGTGCTCTCATTACGCGGCCGCAACTCGTGCTGGCCGATGAGCCCACCGGCAATCTCGACGCGGGCAACGGCGAACACGTCCTAAACCTCATGCTGGAACTGAACCGCGAGATGCGCACCAGTCTCGTCATCGTTACTCACGATCACTCGATCGCAAATCGTATGGACCGCGTCCTCCTCCTGGAGGACGGGCGGCTCGTCGAACAAAGCTAGTTCAGGATTCCCGGTCCCGGCGCTGCCGGCGTTTGCGGCTCTTGTACTGGCCGAGCGAGCTGCGCCAGACGAGGTCGAGCGTCACGTAAGCGATGAGGGCTGCCGTCGTTCCAAGCAACAGGCAGCCCAGCAACATCGGCTGCCAGATATTCACGAAGGTGTGCGTAACCCAGTCCAACGACATTTCCATTTCGAACGCCTTCTGCTCTGCGCCGAGTAGCCACACGCCGAGCCGGTACGCGAAGAAATACATCGGCCCCATGGTAAGTGGGTTGCTGATGAGGGTCGTCAGTGTTGCGATCGGGATGTTCACGCGCAGAGCCAGCGCGGCAAGCGCTCCCAAGACGAAGTGTCCCGGAAACGGCATGAACGCGAAGAATGCTCCCAAAGCGACTGCGGGCACGACGTTCTTGCGGCGCACGCCCCACAGGCGATGATCGTGCAACAGGTGGCTGAACGGCGCAAGAAACCACCGCTTGCCGTACTCGTGGCGTTTGAACGCGAACTTCCTGAAAAAGCGTCTTGGCATTCGTCGTTGAATCCGGTTCCCTGACAGGAGCGGTTCCTGAGTCACCGGCCGATGCGACGGCAACGCGATGATCAAGTCCTGTTTGAGCCTGCTGGCAGGCGCGTACGCGCTGCACTTTACCAGCTTTGTCTCCAATTACGTTCTATTGCCCGTGTCTGTTTTCGGCGCCGCTGTCGCGTTCCTTGCCGGCGGCCGTTGGGCAGCCACCTGTTTCATGGCCGGGCTCGCCCTGTTTGCGCTGCATGCATTTCATGTCACCGGCCTGCGGCTCCCGTCACAGTTCGAGGGCGACAGCATGCTCACGGTACTCCAGGTTATCGATTTTCCACGCCGCAGGAGCGAGACGATCAGCTTCATCGCGCGTCCGGTCGACGACCCGAGAATCCCGCCGAGAGTCCGCCTGCGCTGGTTCGAAGCTAATGATCCGCCGCAGATCGGCGACGTCTGGCAGCTGGAGGTGCGGCTGCGGCGGCCGCGGGGAACCAGCAATCCCGGGGTGTTTGACTACGAGGCCTGGCTGTTCCGGGAGCGCGTCGGTGCGACCGGCTACGTCGTCAACGGATCGCGCAATCGACGGTTGCAACGGGAAGCTGCCGATCCGGTCAGCCGCCTGCGGCATCACATTGTTCGCCGACTGGAGTCGATCTTCGAGGACACAGATACCGCCGCGGTCGTTGCCGCAATTTCCGTCGGTGCGCGCCATGCCATCACGGCTGAGCAATGGCTGCGATATGCGAAATCCGGAACCAGCCACCTGATGGCTATCTCGGGGCTGCACGTCGGATTGGCCGCAACGGCGGCCTGGTTCCTGGTGGTTGCGGGTTGCGCATTGCTGCGCCTTGGCGGCAATCACCTCAGGATCGCCTGGGTTGCGTCCCTGGTCGTGGCCGTCGGCTATGCCTGCCTGTCGGGTTTCGCGGTGCCCGCGCGTCGCGCAACCCTGATGCTGCTTTTGCTGGTGCTCGCATTACTTCGTTCACGAGAACCGCAGCCATTCGCGATACTGGCGGCTACCTGCTTTGTCGTGGTTACGCTCGACCCGCTCGCAACGCTGGCGCCTGGGTTTCAGCTTTCGTTTGCGGCCGTGCTTTTGCTGCTGTGGTTCGCGAGGCGTCAGGCCTTCGCATCGAACCCTTCGAAAGTCGCGCGTCTTGCGCGCGGTATAGTTCAGCTTGCGGCAGTGCAGGTGTTTCTCTTGTTCGGCCTGTTGCCGTTGACGGTGACAAACTTCGGCCGTGTATCTTTTGTTGCGCCACTGGTCAATTTCGCCGCTGTGCCGCTGTTCAGCGTTGCGACGGTGCCGCTTGCGCTCGCGGGCGTATTACTCGACGGTCCCCTGTCCGTCGCGGGCGATGTCGCATTGCGAATTTCGGGCGCAAGCATCGGGTTGCTGCGCTGGTTCATCGACCGCGCGCTGGCAATACCGCACGGCGCGGTATCCACGACGTCGATCGACGGCAGTGGCAGCCTGTGCCTTGCTGCGATCATCGCCTGGGCCGTATTACCGAGAGCCTGGCCCGGCCGTCACGTCGCGTTGCTGGCGACGCTCGCGCTCATTACAGACCGCGCGGAGGCTCCCCCCGATGGCTGTCTCGATGCGCGCGTGCTCGACGTAGGACAGGGGCTCGCCATCGTCCTGCGAACCCGGCAACGAACGCTGTTGTACGATACCGGCGCCGCTTTTCGTGGTGGCAGCGACATGGCGACCCGCGTGGTATTGCCGTATCTGTCGATTCAGGGCGTTCGGAAAATCGACGGGCTCGTCGTGTCCCACTCGGACATCGATCATTCGGGCGGCGCGGCGGCCGTGTTGGCCGGCGTCGAAGTGGCGCGCGTGCTTGCCGGGGAACCCGACGCGCTGCGCACGGGAAAAGCCATTGCCTGCCGGCGCGGCCAGGTATGGCGTTGGGACGATGTGTCGTTCCGCGTGTTACACCCACCTGCGGCGGGCCGGCACTCCGGCAACGACGCGTCTTGCGTCATGCTTGTCGAAGCGGGAGACGTGAGACTGCTATTGACCGGCGATATCGAGTCCGGTGTCGAGCAAGCGCTGGCCGGGTTGGGGGCCGTCGACGCCGTTCTCGTGCCGCACCACGGCAGCGATACCTCCTCCAGTAACGCGTTCGTGAGGGCCGTATCGGCAGACCTTGCGCTCGTGTCAGCAGGCCACCGGAACCGCTGGGGTTTACCGCGTCCCGCGGTCGTGCGGCGTTGGCAGGAGTCCGGTGCAACCGTACTGGTAACGGCGCGAGACGGTGCGATCGGATTCAGGCTTTGCGATCGTGCCGGAATCGCCGGGTTGTCGAGGCATCGTCAGCAGAGCCGCAGGTTGTGGCATGAGCCACCGGCCCACTGAGCGGGAAGAATTTTCGATCCCGGCGCTGTATATTCCATTTTTCCTCCGAGTCCGACTGTATGGTTGAAATCGTCAAATCCGGTGGCTGGCTGATGGCGCCAATCATCCTGTGTGCCATTATCGCCATGGGGATTATCCTGGAGCGCTTCTGGACATTGCAGCAAAAGCGCGTGATTCCTGAAGACCTGACCAGCAAGGTCTGGGGCTGGGTAAAGAAGGACCAGCTCGACCAGAAGCAGATCCAGACTCTGCACCAGGGTTCGCCGCTCGGTCAGATTCTCGCCGCCGGGCTCATCAATCGCGACCGTGAGCGGGCGGTTATGAAAGACAGCATCGAGGATACCGGGCGGCACGTGGTCCACGAACTCGAGCGCTACCTCGAGACGCTAGGCACCGTGGCGGCCATTTCGCCGTTGCTGGGCCTGTTGGGTACTGTCATCGGTATGGTGAAGGTATTTACGGCGATTACCACGCACGGCGTCGGCAACCCCACCGCGCTGGCCGGCGGCATTGCCGAAGCGCTGATAACGACGGCGGCCGGACTCACCGTCGCGATTCCGGCGCTGATCGGCTATCGCTACTACCGAAATCGCGTCGATACGCTGGTCGTAACCATGGAGAAAGAAGCGATCAAACTGGTCGAGGCGCTGCATCGCCGGCAGCAGAAGGGCGGCGAATGAGGCTCAGTGTCCGGCCGAAGTCACAGCCCGAGGTCAACCTGACTTCGCTGATCGACGTAGTGCTGTTGCTGCTGATCTTCTTCATGGTGTCCACGAGTTTCGTGAAGCAGTCGCAAATCCAGTTACGGCTGCCTGAGGCAGACAGTCCCGCTATTGTCGAGGAGACTCCGGATCAGATCGACATCATGATCACCGAAGTTGGAACCTACTTCGTCAACGGCCGTGAACTCATCAACACCCGGCCGGAGACCATCCGCAATGCGCTGCAGAAGATATCGGGGGGTAACCACCAGCTCCCGCTGACGATCAGCGCGGACGCCAATGCCAAGCACCAGTATGTCGTCACGGCGATGGACGTTGCCGGGCGCCTCGGCTTTACACAGATAAACATCGCTACCGTCAACGACACGGCCGACGACTAGGCGCGGACGGGAGAGGGAGACCACCCATCGCCGCAAGCACGCCAACTGACCGGGAAACCGCCGTTATATACAGGCGCCTGTGGCGCTACGTGTTGCCGCACAAGGGAATCGGGATTATCGCCGTCATCGGTATGGCCGCGACTGCGCTGATCGAAGCGAGCCTCGTGTACCTGCTCGAGCCGTTGATGGACGAGGCGCTGGTTGCCCGAAACCTCGAAACGGCGAGGTGGCTGCCGATCGCGTTCATCGTTATTTTCATCGCTCGCGGCATCGCCGGATTTGCGACGGAGGCATCGCTGGGGTGGATCGGTCGCAGCGTCATCAGTTCGCTGCGGCGCGAAGTCTTCAACAAGTTTCTGACGCTGCCGGCGCGGTTCTTCGATGATCGAAGCGCCGGGCCGCTGCTTTCGCGCATGACCTACAACGTCGAGATGGTCGCGGAATCCGTGACGAGCGTGGTCACGATCGCCATTCGCGACGTATTGACCGTATTCGCCGCATTTGGCGTGATGCTGATTCAAAGCCCGAGGCTGACGGTGTTTGTCGTCATTCTCTTCCCCATCATAGCGCTGCTCATCAGGATCCTCGGGATCGCGTTCCGCCGCTACAGCAATCGTATCCAGGATTCCGTGGGCGAAGTGACCCAGGTGACGGAAGAAATCGTGCGCGGCAACTGGGTGGTCAAGATGTTCGGTGGCTACGATTACGAGCGCGATCGCCTGGCCGAAGTTGACGAGAGAAATCGCAAACAGAACCTGAAGCTGATTCGTGTCAGGTCGATGGGGGTCGCCGTCACGCAAACGATCTTCGGTTTCGGCGTGGCCCTCGTCATCTACATGGCCAGCCGGGAATCGCTCGAAGGCAACCTGACGGCCGGCCAGTTTATTTCCTTTTTCAGTGCAATGATGCTCATGCTGCAGCCGGTCCGCCGCATCACCAACGTAAATGCCACACTGCAGCGTGGTGTGGCAGGCGCGGATAGCCTGTTCTCGATCGTGGACGAGCCTGACGAGGTCGATACGGGATCGATCGAGAAAACCGATGTTCGCGGCGATATCGAATTCCGCAACGTGAGCTTCGGTTATGGAAAAGACAACGGTCCGGTGCTGAGCGATATCTCCGTGTCGATAGGTGCCGGGCGGACGCTCGCCATCGTTGGTCATTCGGGCAGCGGCAAGTCCACGCTGGTAAGCCTGCTGCCACGCTTTTACGAAGTGAGTGCCGGCGACATACTGCTGGACGGCGTGTCGATTCGTGATTACACGCTGTCCAACCTGCGCGACAACATCAGCCTGGTCAGCCAGGACGTGGTCCTGTTCGACGATACGATTGCGAACAACCTCGCATACGGCGAGCTCCGGGTGCATTCGCGTGAAGAACTGCTCAGGGCCGCCGAAGCTGCTCATGTGCTCGACTTCGCGAGGGAGATGCCGAAAGGGCTGGACACCCGCGTTGGTGATCGCGGCGCGCTGCTGTCCGGTGGGCAGAAGCAGCGAGTCGCCATCGGCAGGGCTCTATTGAAGGACGCGCCGGTTCTCATCCTGGACGAGGCGACGTCGGCGCTGGACTCGAAGTCGGAGCGGCATATCCAGGAAGGCCTCGCCGAACTCATGAAAAACCGGACGACGCTCGTTATCGCACACAGGCTCTCGACGGTCGAAAACGCGGATCGCATTATCGTCCTGGATGCGGGCAGGATCGTCGAGTCGGGAACGCATGCGGAGTTGCTCGCGGCGGGTGGCCAGTACGCGGCGCTTTACCGGATGCAGTTCAGCGAGCAGTGATCTCGTCGCAATGAAGGATACTGCTCACACATGGATTCATCGTGCCTGGTATGGCGGCCATGGTTGGTACCGTGTACTGCTGCCGCTATCGGGTATCTACTGGCTGCTCTCGTCGCTGCGGCGATCTCTGTACCGCGCCGGGCTGCTTCGTACGCGGCGGGCAAAGGTCCCGGTCATCGTCGTGGGCAATATCACCGCAGGGGGTACGGGCAAGACGCCGGCCACGATATGGCTCGCCAATTCACTCGCCGAGCATGGTTTTTCGCCGGGCGTCGTGAGCCGCGGCTACGGGGGCAGCAAGTCGGGTACCTCGATGCGCGTCGATGCGCGCAGCGATCCCGCGGTGGTCGGCGACGAGCCGGTACTGATCGCCATGCGGACCGGGCGCCCGATGGTCGTGGACGCCGATCGCGGTCGCGGCGCGGCCATGCTGGTTGCGGATGGCGCCGACCTGATCATCGCTGACGATGGCCTGCAGCACTATGCGCTGGCCCGGGACTACGAGATTTGCGTGGTCGACGGCGCCAGGGGTCTCGGCAATGGAGTGCTGCTGCCGGCCGGCCCGCTGCGGGAACCCGTCAGCCGCATCGAGGACGTAGACCAGGTTCTCGTCAACGGCCGCCTGCAAGAGGCACGGGTGGCGGCGTCGACCGGCCTGCAAAATGCCATCGAGTTCAGGCTCGTTGCCGCGGAGGCGTGCAGGCTGAACGGCTCGCTGGATCGGCCGATCGAACGCTTCGCGGGCACAACCGTGCACGCCGTAGCGGCGATTGGCAATCCCGACCGGTTCTTCGACACCTTGCGCGGACATGGCATCCAGGTTATCGAGCATGCCTTTCCTGACCACGCGCCGTTACGCCCGGAGCAACTCGACTTCGGCGACAACTTCGATATCCTGATGACGGAGAAAGATGCCGTGAAATTCCCGCGGCAGGTGTCGGACCGCTACTGGTATGTGCCGGTGGATGTCGAAATCGATGCCACCGTCGCTGCACCCTGGCTGCAACAGATCGAATCGCGCATGCGAAGCGAGCAAGAAGGCAATGACTGATTTCGTCGTCGTGATTCCCGCGCGATACGCATCGACGCGCCTGCCCGGCAAGCCGTTGCGCGATATCAGCGGCAAACCGATGCTCGAGCACGTTTACCGTCGAGGTCGCGAAAGCAGCGCACGGGATGTAGTGATTGCTACTGACGACGACCGGATAGCCCGGGCGGCCGAGAATTTCGGAGCCACCGTGTGCATGACGGGCGATCAGCATCGCTCCGGCACGGAACGTATTGCCGAAGTGGCTGACCTGCTGGACTGGCACGACGAGACAATCGTCGTGAATCTGCAGGGCGACGAGCCGGCGATGCCGCCCGAGCTGATCGACCAGTGCGCGACGCTGCTTGACGAGTCGTCCGCCGACCTCGCTACGCTGGCTTCGCCGCTCCTGTCGGACGAGGACTTCGGCAATCCGAACGTCGTAAAGGTTGTTCTCGATAACGACGGTTTCGCGCTGTATTTCAGCCGGGCGACGATTCCGTATCCGCGGGATGCCGCGAGGCTCGGGGAGGCGAGGGCGGCCGCGCTGCATCACCACGGCATTTACGCCTACCGCTGCGGCGTGTTACGCAGGCTGGTGGCGTCCGAGCCATCGGCGCCCGAGCTTGCGGAGCATCTCGAGCAATTGCGGGCGCTGTCGCTGGGAATGACAATCCGGGTCGGCGTACCTGCCGTGCGCCCCGGAGCCGGCGTCGACACCGAGGACGACCTGGCCACGGCCGCGCGCGAGCTCGAGAGACGGTCATGAGAGGATTCGGCGAAACCTGCCGCGAGATTTACTACGGGCTGTCGCCGCGTGCGCTGCTGGCACAGTATCTGTTCCTCGGGTTTGATATCCTCGTAATCAGCTACTTCGTAGTGACCACGTTCCTCGATCCGTACGACTGGATCATTACGGTCGATATCATCATTGGCGTGATCCTCGTCATCGACTTCTGCTGCCGGCTGGCGGCGCAGAGGGATCGGGGGGCGTTCCTCGTGAAGCCCATGACGATCGTCGACTTTATCGTGATCGTGTCGCTGTTCGTGCCTGCACTGATCGGCAATTTCGCGTTTCTCCGTCTCGTCCGCTCGTTACGCCTGTTGCGTTCATACATCGTCGCGCGAGAACTCCGCAGGCATTTCCGCTTCTTTGCCAAGAACGAGGAGGTGATTTTCAGCGCGCTGAATCTGCTCGTCTTCATTTTCGTCGTAACCGCGACCGTCTACGAGTTCCAGGTGCCGGTGAACGACTCGATCAACAACTACGTTGACGCCTTGTACTTCACGATCACGACTCTGACGACGACCGGATTCGGCGACGTCATCCTGGTCGGCAGCACGGGAAGACTGCTGGCAGTCGTCATCATGATCGTCGGCGTAGCGCTGTTCCTGCGGCTCGTACAGACCATATTCCGTCCTACGAAGGTGAAGCACGAATGCCCCGATTGCGGGCTGTCGCGCCACGAACTGGACGCCATACACTGCAAGCACTGCGGCCGGCAGTTGCGCATCCGTACCGAAGGATTGCCGGGATAGCTCGACAGCAACCCGAAGCGCACCGCCGGGCTGTCTAAATATTGTCTAGAAAAAATTCCGACACTATACTGCGCGCAACGCAGGTGCGCACAGGCGCGCAGAACAGGTTACGCAGGAGACGGTCATGCCCGACAACCCCGACGATCCCCGACTTTACGGTATCGGTGCCGTATCGAGGCTTACCGGCCTGACCGATCACACGATTCGCGTGTGGGAGCGCCGTTATTCAGCCGTCGTGACTGCCAGGGCGCCCAACGGCCGCCGCCAGTACACCGAGGCTGACGTTCAGAAGCTCGGGCTGCTCAAACTGTTGACAGACCGCGGTATCTCGATCGGCCGCATCGCCGGCGATTCGATCGACGCGCTCAGGCAGCGTGTCGATAGCCTGCGCGACCTGGCGGCCGGGGCCGCGCCCGTTGCCCGGAGCGTCGCGGTGCTCGGCGATTTCCTGCCGCGCCAGCTGCTCGAGCACAAGGGCGGCACGGCTCCGCTCGAGATCCGCATTGCGGACAGCAGCCGCGAGCGATTCGCTGCAGACCTGCGACAACAACCGGTCGACGTCGTCGTTCTCGAAAAGCCCGTGCTTGATGCGGAGGCGCTGGCGGAAATGCAGCGTCACCTGTCCGACAGCGGGTCCGCGCTGGGCGTTATCGTCTACTCGTTCGGGCGCACAACTGACGTCGAAGCCGCGGCGGATCAGGGCATCGTCGCGCTTCGCGCGCCCATTGGCATTAACGAACTGCGCGACGCGACGGCGCACCCGGTGCTTCCGGAAAGCAGGGTGGCGCGCGGCTCGAGGCCCGCGCAGGAGGTACCGACCGCCTGGGAATTTTCAGGGCCGGTCGCGGCACGGCGCTTCAGCCCGCAACAGCTTGCGAACCTGGCAGCGGCGCAGAGCGAGGTCGAATGCGAGTGCCCGAGGCATCTCGCGCAACTCGTATCGGATCTCAGCGCGTTCGAGGTCTACAGCGATCGATGTGCAAGCCGGGACGATGAGGATGCCGCGCTGCATCGTTACCTGCATCGAACGACCGCCGAGGCACGTGCCCTGCTCGAAACCGCACTGCAAAAGGTCGCTGAGGCTGAAGGGCTCAGTTACTGATTCGTGACGCGATACAATTTGATACAATATTGTCTATATATTGTTTAGACAAAATGTTGACATAACCGTCGATTCCGCTACTCTACGTCTCACCGGCTGCACGCGAGTGCAGCGGAATAGAGACAGGCTTCACCTCCCCCGAACCCGCTGTCTCTGTTTAGCTCGGCCGGCGCTTTGCGCCGGCCATTTTTTTGGAGCAGGAGAATCAGGGCATGAACGAAGACCGGAATTCGGGCAAGGGCGCCTGGTCGCCGAAACAGTGATTTCGAAGGAGCAATGACATGCTGATATTCGTGGTCACCACGTCCGCCATTGCGGTGATGCTGTTCGTCAAATGGCGGTACTCCGTCATGAGCCGAGGCGTACAGGCCCGGGCACAGCGCCGCCCGGAACCCGACTCGGCGTCGCGCGCACGACGTCGCTGAGCGTTCGGCATGCCGCGCCCCCCGTGGAACGAGGCAAGCCGCAGGGCAGCCTTCGGTGCACTGCACCAGTTCCTGCCGCGAGCAGGGGCCGAGTACGCTGCGCAACGCAATTTCGACTACGGTCCCGGCAAGCGCAGTAATGTCTCCGGCCTGTCCGCCTACATTCGGCACCGGCTTATTCACGAATGCGAGGTTCTCGACGCGACCCTGCGCCGCCACTCGGTAACGGCAGCCGCCAGGTTCATTGAAGAAATCTTCTGGCGCGCTTATTTCAAGGGCTGGCTGGAACACCATCCAATCGTCTGGAAAGACTACCGCAGCGTCGTTCAGGCGCTGGTGGACTCGGTGGAGACCGATTCTGACTTCAACCGCCGATATCGGCAGGCCGTCCATGGCGCGACCGGAATTGATTGTTTCGACGCCTGGGTTACCGAGTTGAAATCCACGGGTTACCTCCACAATCATGCGCGAATGTGGTTCGCGAGTATCTGGGTGCACACCCTGCAGTTGCCCTGGCAGCTCGGCGCAGACTTTTTCTATCGCCATCTCGTTGACGGCGACCCGGCCAGCAACACGCTGAGCTGGCGCTGGGTCTGCGGCCTGCATACGAAAGGCAAGACGTACCTCGCGCGGGTCTCCAACATTGCCAGCTATACCGCCGGCCGATTCAATCCGCAGGGGCGTCTCGCTCACGAAGCGAGGCCACTCAAGGAGTCACGGATTCATGCGACCCGATCTCTCCCGCTTGCGCAGCATGTGCCCGAAGGCGCACGATTCGGACTGCTGGTGACGGAGGAAGACTGTGCACCGGAGTCGCTGCCCCTGACAGACTCGCCCGTAGCCCTTCTGGGGGCTGTCACGACGAATACCCGCTCGCCGCTACCGGTCGGACGGCCCGCCCGTGAGTTTGCGATAGGCGCCGTTGCAGACGGCGTAGAGCGCGTGGCGCGTCATTTCAGTATCCCTGCGCAGAGCGCACGGTGCGAAAACTGGGACGATGCCCTGCTGGCCTGGGCCCGGTCCAACGACCTGGATACCGTCGTGACCGCGTACGCGCCGGTCGGTCCCGTTGCAGAGCGGCTCGCGAGTGCTACACAATCGCTCGCAAAAAATCGCATTGAGCTGATACAGCTCAGGCGGGCATACGATACGTGCACGTGGCCGCATGCAACCAAGGGCTACTTCAAACTGAAATCGAGGATTCCCGATGTGCTCGGGCAGCTGGGGATCACAGGAGAGCCGCAGAACGCAAAGCGCGCCTCGAATTGATCGCCGCGCGAGCACCGTTGATACGAGTTGTTACAGTAATCTGATGGATGCCTTAGTGATGTGCGGGCATCATGCAACCA
>CAMYJB010000008.1 GCA_947258565.1 uncultured Woeseiaceae bacterium
CGAGTTGTCGGTGTGTACATGGGTGTCGCCAAAGTACACGTTCGTCGGGAAGTTGCGTCCCGCGTAAGGCGAATAGCTCGGCTCGCGCACGACGTTATCCGAATCTTCCGGCGTCGGGACCATGCCTGGCGGGTTACTGTCTTGCCCCCAGGCCAGCGAGAAAGCGAACAGGAAAGATACGAGCGTGACGGTTCTTATTCTCATGACGCTACCTTATTCTGAGATTGTCATTAATCTGGAGCGGCCGCTTAAATTTATCGGGCACTGTTGTGCAGAGTCTGATTAATCGGTGAGAGACACATTAAAACGAGCCGAGTATGCCTGCTCGGGGGAACACTTGCTAATTCGTAGTTTCACCTAATCGTGTTGGGCGATTAGAGTCGGAAATGTATAAAGAAACAGCCTTTGATCTCACGCGTGCCAGTGCGCCGACTTCCTGTCGGTATTGTGCCCACCGATGCGGCGTCTACCGTGTCGGCTGTGCGCCCCAGTCGAGGTCCTGTATATCGCCAAAGTCCCTTGGCGTTGACGAGATCCACAGCACGACGCGCTTGCCGTCGGTGAAATAAGGGTCGCCGGTGAGATTGCCGCGCGGTTCGCCAATGGTCGCCGGGCCAACACCCTCCACGTACCCGAGTCTCGCCAGCGCCTGCGAATACGCCAGGTTCTCGACCAGGTACTCACGCGTTTCATCGACGTCCGGATCGACCTTGTGCGTCGTGATGGTCTTCGCCGTCAGGCGAACCCCGATGTCACGGCTTATTTGTCCGATCCATACTGGCACGCCCTCGTAACGTAGCGGCGACATCCAGAGCCTTAAGTGATTGCGTTCGTTGATGTTCGCCCGAGCTTTCTGGAACGCCACGTCCTGGGGACGCCCGAATACGTACAGCCCGCTTACGGGGGAATACCGGTATTCGCTGCCGCTCACGAACGATTTGCCCATCTTGGCCAGCGACGAAACGCTTACGACCTCGGTCTCGTCCCAGCCGGCGCGGATGAACGCGTAGTAGACGTCGTCCACGTCACCGATGACAACGAGATTCAGGGGGTCGCCGGTGCCCTCGGCTTTCTTGTCGGTCGTGCAGCACGGCATGGCCGCCAGGGCTTCGATCAGCGCGTCTTTGTCGAGCTCGCGGATCTCCGCGGCGGGATAGAGCGTTTCCCAGTCGACATCACTGTGATCCAGTCGCAGGCCCGGTACCGGCACGAAAAACGTGAAGTTTATGAGTTGCTCGTCGTCGGTATAGACGTCGACGTTGAACGACTTGGTGCCTTGCTGTAACGCCGTGAACATGAACCCGGTACGCTTCTCCCCGGGATCGATGTACATATCGATCTTGCGGTCGAAGAAGAACTTGCGCATGCTCGCGTCCGTTTTCCCGGCGCCACCCGCGCCGAGAAACGCGCTTTCGATCGGCGTGAAGTATTGCGGGTCCAGGCCCAGAGGCAGAAACGTAATCGTCGCGTCACTATCGTTGCTGATTTCCAGCCAGACCGGCTGGATCTTTCGCTTGTAGAGCGGCACCCCGAAAAAGTCCTGCGATTCCTGGTCGCTGGGCACGGCGACTGTAACCGTGACGGCGCCTTCGGCCTGAGTGATAGCACGCTCGAGGAACCCGGGAACGGGTGCCTGGGCGAACGCCGACGCTGCGACGAACAGCGCCAGCATCACCGCGTATTGGCCTGGGCGCCTCATGGTTCGACCCTCCCGGGAGCTTCGTCCCAATCCAGTTCATCCAGCTCCAACATGGACAACGCCGGACCGGAAAGCCACATAACAGCCAGGTAGCCTTCGGTAAAATACCGGTCGCCGGTGAAACTCTGGTTCGGATTATCAAACGGCACCTGTCCCTGACCCCGCACCCAGCCATAGGCGGCCAGACCCCGTCCGTACCAGATGTCCTGCACGAAATAGGCGGCCGCATCGTCGACATCGGGGTCGAGTTCACCCTGGCCTTTGCCTCCGCCGACGTGATGCGTCACCTCGACAAACCAGACCGGTGTGCCGCCCTCGCGCATAGGGCTCAGCCAGAAGCGTAACTCGGTACTACCACCGCCAGCCGTCCGCTTCTTCCTGAATACGACATCCGCGATCCGACCGAAAAGGTAAGTCTGGTCCGCAGCGATCTCTGAAGCCGTACGCGGTTTCTCCACCCAGTTAGCCCGGATGAGCGCCTGCAGGACATGCTCGGGCTCACCAATGACGACGACGTTGATGGGCAGGCCCAGTGCCTGCCCCGAGGAATCCCGCGTCTGGTGGTCCAATGCGGCCAGCTCGGCCCTGAATGAATCACGGTCGAGGTCGCGAATCTCGCCGGGATCGTAGAGTTCCCCGAAATAGGCCTCGGAATGATCCGGCTGGAACCCGGGCACATCGATGAAAAACGTGAACGAGAGATCCTGCTCGCGGCTTGCCCCGAACAGGTCGACGTTGAACGCCTTGGTGCCCGGTTGCGCGTGCGTGAAGACGAAGCCCGAACGGCTTTCACCGGGGGGGATCCGCCGCGGCATCCCCATATCGAAAAAGTAGTGGTTCATCTGCTTTCTGGCTTCTTTGGAAAAGGCGCCCTTGTGAACGTAGGCTACCTCCTGTCCCGAGAAGTACTCGCGATCAGTGCTGACCGGGGCATAGCGAATCCAGTCGTCGCTGCCATTACGGACCTTTATCCAGACCGGCTGGATGCCGCTGTCGTAGAGCGGGAGGTCGAATAACGCACGGGTTTCTTCCGGGCCGGGAACGGCGGCGGAGACCTCAATCGGACCCCTGGCCTGGGTCTCGGCACGATCCTGAAACGGCACGGAAGCGATATCAGCGGGCTGGTAGGGCGCACTGGCGCAAGCACTCATCGCGAGGAGGAGGCCGAGATATTGAGCGATCAGAATATTTGAGCGGCAGGAGTTCATATTTTCCTCTTCTAGCTGTTTTGAAACTACTGGACCCCGCAGGCGATTGAAATCAGTCAAAGTACGTAGCTCGACGAAGACATGAGGCAGATTCGCAGCGAGTAGCCGCGCCTGTACGCAGCGCTGAAAAGCGAGATCAGAACGACCAGTCCCACTGGAATCTGACGCGGTTCGACGTATCCGTCTCGGGCGCCTGCCGGCGGATCACGTGTGACAGGTCGAGCGTGAGCTTGTTGCGATGCCCGTTGAAAAACCAGTTCGATGCCAGCGTGTACTCTTTCTCGGTGTCACCCGAGACATTGTTATCCGGATCGACCCGCGCATACCGCAACGCAAACTCGAGTGGTTCAGGTAACGACTCGATGATTTCCGAGAAGAACATGCCGGCTTGTGCATAGCCGCCGAAAAGTCTCCGCTTCTCTCCGTTCAGTCGGTCGTCGACACTTTTCCAGTGCAGCTCCTGCTGCCACGAGAATCCGCGATGCTGGTAGGCGGTCTCGAGCACGACCTGCTCGAGGCGGTACTGATCGGGTTCGCCGTCGACGAACCCGGGTAATTGTCCACCGCCCTTGCTGGAAAACGCGGTGTACGCGCTCTTACCGGTTACGGCAGCGAGGGCGACGGACCCAGTCGGCTTGTCCGGACGCGAGATCGCACTCTGGCTGAAGCCCAGCACACGTCCCTGGAAATTCCATTGCGCGCGGGCCATCCATAATCCGTCCGCGTCGGCAGTGTCGCCGCCGCGACCTGCGCCACTCAGCCAGCCGAACCAATAACTCGTGTCGCCGCGACTACCCTTGCCGAGACGGCCGGATGCCATCACGGCCTGCTGTCGGTCGATCGTGAACCACGGCGTAACGACCGAGCGCTCGACGAATTGCTGCTTGCCGGACGAGTCGATGCGCTCACGGTTGAACTCGGACTTCCATTGCCCGATCCGGATGCTGAGCCTGTCTGAAAATTTGTAGGTTGCCCGCAGGTCGAGCAGCCGGCTGTCGACGAAGTCGTACTCGGAATAGAACGTGAACGCAGGGCGCAGCAGGTGCCCCCCCAGCTTCAGGCGTCCGCGATTGAGCCTAAACTCCGAGGACTCGGAAACAGGTGCGCCGGGGATCTCGTCCTGTGTGACCCTGGTGTTCGCCCAGCGAGTCTGCACCCGTGCGCCGAACCACACGAAGTTGTTGCCCGTGCCGTCGTCGAACTGTAATCCTTGTTTGCCGTAGGAAAACTTTCCGCCGTTTGGCTTTTCGGTGGGCTCGTTTGCTACCGCGCCGCTGAAGCAGATGAGGAAACAGGTAAACACGACACAGGTGTTGGCAAGCGAAATGCCAGATCGGACCCTAGTAATTCGTTTCATCACGTCGCACTGCCGTCTGCACAATGCAGGGAAAAGGCGGAATTATCAGAGGCGCTGACCCTCAATGCAGAATTTGCTTGTCTGCGCATATCGGGTCGGCCGTATGGAATCGAATTTCGTTCCTTACTCGGCGGAGAATAAACACTATGCTCCAGCGCGCCTCCGGCTGAACCACCATTTCAGGAACGGATACAGGAACCATGACAATTCCCAGGCCCATGGACCGATGAACGCTGCAGGAATAGTCAGCAGCGCGGTTATCGGTTCAGCGAAGTTAGCCTGGGCGACGTCCCTGGCTTCCTCGTCGGATACGTTCTCTGACAAGAGCGCGGCCTTCCCGCCGGCGTACCACCAGCCCAGGTAGGCGGTGGCGCCAATAAGCACGGCCGCCGAACTCTCCAGCACCCGGGTATCGGCGGCGGAGCCCACGCCGATGCCCAGCCCGAGGGCGTAAAGGTAGAACAGCACGAAGAACACCTGGAATATGGAGATACCGGTGTGAATCGGATTCGTCCCCTTTAATCGGCTCAGCAGCGAGTTGCTCTGCAGCCAGAAGACAATCACGATCAGGATAGACAGCAAGGGCACAACGAAGTCCGGCCAATTGCTGATGAGCATTTCCAGGACCGTGTCCCACTCCGGGTTATCGAAGTTCGGCCGCGGCAGGATCATGAAGATCCGCCAGATGACCAGTGCATAAACCAGGTCGGTAAGTCGCTCGAGCCTCAGAAGCTGCTGTTTTGATACATCTTCTTGTGACATATTGCCTCCGATTGTTGTCGGCTCATTGTCCGGCGGGCCGACTGCCTCAGGCGTACAGCTTGTCGAATGCCGTGCCCGCAGCCTCAACGGCGAGTGCCACCATGATACCAGTGCAAATCAGCCCAACTATCGCCAGGATGATCGCGTAAAACCTGCCGCGGCCGGTGGTCGGAGTCATGTCCCCGTAACCCACCGTGGTGGCCGTTATAAAGCCGTAATACAGGCTGTCTCCCGTGCTCCACCCCTCACGCCGGCCGGCGGCGATAGCCAGCGCAGCGATAACAAGGCCAAGGCCCAATAATAGCGGTGCACCAGTCCAAACCAGACGCGCAAAACTTACAACAAATTCCAAAGTGAAGATCATTTGAACCTCCTATCCCAGCTCATCCACACCGTAGCCGGATTCGTGCAAATCGCCCAGGTACCAGCTATAAACTGCGCGGGCTTCGGTCCCTGCACGTATACATCGCGCTGCGTGACAGAGTCGCGAGCCGCTTTCTCAGCCGCTATAAAGATTCCCGTGAGAATGGGGCGCCTGGCGGGTGAGAACTGGTAGACTCCAAAAAAAACAGCCGCGTCAAGCAGAGTTTACAAGTGAACGTTACACGTATCAGCAGCGTTTTTGTCAGGGCTGCCGCCATTCTGAGTTTTGCGGGCATGGTACCTGCTTATGCTCAGTACGAGGTTGCGGAGATCCCGTTCTTCAACACCCCCAAAGGCACGGCCGCCCTGGGTGGCGGCATTCGCCTCGGACAAGACCTTTACATCGCGACAGACAACGAGGACCAGCGCCAGTTCGACCTGGTCCCGCTGTATCTTTACAACGGCAGGTACATATTCTTCCGCGGTACTGCGGGCGGCGTCCACCTGTTCAGTAACGACAATATCGAATTCAACGTGATGGGCCGCTACCGTTTTACCAAGCTCGACCCGGACCGCAATGCCTTCTTCGAAGGAATGGAGACACGCAAGCAGACCGTGGACGGCGGCCTCGAACTGCGTCTGCGCGGCCGCTGGGGAGAGGCAAACGCGAACTACCTGACCGATACCCTCAATCGTCACACAGGCCAGAGCGCCGAAATCTCCTACCGCTACACCTTCGACCGAGGGCGTTTTTCGTTCTCGCCGTTCATCACCTGGGCCTGGAACGACAACAAACTGACCAACTACTACTACGGCGTTACGGAAGCCGAGGCCCGCCCGGATCGGCCCGAATACACGCCCGGCGAGTCGCAGTGGATCGGTTTCGGCATGAATACGACCTGGTGGGTGTCCGATCGCATACAGTTCTTTGCCAACCTCGGGTTCACGGGCGTCGATACCGTCGTCAGGGATAGTCCGTTGGTTGAGGAAGACAGCACATCCGCCTTCTTTGCCGGCGGCACCTATATCTTCGGCAATGTTCGGAGACCCGAGACTTTCATTTCGTCGGAACGCGCCGGCGAATGGTCCTGGCGCCTCAATTACGGCTACCAGGCCGATGGCAATATCGTCAGCGAGATCGACCAGGGCGACTTCAGCAAGAGTGAGTTCGCCGATACCAATATCGGCGGCATAACGTTCGGTAAGCTGCTCACCGATGGTCCGCGCGTGGACTTCACCGGCAAGTTTGCGCTATTCCGACACTTCGAAGAAGATGAAGGCAACGGCAATTTCTGGAGCTATACGCTTTACATGATGGCTACGGGAAAAGGTTACTCGCCCTGGAGCAGGCAAGAGGTTTTCCGGTACGGCTTCGGCTTCGGCATGTCCTACGCGGACAAGGTGCCGATTGCCGAGCAACGCAAGCAGGCCTCGAGCGGCAATAACACGTCGCGTTTCCTGAATTATCTCGAGTTGCAGCTGGACTTCCCGTTAGGGCGCCTTTTCAAGGCGAAGAGCATGCGGAACTGCTACGCAGGCCTCACCGTCGTGCACCGCTCCGGAATATTCGGGACGTCGGATCTCCTGGGTGACGTCGCAGGGGGCGCGGACTGGATTACCGCGCATTTCGAATGCGCCATGGGTCGCAAATCATGACTACGAGGCAACGCATCGCGACCATGGTCGCCGCATTCCTGGTCCTGGTACTGAACCATGGCGCCGCCGAAGAGTGGCAAGCCAATGAGGGCGACCGCCTGCAAGAGCGGGCGGAAAAAGCCATCGACAGGGTACGGGCCGAGGTCGATCGCAGCCACCCGTACTTCGAGGACGCCTACGCGATCGCGGTATGGCCCGGCATAACGCGGGTCGCTGCCGGTTTCGGTGGCGCGTACGGCAAGGGCGTCGTCATCGAACAGGGCAAAGCCGTTGGCACCGCAAGGTACTGGCAGTTGAGTTCGGGTATCCAGGCCGGCGCGAAGAATTTCGCACTGATCATCTTTTTCAAGGACAAGGAAGCGCTGGAGGGGCTGAAGCAGAACAAGACCCAGTTCACGGGACAGGCGGGCATCGACGTCGTAACCTTTGGCGTGGCCGGCACGCCCGCTTACAGCGAGGGCGTGGCGCTTATTCCGCTGACCAATCTGGGTTTAATGGGCGAGTTCTCGGCCGCTGGCGTGTGGTTCCGGTACAAGCCCTACAGCGAATAGTGCGCCAGAACAGGAATCGAATGAATCGACGTACCCGCGGGACCGCGGTTCGCCCGGAAGCCGAACATTGATCGACCTTGTCTCGGTACTGTTCCCAATTCTCCTGGTTGACGTGCTCAACCCGGTGCTTTTCGCCATGCTGGTGTTCGCCGCCGGCTCGAACCGGCCCGTTTCCAACAGCGCAGCGATGCTCGCCGGCCACACGCTCGCCTATTTTGCGGCGGGCATCGTCATAGCACTCGGTATGGAGCAGCTGTCCCATCGGCTGGCAAATCCCCAACGCATCGATTTCATTATCAGCGGCCTGGTTGGCATAGGCCTGCTTCTGATGGTGTTGCCGACGAAAAAGCAAGGCGCCCCTGAAGCGGCGGAGCCGGAATGGGACCTGACGCCGCTGAAATGTTTCGCTTTCGGCGCCGTCGTAAATTTCATCGGGATCCCGTTCGCGCTCCCCTACTTCGCCGTCGTCGACCAGGTCCTCAAGGCTGATCTCTCCGTGACCGGCTCTGTCACTGTCCTGACGATCTACAATTTTTGCTACGCCGCGCCATTCATGATCGTGCCGGCGTTGGTTGCCATATCGGGAGAGCGCGCGAAACCGTTTCTCGAGAAGATCAACGGCTTTATCGGCAAGGCATCGGACATGTTGATGCCGTGGCTGTTTGCCGCGCTCGGAGCAGCGTTGATTGCAGACGCCGTCGCGTACTTCTATCGTGGGGCCGGGTTGATTCAGTTCTAGCCCGAACGGCGAACGCTGACGTTACCAGGCGCTGCCGACCGTCAGGTAGATCGACGTTTCTTCCGGCCCGCGCGCGACATCCACGCCCACCTGCATACCCAGCTTGCGCGCGATGCGGTAACGGAACCCTACGCCGCCGGCGGCGACATCTTCCCGGCTCGTCGCGAATACATCGACGGATGTCGTTCTTGCTGCGCCGGCGAAAAACGCGATCGTCCAGCGCGGAGTAAATCCCCACAGGAATTCGGCTTCGGCCGTGACGACTTCCTCTCCCTGGTAGCGCATAGCCGGGATGCCGCGAAGATTGACGAACGGATAAGCGAAAAACGGCACATCGCCGTTCACCATCTCGCCGTCCAGGCGCAGGCCGAGACTCGAATACTCGCCAATCGGCGTGTGGTGATGAAGCGATGCAGCAAGATGATCGAAATCGAAGTCACTGCCCCATGACTTGTCGTAGTTCCGGTATTCGAGCCTGCCATTGATACCCTTGGTCGGCGTAAACACCGTGTCTCGCCCATCGTATTCAACGAAGAACCCGAGACCGCCCTGCTCGAATTCGGAAAGTGGCCCGGGCAGCCCTGCGCCGCTGTCGCCGCCCAGGTCAAAGCTGTTCTTGGCATTTAAATAGAGATAGTTGCCGCCCAGCCACCAGTTCGACTCCCTGAGCCGAAACTGCAGTTGCTGGTAGAGGAACTCGCCGTCGACGTTGAAGCGTACACCTTCGTCCGCGGCGTTCTCCGGCCCGACATTGGGATAAAACTTCAGTTTTACGTCGGCACTCGCCAGCGCCCCTACGTAGCGAATATGATCGTCCCGCCACACACCCAGATGCGCACCGCCAAACAGAGTCGTGTCGTTTTCAGTCGCGGCCGCAAATCCGACGCTGATACTTGGCGGTCCTCTGTGCGGATGCCGTTCTCTGTCAATGTCCTTCGGCGGGTGGAAGTACGCGACGGCAGCGCCGATGCCGTAGCCCACGGCCGGCTCCGTGATGATGATCGGTACGGGAAAGAAACCCCTGGCACTCGCGAGGTACTCGCTGACGTCGATCTTGCCGTCCTCGGCATCGATCATGTTTTGTTCGAACCACTCGGAGAACGAATCCCCCCTCTCGCCGTAGCCGACGCTCGGGTGCAGGAGGAGCAGGAAGAGCAAGAGGGCCGATGAGTGCGAGCATTTCATGAATCTTGTCGACACCATATTGGTCACGGCGCAGATCGAAAATACAACATAGCCCCCATAGTGCGGGTATAGGTGGATACCCGTACCGGTCTGCACTAACGCATCAGCCGGGCGTAACCTAGAATAGAAGAAAACACGCAAAGCATGTGCGGCCCAGCTGCGTGGCCGACACGGCTACCGATAGCAATCAGGCGAGCACGCTGATGAAGCCGGTTATCCGGAACTCAATTGTCACCCTGCTGATCTTAGTGGCGCTTATCCTAGTCATTCTGCTGCTTGGTCTCGTTCCCATCAACGCGGGCTTCATGAAGGGACCCCTCGCCGCTGCCGTACGTGACAGGACCGGGCTGGACCTTACGATTGGCGATCCGCTGATACTGCGACTCGGCGCCAATCCCGGCATTTCGACCGGCAATATCGGCTATGGTGACCCCGCTGGCGAGCGGCTGCTCGAGGTCGAATCGCTGTATGGGCGTGTAGCTTTATCTGCACTCCTGGCCGGCCGCATCCACGTTCGTGAGTTTCGCGCGCAAGGCATCCGCGTGGACTATTGCAGCACGCTGCCGAAACTGGCCGGCGATAAGGATGACAACGAGCCGCCGCCCCGGGTAGCCGTCGATCAGCTCGAGCTTCGCGACATCATCATCAGCTGCGGCAAGCCGGCACAGCCGGATTCGATCGACGTATCTTTTGCGGAAATCACCGGCACAGCACCGGATAACGCGGAAGCGCAGCTGAGTGCCGAAGGAGCGATCGCCGACATGCCGATCTCGCTCGCGGCTACCGCGGGCCCGCTCGGCGACCTGACATCGGGTGCAGCCCGATACCCTGTGAACATCGAACTCGACTCGGAGTATGCGAGCGCTGCCGTGGCAGCGCGCCTGGAGAACGCCGCGGCGATCGATGCGGAGCTGCGGGCAGAGGTGACCGACCCGCAGTCGGTACTCGAGCGCATCGGCTTGGCTTCGCCGGACCTGGGCGCACTCCGATTCGAGGCGAGGGTTCGGGGCGACCCGGCGACCGCCGAGCTCGAAATGCATGATGGCGAACTGGGCGAAAGTCGCTTCGCGCTCGATGCAACGCTGGACCGATCCGGTGACCGTGCGCGTATCAGACTGGCCGCGGTATTCGAGTTGCTCGATGTCGCGCCGTTTCTCGCCGCCGAGGCGGAACCCGAGCAGCCCGGGAAGGAAGCCGGTATCCCAAATACCGACCTGCAACCGGCCATAGCTAAGCTCGATATCGTCGATGCCGAGTTCGAGCTCACCGCCCGCCGCATCGCGGGCCTTCCCATCGACCTCGAGGCGATAGAAATCTCCGGAAACCTGTCGGACAGCAACCTGGCGCTGCAATCGGTCGTTGCCGACGTACTCGGCGGCAAGCTGAGAGGTTCGGGCCGATTCGATGGCGGTGCCGACTGTCCGGCATTGGACGTCTCGGTGCAGGCCGCGGACATAGACCTTGCGACACTCGATTCACTGGTGCCGGCCGAGGCGCACATCGGCGGTCACACGGCGTCGGTGACCCTCGAAGCGGCAAGTTGCGGCAATTCTTTCCATGAGCACCGGGATTCATTGCAGGCCCGGCTCGAGCTTCTGGACGCCAGCGCCTCCTATGACGGCAGGCCGATTCCGCTTGCGGCAAAACAGTCACGACTGCTGGTCGCGCCGGGCGAACGAATTCGCGCAGAGCTGACAGGTGAACTGGACGGTGTAGCGGTACACGCGGCTCTCCTGGCCGGAACACCGGAGGAACTGTGGAACAAGGAAGCCTGGCCGGTCGAGCTCGCGATCGACGGCGAAGGGGGCCAACTTCGTCTGCGCGGAAAGGCAGCGACCACGCCGGATAGGCCATACTTTGGCGGATCCCTCGAGCTCGACGCGCCGAAGTTCGGGACCTTGCACGACTGGATCGGTGCCGCACCGGACGCAAGTATTCCTTTGCAGGGCTCCACCCGGCTGCGGCTCGACCGGTCGACCTTCGTTGCCGACGAGATCGCGGTGTCGCTCGGCGGATCGAACCTGGAGGGCCGGCTAACGTGGCACTACGTGCTGATGCAGTGCACGCGGACCGGATCGACCTGCAGGAAATCAGGATAGGTGGCCGACTGCGCAAAGGCCTGATCGAGGACGCAAGCATCAGCATCCTCGTCGAGAACGACCTCCGCTTGCAGGGTGGACTCGACGTGGATGTGCGCCGCCTCCCTGCCACCGCATCGCTGCAGGCCACGGCGGACAATCTCGATATTGGCAAATTGCTGCGCAGGATGGGGATGGAGACGAATCTCAGCATGCAGGCGGACGGGATAGCGCTGGACGTCAACACGCGAGGACGTGAACCGCGGGAGCTGGTGACAAATCTGCAGATGGAAGCCGGGCTCAGCGGCTTCAACTGGAAGATTCCGCGCACATTCGGCGATGTGGGCGTTGCAGCAAACGCCTTCGATCTCCGCCTGGACGAACTGCGCATAATGATGACGCCGGAACAACCTGCGACCTGGTCGTCGAGCGGACATTTCGACGGCGTGCTGATGGAGCTCTGGATGCAGACACCATCATTGGTTGAAGCATTCGCCGACAACAGCGAGCTCCCGATTACACTCGCGATCGCGGCCGGCGACAATGTCGCGATGCTCGATACACGGCTGGACCTGACGGCGGAGAACGAGTTCAGAGGACAGGTACGGGTCTCCGGCGCAGTGATCGATAGCGAGGGTCGTGACCTGGCCAAACTGGTGGCGCCGCTCGAAGACTATGAGGTCAGCAGCACTATCGCGATAGACGGGGAGCACCTCACAATGCCGGACCTTCGCATGCGGCTCGGCAGCAGTTCGGCCGACGGCAGCATTACGGTCCTGGGCGGGGAGCGAAACCAGGCGAGCGTGATGCTGGGCGCCCGGCACCTGCAAACCGATGACCTGCTCTACTGGTCCCGCGAATTTCGAGAGGCGATGTCGTCAGCCGATTCAACGCAAAACGACCCGGGTTTGGACAGCGCCGACCCCGATCCGAGCGACGACGCGAAGGAGAGGCGCGGCGTGCTCTTGATGGCCAGGGAGCTGGTGACGTCGTTCCAGGAAACGAATGACCTCACGATGAAAATAACCGTCGACGATCTGCATGCCGGGGGCAGCCCTCTGGGCAGTGCCGAGCTACAGCTCCACGTCGATGAGAACAGTTTCCGCCTGCAGCCGCTCCGGTTCGTGCTGCCTGGCGGTGGCGTGAATGCCGAGTACACGACGAGCGTGATTGACGGTCGGGTCGACGGCGCGCTGAGAATCAGCGCCAACGCGCTGAGCTATGGCGGCCTGCTGCGCCTGCTGGATTACGAGTCGGAAGCGCAGGGCCTGCTGTTCCTTGACACGGAGATCCGCGCGAATACCGCGATGGTGCCCGGCAGAGCGCCGCTCGAGTTGCTACTCGAGAATGCCGACGGTCACACCGACGTCGCGGCCTGGCCGCGGAACATCGAAGCCGGGGTCCTGGACCTCTGGACGGCGAACCTCGTCCTGGCGCTGTTGCCCGCGCCCAAGGGCGGCGAGTCCGCACGCCTGAATTGTCTCGCTACGCGATTCAAAATCAGCGAAGGACTCATGACGTCAAAGACCAGTTTGCTCGACTCGACCGACACGATCGTCCGCGGTCGTGGCACCATCGACCTCGGCGACGAAACACTCGACCTGCTCGTCTGGCCGCAGGCGAAGCGAGAGAAGTTCCTGAGCGCGTCGACACCGGTAACGGTGACCGGGACGTTCGACGACTTCAGGATCGGCGTCGAGCCGGCCGGCTTCATCGGTACCCTTCTAAAGTGGTACACGTCCCTGATCTACGTGCCGTTCAAATGGCTGACAGGAGAACGCTTTCCGGAGGACGGGACGTCGACCTGCTTCGATGCCATGGACTGGGAGCTGACGCCGGAATTACAGGTGTATTTCCTCCAGCGGGACTTCAGCATGCCCCCCAATGTTGAGTAGGCGTCCGTACCAATGGTCCCACTTTCTCGATCCAATGGTTAGAATTACGGTTACTCTTTCGTCCCGCTGCAAAACGGGCCGAGCATCCCTGGTCGACGATCTGGTCCGAATGTTGCCTACACGAGCACTGCTTTCCTCCTGCCTCCTGGCTGCCGCTTCGGCGTTCGCCGGGCAGGAAGTCACAGAGATCCCTATCTCGGACTGGCCGACGGGCGCCGCCGCGCTTGGTGCCGCCTCGATCGGTGTGCAGAACCTTTACTACACGACGGATGACAACGACGCCTGGAAGACCGACCTGATTCCGCTTGTCCTGTACAACGGCAAGTACATTTTTTTCCGCGGCACCGCTGCAGGGATTCATGTCGTCAACCGGGACGCTATCGAACTCAATCTCCTGGCGCGCGCGCGCCTCCACAGGCTCGACCCGGGAGAGAGTGAATTCTTCGAAGGCCTGGAGGCCCGCGAGCAGTCGCTGGACGGCGGCGCAGAAATCAGGCTGCGGGGCAAATGGGGCGAACTGCAATCCGCCTGGCTCACCGACACGCTGGGCCGGCACCGGGGCGAGAGCGCCGAGCTATCGTACCGATACAGGTTCGATTACGGACGCCTTTCTTTGACGCCTTTCATCAGCTGGGAATGGTACGACGACGACCTGACCAATTATTATTTTGGTGTCAGCAGCGATGAGGCGCAGCCCGGCCGGCCGGAGTATACGCCCGGCAGTTCCAACTGGATCTCCGCCGGACTGAATACGTCCTATGCACTGAACGATCGCACCACGTTCTTCGCCAATATGGGCTTCGGCGATGTCGATTCGGCGGTGAAAGACAGCCCCATTGTCGATGCGCGGAACCGGGCGGCCTTCTACGTCGGTGGCGCCTATGTTTTCGGCAATGCTCTCGAGCCGCTAGTCGATTACGCACCGGAGCGCGCATCGGAATGGTCGTGGCGAGTCAATTTCGGTTACTCGGCCGAGGACAACGTGATCGGCGGAATCGAGCAGGGCGTGTTGGACGGCAGCACACATGCGGACACCCGGATCGGCGGCATTACGATCGGCAAGCTGATTGCAGCCGGGCCGCGCGCCGACATCACCGGACGATTCGCGATACTTCGGCATTTCGAAGCCAAGGACGGAAATGGCCGGCACAACAGCTATGCGATGTACATCATGGCCATGAGCAGGGGCCTGGAAGCCTGGAGCCGCGAGCCATGGTTCCGCTGGGGTTTCGGTTTCGGCCTGTCGTACGCAGGAAAAATACCGATCTCCGAGCTACGCGAGCAGGAGAAAGAGGGCAAGAATACGTCTCACCTGCTCACCTACATGGAAATGCAGCTCGATGTGCCTGTGCGGCGGTTCATCAAGGCGCGAGCAGTGCGCAACTGCTTCGCGGGCGTTACGGTGGTGCATCGCTCCGGGATATTCGGCAGGTCCAACCTTCTCGGCGACGTATCGGGCGGCTCCGACTGGATCACGCTGCACCTCGAGTGCGCGAGGCTCTGAATTGCCCGGCGCGGCATTGACGCTCAGGCTGCTTCTCGGAGCCACTATGCTTGCGCAGCTGTGCGCCTGCGCTTCGGTACAGACCTTGCCGGACGATTACGCGACGCCGGCGCCGCTGCCACCCTCCTACCTGGCGCAGTTCTGCTACCGGTCCGCTCCGGTCGACGACGAGCTGGTTCTCATCAAGGAAAAAAATTCCTACCGCGTATTCGAGGGCAGCGTCAATCCGAATCCCGGCAATGGTGACGACGATTCACGCATTACCTTCGAGTTTTACGAACCATCCGGCGATGCGCAGTCGCCTGTCGTCTTGCTGCTGCCGATCCTCAATGGGCAAAAACACCTGATGCGCCCGTTTGCGACGAAGTTCGCGAACAATGGTTACGCGGCCGTCATCGTGGACACGGTACAGCGCAGAACCCTGCTGGATGATCTGGCCGACCCCGAGCCGGCAATCCGGCTCACGATCCAGCGTCACCGGCGGGTCATCGACTGGATCGAAACGCGGCCGGACCTCGATGCTTCGAGGCTCGGCGTCTTCGGTGCGAGTCTCGGTGGTTTCAATGCGCTTTTCCTGGCGGCGATGGACCCGCGAGTGAGCGTTGTGTCGCCCGCGCTCGTCGGTGGCAGCCTGCCGTATGTCCTGGTGAATTCGAACGAACGCCGGATCGTCGAAGCAACGGATGCCGTGAGGACCCGGCTATCGATGGACGATGAGCAACTGATGGATTTTCTGAGCGAGAAAATCGAGACAGACACGCTCACCGTTGCACCCCATATCAACGCCGACCGGGTAATGATGGTGCTGACGAAATACGACAAGACGGTGCCCTACGACAGCCAGCTGAGATTGCGCGATGCCATGGGCAATCCGGAGGCCATCACCCTGCCGACCGGCCACAATATGGCAGCCGCTTACCTTTTTTACCTGCGGACACGGGTACTGAAGTTCTTTGACCGCAAACTGTCGGAACCCGGTGGGCGTGGAACCGCCATCATTCCGGACGATGCCTGCGACAAGACCTGAGACAGGCCCTCTCAGCCCAGCGCGTGATCGAGGTCGGCGACCAGGTCGCCGAGCGCCTCGATGCCGACAGACAGTCGAATCAGCTGGTCGCTGATGCCGAGCTTGGCGCGTTCTTCCTCCGGAACCGACGCGTGCGTCATGATCGCCGGGTGATCGACCAGGCTCTCGACGCCGCCGAGGCTCTCGGCCAGCGAGAACACCTCGCAGCGCTCGAGGAAACGGCGTGCGTCGGCCAGGTCTCCCTTTATAAAGAAGGTCACGATGCCGCCGAACCCGGGCATCTGCTCTTTCGCCAGCTCGTGCTGCGGGTGTGACTCGAGGCCCGGATAGAGCACGCGCTCGACGCGCGGGTCCTTTTCCAGCCATTCCGCGATCGCCATGGCGCTGCTGCAGTGCCGCTCCATGCGCACGTCGAGCGTCTTCAGCCCGCGCAGAGCGAGGAAGCTGTCGAACGGTCCGGCGACCGCCCCAATCGAGTTCTGCAGGTAGGCCAGCCGCTCCGCAATGCCGGCATCGGCCGTCGCGAGAATGCCACCCACCATGTCGGAATGGCCGTTCAGGAACTTCGTCGCCGAGTGCATGACGATGTCGCAGCACATGTCGAGCGGCCGCTGCAGGCACGGCGTCGCGAAGGTATTGTCGCAGACGACCAGGATCTCCCTGTCGCTCGCGATGCCCGTGACGGCATTGAGATCGACGATCTTGAGCAGCGGATTACTCGGTGTCTCGATCCAGATCATGCGCGTGTTGTCACGCAGCGCGTCCGCCACCAGGCTCGCATCGCTCATGTCGACATAGCTGAACTCGAGCCCGGCACTGCGTTCGCGCACGCCCGAGAACAGCCGGCGGGTGCCGCCGTAAAGATCATCCATGGCGACCACGTGGCTGCCACTGTCGATAAGCTCCAGGGCCGTACCGATCGCCGCCATGCCCGAGGCGAATGCAAATCCGTGCGTGCCTGATTCGAGGTCGGCGATGCAGCGCTCGTACGCCAAGCGCGTCGGGTTCTGCGTGCGCGAATACTCGTAGCCCTTGTGCACGCCGGGGCTTTCCTGCACGTAGGTGGATGTGGCGTAGATCGGCGGCATGATCGCGCCGGTCGTGGGATCGGGCTCTTGCCCGGAATGGATTGCGCGCGTCGCGAAAGCGCGTTTCTTATCGTCGTTGCTCATGAAGAATGGTCTCAGATCTGCCGGCGCAGGTAGTTGAGGACGTCGGAACGGGTAATCAGGCCGAGGAACTCGTCGCTGTCCATGATGGCCGCGTAGGGCTGGACGTGCAGCATCGCAACGAGGTTGTTGACGCTCGTCATTCGGTCGAGCTTGATGAAGGCGGACTCCATCGCCCCGGCAACGGGCGCATTCATGAGCTCCGGCTTGCCGAAGACGTGCTGGATGATCGCGTCTTCGGTGATGACGCCGACCAGCTTGCCTTCGTCCATGACGGGCAGCTGCGAAAACCCCGCGTTGCGAAGCCGGTTATGCGCCGTTGTGACGACGTCGGTCGGCCCGACCGTGATCGTCGCGTGCTCGCTGTGCGGCCGGCCAACCAGGTCGCGCAGGTCACCGTGCTGCTCACGCTCGATAAACCCCTGGTCTTCCATCCAGAAATCGTTGAACAGCTTGGAGAGATACTTGTTGCCGGTATCGCAGGCAAAGGACACCACGGTTTTCGCCTCGGTCTGCTCGCGGCAGTACTTGAGCGCCGCGGCGAGCAAAGTCCCGGACGAAGAACCGGCAAGTACACCCTCTCGTCTCAGGAGCTCGCGCGCCGTCGCAAACGATTCCGCGTCACTGATCGCGTAAGCCTTCGCAACCTGGGAAAAATCCGCGATAACGGGGATGAAGTCCTCGCCGATACCTTCGACGAGCCAGCTGCCGCCCTCGCCCATCTCACCTTTATTGATGTAGTCGGCCAGTATCGAACCGACCGGGTCGGCGAGTATCAGTTCGACGTTCGGCGCATGCTCGGCGAAGTACTGGCTCAGACCCGATACGGTACCGCTCGATCCGACACCTAGAACGATCGCATCGACTTCGCCATTCGTCTGCTCGAAGATTTCCGGTCCCGTCGTCAGTTCGTGCGCGAGCGAGTTGTCCGGATTGCCGAACTGGTTGATAAAATAAGCGCCCTGTTCCTCGGCGATGCGCTTGCCGACGTCCTGGTAGTACTCCGGATGACCTTTGCCGACGTCGGAGCGCGTCAGGATCACCTCCGCGCCCATCGCGCGCAGGTTGAAGATCTTCTCCTGGCTCATCTTGTCCGGCAGGACGAGAATGAGCTGGTAGCCCTTCTGCGCCGCTACCAGCGCCAGGCCGATGCCGGTATTGCCCGCCGTCGCCTCGACCAGCGTGTCGCCGGGAGAGATGTCGCCGCGCTTCTCGGCCTCTTCGATCATCGAAATGCCGATGCGGTCCTTGATCGACCCACCGGGATTCGCAAGCTCGAGCTTGAGCAACAGGCGGCAGGGACCCGTGTCGAAATGCGTGACTTCGAGCATCGGCGTATGGCCGACCATGTCGAGGATGTTTGAATAGATGGTCATAATCGTATAGTGACGATGGAAACTCGCAGCGAGTGTACGCGAAGCGCGGCCGTAACCACAGCCTCGCACCCGAAAGCCATGAACGATCCCGCGACAATACGCGCCGTCCTCGAGGACGCTACGCGGCGCCTCGAGGCGCTGAGCGACTCGGCGCGGCTCGATGCCGAGCTGTTGCTGGCGCGCGTGATCGACATGCCGCGCAGCTACCTGTTCGCACATCCCGAAGAGCCACTCGATGCACAAACCGTCGATCGTTTCCGGGCGGTCCTCGACCGGCGTCTCGCGGGCGAGCCGATGGCGTACATCACCGGAATCCGGGAATTCTGGTCGCTGGAACTCATGGTCACGCCCGCCACGCTGGTGCCACGACCGGAGACCGAGCTGCTCGTCGACCTCGCGCTCCGGGAGATTCCGCGGCGCGCCGACTGGAACATCCTCGACCTCGGCACGGGCAGTGGCGCCATCGCCCTGGCGATCGCAAAGGAACGGCCGCTGTGCCGCGTCACCGCGACCGACGTCAGCGCGGAGGCACTCGAGGTCGCGCGGCAGAACGCGAGGCAGCTCGAAATCCCCGACATCGAGTTCCTTGCCGGCGACTGGACAGAGCCTGTGCGTGGACGGACCTTCAACGTCATCGTATCCAACCCGCCGTACGTCCGCTCCGACGACGACGCGCTCGATGCGCTGCATTGCGAGCCCCGCTCGGCTTTGAGTGCCGGCGAGGACGGCCTCGACGCGATCCGCGTTCTCGCCCGCGACTGCGGCGCACTGTTGGAGCCCGGCGGTGTGCTGCTGATCGAGCACGGCGCGGAACAGCGCGACGGCGTCGCGGCGACGCTGCGGGAGCACGGCTGGTCCGGCATCACTTGCGAAACCGACTACGCAGGGTTGCCGCGCGTTACGGTCGCGAGAAAAGGCTGAGGCCATGCAGCCGCGGCGGCTTTGTGATAAAAAGCGCCGCACATCCAGACTTGCGAGACATCATGATCACGATCAAGACCAATCACGGCGACATCAAGGTCAAGCTCTTCGACGACAAGGCGCCGATTACCTGCGAGAACTTCCGCCAGTACGTCGCGGACGGCTTTTTCAACGACACGATCTTCCATCGCGTCATACCGAATTTCATGATCCAGGGCGGTGGCATGGCGGCCGACATGTCCCAGAAGGCCACGCGCGACCCGATCAAGAACGAGGCCGACAACGGCGAGAGCAACCGCCGCGGTACCCTCGCGATGGCGCGCACGGCGGACATCAACAGCGCGACCGCGCAGTTCTTCATCAACCTGCGTGACAACGATTTCCTCGACCACGGCACGCGCGACTTCGGCTACGCGGTATTCGCCGAGGTGGTGAACGGCATGGACGTCGTCGACGCAATCGCCGCAGTGCCCACGGGAAACCAGGCCGGGCACCAGGACGTGCCGGTCGAAACGGTAACCATCGTCGAAGTCACAGACGAGTAGGATCGTGTCCGGGCCGAACGTGCATCGCGACGCGCGCCACATGGCGCTGGCGCAGGTCGGTGCACAGGGTCAGGAAAGAATCGCGGCGGCAAGCGCGCTCGTTGTCGGTGTTGGCGGCCTCGGCTGTGCCGCGGCCACCTATCTCGCGTCCGCCGGCGCCGGTGAGTTATGCCTCGTCGACTTCGACGCCGTAGACGCGACCAATCTCGGCCGCCAGGTGTTGTTCGGCCCGGGCGATATCGGCGATGCAAAAGCGGCAATCGCGGCCGACAAGCTCGCGCAACAGAACCCTGCCATCCGCATCCGGGCGATCACCGACCGGCTGGATGAGAGCGCGCTGCGCGAAGCCGTAGCGAAAGCCCACGTGGTGCTCGACTGCACGGACAATTTCGCGACGCGTTTCCAGGTCAACGATGCCTGCGTCGATGCCGGGCGATGCCTCGTTTCCGGTTCCGCCATCCGCTTCGAGGGGCAGCTCGCGGTGTTCGGCCCCGACTATTCCGGGTCGCCCTGCTATCGCTGCCTGTACACCGAGGCCGACGAGTCGCTCCTGGATTGCGCGGGCAACGGCGTGTTCGCGCCCGTGCCCGGCGTCATCGGCACGATGATGGCGGTCGAGGCGCTGAAGTTCCTCGCCGGTCTCGACTCACCGCGCGGCACGCTGCGCCTTTACGAAGCCGGCAGCGGCAACTTCCATTCCGTGAACATACCCAAGCGGCCGGATTGTCCGGCCTGTGGCTAGATGCGGCCCCGATTTATTGAGACCGCCTCTAATCAGGCGGCGTCCGCCGTCGCGGGATCGTAGCCGAGGACCGGCGACAGCCACTTCTCCGCCTCGGCGACGGTCATGCCTTTGCGGGCTGCGTAGGATTCGAGCTGCTCGCGATCGATCTTGCCAACGGAAAAATACCGCGCATCGGGATGCGAGAAGTAGAAACCGCTGACCGCGGCCGTCGGGTACATCGCATACGAATCGGTCAGCCGGAGCTCGATGTTCTTCTCCACATCCAGCAATGACCAGAGCTTCGCTTTCTCGGTGTGGTCCGGGCATGCCGGGTATCCCGGTGCCGGGCGTATGCCGCGGTAGCGCTCCGCGATGAGATCGTCATTGTCGAGGCGCTCGTCGGGCGCATACGCCCAGTGTTCGACGCGCACGCGTTCGTGGAGGTACTCGGCAAGTGCCTCCGCGAGACGATCGGCGAGTGCTTTCAGCAGGATCGCGCTGTAGTCGTCGTGCGCTTTTTCGAAGTGAGCGACTCGCTCGTCGATGCCTATGCCTGCCGTCACCGCGAATGCACCGATGTAATCGTCGAGACCCGACGCCCCCGGCGCAACGAAGTCGGCCAGGCAATTCTGCGCCTGACCTTCCGGCTTCGCACGCTGCTGGCGCAGGTGGCACAGGCGCTCGATTGCCTTCGTGCGTTCGTCGTCGGGGTAAACCAGCAAGTCGTCATGATCCGCGCTGTTTGCGGCGAACAGGCCGAGCACGGCGCGGGCCTGCAACCATTCCTCGCGCACGATCTTGTCGAGCATGGCGCGCGCGTCGTTGTGCAGCGCCGTCGCAGCCTCTCCGACGATCGCGTCGCTGAGTATCGCGGGATACTTGCCGTGGAATTCCCAGGCGTTGAAAAACGGCATCCAGTCGATGTAGTCGGTCAGCAGCGCGAGGTCGATGCGGTCGTAAACCCGCACGCCCGTAAATGCCGGTCGCGGCGGCGTGTACGCAGTCCAGTCGATCCGGTGCCGGCGCCTGCGCGCTTCATCCAGCGACAGCTGCGGCGCGAGGCGGGACTTGCCGGCATGCTGATCGCGGCGGCGGGCATTATCGCGCCGCGTCTTCTCAACAAGCGCGTCGCGCGTACCCGGCTCGACGAGCGCCTGGGCCACGCCGACGGAACGCGATGCATCCTTTACGTAGATGACGGGCCCCTCGTACTGCGGCTCGATCTTCACGGCCGTGTGCGCCGGTGACGTCGTCGCGCCGCCGATCAGCAGCGGCAGGTCGAATTGCTGGCGCTGCATTTCCGACGCGACGTGGACCATCTCGTCCAGCGACGGCGTGATGAGCCCGGACAGCCCGATCATCTGCGCCTGCTCCCGCCGCGCCGCGTCGAGGATCTTTTCACAGCTGACCATGACACCGAGGTCCACGACCTCGAAGTTATTGCATTGCAGGACCACACCCACGATGTTCTTGCCGATGTCGTGAACGTCGCCTTTGACGGTCGCGAGCACGATCTTGCCGTTCGAACTGACCTTGCCGCCCTGCTCGGCCTCGATGAATGGTATGAGGTGGCCCACCGCCTTCTTCATCACGCGCGCCGACTTCACAACCTGCGGCAGGAACATCTTGCCCGCGCCGAACAGGTCGCCGACCACGTTCATGCCGGCCATCAACGGCCCCTCGATGACGGCCAGCGGCCGGTCCGCCGCGAGCCGCGCTTCCTCGGTGTCCTCGACGACGAATTCATCGATGCCGTTAACCAGCGCGTGCTCGAGCCGCTTCTCGACGGCAGCTTCGCGCCAGGAGAGGTCTTTCACTTTCGCGGCGCTGCCGGATGCCTGGTCCTTGTATCTTTCTGCGACCTCGAGCAGCCGCTCGGTGGCATCCTCGCGTCGGTTCAGCACGGCGTCCTCCACCGCGTCGCGCAAGTCTCCCGGCAGGTCTTCGTATATTGCGAGCTGGCCGGCATTGACTATCCCCAAGTCCATGCCCGCGCGTATCGCGTGGTACAGGAACACGGAGTGAATCGCTTCGCGCACCACGTTGTTGCCGCGGAACGAAAACGACACGTTACTGACGCCACCGGACACCATCGCGTGCGGCAGCTCGTCCTTGATCTTGTGCGTCGCTTCGATGAACGCGACGCCGTAAGCCGAGTGCTCCTCGATGCCGGTCGCGATGGCGAAGATATTGGGATCGAAGATGATGTCCGCCGGGTCGAAGCCGAGCTTCTGCGTCAGGATGTCGTAGGAGCGCTTGCAGATAGCAATCTTGCGCTCGACCGTGTCCGCCTGGCCCTGCTCGTCGAACGCCATGACGATCACGGCGGCGCCGTAATCGCGGACGAGCTTCGCCTGTTCGATAAAGCTGTCTTCGCCTTCCTTGAGGCTGATGGAATTGACCACCGCCTTGCCCTGCACGCAGCGCAGCCCTGCCTCGATGACCGACCACTTCGACGAGTCGATCATGATCGGCAGCCGGGAAACGTCCGGCTCGGACGCGATCAGGTTGAGGAACGTCACCATGGCCTGCTCCGAATCGAGCATGCCCTCGTCCATGTTCACATCGATGATCTGCGCGCCGTTCTCGACCTGCTGCCGCGCGACCTGCACGGCCTCGGCGTAATCGTCGGCCTCGATCAGCCTGCGGAAGATCGCCGAACCCGTGACGTTGCAGCGTTCACCGACATTAACGAACAGGTCGTCGGGACCGATGTTGAGGGGCTCGAGCCCCGAGAGGCGGCAGCGTACTGGGATGTCGGGTATCGCGCGCGGCGGCTTGTCGTTCACGGCTTCACGCAGTGCGGCAATGTGCGCCGGCGTGGTGCCGCAGCAGCCGCCAACCAGGTTGACGAGACCGCTGCCGGCAAACTCGCCGATTACTGCCGCCATGGCCTCGGGCGTTTCGTCGTACTCGCCGAACTCGTTCGGCAGGCCGGCATTGGGATGCGCGCTGACGCGTGTATCGGCAACGCGCGAGAGTTCATCGACGTACGGGCGCAGGTCTTTCGCGCCCAGTGCGCAATTGAGCCCGATCATGAAGGGATCGACGTGGCGCACCGAATTCCAGAAGGCTTCCGGCGTCTGTCCGGACAGGGTGCGGCCCGATGCGTCCGTAATCGTGCCCGAAATCATCACGGGCAACGTAACGCCGGTTTCTTCGAACGCTCTCCTGATCGCGAAGATTGCGGCCTTCGCATTCAGCGTATCGAAGATCGTCTCGACCATCAGGAAGTCGACGCCGCCCTCGATCAGCGCTCGCGACGCCTCTTCATAGGTCGCGGCGAGATCGGCGAAGTTGATGTTGCGGTAACCGGGATCATTGACGTCCGGTGAAATCGACGCCGTGCGGTTGGTCGGGCCCAGTACACCCGCAACGTAACGGGGACTGCCCGCCTTGTCTGCGTGAGCGTCCGCGCACTCACGGGCCAGGCGCGCCGCGGTGAGATTCAGTTCGGGAACCAGCGACTCCATGCCGTAATCCGCCATCGAAGGCGCGTTGGAGTTGAAGGTATTGGTCTCGATGATGTCCGCGCCGGCCTCGAGGAACGCCGTGTGAATCTCGCGGATCACCTGCGGCCGCGTGATGGACAGCAGGTCGTTATTGCCCTTGAGGTCGCTTTCCCAGTCGGCACAGCGCTCGCCGCGGTAGTCGTCTTCGCCGAAACCGTAGCTCTGTATCATCGTGCCCATAGCGCCGTCGAGCACTACGATGCGTTGCTCGAGCAGCGCAAACAGCGATTTGATGCGTTCTTCGCGGTTCATGACGTTGTCAGGCTGCGGCCTGTTTCGGCCGGATCCCCAGCGCATGGCAGATGGCCACGGTCAGTTCGGAACGGTTCAGCGTATAAAAGTGAAACTCGTCGACGCCCTCGGCCTGCAGCCGCTGCACCTGTTCGATCGCGACATTCGCCGCAATGAGATTGCGCGTTTCGGTATCGTCGTCGAGCCCCTCGAAGCGGTCGCGCAGCCAGTCCGGAACGCTTGCGCCGCACTGCGCGGCGAACTTCGTCATCTGCGCGAACCGGGTGATCGGCAGGATGCCCGGCACGATCGGCGAATCGATGCCGGCCGCGGCGCAGCGATCGCGGAAGCGCAGGAACAGCCCGGTATCGAAGAAGAACTGCGTAATCGCTCGCGACGCTCCTGCGTCGAGCTTGCGCTTCAGGTTTTCGAGATCGAATTCCGCGCTCGGCGCCTCGGGGTGCACCTCCGGGTAGGCAGCCACCGAGATGTCGAAGTCAGCGACCTTTTTCAGTCCCGCGACGAGATCCGCTGCATAGGCATAACCGCCGGGCGTCGGCGTATACGTCCCGCTGTCCGCGGGCGGATCACCGCGCAATGCCACGATGTGGCGAATCCCCATGTCCCGGTACTCGCGGGCGATAGCATCGATCTCACCGCGGCTCGCGTCCACGCAGGTCAGGTGCGGGGCGACGGTAAGGTCCGTTTCGTTGACGATGCGTTCGACGACGTCGTGGGTGCGCTCTCGCGTCGAGCCGTCCGCACCGTAGGTGACGGACACGAAGCTCGGCGCAAGCGGCTCGAGCCGCTGGATCGACTTCCACAAGGTCTCCTGCATCTTTTCGGAGTGCGGCGGGAAGAATTCGAAGGAAACCTGCACGTGTTCGGAAATTGACGGATTCATAATCGGCATTCAGGCAGCGGCAGTCGCCGCATCGTATTTGGTGGCAACGGCGAGCAGCCATTCCGGCTGCATCGCAGGGATGGGACGCGCCGGCGCAAGCCGCAGTCCGCTGTCCGCACACCAGCTCGCGAGCTGTGCGGCGTGATCGTGGAATTCCCGCGGCCGGGTAGTGGCGAGCAGAAAAAGCCTGCCTCCGGGTCGCAGTATGCGAACGGCTTCGGCGATCGCGTGCCTCGGCCGTTCCGCCTCGAACAGCACGTCGTCGAGAATCGCGGTGTCGAACTCGTTGTCGCCCAGCGGCAGCCTGTACATATCTCCCTGGCGCAAGGTGCAGTTCGGCAGGCCGGCGAGCAACAGCTCGGCACGCGCGAAGCGTCGCGCATCGGGATCGATGTCCACGCCGACTGCGCGGCGCGCGCGCGAGGCCAGCAGCTTCAGGATCCTGCCGTGCCCGCTGCCGATGTCGACGAGATCGCCAACCGGCGCCGCCACGGTGAGTTCGACCAGCGCGCGATGCAGTGAGCGGCTACCCGTGACGTGGTCGTCGGTGCCGGCATCGCCCGTATCCCGAAGGCTCCTCAGCCTCTCGATGTCCTCCGCGAAGCCCGCGTCATCCGCAGGAATCAGCGCCAGCAGTCTGCGCCGCAGTGCCGCCTGCCGGCCCCCTGCCTTGAGCCGGTAATACACGAAATGGCCGTCGCGAAAGCCCTCGAGCAGGTCTACCGCGCACAGCTGCTTGAGATGCTGGGAGACGCGCGGCTGGCTCAGCCCGAGGACCCGCGTCAGCTCGGAGACGCTGCACTCGCCCTGGGCGCAGAGCATGACGATACGCAACCGGGCCGGGTCGGCCAGGGCTTTCAACTGCACCACGAGCTGCTCAACGCTGTGACTCATAAAAGAATAAATATTTCTTTATATTTAAGAGAAGGCCAGTCTAGCAGCCTTTTCGGGCCAGTAACAGGGCATGGGTCCGCCAGCCGGCGGACGGTCCTCGTGGATTCGCTAATAGGCTATGCTCCGCACTGGCATTGATTCCCGGCGCTCCAGGCACCCATGACAGACGAACCCGATTCCCGGCAGGACCCCGATGAGACAGAACCGCCATCCGAAACCGAGTTTTCAGGCAGCGAGCGGGCATTCGTTCGCCTGACGTTCTGGCAAACCGTCCTGTCGCTGGTCGGCGTCTTTATCGCAATCGTTGCGCTGTACGCGGCACTCACCGAGTCCGAGGCCACCCGCAAACAGACGGCCGCCGCCGTCTGGCCGTTCGTGCAGCTGACGATCAGCGACCACCTTTCCGCGGACGGCGCCGAGTTCCGGATTTCCCTGACCAACGCCGGCGTCGGCCCGGCCCGGATGCGCGCGATGCGGGTACTCTTCGAGGGAATTCCCTTGCACGACTGGCACCATGCGCTGGAACTCGTCGGCGAGGAAGGCACCCATCGGCTCGGGCAGACCTATGTGAGCCGCCGGGTGCTCATACCGGGCGAGACGATCGACATGGTATCGACGATGGACCGGGTGCTTGTCGGGAAATTCCTGGAGTCGCTGGCGCGCCCGGGCAATTCGATCAGCTACTGCTATTGTTCGATCTTCGACGAATGCTGGGTCATCGATAGCGATAAGGACCTGCAGACACCCGATCCCGTCGAGGAGTGCCCGGATTTCGGCGACGAGGCGTTCGGCAGCTGAGCTACTGCACGGAGTCGGGCCCGGCGATCGCGTTATCGGTGAACAGCCGCGAGATGTCGATCGGGTCGAATTCGCGGCGGCGGCCGCAGTATTCGCAGGTAACGTCGACCTGTCCCCGCTCGGCCAGCACTTCGCGGGTCTCTGCCTCGCCCAGCATGCGCAGGACCTCTTCGGCGCGCCGACGCGAACAGCGGCAGCGAAATGCGACGGGCTCGGACTCGAACACGCGGACGTCATCCTCCGCGAACAACTTGCCGATCAGCGCCATACCGTCGGTAAAGCCGAAATCGCCGGTTCGCAGCGTCGCAGCGAGATAGCCGAGCCGGTTCCAGTCATCTTCATCGAGCCCGTGCTGCCCCGGCATCTGCTGTAGCAGAATGCCGCCGCTCAGGGACGCATCGCTCACGAGCGCGACGTGGCTCGGCACCTGCACGGATCGGGCGAAGTAGTTCTCGAGGCTGTCGGCCAGGGACGTTCGATCGATCTCGACGATCCCCTGGTAGGGGCGCTCACCCGTGTCCACCGTGATGGCGCAATGGGCGTCCTGCACGAGGTCGCCGAAGCTCTCCGCGGCCGCCTTTTCGTCGGCACTCGCCATGCCGCGCAGCTCGAGATCGCTCGTGCACTGCATGACCAGCATACGCAGGCCGCCAGTGCCCTGTATCTGCAGGGTGATCGCACCGTCGAATTTCAGGCTGTGAGCGATCAGACCCGTTGCGGCAGCCGCGTGGCCCAGCGTCTCGCGAACGAGCTGATCGTAGTCGTGATCGCGCAGCATGCGGCGCCATGAGCGGGACATCTGGATCAACGCACCACGGACGGGCAGTGCATCAAAAACGAACGGTGTTATTCGATCGGCAATCATAGGAATAAGGGGACAGTGACTATAATTCGTCAGCAGGTCAATCAACCTGGTCGCAGAATTATAGTCACTGTCCCCTTATTTCAGCTTGGATCTCAAAATCGCGTTTACCTGGCCCGGATTCGCCTTGCCGCCGGTCTCCTTCATGACCTGGCCGACGAAAAAGCCGATGAGCTTCTCCTTGCCGGCACGGTATTCCTCGGCCTGGCCCGGGTTGTCCGCAATCACCTTGTCCACGATGGCCTCGATCGCCGAACTGTCGGTGATCTGCTTGAGGCCGCGCGCCTCGATCACCGCGTCGGCAGTGCCTTCGCCGGCCCACATGGCCTCGAAGACCTCCTTGGCGATCTTGCCGGAGATCGTGTTGTCCTGGATGCGTTTGATCAGTCCCGCGAGATCCTCCGCCGGTATGCGGCATGCCTCGATCTCCAGTCCCTCCTTATTAAGGGCGCCTGACAGGTCGCCGATCACCCAGTTCGCCACGACCTGCGGCTTGGCCTCGCTTGCCGCAACAGCGGCCTCGAAGTAGTCGGCAAGCGCCCGGCTGGCGGTCAGGATGGCTGCATCATCTTGCTTGACGCCGTAGTCGTCGATAAACCGGTGCCGCTTGTCGTCGGGCAGCTCGGGCAGGGTGTCGCGCACGCCGTCAATAAATTCCTCGCTGATTTCGACGGGCAACAGGTCCGGGTCCGGGAAATAGCGATAGTCGTTGGCCTCTTCCTTGGAGCGCATCGAGCGGGTCTCGTCTCGGCCCGAGTCGTACAGGCGGGTCTCCTGGACAACCTCGCCGCCATCCTCGAGCACGTCGATCTGCCGTTCGATCTCGAAATTAATGGCCCGCTCCACGAACCGGAACGAGTTGAGGTTCTTGATCTCGGTGCGCGTGCCAAAAGTGTCCTGCCCACGCGGCCGTACCGACACGTTCGCATCGCAGCGGAACGAGCCTTCCTGCATGTTGCCGTCGGAAATCCCGAGGTAGCGGACGATCGTGTGAATCTTGCGCATGTAGGCGACCGCTTCCTTCGCCGAGCGCAGGTCGGGCTCCGAAACGATCTCCAGCAGCGGCGTGCCCGCCCGGTTCAGGTCGATGCCGGAATGGCGGTCGAGTCCCTCGTGGACCGACTTGCCGGCATCTTCCTCCAGGTGCGCCCGCGTGATGCCGATGCGCTTCTCCTTGCCCGCCTCATCCGTGATGAAGAGCTCGCCATGCTCGACGATGGGCAGCTCGTACTGGCTGATCTGGTAGCCCTTCGGCAGGTCCGGGTAGAAGTAGTTCTTGCGCGCGAACACCGATCGCGGCGCAACCGTCGCGTTGACCGCCAGGCCGAATTTGCAGGCCATGCGCACGACCTCCTCGTTGAGAACCGGCAGTACGCCCGGGTAGCCGAGATCGACCAGGCAGGCCTGGGTGTTCGGCGCGGCGCCGTAGGCCGTGGATGCGCCGGAGAATATCTTGCTCTGCGTCGCAAGCTGCGTATGGATTTCCAGACCGATGACGACTTCCCAAGCCGCACTCATGCGTAGCCCTCCGGGCAGCGCGTGTGCCAGTCCGTCTGCAGCTGGTACTGGTGCGCCGTGCGCAGCAGCTGTTCCTCGCCGAAATGCGGACCCACGAGATGCAGGCCGACGGGCAGCTCGCTCGCGAACCCGCAGGGGATGGATATGCCGGGGAGCCCCGCGAGATTGGCGCCGATCGTATAAATGTCGTTGAGGTACATCGTGATCGGGTCGTCGGTCTTGTCGCCCAGCCTGAATGCCGGCGCGGGCGCGGTGGGGCCCGCAATCACATCGACGTCAGCGAACGCCTCGCGGAAATCGTCCGCGATCAGCTGCCGGACCTGCTGTGCCTTGAGGTAGTACGCGTCGTAGTAACCGGCCGACAGCACGTAGGTGCCGGTGAGGATGCGGCGCTTCACTTCCGCGCCGAATCCCTCGCCGCGGCTGCGGCAATACATATCCAGCAGGTCCTCGGGATTCCCGGCACGATGGCCGAAACGAATGCCGTCGAAACGCGACAGGTTGGACGAGCACTCCGCCGGGGCCACCACGTAATAGGTCGGCACGGACAGGTCGAGATTCGGCAGATCGACTTCCGTCAGGCTGGCGCCCTGTGCCTCGAGCACGGCAAGGGCGTCGCGAACGGCGTTGCCCGTTGCTGCGTCGAGCCCCGCGTCGAAATGCTGCCGTACGATGCCGACCCGCAGGCCCTGCAGCGACTCGCCCAGGCCCGCGAGGTAATCCGGCACCGGGTGGTCGATCGAGGTCGAGTCGCGCACGTCGAAACCGGCCATCACGCCGAGCAACAGCGCGGCATCCTCCGCCGAGCGTGTGATCACGCCGGCCTGGTCCAGGCTGGAGGCAAAGGCGATCATCCCGTAGCGCGACACGCGTCCATAGGTCGGCTTCAGGCCGGTCGTGCCGGTCAGCGCCGCAGGCTGCCGGATCGAGCCACCGGTATCGGTACCCGTCGCCGCAGGCGCAATCCGAGCCGCCACCGACGCGGCCGATCCTCCCGAGGAGCCGCCCGGCGAACAAGTCAGGTCCCAGGGGTTTTTCACCGGGCCGAAGTAACTGGTCTCATTCGACGAGCCCATCGCAAACTCGTCCATATTGGTCTTGCCGAGCATCACCGCGCCGGCGCCTGCCAGCCGCTCGACCACGGTCGCGTCGTAGGGCGACACGAAATTCTCGAGCATCCGCGAGCCACAGGTGGTCAATACGCCGCGGGTGCAGAAGATGTCCTTGTGCACGAGCGGCAGTCCATTAAGGACCCCTGTTTCGCCTTTGTTTCTCTCGGCGTCTGCCCGTTCGGCCGCCTGGAGTGCGGTATCCGCGGTGACGGTGATGAACGCGTTGAGTTCTGTGTCGTGCGCCTCGACCCTGTCCAGGAGCGCCGTAACGAGCTCGACGGCCGTGAAACCACCGTTCTCCAGGCCCCTGGCGAGCTGCGTCAGGCCCTGGGTGTGAAGGTCGTTGCTGCTCATTCGATGACTTTGGGCACGAGATAGAAACCGTCGGAGACGGCCGGGGCATTTTCTTGGAATTCATCGCGCTCGTCGGTCTCTGTGACGACATCCGGTCGCAGGCGCTGGGCGGCGTCCAGCGGGTGCGCCATCGGCACCACGTCGGTGGTATCTGCCTGCGACAGCTGGTCCACGAAATCGACAATACGCGACAGCTTGTCAACCGTATCGGCGATCTCGTCGTCCCCGACCCTGAGGCGCGCCAGCATGGCAATATGCTGTACCTGATCCTTCTCCAGTGACATCGGTTTACCTGCGATTCGAGACCCTGCAAATCGCCGCCCGGCGAACGCGCACGCAATGATACACGCCGCCTTGCGCAATGTCGTGGGCATTGCTAGATTGCACCGTTAATCTCGCTTCGGGCCCCGTTCCATCATGTTCAAAAACATCCTGGGTTATTTTTCCAATGACCTGTCGATCGACCTTGGAACCGCCAACACACTGATTTACTCACGGGGCCACGGCATCGTCCTCGATGAGCCGTCGGTGGTAGCGATCCGCGAGGATTCGGGCCGTGGTGGCCGGGTCGTGGAGGCCGTCGGTGCCGATGCAAAGAACATGCTGGGACGCACACCCGGCAATATCACGGCGATCCGTCCGCTGAAGGACGGCGTCATCGCGGATTTCACGGTTACCGAGAAGATGCTGCAGCACTTCATTCGCAAGGCTCACGGCAACCGCTATTTCCGTCCCAGCCCCCGGGTGCTCGTGTGCGTGCCCTACGGCTCCACGCAGGTGGAGCGGCGTGCGATCCGCGAGTCGGCCGAAGGCGCCGGCGCCCGCAAGGTACTGCTTATCGACGAACCGATGGCGGCGGCGATTGGTGCCGGCATGCCCGTTCACGAAGCGCGCGGCTCCATGGTGCTCGACATCGGCGGCGGCACGTCGGAAGTGGCCGTCATTTCGCTGAACGGCATCGTGTATGCCGCGTCGGTTCGCATCGGCGGCGACCGCTTCGACGAGGCCATTACCAACTACGTACGCCGCAATTACGGCATCCTGATCGGCGAGGCGACGGCGGAGCGTATCAAGCACGAGATCGGATCCGCGTTTCCAGGCCAGGAAGTTCTCGAGATCTCGGTGAAAGGCCGCAACCTGTCGGAAGGCGTGCCGCGCAGTTTCACGCTCAACAGCAACGAAATTCTTGAAGCCCTGCAGGAACCGCTGCAGGGAATCGTCGGCGCAGTCAAGGAAGCGCTCGAGCAGACCCCGCCGGAGCTCGGCGCCGACGTCGCGGATCGCGGCATCGTGCTGACGGGCGGCGGCGCGCTGCTGCGCGACCTCGACAAGCTGCTCATGGAAGAGACCGGCCTGCCCGTCGTGATCGCCGACGACCCCATGACCTGCGTTGCTCGCGGCGGCGGCCGCGTAATCGAACTCATCGACGAGCACGGCCCGGCAGTCTTCGGACTGGAGTGAGTTTCCTGTGCGAACACGCGGCTAACTGTTGATGGTCGGTTCGCAAAGCAACAAGAACCCTGCAAGGATTCCGGCGCTCGGCTTCCGGGCGCTGGCGCTGGTTGTCCTCAGCATCCTGCTCATGTGGCTCGACAATCGTGAGCATCACCTCGATGCGGTACGCCGCGTCGTCGGCGTCGCCGTCTATCCCGTCCAGATCATTGTCGATTCCCCGGCCCGTGCCTGGTCGTGGATGCGCGATGTTTCGGCGAGCAAGAACCAGCTGCAGCTCGAGAACAGCCGTCTCAGGACGGAGGCGTTGATCACTCGTGCTCGTATGCAGGAGCTCGCCGCGCTGAAAGCTGAGAATGAACGATTGCGCGCAATGCTCGATGCCCGTGAACAGGTGCGCGGCGAAGTTCGCGTCGCCGGAATCATGGCGGTCGACGCCAATCCTTACCGGCACAATATCGTGCTCGACGTAGGCAGCCGGGAAGGCGTCTATGACGGCCAGGCAATCGTCGACGCATCGGGTGTCGTCGGCCAGGTAATTAGCACCGGCCTGACGACGTCGCAGGCAATCCTGATCAGCGATCCGGACCATACGCTGCCGGTCGTAGTGAACCGCAACGGGCTACGCACCGTCGCATTCGGTACAGGGGAATACAATCGGCTCAGCCTGCCGTTCCTCGCAAACAATGCCGACATCCAGGCCGGCGACCTTCTGGTCACCTCCGGGCTCGGCGGCGCATTCCCGTCCGGTTACCCAGTCGCGATAGTGGAAAAGGTAACCCGCCTGCCCCAGGAGCCGTTTGCCGAAGTCTCGGCGACGCCGGCAGCCGCGCTCGACCAGGTTCGTGAAGTGATGCTTATTTGGGTGCGCAAACGGGATGGCGGGGCCGACGATGAGTAACGCGCGCGCATTGCGACAGCTTCCGGTGCTGCTCACCCTGCTCATCGCATTCATGCTGATGATCATGCCGCTGCCCACCGCGGCCGAACCCTTCCGCCCGGACTGGCTCGCGCTCGTGCTCGTCTTCTGGGCGATGACCGTGCCCCTCAGTTACAGCGTGGGCATCGCCTGGCTGATCGGCATCGTCCTCGACGTCGCCCAGGGCACGCTGCTCGGCCAGCACGCCCTCGCGCTGTGCGTGATCGTCTACATCACGGTCAAGTTTCACCTGCTGATGCGCGTTTTCCCGCTGTCGCAGCTCGCACTGACGATATTCGCGCTGCTCTCCCTCTACCAGTTCCTGCTTTTCTGGATCAACGGCGTCGCCGGCGTCACGGCGCCGGCGATCGACTACTGGGGGCCTGTGGTCGCGGGAACCATTGTCTGGCCCTTCCTGTCGATAATGCTGTCGGGCCTGCGTTACCGGGTACAAACGGGAGGCTGAGTTGGACCTGCTGTCCCCGATCAAAGACCACCATTCGGAGCGACGCATCTTTATCGCGCGCGTCATACTCACGAGCGTGGTCGGGATCCTCCTGCTCGGGCTCGTGATCGCTCGCCTCGTGCAGCTGCAGGTCTTCGACTACGAACATTTCGCGGAACGCTCGCTCGGCAACCGGGTTCGCATCGAAGCGGTGCCGCCGATCCGCGGACTGGTCTTCGACCGGCAGGGCCGTGTGCTCGCCGAGAACCTGCCAGCCTACCAGCTGGAGCTGATACCGGAGCAGGTGCCCGATATCGACACCACGCTGCAACGCCTCGCCAGGCTCGAACTGATCGACGCGAGCGACATCCCGCGGCTCAGGGAGCTGAGCGCGAGCGGCCCGCGCTTCAAGCCGGTGGCACTCAATCCGCGTCTCGACGACGAGCAGATCGCGAGGTTTGCCATACAGCGGCCACGATTCCCCGGCGTCGATTTCAGGCCGCGGCTCGTACGCCACTATCCGAACGGCGAGTACATCGCACACGCCGTCGGCTACGTCGCTGCGCTGTCGACAGCGGATCTCGAGAGACTGGATCCGTCGCGCTACGCGGGCACGACGCAGACCGGCAAGACCGGCATCGAAAACAGTTACGAATCGCGGCTGCACGGCGACTCCGGATTTCGCCACATCGTGACCAACGCGCGTGGGCGCCGCGTACCTGCAGAATCGCGTGACCTGCAGGAGACCCTGCCCGGCGACGAACACCCGACGCCGGGCTACAACCTGTTTCTGAGCATCGATCTCGACCTGCAGGCGCTCGCCACCGAGAAGCTCGCCGGACGGCGCGGCGCCGTTGTCGCAATGGATCCCTGGAGCGGTGAAGTGCTCGCACTCGTCAGCGCACCGTCGTTCGATCCGAACCTGTTTGCCGTGGGCATGAGTCAATCGCAATTCTCCGCGCTGCAGCAAGACATGGACCGTCCGCTTTTCAACCGCGCCGTCAGGGGCACCTACCCGCCCGGCTCCACGATCAAGCCGATGCTGGCGCTCGCCGCGCTCGAGACGGGCGCGACCGACCTGGAGCGAAGGACCGTTTGCTACGGCTTCTTCATCCTGCCGAACACGACGCACCGTTACCGCGACTGGAAGCCGGAGGGACACGGCGAAGTCGATATACACGAAGCCATCGCCCAGTCCTGCGACGTTTATTTCTACGAAATCAGCAACGACATCGGCATCGACCGCATGCACGACTATCTCACGCGCTTCGGCCTCGGCAATCAAACCGGTGTCGACGTGGCCGGCGAGCGGCCGGGCCTGGTGCCGTCCACAGAATGGAAACGCAACGCATTCCGCAATCCCTCGGACCAGCGCTGGTTCCTGGGGGAAACGGTCATAGCATCCATCGGCCAGGGCTTCATGCTGGCAACGCCCCTGCAGCTTGCAACGGCGACAGCGGCACTCGCGACACGGGGCGTCCGCTACGAGCCGCGTCTCGTTGCCGCGTGGGAAGACCCCCTGAGCGGCGAGCGGACCCTGGCATCGCCCGTAAGGCTGGACGACGTCGAACTCGACGACGACACCAACTGGGACGCGGTGATCGGCGCCATGAACAGCGTGATGCAGGGTCCTCGCGGTACGGCACGCGCCGTGGGCAGCGGTGCCCCGTATCGCGTGGCCGGCAAGAGCGGTACGGCACAGGTGTTCTCGGTTGCGCAGGACGAAGAATACGACGAGGAAGAGATTGAGGACCGGCTCAAGGACCACGCCCTGTTCATCGCCTTCGCGCCGGTGGAAAACCCGCAGATTGCGGTCGCCGTCATCGTCGAGAACGGCAGCAGCGGCAGCGGCGTCGCAGCACCGATCGCGAAAGCGCTAATCGACAAGTACCTGGGGTACGACGATGCGGCTGACTGAGACGCAGCGCCTCGTAACCGGCAAAGCGGCCCCGCTCGGCGATTTCACGCGACTGCTGCGCCGCCTGCACATCGACGGGCCGCTGCTCGGCGGCCTGCTTCTCATCTGTGCTTTCGGCCTCGTCGTGCTCTACAGCGCCGTCGGGGAGGACATGCGGCTGTGGGTCAACCAGGTAGTGCGCCTCAGCGTCGCACTCGTCGCTATGCTGGTTGCGGCACAGTTTTCCCCTGATTTCCTGCGCCGCTGGACGCCGTGGGCCTATCTAGGTGGCCTGGTGCTGCTGGCGCTCGTGCTCGTCACCGGCGAGGTCGGCCAGGGCGCGCGGCGCTGGCTGGACCTCGGCATTCGCTTCCAGCCGTCGGAAATCATGAAGCTTGCCGTACCGATGATGGCTGCCTGGTACCTCCATGACCGGCACATTCCGCCGCGTCTCGGCCAGATCGCGATCATTGCGCTGATCATCGTCGCACCGACGGTGCTCATCGCGCGCCAGCCAGACCTGGGCACCGCACTGCTGATCGCCGCTTCGGGCGTGATCGTCATCATCCTTGCGGGCCTGTCGATTCGCCTCATGCTCGCGCTCGCCCTACTGTCGGTTCCCGGCGCGTACGCGCTGTGGAATTTCATGCAGGACTATCAGAAGCAACGCGTGCTAACGTTGCTGAACCCGGACAGCGATCCGCTCGGGGCGGGCTACAACATTATCCAGTCGAAGATCGCCATCGGCTCAGGGGGACTCTTCGGCAAGGGCTGGACCAACGGCTCACAGGCACAGCTCGAATTCCTGCCGGAGCGTGATACCGACTTTATCTTCGCGGTCATGGGCGAGGAACTCGGACTGCTCGGGGTGCTGACATTGTTGACGCTGTACATGTTCGTCGTCGCGCGCGGCCTGTTCATCGCTATCCAGGCACACAGCACCTACGCGCGCCTGCTCGCCGGCTCGATCAGCCTCACTTTCTTCGTCTATGTTTTCGTCAATACCGCGATGGTTACCGGACTGGTCCCCGTCGTCGGCATTCCGCTACCGCTGGTTTCATTCGGCGGCACCTCGATGGTGACGCTGATGGCCGGTTTCGGTATTCTCATGTCGATCCACTCTCACCGGAAATTACTACCGCAATAATGACTTCACGATTGCTCGCGGGCGTCGCCCTCTGCGTCCTTTCCGTAGCCAATGCGCTGGCCATCGATCTCGACCAGCCCGAGGTAATCGCATTCATCGACTCGATGGTCGAACAGCACGATTTCGATCGCGAGGAACTTCGCGACACCCTGGGCGCCGCGGAGGTCAAGCAATCGATCCTCGATGCCATCGCGAGACCCGCCGAGAAGACCAAGAGCTGGGCCGAGTATCGCGAGATATTCATTACGCCGGAACGGATCCGGGCCGGCGCGCAGTTCTGGACCGAGCACGAGGACGCGTTGCGGCAAGTCAGCGAGTCCACCGGCGTGCCCATGGAGATGCTCGTGGGCATCATCGGCGTCGAAACCTACTTCGGCCGGATCACAGGCAGTTTTCGGGTGCTCGATGCGTTGTCGACACTGGCTTTCTCCTATCCGCCGCGCGCAAAGTTCTTCCGCCGTGAGCTCGAGGAATACCTTTTGCTCGTGCGCGAAGAAAGCATGCAGGCCACCGATGCGACGGGTTCTTACGCGGGCGCCATGGGACGTCCACAGTTCATGCCGTCGAGCTACCGCGCTTATGCCGTCGATGCGACCGGTGACGGCAAACGGGATATCTGGAACGACTGGACGGATGTCGCGGGCAGCATCGCGAATTATTTCCTGGAACACGGCTGGAAATCGGGTGAGGAAGTCGCAGCTCAGGCGTCGCTGGGCGGCAGCTGGCAGGGGCCGGTGCCGAAGCCCGAGAACACGCTCAAACCCAGCGGGACGGTAGCGTCGCTGAGCCGCAAGGGCGTCATGTTCGTGACCAACCTGCCCGGCGACAGCAAGGGCGAACTGCTCACGTACGAAGCCGCCGAGGGGCTCGAACACTGGGTCGGCTTCCACAATTTTTTCGTTATCACGCGTTACAACCGCAACGTTATGTATGCGCTGGCCGTGCACCAGCTCGGCCAGGAGATAGCGCTCGAGGTGAGCCGCAATGCCTCGTAGTCGCGCAGCGATCGGCGTCATTGCTCTCACCGCGCTATCACTGGCGGCCTGCGGCGGCAACGTGCGCGACAGCGCACCGTCAGGCAGCGTCTCGATTCCCGACCTGCCGGGCGATGCCGTGCCGCGCCCCGAGCCGCGCAGCCGTTACGGTAACGGCCCGGTTTACGAAGTCCTCGGTCAGAACTACCGCGTCATGGACAGCGGCTCGGGCTACAAGGAACGTGGTGTCGCCTCCTGGTACGGCAGGAAGTTTCACGGCCGCCTGACGTCGAACCGCGAACCGTACGACATGTACGCGATGACCGCGGCACACAAGACGCTGCCGCTGCCGACGTACGTCAAGGTGCGGAACCTGCGTAATGACAGGAGCATCATCGTGCGCGTCAACGATCGCGGGCCGTTCGTCCACAACCGCATCATCGATCTGTCTTACGCCGCCGCGTTGAAACTCGACATGGTTCGCGACGGCACCAGCCTGGTCGAGGTGACCGCGATCACATTCGACGATCCGCCGGGCGACCGGCCGGTGCGCGTCGTGGAACCCGCCAAGGCGCCGGCAAGCACGTCGGCGAGAGCGACTCCGACCATGCCGCGAACGGAGCAGCAATCCCCGCCGGCACCCGAACGCCGGACCGCTCCGCCCGTCGACAAGGAGCACGAGATCTTCGTGCAGGTCGGCGCATTCGGTGATCGTACAAACGCCGAACGTCGCCGTTCGGCTTTATTGTCGGGCGGTATCGGCGGCGCGTTCATCTTCGCGGACGAAGCCGCCACGCCCCCCATGTACCGCGTCCGCATCGGCCCGATCGCGGGTGTCGACGACTACGATGCGCTGGTGCTGAAGCTCGAAGCGCTCGGCATTACGGATCCCTACCTGGTCGCGCTATAGCGCATTTTTCGGCTCCTCCCCTACCGGGCTACTCCTGACGCAGTTCACATTATTGCGGCCCCCGCCATGCGAAAATCGACGCGATTCGTGCGGGAGAATGCTATGAAACAGGTACTCAGGAATTTCTTCGTTGCTGCAGCAGGCATCGCGTTACTCGCTGCATGCGGCGGCAGCAGCGACGATGGCGGTGGATTGACGGGCGGCACGAGCAGCGCCCCACCTGCCGTTATTACCTCTCAGAACGCCCCGGATATTGCAGGGGTGGTTGCTGACGTAGCGCTTGGACAGGGTATCTTTACGTCGATCATTACCCCGGGCTTGCCGATTAACGTAGGCGGCCCGGATGTCGCCTTTGCCCCGGTCATGAAGCCGATTCTGTCGGCCACGATGAAGACGGCAGCTCCGTCGCAGCTCTACGCGACGAGCGCGGGCCGCGAAAACTGTGCGGTATCCGGCACCGTGGACGTGCAGGTGAATATCTCCGATCCTGCGCAGCCGTCCATCAACGACCGTTTCGCATTCGAATTCGCAAACTGCGATGACGGGACGGGCGCCGTGGTAAACGGCAGCATGACGATTACGATCTCGGCTATCGGCGGCGACCCGGCGTCCGGCAACTTCGTCCTCGGCATGCGGATCGAATTCTCCGCCTTCGCGGTGACGGAGGGCGGCGAGACGGCCAGCGCGACCGGCACGATCAACATCGAAATCGACACGACCGACCCGCTGGTCACGACGATCACGGTGTCGACCAGCACGCTCGTTACGACGTCCGCTGGCACCGAGGAAATTCTCACGAATTACACTGTCGTGATCACTGAAGACGCATCCACATTCCCGGTTGCGGTAACGGTGGAGACCTCGTTCACGATTTCGAGTCCGCGAATCGGCGGTAGCGTGACGGTTTCGACTTCGCTGTCGCTGCAGTCCATGGGCGAGGACTACCCGTTCGTCGGCGAGCTGCGTATCGAGGGCGCCGATGGTGCCGTCATCGTCATGATTGCTCTGGATGCGAATACCGTCCGGCTGGAAATCGACATCAACGGCGATGGAGCAGTCGACGATACGGTTGACATGCCGTGGGATGAACTGACTGGGGCCACCGGCTGACGGTGCCGCCGCCCGGAAGCGAAAAGGCCCTCGAACGAGGGCCTTTTCTTTTTCCAGGTCTCTCTCGCGCTTCGAGAAGCACTCCCGCGTGAACGGGAAGCGCTCCCGCAGACAGCCAACACATGCGCTCCCCAATAGGGTTAAAATAACGCCCCGTCTGAACTCCCCACTGTGATCGAATGAAGCGTCTCGTACCTGCTCTATGCCTGTTGCTGGCCACTACCACGGTTTTCGCCCAGTCGCGACCGGTTCCTGCCCCGCCGATCATCGGCGCAACGAGCTACCTGATGATCGAAGCGAAGTCAGGCCAGGAACTCGCCGCGTTGAAGCCCGACACGCCGGTACCGCCCGCGAGCCTGACCAAGCTGATGACGACCTACGTGGTCTTCCGCGCGATCGCTGAAGGCCAGATCACGCTCGAAGATGAAGTCACGATCAGCGAGAAGGCCTGGCGCATGCAGGGCTCGCGCATGTTCATCGAGGTTGGCAGCCGGGTTCGCGTCAAGGACCTGCTGCTCGGCGTCATCGTGCAGTCGGGCAACGACGCGAGCGTCGCTCTCGCCGAGTACGTGGCGGGTTCGGAGGAAGTCTTTGCCGCGATGATGAATCAGTATGCGCAGACGCTCGGAATGACATCGACGAATTTCGTGAATTCCACGGGATGGCCCGACGACGATCATTATACGACGGCGCGCGACCTGGCGATCCTCGCGCGTGCCCTCATCGAGGAGTTTCCCGAGCACTACAAGTGGCACGCAATCAAGGAATTTCAGTGGGGCGATATCAATCAGCCGAACAGGAACAGGTTGCTGTGGCGGGACGATTCCGTCGACGGATTGAAGACCGGCCACACGGAAGCGGCAGGCTATTGCCTGGTCGCGTCAGCCGAGCGCGACGGCATGCGAATCATCTCGGTTGTGCTGGGCACCGCGAGCGACAAGGCACGCATTGATGGCAGCCAGGCGATGCTCAACTACGGTTTTCGCTTCTTCGAAACGCGCCTGTTGTACAAAGCCGGCGAAGAAATTACGCGCGCCCGGGTATGGAAGTCGGCCAGCGAATATTCTTCGCTCGGTCTCATGGAAGATCTCTATATCACCGTGCCGCGCGGCACCTATGACTCGCTCGAGTCCGTGCACAACATGCCCGCCGTCATCGAGGCGCCCATCGCCGCCGGCCAGCCATTGGGTGAGATCAAGGTCAGCCTGAACGACGAGATCGTGGTGCAGGAGCAGCTTCGCGCGCTGGCCGACAATCCGAGCGGATCCTTCTGGCAGCGCACCGTCGACACCGTCATGCTCTGGCTGGAGTAGCACGAGTGAGCGACGAGTCGGTCATGACATTCCCGTGCTCGTTCCCCATTAAGCTGATGGGACGCGAGAGCAGCGTATTTCGTCACACGGTCAGGGAACTCGTCGAGAAACACACCGGTCCGCTCGATGACGACGCCATCGAATCGTCGTTGAGCCGCAATGGCCGTTTCGTATCGGTAACCATAACGGTCATCGCCGAGAGCCGGGAGCAGCTGGACAACATCTACCGCGACGCGACGGCGCATGACGATGTCATAATGGCCCTGTGAGCACGCCCGCAAGCAACCTGGCGCCATCGATAACCGTCCGCAACCTCGGGCTGCAGGACTACGAGCCCCTGTGGCGGGCGATGCAGCGCTTCACCGATACGCGCACCGCCGGCACGGCGGACGAGATCTGGTTCACCGAGCATCCGCCGGTATTCACGCTGGGTCTCAACGCCAGCCGGGACCACCTGCTGCAGACCGGCGATATCCCGGTCGTGCAGATCGACCGTGGCGGGCAGGTCACCTACCACGGCCCCGGTATGCTGATGGTCTACCCTCTCATCGACCTCAAGCGGCTCGGTCTCGGTGTCCGCGACCTCGTAACCGCCCTGGAGCAGAGTGTGGTCGACCTGGCGGCCGAATATGGCATTGACGCCCGCGCCAACCCTGAAGCCCCGGGCGTGTACGTTGCCGACACCAAGTTTGCCAGCGTGGGATTACGCATCCGCCGTGGCGCCAGCTATCACGGCATGGCGCTCAACGTCAAAGTCGACCTCGAACCTTTCCTGCGGATCAACCCGTGCGGTTACGCAGGTCTCGAAATGACCGATCTTGCCACGCTGGGCGGCGACAGCGACCTCGACGCCGTAAGTCGCAAATTGCTGCCGCACTTCCTCGAACACCTGCACCTGAAGGATGCGAACGTGACCAGCGACCCTCCGGAGTCGTAGGAGCGCTTCTCGAACCACGACCCCGCCTTTGCCTCAAGGCGGGCCGCTCCGATACCTTTTCTCGTCATGGCTCGCCGCGCTGCGCGCGGCTGCGCTTTACTTCCTCGAAAAGGCAATCCTCGCGGCCCGCCCAGAGGGTACACCGGCGATCATCGCTCTTACTACGCGGGCTGGTCCGGGGCGTTTGTCGACCGAAGTAAAGCGCAGCGCAGCGAGCCATGAGGGAGACAAATGCCCCGGCCGCCCGCTGGCTCATCAGCAGTCGTGGTTCGAGAACCTCTGCTACGGGCGGTTGAGATCGGCCAGGCGCTCCGGCGTGCCCACGTCTTCCCACAACCCTTCATAGAGGCTGCCGGCAAGTCGCCCTTCGCGGGCCGCCGTCTTGAGCATGGGCGCGAGCGGGAAGCGCCCCGGCTTGCAGCCCGCGAAAAACACCGGCCGGTAAACGGCAACCCCCGAAAACGTATACGCCGCATTGCGATCTTCGCAAACACGCCCGTCCCGCAGGTCGAAATCGCCCTGCTCTTTGTGCGCGGGCCTCGGTACCAGGACGAGATGGCCCACGTCCGATTCGGCGAGCCCGGCAGGAGGCAGGGGCATGTCCGTGTAGATATCTGCATTGACCACCAGGAAGGGGTCGCGGCCCAGCATCGGCAAGGCACGGTATATACCGCCACCCGTTTCGAGAATGTTGTCGCCTTCCTGGCTGTAGACCACGTTCACTCCGTATGCGTGGCCCGACCCTATCCTGTCGGCGATCCGTTCGCCCAGCCATCCGAGATTGATCACGACGGTCTCGATGCCTGCAGCTTTGAGTCGCTCCATGTGTCGTTCGAGCAGACTTTTACCCCGTACTTCGACAAGCGCCTTGGGCGTGGTTTCCGTAAGCGGCCGCAGGCGCTCGCCATGTCCCGCGGCAAGGATCATCGCTATCACGCCCGCGAGTCCAGCTGTGGCAGGCACCGCTCATTGATGAGCCGCACGAGGAAGCCGAGCTCATCGTGGCGCGGCAGCAAATCCACGATATAGGAGAGTGTGCGCGGAATATCGAGCATGTAACCCGGCTTGCCGTCGCGGTGATTGAGCCGGGCAAAAATTCCGGCCGCTTTCAGGTGGCGCTGCACACCCATGAGTTCAAATGCACGAATGAAGTCCTGCTCGGTAATCGCCTCATGCATGGACTTGTCGAGCAGACCGTAGTAGTTGCTGACCCACTGCGCTGTGCGACCGGCCGGCCACCTTATGTAGCAGTCCTTGAGCAACGACACGAGATCGTAAGTGAGCGGGCCTTCAACAGCGTCCTGAAAATCCAGGATACCCGGGCTGTTTTCATTCGTGACCATCAGGTTTCTCGAATGATAATCCCGATGCACGAATACCTGCGGCTGATCCAGCGCGTTGCGAACGAGCAGGTCGCAGAGCGATTTCCAGGCCGATTCCTGTGCTGCATCGAATTCGATACCGAGGTGCTTACCGCACAGCCAGTCGTGGAACAGGGACAGCTCGAATCGCAACAGCGCCTCGTCGTAGGGCGGCAGCAGGGCCTGGTAGGCGGCGCCGCGGTTCTGCATGACGGCGAGCGCGCGCAGAGCATCGGCATACAGAACCTCGGCGCTCGAGACATCCGCCTCGAGACGGTCCAGGTACAACGTGGAGCCGAGGTCTGTCAATAACAGGTAACCCTGTTCCAGGTCTGCCTCGATCACGCGCGGTGCATTGAGCCCCATCGCTTCCAGATAGCCGGCAACCCGGATGAACGGCAGGCAGTCTTCCTGTGGCGGCGGTGCGTCCATGACGATGAAGCTGTCATCGCCCTTTTGCAATCGAAAGTAACGCCTGAAGCTGGCGTCGCCCGAAGCGGGTGTAAGATCGCCACCAGCGACTGCGCCAACACCTTCGACCCAGTGTTTCAGCGCTGCAAGACGGGCATCCGCCCCGGCATTCGAATGCTTGATCGCTTGACTCCGTAACGCGTTGAAGCGCCTGACAATCTGTGCGAAGGTAACTAACAAGGTATCAAATAAGAATGCCTGATAACATCCCGTGGTCAGCGCTTCCACACGAGCATTGGATTCGGCCGCCGATTTGTTTTCCAGATACCTGATCACGTCGATCTGCCTTCTCGGCCTGCCGGCGGCCCACGCCGCCGATCCGCTTGCCTGCGAAAACACCCTCGGGACGCGGCTGACCGAGGACGCACCGAGAGCCATTCCCCTTGACGACCCCAACGCCATACAGCTGGAGGCCGGCCGCGTCGAGGCCGAGCTGGGGGAGCGTCCTACGGCATCGCTTAGCGGCGGCATTCTGCTGCGGCGCGCCGACAAGCTGGCGGGTGCCGACAGTGCCCGATACGACCCCCAGACGCTCTCGCTGTATCTCAGCGGCGACGTACGCTACGAAGATCCAGGCACGCAGATACGCAGTGACAGCGCCGAGTTCGAGTACGAGTCCGGGCGGATAGGTTTCTCGGGCGCCGAGTTCTGGATGGGCAGCAATAATTCACGGGGCGCCGCCGATCGGCTGCAGATAAGCCAGGACGGTCTGCTGCAACTCGACAATGTCAGTTATACGACCTGTCCACCGGGATCGAACGACTGGTTGCTGCAGGCAAACGACATCGATCTCGACAGCCGCAGCGGCACCGGCAAGGCCCGCGGCGTGAAGCTGCGTTTCCAGGGTGTACCGATACTTTACGCACCCTACCTGTCGTTCCCGATCAGCGATGCCCGCAAGACCGGCGTATTGACGCCCGAGATCGGCAGCACGAGCCGCAGCGGCAACGAGATCATCGTGCCGTTCTACTGGAACATCGCGCCCAATTATGACGCGACATTCACGCCGCGCGTCCTTACCGACCGCGGCGTGCAAATGCAGGGGCAATTCCGCTACCTCATGAAAGCACATAACGGCGTGATCGATGCGGAGTACCTCAACGATGACAGCCTGACCGGAGAGTCACGCAGCTATGTCGGGATCGACCATACGAGCCTGTTGCTAAGTCGCTGGCGCGGCGAAGTCGAATTCCGCGAGGTCTCGGACAACCAGTATTTCGAAGATCTCGGCAGTAACCTGAGCACTTCGACGATCACGCACCTCAACCGTGCGGTGCGTTTCGACTACCAGTCGGACGCGCTCTTCCTGTTCGGCCAGGTCCAGGACTTCCAGACGATCGACGATGCCATTGTGCCTGACGACGAGCCCTACCGCCGCCTGCCCCAGTTGCTTGCCCGCGGCCGCTGGCCGGGGCTTTGGCTGGGTTCGACGATCAACCTCGATGGCGAAATCGTTAACTTCGACCGCGACGTCGGCGTGACGGGCTGGCGTTTCAACCTGGCGCCCGAGCTTGCGCTCCCGCTAGCGCGGCCCGGATTGTTCTTCACGCCCGCGATCGCCGTGGACTATACGAGCTATGATCTCAGTAACACCGATCCGGGGCAGCGCAGCAATCCCGAGCGCGTGCTGCCAATAGCCAGCGTTGATACCGGCATCGTGCTGGAGCGCCTGATCAACAACTCGAGCAGAGCACGCGTGCAGACGATCGAACCGCGCCTTCTGTACGTGCACGTACCCTTCGAGGATCAGTCGGACCTGCCGGTCTTCGACACGATCACGCCCGACCTCAACCTCGTGCAGCTGTTTCGCAAGAACAGGTTTCTCGGTGTGGACCGCATCGCGGATACGGACCAGCTCAGTGTCGGCATCACCTCGCGCGTGCTCGACGTTGCCACCGGCAGGGAGTTGATGTCGGCCACGATCGGGCAAATCCGTTACTTCAACACCAGCAACGTAACGCTGCCCACGGCGCCGACCTTCACCGACGAGTCATCGGACTACATCGCGGAACTGCGCTTCCTGTTGCTGAGGAACGTGAATTTCGATCTCGGCCATCAGTGGGGAACCCGCGATCGCGGAACGACCCAATCGCAGGCACGACTGCAATACCGCCCGGCGACGAATCGCATCATCAACCTGGCCTACCGCTTCCGGCGCGACTCGCTCGAACAGGGCGACGTGTCCTGGTCGTGGCCGCTGAGCAGGAAGTGGAATTTCGTTGGCCGCTACAATTACTCCTTCCGCGACGAGAAACCGCTGGAGGAATTCTACGGCCTAGAGTACGAGAGCTGCTGCTGGGGGCTGCGCATCGTTTCGAGGCGCTACATTTCGACTCGCGACGGAACTCGGGATACGACCTACGGTCTGCAACTGGTACTGAAGGGCATGGCCAGTGTCGGCACCGCCGCTGACAAATTGCTCGAACGTGGTATTCTTGGCTACTCGGCAGACCCCCGGTAACAATTAGTGTTAAAAATCAAATACTTATATGCGGTTGTCGCAATCGCGGCAGCGGCGTCGACGACGGCTGATGAACTCTCCGAAACCGGTGAGTTCCTCGACGGCGTGGCGGCAATCGTCAATGAAGGCGTCGTGCTGAAGAGCCAGCTGCGCGACGAGATATCGATGATCACGAAGCGCGCCCAGCAGCAGGGATTCCAGCTGCCGCCGGCGAACGTCCTGCAGGAACAGATCCTCGAACGTCTCATCCTCACCGAAATTCAGCTTCAGCGAGCCAACCAGATCGGCCTCACGATATCGGACCAGATGCTGAACGACTCGATTGCGCGCATGGCACAGCAGGCGGGCATTCCCTTCGACCAGATGCCCGCCGCCCTGGCGGCGGACGGCGTCGACTACGCAGACTTCCGGCGCGGCATGCGCGAGGAGATCACGCTCGAGCAGCTGCGGCGTATCATGGTCGGCCAGGAAATCGACGTGTCCGACCGCGAAATCGAGCAGTGCATTACAGACCTCGAGGACAACGTCGTCGTCAATTCGAGCTGGAACCTCTCACACATCCTGGTAAATCTGCCGGAAAGCGCGACGGCGGCGCAGATCGAGGAAACCCGCGACCTGGCCCGGCAAATCCATCAGCAGATCATTGACGGTGCCGACTTCGGGGAAATGGCAGTCCGTTTCTCACAGAGCGATACCTCGCTGCGCGGCGGCTCCCTCGGCTGGATCGAAGGGCAGCAGATTCCCTCGTTTTTCGTGGATATCCTCTCGGACATGGGGGCCGGCGATGTTTCCGAGCCATTTCGGACCTCGAGCAGCTTCCACATCGTCAAGGTGAACGAACTCAGGAGCGCCGTTCAGCGCAGTGAGATCAACCAGACCAAGGCGCGTCATATCCTTATCACACCCAATGAGATCATCGATGACGCGACGGCCAGGCAGCAGCTCGACGACGCGCTCGAGCGAATCGAGGAAGGCGAGGACTTCGGCGAGCTTGCGAAACTGTTGTCCGATGGCCCGACAGCCCCGGTTGGCGGCGACCTTGGATGGTCGGACCCCGGTTCCTTCGTCCCTGAATTCGAACAGGTCATGGACAACCTCGAGATCGGCGAGGTCAGCGAGCCGTTCCGCAGCCCGTTCGGCTGGCACATCGTCGAGGTACTCGAGCGGCGCGTTTACGACAACACCGAAGACCTGAAGCGACGCAATTGCGATGCACGCATTCGCAACAGCAAGATGGAAGACGAGACGCAGCTGTGGATGCGCCGTCTCCGCGACGAGGCCTTCGTCGTCAAACGAATGTGAACGCGGGAGCCTTCCACGGCCGCCGCAACCGCCTTGTCTGACTCAGCCCCTCTGGTGATCACGGCCGGCGAGCCCGCCGGTATCGGCCCGGAACTGTGCCTGGCGCTCGCGATGAAACCGGGATTGCCCGGCTTCGTGGTCGTTTCGGACCCGGCACTGCTGCGATCGCGCGCGGCACTGATCGGGCTCGACGTCACGATCACCGAGGTCGCGCCTGATGGTCGAGTACCTGAGAGCGCCGCCGCCGGCGAGCTGCTGGTTGTTCCCTTGCCATTCCCTGCAGCAGCGGCCTGTGGACAACCCGATACCGCGAACGCAGAGACGCTGCTCGATGGTCTGCGGCATGCCGTTGACGGCTGCCTGCAGGGGCGTTACCGGGCGCTCGTTACCGCACCTTTACACAAAGGCGTCATCAACGACGCCGGTATACCGTTTCGGGGGCATACCGAATTCCTGGCCGAGTGCTGCGACGCGCCGTTGCCGGTGATGCTGCTGGCCGCGGGCGAGCTGCGCGTTGCCCTCGCGACGACGCACCTGCCGCTTCGCGATGTGCCGGACGCGGTCACGGCCGACAGGCTGCGCGACGTGCTTCGCGTTCTGCTCCAGGACCTCCGGCAACGCTTCGGTATTACCGCCCCCGAGATCGTCGTCTGTGGACTGAATCCGCATGCCGGTGAAGACGGACATCTCGGCACAGAGGATGCAGACATCATCGCACCGGTCGTCAAGGAATTCGCACGTACGGGCGAGCGGGTACGCGGACCGCTGCCTGCGGACACGGCGTTCACGGAGGCTTCCGGCCACAAGGACGCGATCCTCGCGATGTACCACGACCAGGGACTGCCGGTGCTCAAGTACGCGGGTTTCGGCGCGGGCGTCAACATTACATTGGGGCTGCCGATCGTACGCACCTCCGTCGATCACGGCACCGCATTCGACCTGGCGGGCAGCGGCAAGGCAGACCCGGGCAGCCTGGTTGCAGCGATCGAGATGGCTGCACGGCTGACCGATCCGCGATGAATGCGCATCGACCACGCAAGCGCTTCGGACAGCATTTCCTGACTGACCCGGGCGTCATCGGCGAGATCGTGCGGGCGATCGACCCACAGCCGGGTGATACGGTCGTCGAAATCGGCCCGGGCCATGGAGCCATCACGGAACTGCTTGCAAAGACAGCCGGAAAACTGCACTGCATCGAGCTCGACCGCGACCTGGCGGCAGCATTACGGCACCGTTTCAGCGGCAGCGACAAGGTCACCATTCACGAAGCAGACGCGCTGAACTTCGAATTCTGCACACTCGGCAACTCCCTGCGAATCGTCGGCAACCTGCCCTATAACATCTCGACGCCGCTGCTGTTTCACCTGATCGACAGCCGCGACTGCATTGCCGACATGCACTTCATGCTGCAGAAGGAGGTGGTGAAACGGATGACGGCGGACCCTGGCAGCAAGGCTTACGGACGACTCGGCATCATGCTCGGCTGCCATCTCGAGGTCGAGGCGCTGTTCGATGTTGGCCCGGAGTGCTTCGATCCGCCGCCTGCGGTTACATCGGCAGTGGTGAGGCTGACACCGCTCGGCGGCGACCGGCCGGCGATCGACGACGAGAAGTTGCTCGGCCGGGTCGTCGCGGCCGCGTTCAGCCAGCGGCGCAAGACGCTGCGCAATGCCCTGAAAACACTGCTCGATGAAAACGAACTCCGCTCACTCGGCGTCGATCCCGGGAAACGCCCGGAGGCACTTCCAATCGCAGATTATGTGGCCCTGGCCAATTACGTTTCGCGACGCGACGGCGATTCGGGATAGAATAGCCGTGGTTTTCGAGCCAACCGGATCACCATGGACGAGACGAACTGCGAAATTCGAATTCAGGTCACGACGAATTACGTCGACGAACAGTCGGAACCTGAAGACGGTCGGTACGTGTTCGCGTACACGATCACGATCTCCAACGAAGGCGACATACCGGCGCAGCTGATCAGCCGCCACTGGGTGATCACTGACGCGAACGGCAAGGTGCAGGAAGTCAGCGGCGACGGCGTGGTGGGCGAGCAGCCGCACCTCGAGCCTGGCGAGGTGTTCCGCTATTCGAGCGGCGCCGTGCTCGAGACCCCGGTGGGCGCAATGCAGGGCCTGTATCGCATGAAGACCGACAACGGCATCAGCTTCGACGCACCGATTGCGCCGTTCACGCTTGCGGTTCCGGGCGTCCTGAACTAAGCCAACCTTCCGGTCATGGCGATCTACGCAATCGGAGATCTGCAGGGTTGCTACGATCCGTTGCAGCGGCTGCTCGAAGCCATCGACTTCGATCCTGACAAAGACACGCTGTGGCTGACCGGAGACCTCGTGAATCGTGGTCCGAAGTCGCTGAAAACCCTGCGCTTCGTGAAGTCGCTCGGCGACTCGGCTGTGACGGTACTCGGCAACCACGACCTTCATCTTCTTGCACTGTCGCAGGAAGCCGTGCCCTTGTCCGGCCGTTTCAGTTCGCTGGCGAAAACGCTCAATGCACCCGAGATCGATGAGCTCGTCGAATGGCTTCGCCACCGGCCCCTCGCGCATTACTCCGAGAAACTGGACACGCTGCTCGTGCACGCGGGCACGCACCCGACCTGGAGCGTGAGCAAGACCCTCAAGCGGGCGGCAGAGGTGGAAGCCGTATTGCAAGGACCGAAATTCGCCATGCTCCTCGAGAAGATGTACGGCAACCGGCCGAGTTACTGGGCGGGCACCCACAAGGGATACGGTCGACTGCGGTTCATTATCAATTGCCTGACGCGCATGCGCATGTTGACGCCCGACATGCATCTCAATATGCGCGCCACGGGCGCGCCCTGGCGAGGCGGCAGGAAACGTATCGCGTGGTTCGACTTCCCGGCGCACGCATGGGGAGACACGCGCATTGTATTCGGCCACTGGTCCCAGCTCGGCCTCATCGTACTGCCGGGGCTCGTGAGTCTCGATACGGGATGCGTCTGGGGCCGGCAACTGACGGCCGTGCGGCTCGACACGACGGTACCGCGGGTTTACCAGGTTCCCGGCCAGCACTGATGCACTACGAGGACTCCGCCGAGTTTGCGGCCCGGCTCGACAGGGACGATCCGCTGGCGGGCTTTCGCGACCTATTCGAATTCCCGGAGGAACGGGGCAGCCGCAAGTCCGTCTATTTCTGTGGACACTCGCTGGGTCTGCAGCCGAAGCTCGCGGCGCAGTATGTCAGCGAGGAACTGTCCGAATGGGCGAGGCGAGGTGTAGAGGGCCACTTCGAGGCCGCGCGCCCGTGGGTCTCTTACCATCGCAATGCGGCGGGCGCGCTGGCCACCCTGACCGGTGCAGACCCGATCGAAGTCGTCGCGATGAATACGCTGACCGTCAACCTGCACGTGTTGATGAGCAGCTTCTACAGGCCCGAAGGCCCGCGTCGCAAGATCGTCATCGAGTCGACGGCGTTTCCGTCGGACCGCTACGCAGCCGCATCACAGATTCGCATGCACGGCCATGACCCCGGCCGGGATCTGCTTCAATGGCAGCCGCGCGACGACCAGCTGCTGTACATGGACGACCTTGCAACGTTGCTGGAGCGTGAGGGCGGACAGACAGCATTGCTGCTGTTGCCTGGCGTGCAGTATTACTCCGGCCAGGTACTCGACATGCCGGGAATATGCGCTCTCGCGCGCCGGCACGGGTGCAGGGTGGGATTCGACCTCGCCCATGCCATCGGCAACGTCGCACTCGAACTGCACGAGTGGGGGCCGGACTTTGCGGCCTGGTGCAGCTACAAGTATCTGAATTCGGGACCCGGTGCGATCGCGGGTGCTTTTGTGCACCAGCGTCATCTCGCACCCGGCGACCTCGACCAGCTGCACGGCTGGTGGGGCAACAATGCAGCAACCCGCTTTGAAATGCGCGACGAATTCGACCCCGCGCCGGGTGCGGACGTTTTTCAGCTCAGTTGCCCGCCGGTGTTGTCGTTTGCGCCAGTGCTCGCGTCGCTCGAAATCTTCACCGACGCGGGCCTGTCGCGGCTCATCGAGAAATCGCGGCGCCTGACCGGTTACCTGGCATGGCTGATCGCGCACCGCTTCGAAGGCCGCATCGACATTATCACGTCGGCAGCGGAGCGCGGTTGCCAGCTGTCGCTGGTCATAAGGGACAAAGGCGTGGACGCTCGACAGGTGTTCCGCAATCTCACGAAATTGAACGTTATCGGCGACTGGCGCGAACCGGACGTCATCCGCATCGCGCCGGTGCCGCTGTACAACAGCTACGGCGACGTGTTCGCCTGCGCCGAGCGGCTGCAGCTGGCGCTCGACGCGGCCTGACTCACGGCCGGCGCCGCTCGAACACCATTACATCGAACGCGTGGCGATGCTCGTCATCGGCCGCATGATGCTCAGAGGACACCAGCTGCCAGGTGGCCCCGTCGACCTCCGGGAAGTGCGTATCCCCCTCCACGTCTGCCTGCACCCGGGTCAGGTAAATCCGGTCAGCGAGCGGCATGAAATCATGGTACACCAGCCCGCCTCCGATGATCATCACTTCACCCTCGCCTTCCACGAGATCGATCGCGTCACCGACCGACGACACGATTTCGCAGTCGTCCGCAGCAAAGTCGGGATCGCGCGTCAGCACGATGTTGCGCCTGTCGGGCAGCGGCTTGCCGATCGACTCGAAGGTCCTGCGGCCCATGATGACGGGCTTTCCGGTCGTAAGGCGTTTGAATTGCCTGAGATCGTCGGGGAGATGCCAGGGGAGTCCGCCGTCGCGGCCGATGACGTTGTTGCTCGAGGCTGCGACGACCAGGCTGATCGTCATACTGCAACGGCAGCGCGGATGTGCGGGTGCGCTTCGTAATTCAGGATCTCGAAGTCCTCGAAGCTGTAGTCGAAGATGCTGTCGGGCCGGCGCTTGATCGCGAGACGCGGCAGCGGCAGGGGCGTGCGGCCGAGCTGCTCGTCCGCCTGCTCGAGGTGATTGGTGTAGAGGTGACAATCGCCACCGGTCCAGATGAAATCGCCGACGCCGAGGTCACATTGCTGCGCGAGCATATGCGTCAGCAGCGCATAGGAAGCGATGTTGAACGGCACGCCGAGGAAGATATCGCAGCTACGCTGGTAAAGCAGGCAGGACAGCCTGCCATCCGCAACGTAGAACTGGAACAGGCAGTGGCATGGCGGCAGCGCCATCCTGTCGATTTCACCGACGTTCCAGGCGCTCACGATGATGCGCCGCGAATCCGGGTCTTCCTTCAGTTGCCGCACGACCTCGCTGATCTGATCGATCGACGAGCCGTCCGGCGCGGGCCAGCTGCGCCACTGCACGCCGTAGACCGGCCCGAGATTGCCGTCGTCGTCCGCCCATTCGTTCCAGATGGATACGCCGTTCTCGGTCAGGTAGCGCGTGTTCTGGTCGCCGCTGAGAAACCACAGCAATTCGTGGATAATCGACCTGAGGTGCAGTCGCTTGGTCGTGACCAGCGGGAACCCATCGGCGAGATCGAAACGCATCTGGTAGCCAAATACCGACAACGTGCCGGTGCCGGTACGGTCTTCCTTGCAGACGCCATTGTCGCGGACGTGCCGCATCAGGGACAAGTACTGTTGCATATCAGGTAGTTGCCTCATTTCTTGTCGTCGGCCGGTAGGCGAGATAAAGAAGCACCGCACCGGCGATGATCATCGGTGTGCTGAGCAACTGGCCCATGGTAACCCAATCGGCGAACAGGTAGCCGATGTGCGCGTCGGGCATGCGATAAATCTCGACATAGAACCGGAGCAGTCCGTACAAAAGCAGGAACAGCCCCGACACCGACATATACGGGCGCTGCCGCGACGAAAAAACCCACAGTACGATGAACAGCACGAGACCTTCGAGCAGGGCTTCATACAGCATGGATGGGTGAAGCGGAGGCGTGATGGCCACTTCCGGGGCCAAGCCGAGTTTTGTCTCGCACAGGGTCCTGCGGGCCGGTGTGTCGTCGCAGACTACCTGCATTGCCCAAGGTACGTTTTCGGCCGGGGCTCCCCAGAGCTCGCCGTTGATGAAATTCCCGATACGCCCGAAGCCGAGCCCGAGCGGCACCAGTGGCGCCACGAAATCGGTCATCTGCCACATGGTATTGCCGAGCTTGCGGCCATAGAGCCACATCGCGATCAGCACCCCCGCGAGACCACCGTGGAACGACATGCCGCCCTGCCAGATCTTGACGATGTAGAACGGGTCTTCCGCCATGTTGACCCAGCCGTAGAACAGGATGTAGCCGAGCCGCCCGCCCGCGATAACGCCGAGCATCACGTAGAACACGAGGTCGTCGACCTGCTGCGGGCTGATGGTCGACCAGGGCTGGCGGCTGCGGCGCCGCGCCAGCCACCAGCCCGCGAGGAAACCGAAGACGTAGGTCATGCCGTACCAGCGAATCTTGAGACCGAAGATCGAGAAAATGACCGGATCGATCTCTGGGTATGTCAGCATGCGGCAAGGCTCGGGGGTGGTGAGAGGGCGCTAGTCTAACAATTCTCGACGATGCGCTATAGTGGCTTGCCGTCCACGATGCGCCGACATGCCGAACCGACTCGCAAACGAAACCAGCCCCTATTTGCTGCAGCACGCCGACAACCCGGTCGACTGGTATCCGTGGGGTGACGAGGCATTCGACCGTGCACGGGAGCTGGACAAACCGGTGCTGCTGTCGGTCGGCTACTCCGCGTGTCACTGGTGCCACGTCATGGCGCACGAGTCGTTCGAAGATGAAGCCACGGCCGACGTCATGAACGAGCTGTTCGTGAACATCAAGGTCGACCGCGAGGAGCGCCCGGACGTGGACAAGATTTACCAGACCGCGCAGCAGCTGCTCACGCAGCGGACGGGCGGCTGGCCGCTGACCATGTTCATCGATCCCGACGACCGGCGGCCGTTCTTCGGCGGCACCTATTTCCCCAACGAGGCACGCTACGGCATGCCGGCATTTAGCGATCTCCTGAATAGCGTTGCCACGTATTTCAGGGAGCAGCGTGAAGAAGTGCGGCGCCAGGGGGCCAAGCTCACGGAGGTGCTCGGGCGTCTCGAACCGCCCGCCGCCGGAAACGACCTCGAGATAACGGCCGAACCGCTCGGCAAGCTCAGGGATGCACTCGGCCGCACGTTCGACCAGGACTACGGCGGCTTCGGCAGCGCGCCCAAGTTCCCGCACCCGAGCACCATCGACCGGCTGCTCCGGCAGTGGCGCGATTCGGCCAGTGGCGACGATCCGGATGTCGACGCGCTGTACATGGCGACCCTGACGCTCACACGCATGGCCGACGGTGGGCTGTTCGATCACGTCGGCGGCGGGTTCTGCCGTTACTCCGTGGACCAATACTGGCAGATACCGCATTTCGAGAAAATGCTCTACGACAACGGGCCGTTGCTGGCGCTGTATGCCCAGGCTTTCCTTGCGACCGGCGACGACTATTTCGCGGCCATCGCCAATGCGACCGCGGACTGGATGCTCTCGGACATGCAGTCACCGCAGGGCGGCTTTTACGCCACCCGCGATGCCGATTCCGAGGGCGAGGAAGGCCTCTATTACCTGTGGACGCCCGACGAGGTCCGGGCGTTGCTGGATGAGTCTGACTATGCCGTATTCGCCAGTCGATTCGGTCTCGATGCGCCCGCCAACTTCGAGGGGCGCTGGCACCTCACGGTGCGCCGCCCGATCGAAGAGGTCGCGGCGGATGCAGGTCTCTCCGCAAGCGACGCGCAATCGGCGATCGGGCGCGGCAAACAGGCATTGCTCAAAGCACGGGTCGGTCGCGTTCCCCCGGAGCGCGATGAAAAACTACTGACCGCCTGGAACGCCCTCGCGATCCGTGGACTCGCGATCGCCGGCCGCGCGCTGGAGCGCGACGATCTCATCGAGGCAGCCGTCCGGGCCGTCGAATTCATTCGCTCTGCGCTGTTCGTCGATGGCCGCCTGCTCGCGAGCTACAAGGACGGCGAAGCGCGCTTTCCTGCCTACCTGGACGACCACGCCTTCCTGCTCGACGCGTTGCTGGAATTGTTGCAGGCACGCTGGTCGAGCGAACGCCTGCACTTTGCTGTGACCCTGGCCGACACGTTGCTGGAACACTTCGAAGACCCGGACAGCGGCGGCTTCTTTTTCACCGCAAACGATCACGAAGAACTCATCCACCGGCCAAAGCCGCTCGCCGATGAATCCGTGCCATCAGGTAACGGCATCGCCGCATTCGCACTGCAGCGCCTCGGGTTCCTGCTGGGTGAGACGCGCTATCTCGACGCCGCCGGACGTACCTTGCGCGCCGCCTGGCGCGCGATGGACGAGTATCCGCACGGCCATGTCACATTGCTGACGGCGCTCGAGGAGTACCTCGGGCACCCCGAGATCGTCATTATTCGTGGCGACGAGGACGAGACCGGGCGCTGGCGCGACGCGGCAGCGAAACTGTATGCGCCGCGGCGTCTCGTGTTCGCCATCGGTCGCGACGAGGCGTCGTTGCCGGGTGCGCTCGCCGACCGCGCCGCCGTGGACGACGATACGGTCGCCTACCGCTGCCTCGGCACGCACTGCGAGCTCCCGGTGACGAGCTGGGAAGCGCTCGCCGCGAGCCTCTCGGAGCTTTGACGGGTCGCGCCCCTGCTAATCCGCGTAGCCGGTAAGCTCGACGTATCCGCGGCCCTCGATGGGCGCACCGTGCCGCTCGCCTCGCACATCGACTGCGCCTTCCCAGTAGCGCACCGTCGTGAACAGCTCCTGGTCGGCCATGACCGGGCGAACCTCGAGCGAGAGTCCCCGGTCCGGCAGTTCCAGCGTCCAGGCCGACGGATACTGCCCGCCCTCCGGGCTGTCCCAGGTATCGGTGACTTCGATCTCGATGTCCTCCCGGTCGATGTGCGTCGATGAGCCATCGGCGCTGATCCAGGTGCCGGCACTGTGCTCGTCCTGGCTGCCGTCGAGTTTGCGCAGGTTGTAGAACATCAGCTCGCTGCCGTCTGATAACTGCAACGCGAACCAGTCCCAGCCGAGCTGATCGGCGGCGAGCGCGCTGCTGCTCCATTCGCGATCGAGCCAGGACAGGCCCGATACGCGGAACGCGTCGTCGCCAATACGCAGCGATCCCTCGGTCTCCCAACGGGTGATGGAATAGTAGTAGGACGCATTGCCCGGCTCGGCCGATTTCTGCGAGAGCCCGTCGATGCCATTCAGCGCGGGCGTTTTTGCGGCGATGAGCGCAATATCGAGTGCAAACCCGGGATCGGCCGCGCGCAGACCCCACCGCTCCGGCTGCCCCTCCGCGACTGCAGCGATTTCCCAGTCGTCGATCCAGACGCGAAACGGTTCCGCGCTCGCGCCCGCAAGCCCGAGAGCGCCACGTGAATAACGCTCCGCCGCGTAGAAGCGCTCGCGGCCGGCATCGGTCACGGCAAAGTGCGCGATGTAGACCTGGTTGCTGCGCCAGTTCGATTCCGCAGCCGGAAGGCTCGGCGTCAGCGCAAAACGAAAGATCGTCAGCTCGAAGCCGAAGCGCCTGCCATCCTCGCCGTCGAGATTGCCCGTGATGTACCACCATTCGTTGCGAAACTGAGGATGTGGCCCATGGTCCTCGGGAAAAACAAATGCGCGCGGTTCGATGGCCTTCGCAAAACCGGCGTCGCTGTCGCTGCTCAATAATTCGGACAATCGCGACTGCGGCGCCTGTATCTCGTCCGCGAAGACCGTAAACGGCAACAGCAGGGCAATAACCAGAGCACAACGGCGTCCACGCATATCGACTTCCTACTCCTCACGCATGGCCGCAGCCGGCTGGCTCCGGGCGGCACGGAAGGCGGGATAGATACCAGCCAGTAACGCTGCGCCGATGGCGAAGGCAATCGCCGATAACAGGATGGCCGGGGCGACCGACATGTCGATCTGCCAGCCGAATGCACGGCGGTTGATGACCTCGATCAGCACCCACGCCATTACGATTCCCAGCGGCACCGCCGCGATGCCGCTGAGCAGGCCGATCACCGCGGTCTGGGTCGTGATAAGGCCGCCGAGCTGCGATGGCGTCATGCCGAGCGCGCGCAGTACCGCGAGTTCGCGGCCGCGTTCGAGCTGCAATGCCAGCATTGCGCCGAGGATGCCGATGAACGCGACACCGACCGCGAGCCAGTAAAGCACATCGGTGATGATGAAGGTGCGATCGAAGATCTCCAGTGACAGCTCCCGGATGCGAGCATTGGAATTGAAGCGGATCTCCTGCCTGCCCTCGCTGATCTCGCCGATGCGCGCCATGATTGCCTCGGGATCGGCGTCGCCGGCCAGGTACAGGCCGACGGAGTCCACGCCGTCGTCGTCGAAGTGCCGCTCGTAGACGTTGCGGCTCATGAGCATCGCGCTCGCGTTGATGTCGTAGCTCTGGTAGGTAGCAGCGATCTCGAAAGCGCGTAACCCTTGGTCGGTCGGCAGCTGCACGATACCGCCGCGCGAAACCTCGTTTTGATAGGCGTAGGGCTCGGACACCAGCACGAGGTCCTCACGCTCCCAGGCCGGCCATACGTCGCCGGGATCTGCGTCGATAATCTCGGTGCCGGCATAGCTGCCAGGCGCCATTTTGATCGCAATCAGCTGCGTGCGGCCGCCGGCGTCCTCGAGCTGCACGCGCCGGCTGGTGCTGAATGCCTCGATACCGCGGAGTGCAGTAATGGCGTCGAGCAGCCCCGGATCCAGTGACCCCCGCTGCACGCCCGCATAGACGTCGGCCTGCAGTGTCTGCTGCAGCCAGTCATCGACGGAACCGCGAAAGCTGTCCACCATGACGCTCACGCCGATCGTCGCGGAGACCGCTACCGCCAGCGCGACGATCGCAACACCCGTGCGGCTCAGGCTTTCGCCTATCCCCGATACCGCCATGCGCGCCAGCATGCCGCCGATACGCGATGCCAGGGGCGCGAGCACGGCCGAGGCGGCCCTGACCGCGAGCGGCACGCAAAGCGCGAAACCGAGAATCAGCAGGAAGACCGCGATGAGGCCCGCGACGAGATTGCGTCCGGACAGGATCAGCAACGTCACCGCGGCAAGCATCGCAAGCATGCCCGCGACGGCAACGCGCGGCAGCAAACGGCCGGTGCGTCTCTCGAGGGACGAGCGCGTCATAGCGAGTTTCGGCGGGAACGACATCGCCTCGATCGCAGGCACCGCCGCGGCTGCGAGCGACGCACCGATACCGGCCGCGAGACCCTTCGCGACCGAAAACGGACTGACCATCACGTCGGTGACGTTGAGCCGGAAATACAGGTCGTTGATGGACTGGGAAACCAGCACCAGCAAGCGGTCGCCGAGCAGGATACCGGTGGCGACACCCAGTATCGATGCCACCGAGCCGACCACCGCAGCCTCGACGAGAATCAGCGACAGCATCCGGCCACGCGTCACGCCGAGGGCGCGCAGGTTGCCGATCAGGGAACGGCGTTGCAACACCGAGAAACTGACGCTGTTGTAGATGAGGAATACGCCGACCAGTAGCGCGAGCAGGCTCATTGCAGCCAGGTTGGTCATGAATGCCGCACTCATCTCGGCCGTCGTCCGTGTACGCCCTGCTGCGCTCAGCACGCGAAGTCCATCCGGCAATGCAGCCTCGAGTCGCGCGAATGCCGCGTCGTCGCCGTGGGGAATCCGGGCGTCGATACGTGTAAGCCGCCCGATGCTGTCGAGCCATACCTGTGCTGTCGCAATGTCCGCTACGAGCAGGTTTTGCAGCCCCGAATCGTCCTCGTCACCGAAGGTGCCGATCAGCGTGGCGCTGTATGAACGCCCGCTCGCACTGATTTCGAAGTCCTCACCGACCTGCAGCCCGAACTCGTCGGCCGTCGACCAGGCCATCGTCACGGCACCGGGCCGTGTCAGGAAATCGCGAAACAGGGACTCGCCGGCAGCATCGTCGCCGCCTGTGGTGCGCGCCTCGCCGGTGAAGGTCCGCATCTCCTGTTCGGCAAACAGATCGACGCCAATCAACGTGAACGACGTTTCGTTGACGCTTACCGTGTCTTCGACAATCGGGGCGATCGTGCGGATGCCCTCAACCGTCCGCAGTCGAACGTAATCAACTTCTTCGATCCCACGGGCGCCACCGATAACCTGGTGCGTCGCCTCGCCGGTCACGGCGTCCATTGACAACAGAAACGCTTTGCGGGCGCTGGAATTGGCCAGATCGACGGCAACGATAACCGCAACACCGATGCCGATACCGAGGAGCGCGAGCGCAAGCTGCAGGGGATGCCTGAGCAGGTAGCTGAAGTTAGCGCGAAGCGTGGCAGGGATCATTGGCTCTCGGGTGCCGCCAAAGCGGCCTCCAGCTTGCCGCCGTGAATTTCCACTTCCCTGTCGCACACCGATGCAACCCGCGCACTGTGCGTCGCGATCAGCATGGTGCCGCCGCGCTCGCGCACCAGACGATCCAGCAGCTCGAGCACGACCTCGGCCGTGTTGTCATCGAGGTTGCCGGTCGGCTCATCGGCGAGTACCACGGCAGGCTCGTGGCAAAGCGCGCGCGCGATTGCGACGCGCTGCTGCTCGCCACCCGACAGCACGTCGGGATAACTGTCTGCACGATCGGCAAGACCAACGGCAGCGAGCAGTTCTTCGATGCGCTCCTGCGCCTCTCGCGCAGGCAAGCGATTGAGTTCGAGAACGAGACGAATATTGTCCGCAACATTGAGCGTCGGCACGAGGTTGAACGCCTGGTACACGAAGCCGATGTGCTCGCGCCGGAACAGTGTCCGGTCGCGCTCGGCCAGGCCGGTCAGGTCGATACCCGCAGCAATGACGCGGCCGGCATCCGGGGTATCGATACCGGCTATGAGATTCAGCAATGTCGACTTGCCCGAGCCGCTGCGGCCGCGAACCGCTATCGTCTCACCGCGCTGGAATTCGGCGCTCACGTCGTCGAGCACGAGATGCTGGCGCCGTCCCTCGGTGAACGACTTGCTGAGGTGCCTTAATTCGATTTCACTTTTCGCCGTCATTTCGCTGCGCCGCCGCCGGCTGCGTATTTTCTTTTCGAGCTGCAGCGAACTAATAGCATATATTTCCTGTCTGAAATTGAAGAAAATTCCTTGAATTACGGCGCGAAACGCTTTATCTGTAACTCTCGTAGAATCGGAATTCGGTAATTTCAGAGCCAGATCAACGTGAAAATGGCAACCGGACACAACGCGCGATCACTCGGGGCAACCAGCCGGTTGCTCGCCGTGCTCGGCGCATTCTGGCTGAATCTCGTGGTCGCGCCGTGTGCATACGCGATCGGGACCGAGCACGATTGCCCGCACTGCCCCCCTGAAGAAGCCACGGAAATGGCCGCGCACCACGGGCACCATGGGGACATGGCCGACACCGGCTGCGACGCCCTGATGTCCGATTGTGACGACGCCGGGTCGATGGCGCTTGAAGGCCGCTCTTTACAGCCCAAGCTCAAGGACAAGGCGGAGCCCGCAGCGATGGCGCCGCCCGCATTCCCGGAAGCCACGCTCGATAGTGTCTGTATCGTAACGACGGCCGCCGATCCACCCGAACCGGACGGCTTCTCTCCCGCCCTTCACCTGCTGAACTGCGTATTCCTGGATTAGACCGCTCCTCGCTGTAGACCGTATTCGTTTCGGTTTTCACCGCAGGAGTTTGTCTGATGCTTTTTCAATTCGGGCTTCGTCCCGACACCTTTGACGATTTCCGGACGCCGCGTCGTCCGGGGATACTTGGCCTGATCGCCGTTATCGGGCTGCTGGCCTGGCCATTTAATGGCGCGAACGCGCAGCGCGACGTCCCGCTGACGATTGCGGAAGCCGAGGATCTCGCGCTTGCTTCCGAGCCGGGCCAGCAGGCCTTGCGTGCGCGTGCCGCGGCACTCAAAGAGCAGGCCGTCGTCGCCGGCGCGCTGCCCGATCCCATGCTGCGCCTTGGACTGAACAACTACCCGATCGAGTCGGGTGGTTTCACGACCGAAGGCATGACCAGCGCCGGCGCCGTGTACCGGCAGGCATTCCCCCGCGGCGACACGCGTTCCCTCAGCAGCCTTAAATTCACCCGGCTCGCCGAGGCGCAGATACGCGAGGCCAATGCGCGCGGCGACGACGTGTTGGCCGCGACACGCATCGCGTGGCTGGACCTGTATTACTGGAGCAAGGCGCGCGATCTCGTCCGTGAATCCAGGCCGTTCTTCGAAGATCTCGCAACCATCACGCGTTCCCTGTATGCCGTGGGGCGCCGCAACCAGCAGGATGTGCTCCGAGCCGAGCTGGAGCTGAGCCGGCTGGACGATCGCCTGATCGACATCGAGCGGCAACGGCTACGGGCCCGCGCGCAGCTCGGCCAGTGGATCGGTGATGATGCGGGAAGGCGCGTCGCGGACAAGTTGCCGCAGTGGGACGACTCGCCGCCGCTCGAAGACCTGCTCGCCGCGTTGCATACGCATCCGACGCTGCAGGCCGCGGACGCGCGCATTGCCGCGCAGGATACTGGCGTGGACCTCGCAGAACAACGCAACAAGCCGGGCTGGGCGCTCGACGTCGGCTACTCACACCGCAATGGTTCGTTGCCAAACGGCGACCCGCAGGGTGCCGGGAGGAATGGAACGTATGGAGCACGACAGCAAACACGAACACTCGCATGGCCATGGCGATTGTCATTCGGCAGAGAGCGAGCCACCCGCGCCTGGCAAGGACGAGCACGCGCATGGGCATAGCTGTTGCCATTCAACAGCCAGCGATGAGCCGATACCCGCGGGCAAGTACGATCTGGTCCCGCCGGGCTACGAGGGTATGGTGTATACCTGCCCCATGCATCCCGAGGTGCGCGACGTTCGCAACTCCGGGTGCCCCATCTGCGGCATGGCGCTGGAACCCGAGGGCATCGTCGTCGGTGAAGAGGACACCTCCGAACTCGACGACATGCGGCGCCGGTTCTGGATCAGTGCCATTTTCACGCTACCGTTGTTCGTCTACGCCATGGGCGAGATGATCCCGGGCACACCGCTCGCCGGAGTCGTGCCGTCAGGCTGGGCGCAGGTGCTGCAATTGGTGCTCGCGACGCCAGTCGTTCTCTGGGGCGGCTGGCCGTTCTTCGTGCGCGGCGTGCAGTCGGTGCGCACCTGGAATCTCAACATGTTCACGCTGATCGGTCTCGGCGTTGCCGTGGCATTCGGTTATTCGCTGGTTGCCACTCTCGCTCCCGGCATCTTTCCGGAGGCATTTCGCAATCCGGACGGCCACGTCGCCGTGTACTTCGAGGCGGCTGCCGTGATCACGACGCTCGTCCTGCTCGGGCAGGTGCTCGAACTCAAAGCCCGCAGCCAGACGTCAGGCGCCATTCGAGCTTTGCTCGAGCTCGCACCGCCGACGGCACGACGCGTCACGGATGATGGTAGCGAAGAGGAAGTGTCGCTCGACGACGTCGCAAGCGGCGATCGCCTGCGCGTGCGGCCGGGCGACAAGGTTCCCGTCGATGGCGAACTGCAGGAGGGCCGCAGCAGCGTCGACGAGTCGATGATCAGCGGTGAACCCATACCGGTCGAAAAGGAACCGGGCGACGCGCTCATCGGCGGCACGGTCAACGGTACCGGCAGCTTCATCATGGTGGCGACCAAGGTCGGCGAAGACACGGTGCTCTCGCAGATCGTTCAGATGGTCGCGGAAGCGCAGCGCAGCCGCGCCCCGATTCAGCGGCTCGCCGATGTGGTCGCAGGCTGGTTCGTGCCGGCCGTGGTCATCACTGCGGTAATTACGTTCATTGTCTGGGGCCTGCTGGGTCCGCAACCCGCCATGGCTTACGCGATCGTCAACGCCGTGGCTGTGCTGATCATCGCCTGCCCTTGCGCTCTCGGCCTCGCGACTCCGATGTCGATCATGGTGGGTACAGGCAAGGGCGCACAGAACGGCATCCTCATCAAGAATGCAGAAGCGCTCGAAGGATTCGAGAAAGTCGACACGATCGTCGTCGACAAGACCGGCACGCTCACGGAAGGCCATCCCGAACTGGTCATGACGACGCCCTTCGGTGATTTCAGCAAAGACACGCTGCTCGCCCTCGCCGCCTCCGTAGAGACCGCAAGCGAACATCCCCTTGCCGCCGCCATCGTCCGGGGTGCAAGGGAGCGCTCGCTGTCACTGGAGAATCAGCGGGGATTCCAGTCGGTGACCGGGCAAGGCGCGAAAGCCGAAGTAGCCGGCAGGCGGGTTGCAGTCGGCAACGAAAAGCTCATGCGCGATCTTGGTGCTCTCGACGACAATCTCGCTGCGCAGGCAGACGAGTTTCGCAAACAGGGTCAGACGGTCATGTTCGTCGCTGTGGACGGCAAGCCGGCGGGGCTACTCGGCGTCGCGGACCCGATCAAGAAGACCACGGTGCAGGCCATAGAGCAACTGCATGCCGCGGGGCTCAAGGTCGTGATGATGACCGGCGACAATGCGGCGACCGCCGAGGCGGTTGCCAGCGAGATCGGTATCGACGAAGTGCACGCAGGCGTATCGCCCGAGGAAAAGAGCCGGGTCGTGCGCGAGCTGCAGGAAACTGGGTCCATTGTCGCCATGGCCGGCGATGGCATCAATGATGCTCCTGCCCTCGCCCAGGCCGACATCGGTATCGCCATGGGCACCGGCACCGACGTCGCGATTGAAAGCGCTGGCGTGACCCTCGTGCGGGGCGATCTTCTCGGCGTTGCGAAAGCCCGCAACCTGAGCCGCGAGACAATGAAGAACATCCGCCAGAACCTGTTCTTCGCGTTCGCCTACAACACGGCAGGGGTGCCGATCGCAGCCGGCATTCTTTACCCGTTCCTCGGGCTTTTGCTCAGCCCGATGGTTGCCGCGGCAGCCATGAGCCTGAGTTCGGTCTCTGTGATCGGCAATGCGCTGCGGCTAAGAAACGTCGAACTGTAATATTCGTGGCGAGACCGGGAAGCCTTATTGACAGCCCGGCGTGAACGCCTGCTACCGGAGGCGAGACCGACGATACGCAATGAAGCCGGAGATGCCCTCCTTGTTTTGAATTACGGCGAAAAATGTACCAGGGGGAACAGGTTTTCCTGCCTTATAACCAAATGAAATAAACCGTTCTCCGGGTTGATGCATCTATCAAAGAAACCAGAGCATCAGAAAGGATCCGCAATGAAACTGACTCACGCGATTGTGGCGCTATTTGTCGCTGCATTGGCATTGCCGCATGCGGCTGTCGGGCAAGATGAAGACGCCGTGGACGAGATCGTCGTAGCCAGCCAGAAATCCAGGTCTGCCTTGCAACGGGACCTGATCGACGCCGAGGACGATTTCTACTCGCTCTACAACAAATTGAACGACGATAACGAGTACGACGTTCGCTGTTACTACGAGACGCCGACAGGTCTCCGCAAGAAGACGCACGTCTGCCGCCCCGTGTTCTTCTCCAAAGCCCGAAACCGCGAGGACAAGACTCGCAGGATAGATCCCAATACCGATCGCGTCATTGCGAACAAGATGGTCACGTTGCAGGAGAAGCTGGAAACACTGATTGCCGCCAATCCGGAATTGCAGGTGGCGATGGCCAGGTACAATACGGCGCGAGCCCAGCTCATGGCGCTAGACAAGGAAAGGGCCGGCAACTGAAATGACATCGATCGGCCCTCGCTGGCTGGATCGAGCCCGGTTCACGCAATCTTCTCGGCTCGTCCCCAGAAATGATAGAAGCTGAACGGGCTGCTCTCTTGCGTTTCCAGTTCGAAGCCGAGTGACTCGAGCTCATTTACGAACTCCTGCTTTCTGAACATCCGGTCATAGGGGTGATCCGCTATTCTCCTGAAGGGTATCCCGATGCCTCGTTCCCAGGTTTCGAGCGGCAAGTCCTCGAACAGGAACTCACCATGATTTCTCAACGTCCTGTGTACTTCCGCGAGCGCGTCCTTCCAGTTGGGTACGTGGTGAATGATTCCGAAATCTACGACGAGATCGAAACTGGCGTCAGGAAGATCGAGCCTTGATACATCGCCTTCAATAAAGGTGGCATTTGGCAGGGCGCCTGCTCGTCTTCCGGCCCTTCGTATCATCCTCGGATCCAGGTCGATTCCGACATATCGCCGAGGACTGAACAGATCGTAAATAATCCTGGCTCCTGTTCCCTGGCCGCAGCCGATCTCAAGGACACTGTCTGCATTGCCCCTGGAAAGGCGCCAAAGACGGGGAGCCTCATAGTGTCGCTGCACATACGACCGTAAGGGGTTGTTCATCGCCCAGTATTCGATTGAATTCATCAACATGGCGCTGGCGGCAACCCCGGGGACCTGCATCCGCAAAACCTGAGGCACCACCGTACCCGAGGTCTGCCTGTGGCACCTATAGGCGAATACCGAATGGTCGCTCCTCCCGCACTGGCCCTGCAGTCCTTCGCACCTTCGGAAAGCCACTAAATGAGATCGCACCCGTCGATGTTATGATCCCAGCGTTGCACGCGCCGAATAACCCGCAAATGGGGTGCTTAGCACCAATCAGCCCAGAACAGGAGTCCAGTCAATGTCCACCCGCCTTGACCTGTCCAAGCTCAGCCTCATGGATGCCCTCGACCTCGCGATCCTGATCGAGATGGAGGCATGCCACCGGTATCAGATGTTCGCGTCCCAGTTCGGCCACAGCGGCGGCAGGGATGCCGGATCCTTTTTCGCCTCGATGGTCGAGAACGAGGCCAAGCACGGACAGGAGCTGGAGACCCGGCGCAAGGAATTGTTCGGCGATGCCCCGGCAAAGCTGACGCTCGACGACCTGTACGACGTCGAAGCCCCGGACATGGGTGCCCCACACCGCGGCATGTCTCTCCTGGACGCGTTCAATATCGGGCTCGCCGCGGAACAAAAGGCCTACGACTTTTATGACGTGGCCCTGTCCGGCATCACCGATCCCGATGTTCAGGAACTGTTCACCGAACTCCGCGACGAGGAGGCTGAACACGTCCAGATGCTGCGAGAGGCGATGGCCAAGCTGCCCGAGAGCGCTACGGCCGAGACCGAGTACGATCTCGACGAGACCCCCTACCTGTAGCTCGAACATCTCGAATGCGAAGTGCGCATGGCGATGCCTATGACTACCGTGCCTTTTCGTATCCGGAGTAGCCCGATGGTCAGGCGCCCTATGAATTAGCTCGTCGACCCGTTGGAAATATCGCGATCGCCATTGTCGACGCCGGGGCCACGCTTATATGCACGTCGCGATTGACGAGGCATTTCGAGCGTTTGGAGAATTGAGCGCTACGAACTATTTCGCTATGGGTTTGACGCAATTCGACAATTACGACAATCAATCAAACAGTCACCGCCAATAAGGCTGTGATCTCTGTGATGTCCTTTCACCTATTCGTATTCATGACTTCATATTCCGGCGCAAGCTTGCGGAGATCCTGCGCTGCAGCGTTACCAACATCGACTTCATCGGCCGCCTCAGTTCAACAGCGGAAATGATGACGCGAGCCAGGTAATTTTCTCAGATCAGCTAGGAGCAGACCTTCGGTCAACGATCAGACGTGTACTCGGCATATTGTTTCAATGGCTGACCATGCTCAGGGAATTATGCCAAGGCACCGGCATCGATGACCGGAATGGACCTGACGTCCCTCCAGAAACAAGACCAGTAACTGGAGCGTCTGATCGTCCCACTGCCGCCGTAAGCGGATTCGCGCGCGGATACGCTCACGAAACTATTGGTCTACGACAAGCACCTGCCCGCTTAAGCAACCTTCTACGGCCTTGCTGTATGCCAGACCAACCGCTTCGGATGACACGTGAACGTGACCGCGAAAGAAACCGTCATACTTATCACGGGACACTTCCAGAACTTCCGGGCTGACAGCATTGATACGGATGCCCCGGGGCATGTCGACTGCGGCACCAAGAACAAAGCCATCAATTGCGCCATTTGCAGCGGCAGCACAAGAACCACCACGAATTGGATCGCGATTTAGAACACCACTGGTGAGCGTGAAGGAACCGCCGTCGTTCATATAGTCAAAACCTTCAAGTACCAGGTTTACCTGCGGCAATACCTTGTGATTAATGCCCTTCATAAACTGCTCAATACTCATTTGATCGACAGCACCAAAGTGACCATGCCCGACAGCGGATACCACCGCATCTACTCTACCTACCTCCTGATACATCGTGCGAATGCTCTCCAGATCTTCGATATCGGCTTGGATGTCACCGCTAGACCTGCCGACTGTAATGATTTCATGTCGACTCGAAAGGGCATCTACAGCTGATTGGCCAACAGCGCCATTTGCACCAACAATTATGATTTTCATTTGGAATCCATTACTCAATACGTTGACTTTTTCCTCGAGTAAGTGCCACTCATCTCTTCCTTGGGCCCATCAGGTGTTTCGGCAAACAGGGTCCATACGAAGTGCACCTCATCCACAAACTCCCAGGTCTCCGTATATATTGACCTGGTGCCCTCAGCGTCATAGGCGACCAGTTCGCTTACGAGGCTATTGCCCTCGAATCGAGTCGTGTACTCGAAAACCTCAACTGGCATATCTATCGCAGTGAATATTCCCTTGATCCTATTTTCTCCCGGGTGCCAATACCAAATGCCCTCAGAAACAAGCTTGGACTTGTCTTCGACAAGAAAATAGCTACGGGCGATAATCGATCGTTGACCGACTCCCCACTCGAATTCCTGGTAGCTACCCTCGAGATGCCACTGGCCGCCAACCAGACGTTCAAACCCGGCCAGAGGGTTTAGTTCTGACGCGTGAGCAGTTTCCGCCTGTGAACAGACCCGCCCCGGAAGCAAGAAGGCAGCAACAATAAGAGCAAGGACAATCGGTACTCTGTTCTCCATCACCTCGCTCCCTCATGTCGTACCACGGTTCGGCACGCTGACTGCAAGGAAGGCACCAGTCTTCGACCGGGTGAATCCGCAGTGGGTCAGTGGCCGTCATTTTAGCTTAGATTCACCGAAGGGCGTGTTACGGCCGATCAGGAGTCATTCGTGCACAGCCAGCGCGACAAGCTCCGTGCAGCCAGGAGCAGTATGCTGAACAATTGAAGTACGAATGGTCTGGGGCGCGCCAATGATCTTGCGCACCCTTCCTGCATTTGTTGTCACAGGCCGAACGACACGGCAGCGATCCACTCCGATCCCGCCTTCCATGTAATGCTAACTGGTCTTTTAGTAAAATAGACTTGACAAATAGGATCCACGCAGTCACCATATAAGTCAAGCATGCTTTACTTTTAGACAATGGAGCTAGACATATGGACGATTCCAAGACACGCTCAGCCGACTGGGCTGCGACTGCCAAGAGAAACACCGTTCGTCTCGGATACTGGACTTTTGCCTGGGTTGCGACGATGGCGGTAGCCACTTTTGGCCCCAAGTACGTCTGGGACTTCGCGACATTGCCAACGATCCTGGCAGTACTCGTGAACCTCGGCATGGGGTTCGGAATGATCGTGGCAAATAATCGCTACCTCCAAGGACTCGATGAACTCCACAAAAAAATATTTCTTGATGCCGGCGCATTTACGCTGGGCGTTGGATTAGTTTGTGGCCTCAGCTACGAGCTGCTCGAAAATATCAAACTCATTTCTTTCGAACCCGAGATCTCGCACCTGGTCATGCTGATGTCCCTGGCATTCCTCGCCGGACTGATCTTCGGTCACAGGAAGTATCAATGAAAAATCGTTTGAAGGTACTTCGTGCAGAAAGGAATTGGACTCAGGCGAAATTAGCGAGTGAACTGGAAGTTTCACGGCAGACGGTCAATGCTATCGAGAAAGAAAAATTCGACCCCAGCTTACCACTGGCGTTTAAAGCCGCCCGGTTATTCGGTTTGTCGATCGAAGATATTTTCCAGGACGAGGCTCAATCTTGATACGCCAGGCGAACTCACAAGGTCCGACGCAAAATCGGCCATCATTTTGGCAACTGAGTGTCTGCCGGCGGCAGAGAAACAGTTCCAGGTGTTTTCTGACAGCACAATTTATCGCAACGGTCACAATTCGCCTCGATCACAGAGCCTAATAAACCTTTTGTCCGTCGGAAGAATCCAACACAGTGTATGACATCCATATTCCTTATGCGGCGGCGCCAATGAACGAGCAATCAGTCAGGAAGTACACAGGCGTTTCAGCCTTGTCAGTGATTCTTGTCCTGTTAGTGGTCCCCGTCCTGATTACTCAGGTTACGCAGACTGAAACCCGACGTTTTCGCGGCGTGGCCCTCGAAGATACCCAATATACTGAGATCAACTTTACGAACACCCAGCAGCGAATCGAGCTGGGCGGAATGTTGTTTGTTCCCCCGGGAGAGGGCCCTTTTCCGGCGGTTGTTGTAATACACGGGTCCGGTACCAGCACGAGAAACAATCGCTGGTACTTGACGTTGACTCAATACCTTCAGGAAAGTGGAGTGGTTGTTTTGCTCCCGGACAAACGAGGCTCGGAAAAGTCCCAGGGAGATTGGCGTAGTGCGGACTTTGAAGATCTGGCAACCGATACGTTAGCAGCGATTCAGTACCTGCAGGTTCAGGACATCGTCACGATTTCGAAGATCGGTGTTGTGGGAATGAGTCAAGGGGGTTGGATTGCGCCGATCGTCGCGAAACTATCGCAAGACGTGGCATTCCTTGTGAGTATCGTAGGCGCAGCTGTGTCTCCGGACGAGCAATTCCTTTACGAGGAAAATCACAACCTCAGACAAATGGGATTCTTGCCGGGCGTCTCAAATCTCATCGCACTCATTTCCACCGCGTACCACAGGAATGTCGGCCAGAGGGAATTCTGGGACGCAGTGAAAGGTTTTGACCCCCTTCCGTACTGGAAACAGCTAACAGTAGACGCTCTGGCTCTATATGGGCGAGACGACACGAATGTTCCGTCGGCCGACAGTGCTGAAAATTTGCGTGCGCTGGAAAATCCACACATTCAAGTCAAGATGTACGATGGTTCCGGTCATGCACTTGCAGAACCGGTTGATATTGGCGACAGTGTTTTTCGCAAAGACGCTCTCGAGGATATTCGGGATTTCGTACGGTCTGTCTCGGACCGTCCATGAGAACCGCAGGCCAGTTTCCGGCTGCGCCTATTGCGCCCGCGTCTGGTCGCGGTGAGCCTGTCAGCCGGACTCAACACGAAAACCTTCTGAGAAGCCGGAAGCCGCCCGCTTGCCTGTCCGCTATAATTTTGACCCCTGAATCGTTACGGCAGCTCGCAGATTGCGCTTGAAAGTCGAGAATTACGATGGCGAAAGCTGAGTCCTACTTGAGCGATTTGCTTGTCGGATTGAGTCTTGAACGACTTGAGCTGACGTTGGGTTCGGTTGACATGACATTTGAAGGCAGCCGCGACGACAAACTGGCTTCCCTGAAAGCCGGAACGGCGGCCGAGGTATGTTGCAGCCCCGATGCCTTGTATCAAAGGCACATCTCCGACGATGCTGCGGAATTGGCGTCGCTTTACGATTGCCTGGGGCGACAGGTGGTCGGCATTCAACTCGGCGAAGACGGCCGGCACTTGAGTATCGACCTGTCAGACGAACGCACGATCATCGTCTGGAGCGCCGAGTCACCGACCGACAATCTTCTGATTATCAGGGACCTGAACAGTGACGAATGGGGAGTCCTTGGCTGACTCGATTTGCGGAATTTCGACGTTTGTCGCCCGGCAGAAAGACCGCCCCATGCCTGACCGGGGCGGTCATGTCGTGATTAGACTCTTGCGCCTGTAAGTCGCCTAGCCGCCGCTTTTCTTCGGATTACACGCTTTGCCGGGGTTGCTTCCTATCGATGTCAGGAAGTCCCTGAAGAACTTGGGAATCTGGCCCCATGATTGCACTCTGTCACCTTTGAAAAAGCCGGCGTCTGCAATTGGATCATCCTGTTGACCAGAAAAGGAACATTCGGATTTTCCTTTCTCGCCTCCCGGGATCGGGTTGCCTTTCCCGTCTACCTCGCCAGCAACCGCGGCGTTTGCGCCCAGAGCCAAAACGCCTGCGACACACAATGCATAACTGACGCGCTTATATTTCCTGGATCGATTCTTCATATTGTAACCCCCCTCGTTTTACAGTTCCGGAGCTGAATGTCACGTAGAACTGCAGCGGCACGCATACGAGCTTAGCACAGATCAAGTGAAAATCGAGGCGAACTCGAGATTGCTGAAGACTCCGGGCGCATTGGTTCTGTCATCGAGAGCTGCCTGTCCGCTTCGGGTCGAGCCTGGCAGTTCGCCAGGGAGAGTAATGAATGACTGGTCTTCTTCGCACAGGAGCAAGCCGGGAAATCTGAGTTAAGATGACCAATGCTAACCCGAACCAGCCGTTCGCAAATTCCCGTCCTGCATATGCCCGAGACTATCGAAATCAAGCCATTTTCGACTATGACGTGCCCGGAATGCGGTCACAAAGCGAAGGAACTGATGCCAACCAACGCTTGTCAGTTCTACTATGACTGCAAAGGCTGTGGGGCACTGCTGAGACCGCTCAAAGGTGATTGCTGCGTCTATTGTTCCTATGGCGATGTGAAGTGCCCGCCGATTCAGTCTGGCGATCAATGCTGTTGAGCCTCAGCCACTAATGTGATGAGTAGCGAACAATCTGACAGCGATCTTGCGACTAAACCCCTCCCATTCTGGCTTCTTTGGGGTGGACCAATCGTCCTTATGCTGTCGATGAACTTCATAAGACCGCCTGTTCAATGGACAACAGTCATTCTGTCTGCCTGTTTTGCGTGGATGGGATTGGGCTGTGCGATGAACGCGCGGCGGTGCCATCGCAGGCACTGCTATTACGCGAGCCCAATCTTGCTGGCTGGAGCGGCCTTGACATCGCTCGTAGGCTTTGGAGTTGTTGATCTTGGTCGGGACGGACAGATTTACGTCACTTGGGGCACATTTGCATCAGTCGCGTTGACCTTCCTGCCCGAAAAAATACATGGTAGGTACAGAAATTAGGGCTGCGGCCCGGTCACCCTTCGAACGCTTCGCGGTGCTGCTTGCCGGAATCTCCGATTTCATCCCACTCTGCCTTTGAGTCGACCCAGATGTGGTGAATCACTTTGAGCGACTCACCACCTTGCCGAATCAGTGCCGCAGGCACGAACATCCGCGTTTCATCGTTGACGCCGGGAACCGGGGACCCGCAGGTTCGGCAAAACCACATCTGCCAGTTGGCGTCGGGTTTCTTCCAGGTTGCGATATGATCCTCGCCGCGAATCCAGCGGAACGCGTCGTTGCCTGCGACTACGACTGCAACTCCGTTGCTGCCCGTCGCTCGCCGACAGATCGAGCAGTGACAAACGAATACCCCTGAAAGATCGCCGGCGATTTCGAAGGCGACCGCACCACAATTGCATTCTCCACTTGCCATCAATGTACCCCGTGCCGCGATGGTTTACGGATTCCATCCTCTCGTTTCTGATTGTAGGCTATCGCGAGCAGCATTCATCCGGAACACCTAACGTCGGGAACGCCGCGCGATGATCTACCTGTACGCCACGCTACTCACTCTGCTGAACGTCGTGTTTTGGGCCAGTATCCTGTTCGGCATGCCCGGCATCTGGCTCATGGTGCTGGTTGCCGCGGTCGTCGAGTGGCTGCAGCCGGGCGAGTTCATGTTCAGCCAGACCACGCTGTACGTGAGCGCTGGTCTTGCCCTGCTCGCGGAAATTCTCGAATTTCTGATGGGTGCGGCCGGCGCGCGCCAGGCAGGCGGCTCCAAACGCGGTGCTGCCCTGGCGATCGTGGGTGGAATCATCGGCGCCATCCTCGGCACCGCACTGCCGATACCGGTGCTGGGCACGCTGATCGGCGCCTGCGCCGGCGCGTTCGCAGGCTCGCTGCTCGGCGACCGTCTTGCCGGCCGCCCAATGGAGCAAAGTGTGGAAGCCGGACGCGGCGCGGCAATCGGTCGTTTCTGGGGAACCACCTCGAAGATGGTTATCGGCGCCGTGGTACTCGTTCTTCTGGCCGTCGCCGCGTTCTTCCCCGACTGAGAGACTTCATTCAGTACGCCGTGAGAATCCGGCCGGTCGCCGGCGCGATCGGGGCCGAATCGGCTCCTACGAATTTCACCGGCACGGACTCCATCCTCATGCCGACATTCCTGACCACGGCGAAATGCAGGTGCGGGCCGCTCGTAAACCCGGTGTTGCCGGAATCGGCGATGTACTCGCCGCGCTCTACCACGTCGCCAATGCGCACCCGGATCGAGTTCCAGTTGAGGTGCGCGTAGATCGCGTAGGTGCCATCGTCGTGCAGAATACGCACGACGTTCGCCAGCGACATGTTCGCGGCGTCGGCGCCGCCCTTGAAGTTGCCCGCCGTCACGTCGAAAACGACGCCGCCGCGCGCGGCAAAAACGTCCGTGCCCACCGGCATCGCGAAATCGACCGCGTACTGCGAGTCCGGTGTGTTGTGGGTGACCATATCCGGATACGCCTGGCTGATCGTGTGATCGCTCGCGATTGCGAACGGCACCCGGTACGGCTGCGACGGGCGGTGTCGCGCCTGCGGATCGCCGATGAGGTGCTCGTAGCGATACTCCAGAGTGGGCTGGACTGCCCCGTCCAGGCGCCCGAGGTTTACGAGCGGCATCGCACTGCGGGGCGGCAGCAGCCAGCGCAGCGGATCGTCCGGGTCCGGAAACTCGAGCCCGCGAATCGTCTCGAACCGCAAAGCCAGTTCAACCGGTGCAAAGTACTCGTTGGTAGCGACGAGCCGGATCGCGTTACCGGCGAATTCGTAGTCGATGCTGACGCCGGATCTCGGCGACGTCGGCGTCAGGTTGCGGACCTCCGCGATGGCCTGCCCATCATCTGGCGGGCGATCGGAGTAGATCCATTCACCGTCATCGCCGCGATACTTGTAGAGCGCCTGTGCCGAGGCCGCACCGCAAACCGCGCAGCCGAGCAGCGCGAACAAGGTCAGGCGGCGGCGCGCTTTAACCGATATCGGAACGCTCCCAGCCGTCTTCCGTACGCCGTATTTCATAGGCAGGCCAGTATTGGTTGTCCAGTTTAAGCGTAATCACTTCCACGGCGCCGTTCCAGGTGACCGTCTTCACCCGGATCGACTCGTGGTCCTTTTTGTCGGCAATGACGCTCGCGAAGGTATCCAGATCCGGCGTCGGCGTCTCGTCGATCTCGACGACCCGGCGGCCGGCCCACAAGCCGTATCGCGTCGCGGGTGAGCCATAGCTGAAAAACGCCACGTACACGCCGTAAGGGTCGATGCCGCGCTGCGCCGCCATCGGCCGGTGCGGGTCCTGCAAAAGCGCACCCGCCCACGAGACCGCGTGATCGATACCGCGCCCGTCCAGCGCCGCGGTCTCGACGTCGACCTCCACGGCCTCGCCGTTACGCCACACAGTTACCGTGACCGCCGGTTTCTGCACGGCCGTCTCGAGCGCCCGGAACGAGGTGACGACCTCGCCGTCGACAGCGAGGATCATGTCCCCGTTCTGCAGCTTCTTCGCCGCAGGCGTGCCGGCTACCAGGCGGGTAACGGACAGCGCGCGGCGCTGCAACGGGTTGTTCGCTTCCAGCCGCCGCAGCCACTCCTCGTCGACACCCATGTTGCGTGCCGCAAACAGGGGCGCGTACACGAACTCCGCCTCGAGCGAATAGAATGGCCGGCCATCACGTACGATGTCGACGAACTCCGCAACGACTTCGGCGGCGATGCCACGATTGAACTGCGCGGCATCGCTGCCCGACGGCAGCGGGAATGTGGACCACATCGCTGCGACGCGGCCGCGCTTATCGACGAGCACGCCGTCCAGTTCTCTTGGTGCATTGACGAGGTCGATGCCTTCGATGTTCGTGTCCCTGAATTGCAGCGTGCGCGACAGCGGCAATACCAGCGGATCGACCGAGGCAACGGTGCTCTCCTGGTGCACCAGCTGGTGATCCGCCTTCATGCCCACCACCCATACCGGGTCGCCGGCCCGCAATGGGCTGGCGTTGAAAGTGGCGGCCTTCACGGGCGTGTCGCCAATGCTCGCCGGATCATAGGCGACGATGGCGAGGTTGTGCAGCGGGTGCACCTGCACTACTTCGGCATCGACTTCGAGAGATCCTGCGAACGTGACCGAGACGTCGCCGATCGCCACCGGCACCGTGTTGCGGTCGACGACGACGTAACCGCGTTCCGCGTCGACCACGAGACCGGTGCCGTAATAGTGACGGTCCGAAACACCCGACACCGTGTAGGGCAGATCGAAAGTCACTACGACCAGCGACGGCGCAATGGCCCGCGCGCGCGGGTCGTCGTAACGGTTGAAGCGGGTGCTGCCGACGGCCGGCGGCTTGGGCGGCGGCCCCTCGGACAGATCCCGGCATGGCCAGACTCCGGTGGCGTCGTCACGCTTGCAGCGGCGCACCGGGAACCAGACCCGATCCATGTCGAAGGTCCGAACCACGGTATTGCGCGGGTTGTCGATGGTCACGTATCGAAGCGGCTCGCTATCGCCCGTGGCGAGTTTGTCGAGTGCCTTCTCGAAGTCGTCGAGATTGGCAACGTCGTCGCTGCCGAGCTGTGTAATCACGGCGCCGCGCGGCACCGCCGCCTTCGACAGCAGGTAACCCGGATTCGCGACGTAGACCCCCCGCACGGGCAGGTTGTAGTGGCGCGACTGCTGGTAAGACAGGTTGTTGACGATGGCGTCACCGAACTCGATGAACTCCGCCGGCGTTATCGCGTGCAGGTCGGTCACGGCCAGCGTATGCCTAACGGCGCTGCCGCCCCGCTCCACCTCGACGTCGATGTCCTCGCCCACGTTGTCGTCGAGAATGGCCGCAAGCGGCACGAATTCCGTTACCAGTTCACCGTTGATGCGCAGCAGTATGTCGCCGGGCTCGAGCCTGCCGTCGGCCGGCGAATCGGGAATGACCTGCTCGACCACGAGCATCCCGGTCTGGTCGGGAAACATGGAGCGTACGAGCCGCTCCGCCTCCTCGGTCAATCCGAGACGAACGAGTTCGTCATAGGCCTTGCGCTGGAACATTGTCTGCAGGGTGCCGCGCGTTACGGACTTGCCTTCCCGGATCAGCGACAGCGCGCGCTCGATACGGTCGAGCGGCAGGAAGAAGCTGCTCGCCGCGGAATTGTTGGCGCCTGCGTTCAGCGCCACGACCTCGCCGTCGATGTTGACGACTGGCGAGCCCGACGAGCCACCCGAGGTACCGGAGGCTGCCTGCAGGTAAAACGTGTTGAAATCGTTGTACTTGCCGCGGCCATAGTCCGGGGCCTTGCGGTCCAGTCGTGCAATCGTTCCGGCCAGGATCGACAGCTGCTCGCCGGCGTCATTGCCGATGACTCGAATCTCGCGCCCTATGCCGGCGCCGTCGGAGCGGAGCGGCAGCTCGGCCGGTTCGATGTAGCGCAGGTCGTCGGGGTTGTAACGGAAAAACCCGAAGTCGTGCACCGGATCGCGGTAGACGGGCGTCAGCCGGACTTCCTCGTTATTGCGGAACACGGCTTCGGCGACGACCGGACCGGGCGTCACGACGTGGCGGTTCGTGAGGATCAGGCCACGCTCGGCATCCACGACGAAGCCGGTGGCCTGCGAAGAGGAATTCCACTCGGTGTCGAATGCGCGCGTGCTGTCGACACGGATGGAGACCACGCCCGAGGAGATGCGTTCGAGCGTGTTGGTCCACGCGGTGTCCTCGGCTGCGGTAACGGGCAGCGGGATGACGACAGCGACCAGCGCCGCGATTGTCTTCAAGTAGTTCATAGGCACCCTGATCCGGCGATGCATTGTAATCTATTAAAGACTCTGCCGGACCCGACCGGTTCCACAATTTCCAGGTCCGTGCGACATGGCGCGACATTGCCAGAATGGCCTAATTGGGGACAGTGACTTTAAGTGCCAGGCAATATTGCCTGGCACTTAAAGTCACTGTCCCCAATTAGGCGGCTGCCCGCAAAGCCACCCGTGGCCTCGTCAAGTTGCGTCGCCGGTGTCCGGATCGTAGCGCACGTCCAGCTGGCGCGCCGCCCTGACGTCGTCAAGTCGGCGCACCGGTGTGTCGAAAGGCGCTTCCTTGAACGATTCACCGTCTTCGCGCGCGCGCTTCACAATATCGATCATCGCGTTCACGAAATTGTCGAGCGTCTCCTTGCTCTCGGTCTCCGTGGGTTCGATCAGCAGGCATTCTGGCACCAGTAACGGGAAATAAGTCGTCGGCGCATGAAAATTGTAGTCGAGCAGCGCCTTCGCGAGATCCATCGCGGTGAGCTGGTATTCCTTGGCTTCGTGCTTCAGCGTGACGATGAACTCATGGCTTGCCCGGCGATCCGGAAAAGCCAGCTCGAACCCCGCGTCACGAAGCCGGGCCTGCAGGTAGTTCGCATTCAGGGTCGCGTACTCCGCGATGCGCTGCATGCCGTCGCGACCGACGAGGCGCATGTAAACGTAGGCGCGCAGCAGCACGCCGGCATTGCCCATGAAGCCGGATAGGCGGCCGATCGTCTGGGGCACGTCTTTCTCGGTCAGCCAGTCATAGACAGTTTCACCGTCGACCTCCTGCTTGCCGACGATGGGCACCGGCAGGAACGGCAATAGCCTCTCCGCCACACCGACCGCGCCGGAGCCGGGACCGCCTCCGCCGTGCGGCGTCGAGAAGGTCTTGTGCAGGTTCATGTGGATGACGTCGAAACCCATGTCGCCAGGCCGCACCTTGCCGAGAATCGCATTGAGGTTCGCGCCGTCGTAGTACAGAAGGCCACCGGCATCGCGCACGATGTCGTCGACCTCGATGATGTCACGCTCGAACACGCCCAGCGTGGACGGATTCGTCAGCATGATGCCCGCCGTCTTCTCGCTGACCTCGGCCTTGAGCGCCTCGACATCGACATCACCGTCCGGGCCGGTCGGGATTTCCTTGGCGACGCAGCCGAGCATGGTCGCCGTGGCCGGGTTGGTGCCGTGCGCTGCATCCGGCACGATGATTTCATTGCGCTCGTGGTCGCCGCGCGCCTTGTGATACGCCATGATCATCGCAACGCCCGTCAGCTCCCCCTGGGCGCCGGCCATTGGCGTGAGCGAGACGCCCTGCATGCCGGTGACTTCCTTGAGCATTTCCTGCAGCTCGTACATGCAGGTCAGGAACCCCTGGCCATGGCTCACGGGGCCGAGCGGGTGCCGCCCGGCGAAACCCGGCAGCAGGGCGAGCGAATTACAGGCGCGCGGGTTGTACTTCATCGTGCAGGAACCGAGCGGATAGAACTGCGTGTCGATGGAGAAATTCTTTTGCGACAGGCGCGTAAAATGCCGCACGACCTGGAGCTCGGAGGCCTCCGGAAGCCGCGGCCGGTCCGAACGCATGAATGTTTCGGGGATATCGAGTTCCGCCGCCACGTCGGGCGCCTGCGCAAATGCACGCCGCCCTGCGCGGGATTTCTCGAAAATCAGCTTGTCCAGATAGTTATCCATGTTACTCGTCTTCCTCAGTCTTCGGACACGTCGATGCCGAGCGCGCGGAACGCGGCTGCGTAATCGGGTTCGGTCGCGATGTCCTTGAGCTGCTGCGTATGAACGACCGTGTTGTTCTCGTCGATGACGACGATTGCCCGGCAAAACATCCCCGCCAGGGGGCCCTCGACGATTTCGACGCCGTAATTCTCGCCGAAGCCCGCATGCCGGATCGCCGAGAGACCGGCAACGTGCGTCAGCTCGTGTTCCTTTTGAAACCTCGCATGGGCGAACGGCAGGTCGTAGGAAATCATCAGTGCGGCAACGTCTTCGCGTTCGGCAACGAGGCGATCGAATTCGATGACCGACTTCGCGCACACGGGCGTGTCGATGCTGACGAATATGTTCATGATCTTGCGCTTGCCGATCCAGTCAGCGAGCGTCGTATTTTTCAGGCGCGTGTCGACGAGCCTGATCTCTGGCGCAGAGCTGCCCACGACAGGGAGATCGCCGCGCGTGGGATACCTGGAATTTTCGTAAGTGATCGTCGCCACAGTCTTCAGAGAACCCGTCAGGCCGACTGCGCGAGCGACGACGCGATTACCTCGCGCATCGCCTCGACGTAAGCATCGATATCCGCCTCGGTCTTGGTCTCGGTCGCGCAGACCAGCAGCGCATCTCCGAGGTCCGGGTAGTCCTCGCTCAGGTCGTATCCGCCCAGGATGTCTCGGGCCGCGAGGGCTTCGAGTACCGGCGCGACCGGACGGTCAAACTTGAGCGCCACCTCGTGGAAGGCCGGCCCGTCGAACAGGCGCTCGATACCGTCGATGGACGTGAGACCGCCAACCAGCCGCACCGTGTTGCTGGCGGACTGGCTTGCTACGGCCGTGAGACCGTCGGACCCCAGCAGCGACATGTAGATCGTCGCTGCCGTCACCATCAACCCCTGATTCGTGCAGATGTTTGACGTCGCCTTCGAGCGACGGATGTGCTGCTCGCGTGCCTGCAAGGTCAGCGTAAAACCCTGTTTGCCCTCGAGGTCGACGGTGCGCCCGATGATGCGGCCCGGCATCTGCCGGACGTGCTTCTCTTTACAGGTCATGTAGCCGAAATACGGGCCTCCGGACGACAATGGCACGCCAAGCGGTTGTCCGTCGCCGCATGCGATGTCGGCGCCCTGCTCTCCCCAGTGTCCCGGTGCCTTCAGCACGGCGAGCGAGGTCGGGTTTGCGATCGCAATGACGACTGCGCCGCGTGCGTGCGCCCAGTCCGTGATTCGATCGACGTCCTCGAGCGTGCCGAGGAACGTGGGCTGCTGGATCACCACTGCGACCGGGTCGGCGTTGTCGTCGAGCGCATCAGGTCGCAGCTTGCCGGTCGACGTATCCATCGGCAGGTAGTCGAACGTGAGTCCCTGGCTCCCGGCAATCGCTGTCGCCACCTTTGCATACGTCGGACTGACCCCAGGCGTCAGAAGCACCTGTCGCGATTTGGCTTTGCGGTTGCTGCGCACCGCCATCAGGGCCGCCTCGGCCAGTCCCGATGCACCGTCGTACAGCGAAGCGTTGCTCACGTCGAGCCCGGTCAGCTCCGTAATCATCGACTGGTACTCGTAGATCGTCTGCAGCGTTCCCTGGCTGGCCTCAGCCTGGTACGGCGTGTATGCGCTGTAGTATTCGCCGCGCGTCGCAATATCCCACACCGCCTGCGGGATGTGATGTTCGTACGCGCCGGCGCCGATAAAGCACAGTGGCGCCCCGTCCATGGCGGCCCGCTCGCGCATCAGGCGCGTAATCTCCATTTCGCTCATGGCAGCGGGGATGCCGTCGAGCGATTCGATCATCAGCTCCGCGGGAATCTCGTCGAAGAGTTCGTCGATGCTCTTGACCCCGATGGCTTCGAGCATCTCCTGCGTGTCGTCGTCGGTGTGAGGTATGAAAGGCATAACGTTACCCTGGTTAGCTATCGATGTCGTCGAGCAGTGCCTGGTAAGCGTCCGGTGACAGCAGCGCACCCTCATCGCCACCCGGCTCCAGTTTGACGATCCAGCCTTCGCCGTAGGGATCGTTGTTGATGGCTTCCGGATCGTCGGATAAGGCTTCGTTGACGGCGACGACCGTGCCACCGATCGGCGCATAGACGTCGGAAGCGGCCTTGACGGATTCGACGACCGCCATGTCGCCGCCGCTTTCGACTTCCTGGTTGACCTCGGGCAGCTCGACATACACTAGGTCGCCGAGCGCCGATTGTGCGTGGTCCGTGATGCCCACCGTTACGTTTCCGTCCTCTTCGCGCCGCAGCCATTCATGGTCACTGGTGTACTGCAGGTCTCCGGGCAATTCGCTCATTACTCTCTCCCCTGTCGTTTGTCTTTTCGTCCCGCGCACCGATGTCAGACGTCGATGCGAATCTCTCCATTACGTACGAACGGCGTCTTGACGACGCGCACGTCAAGCAGTTTCCCGCGAACATCCACCTGTGCCCGGTCGTAGTCGCCGGCCGGCACCCGGGCCAGGGCAATGGAGCGGCCGATCGTCGGCGAAAAACCACCCGAGGTGATCTCGCCCTCGCCGACGCCGTCAACGACGACGCGCTGGTGATCGCGCAGCACGCCTTTGTCCTCGAGCAGCAGGCCGACGAAGCGGCGCATGCCGCCTGCATCCCGCTGCTTCCGGAGGGCCGCCCGCCCGATGAAATCCCGATCCGCCGGTTCCCAGGCGATGGTCCAGCCGAGCCCTGCCTCCAGCGGCGACACGTTCTCGTCCATGTCGTTGCCGTAGAGATTCATGGCGGCCTCGAGCCGTAACGTGTCGCGTGCACCCAGTCCACTGGGGCGGACGCCGGCTGCGAGCAGCCGGTCCCAGAGCTTCGGCGCCTCCGCAGCGGGCACGACGATCTCCCAGCCGTCCTCGCCGGTGTACCCGGTGCGAGCGACAAACCAGTCCCCCGCGTCCATGCCGTGGAAAGGCTTGAGATCGAGAGCCGCGTCGCGAAACGCCGCGTCGACGCACGGTGCCGCGAGTTCACGGGCTTTCGGGCCCTGCACGGCCAGCATCGCCAGCTCAGCGCGTTCGCTGACTTTGACTTGGGACTTTTCAGCCTGCTTGCGCAGCCAGGCGAGATCTTTTTCGCGTGTGGCGGCGTTAACCACGAGCCGGTAGTGCGTGTCATCGATGTAGTAGACGATAAGGTCGTCGATGACGCCGCCCTGCTCGTTCAGCATGCAGGTATAAAGCGCCTTGCCGCTCACCGACAGCTTGGCCACGTCGTTGGCCAGCAGGGAGCGCAGGAATTCCCGGGCCCGCTCGCCGGCGATATCCACGATGGTCATATGCGATACATCGAAGACGCCGGCATGCTGCCTCACGGCGTGGTGCTCTTCCTTTTGCGAACCGTAGTGCAGCGGCATGTCCCAGCCGCCGAAATCGACGATGCGGGCGCCGGCAGCGACGTGCTGATCAAAGAGAGGCGTCTTTTTTGTCATTACGGCTCCAGAGTGAAACAAAACAGGGCGACAGACCGCGCGGCCTGTCGCCCCTCTGTCCTCGAAAACCTGAGAGATCGATGACTTTTCAGTCACTTACCCCTTCGGTGGGCTTGTGTAGCCGCTCTCCAGAGCTAATCAGCGGTCACAGTCCTTCTGCCTGAGCGTTTCCGGGCGTGTTGCGCCTTCGGCGCCCCGTTTCTCGGCGGGGTCTCTCATGTGAACGCTATCGATTAGTGTCCGTGATCATAGCCAATGGCGGTGCCGGTTGCCAGCGGCGCTGGTGCCGGTACCATGGGCGTCCCGCATTGCCGGAGTCACACATGAGAAATCGGGTTTGGTTGTCGATAGCCGCATGCCTGCTGGTTGCACAGGGCGCCCTTGCGGACGCCAGCGAAGATTTTCACGCGCTGCTCGACGAATCATGGGAGTGGTATCTCGAACAGAACCCGATGTTCGCGTCTCGGGCAGGCGACCGGCGCTACAACACCGAGTGGCGCGACGGCAGCGTCGCTGCCATTGAAGCGCGGCATTTGAAACGGCGGGACTTCCTGCGTCGCGTCTATACGATCGACAAGACAGCGCTCTCGGAGGCCGACCAGCTCAATTACGAGCTGTTCCGCCGGGACCTGCAGCGACGTGTCGACCAACACCAGTTCCAGGGGTTCCTGATGCCCTTCAACCAGCGCGGCGGGGTGCAGAATCTCGATAGCCAGGCGAGCTACCTGCGATTCGAGAAGGCAGAGGATTTCGAAGACTGGCTCGACCGCCTCGGCAAGATCGACACGGTGGTCGACCAGACCATCGAGGTGGCCAACCGTGGCATCGACGAAGGCATCGTCTTGCCGCGGGTCCTGATGGAACGTATTCCGGAACAGATCGCCGCCCAGCTCGTCGAGAACGGGGAGGACAGCCCTTTCTACCGCACCTTCGAGACCCTGCCGGAGACAATTGCCGCAAAGGACCAGGAACGCCTGCGTGCGGCCGCGGTGAAGACGATCGAGGACACGGTCATTCCCGCGTACCGGACGCTGGCACGATATTTCGAGAAGACCTACCTGCCCGCGACGCGGGAGAGCGTCGGGCTATCCAGCCTGCCGAACGGCAGCGCCTGGTACGAGTTCCTGGCGCGCCGCTTCACGACCACCCGCATGAGCCCCGACGAGATCCACCGCAAAGGGCTCGAAGAGGTCAAACGCATCCGCGGGGAGATGCAGCAGATCATCGACGAACTGGAGTTTGAGGGCGATTTCCGGGACTTCCTGACCTTCCTGCGGACGGACCCGCAGTTCTATTACGACAACCCCGATGATCTTTACGAAGCCTACCTCGCGACCAGCAAGCGCATCGATCCCGAGCTCGTAAAGTTGTTCGGCACGCTGCCGCGCATGCCCTACGGCGTGAAACCGATCCCTGATGCCATCGCCCCGGACACCACGACCGCCTACTATTCGCAACCGGCCGCCGACGGCAGCCGCGCCGGCATCTATTGGGTGAACCTTTACAAGCCCGAAGTCCGGCCGAAGTACGAGATCGAAGTGCTGTCGGTTCACGAGGCAATGCCCGGGCATCACCTGCAGATCGCGATCCAGCAGGAGCTCGGCGACCTGCCGAACTTCCGGCGTTACTCCGGTTTCACGGCCTTCGTCGAGGGTTGGGGCCTGTACAGCGAGAGCCTCGGCTACGATCTCGGCCTGTACCAAGACCCATACTCCCGTTTCGGCGCCCTGACCTACGACATGTGGCGAGCAATCCGTCTTGTCGTTGACACCGGCATTCACTACAAAGGCTGGACGCGGCAACAGGCTATCGATTTTTTCAGCGACAATGCCGCGAAGACCGAGCACGACATCGTCAACGAGATCGACCGCTATATCGTCATGCCCGGCCAGGCGCTCGCTTACAAGATCGGCCAGCTCAAGATACTGTCGTTACGCGCTCACGCAGAGGCGACGCTCGGCGACGACTTCGATGTGCGGGAGTTCCATGATGTCCTGCTCGGCGCGGGCGCGCTGCCGCTCGACATACTGCAGCAGCGCATGGACGACTGGCTCGCGGAGCAGCTTGCCGGCCGGTCCTGACCAGCCGGCTCCACGGGAGCGCTTTGCGAACGAGGTCATCCCGGGACCCGGGAGTCGCCCACAATGCCTCGAATCCGGGGACTCGACGGTGGCAGGAGCGTAAAATCAGCGGATCGCGACCGATTTGGTGGCAATGTACCGTCTAACTCTCTGACACTGGGAGTGGGGCGCGATGGCGATCTACCTCGATGACAAAAAGCTTGTAAAACAGCTGCTTAAAGGCAACGAACGGGCCTTCGAGCGATTCTTCGAGGAGAACTTCGCCCGCCTCTACCGGTTTGCGCTGGCTCGGCTGTCGGACGATCCCGAGGCCGCGCGCGAAATCGCCCAGATTACGTTGGCCCGGGCGTTGCGGAAGCTGCATACCTACAGGGCCGAAGCCGCCCTGTTCACCTGGCTCTGTGCGATCTGCCGCAATGAAACCAGCGAGTGGCTGCGGAAACAGGCGCGCTACCGGGAACACGTCGTGCTGACCGAAGACTTTCCCGAAATCCAGGCGGCTGTCGACTCCTACCAGGCACCGCAGGAAAGCAGTCCGGAATCGCTCTACCGCCGTACAGAGAGCATACGCCTGATCCAGGTAGCGATGGACCGACTGCCCCCGCGCTACGGGGATGTGCTGGAGTGGAAGTACGTCGAAGGACGGTCAGTCAGGGAAATCGCCGGCCGGTTGGAGCTTGGCCAGGAGGCGACGCAATCGCTGCTGGCCAGGGCAAGGCGGGCTTTCGGTGAGATTTACAGGACCTTGATCGATGGCATGGACGAGGACGCGCTGCGCGCGAAGGTGTGACAATGACGAACCACGAAGAGCTGTTGAAGAGCGACGAAGCCATCGAAACGGTGTTGCGCAGCGCGCCACCCAGGCCGACGCCGTCGGAGGCGGACATCGCGAGCGCACGCAGCGCGTTGCGGGCCGAGTGGCGTGGTGTTTACGGCAGGCGCCGGATGCGTCATCGCATCGTGACGTTCGCCGCGGCAGCATCGATCATCGGCGCTATCGCCGCGAGTATCTTTGTGTTGCGTGTGCCGAGCGCGCTGCCGGAGCAAGTTGCGAAGATAGAGAGAGCTACCGGATCGATCTACCTGCTCGGTGAACAATCGGTGCTGCATGAGTTGCCCGATCTGACTGAACTGTCGACGGGGCAGACGCTGGTGACTGGAGGCGATTCGGCCATTGCACTCGCGTGGCTCGGCGGTGGCTCGTTGCGAGTCGACGAAGACTCGAGAGTCGAATTGGTATCGCCGGGCGAAATCTTCCTGCAGAGTGGACGGGTGTACTTCGATTCACAATCGTCGGCGCTGCGAACTCATGACGTGCCGCGCTCGACGGCGGAGTTCGTGATTCGAACGACGGAAGGTCTGATACGTCACGTAGGCACGCAGTACATGGCGGGGGTATCGGCCAGCGGCGTGACGGTCAGCGTGCGCGAAGGGCAAGTGCGGGTCGCCGGGAACACGGTTGATGCCACGGCCACAGCGGGCCAGCAATTGCGGATACACGGTAACGCGAGACCGTCCTATGCCAATATCAGCGCACACGGTGAAATCTGGCGTTGGGCTGAGAGAATCGCGCCCGAATTTTCCGTGGACCAGCGGAGTGCCCATGAATTCATACATTGGGTCGCCAGGGAATCCGGCCTCGACATTCGATTCGAGAGCGATTCGGTGGAGCAGCTGGCGCATACCACGCGCATGAGCGGCGGCAGCGGAGATATGGAACCCCGGGCCGCATTGCACTTGCTGTTGCAGACCACCACTCTGAATGCCGCCATTGCAGATGGCGCGATCCTGGTCACAGCGAGGTAACGATACCGGGCGAATGTCACGCGTACTCCTTGTCGCAGTTGTCCTCGCGGTGGCCGTCACGTCGACCGCCGCAGGCGACCCTGCGCCCATGGTCGGGCGGCCGGTTGCTGCGGTAATCGACGAATTTCGCGCGGCCGGATACCCGTTCGCATACAGCGATGCCCTCGTAACCGGAGACATGGTCGTCCTGGCGGAACCCGACACCGGCGACCCGCCGGACGTCGTACGGCAAATCCTGGAGCCGCACGATTTGACCGTCCGATACGAAGCAGGGATCTACCTCGTCATACCTGCAGCCCCGAAGGAGGCGCCGGCAGAGCCCGCGGCAGCCGAAGCCGCCGCCGCGAAGCCGGATATAGAGACAATTACCGTTTCAGCCAGTCGTTACGAGATCGGCCGGGACATTTCGTCATCGAGATTCCGCCTGGACCGGCGCACGATCCAGAACATGCCGGACGTGGGCGAAGATCCCCTGCGCATCACGCATCGGCTGCCGGGCGCCGCCGCGAGTGGTGCGTCGGCGAAAGCGCATTTCCGTGGCGGCGAGGAGAGCGAAGTCGGTATCGTCCTCAACGGCCAGAACCTCTTCGACCCGTTCCACGTGCGCGACTACCAGAATATCTTCAGCGCGATCGACTCCCGTGCGATAGAGGGCGTCGAGGTCTATACGGGCGGCTTCCCGGTTCGCTACGGCGACCGAATGAGCGGTTTCGTATTGATGGACTCGATGGAAGCCGAGAAGCCAAGGCACACGGAACTGGGCATCAGCGTATACAACACGTCAGTACTGACGACCGGGTCACAATCGGACCGGCGCTGGTTGTTTTCCGCAAGGCGCGGCAACCTGGACCTCGTTATCGACCCGGAATATGGCCGGCCACGATACTTTGACGTATTTGGCCAGTTTACGATCGACCTGGGTTCGAGGACCACGCTGTCGGCCAATGCGCTGTACGCGGACGACAGCGTTACGGTCATACTCGAGACGGATCCCGCTGAGCGGGAACAGATGGACAGCGACACCCGAAATGCACAGCTGTGGGTGCAACTGTCGAACGACTGGTCGGAGGAACTCGCGACGAGCACGGTATTTTCGTTCGTGCAGTTCGACAATGTGCGCCAGGGATTCCTGAATGATTCGGAGAAAATCGTCGCCGACGTGCGCGATGAGCGCGACGTGCGGCAACTGGGCATTCGCCAGGACTGGACCTGGCGCGCGGCGGACCGCCACGCCGTTCAATGGGGCCTCCGGATCCTGTACGGTAATGCAGGCTACGACTACGCCGCGTCAGCAGAGTATTTCGGACTCCCGGCGCTGTACCCTGACCTTCCCGACCGTGTCGATCGCGCAACCCGTGCCTCACCCGAGGGTGGCAGCTACGGTGCTTACGTGGCGGACCGGTGGAAATTGGCCGACGGCACGATCCTCGAATGGGGGCTGCGCTGGGACGACCAGACCTACACGGGACTGACCTCGGATTCGCAGCTCAGCCCCCGACTGAGCGTGCTTCACCGTATCGGCGATCGCACGGACCTGCGCCTGAGCTGGGGCCGCTATCACCAGTCCCAGGGAATACAAGAACTTCAGGTCGAGGATGGTATTGCCAATTTCTGGCCGGCGCAGAGTGCCGACCAGTTCATCGCAGGCCTCCAGCACCGGCTGGAGAATGGCACGGCACTGCGCGTCGAAGTCTTTCGCAAAGATGTTCGCAAGGTGCGGCCGCGCTTCGAGAACCTCTACGACCCGCTGGGCCTGATCCCGGAGCTGCAGCCGGACCGGGTGCGGCTCGACCCGTCCCGTGCGCGGACGAGCGGCGCCGAGATATCGCTGAGCCGGAGCGCAGGAGCCTGGCATTGGTGGGCGTCCTACAGCTGGTCCAGGGCGACCGACCGTATCGAGGGAGCTGACGAGTTCCGCAGCTGGGACCAGCGGCACTCGGCGCAGGGAGGCTTCGGCTGGTCAGACGAGGCATGGGATGTGTCCTTCGCCGGCAATATACACAGCGGCTGGCCGAAGACGGGCCTGTCGCTGGTCGTCGACGGCGTCGATCCCGATGGCGAGCCTGACTATGTGGTCGTGCCGGGCCCACGTAACGCAGAGCGTCACGACTACTTCGCGAGCATCGATTTTCGCATCAGCCGGAGATTCGCGGTGAAGCGAGGCACGCTGAGCATCTTCCTCGAAGTTTCCAACCTCCTCGATCGCGACAACGTCTGTTGCCTCGACTGGGATATCGGAGACGCCCCGGACGGTACTCCGGCACTCGAACTCAGCCATGATTATTGGCTGCCTCGGCTCCCGGCCCTCGGCATCCTCTGGGAATTCTGATCGCCTCGACAGGGATCAAAGCAGGAGCGCAGGGATGCGCCATGAATCGACCGCTCTGCGGTAGACGCGCAAGTGTGCCGCCGCGACCTTCCTGATAACTCTCTCTGCCTTGTTAACGTCTCTGCAGCTGATCATCGGAATGACGTCGACGGGTACACCGAGGCCCTGGCCGGCCACCGTGGCGGCGGCGCCTTTCGTTGGACAAATGAGACTCACGGCGCGACTGTATACGGAGCGGACAATCGGGTTATCACCAGGAGGTTGTTCGCTCTGGCGCGTGGCCACATAGGGAATTGAACGCGTCAGTGTAAGCAACAATCCCGCGTGACCGCTCGCTTCGTCGTGCGTATGTACGAGAGCAATCTGGGGCATCAGGCAGTAGGCGGTAACCGCCGAATTAACGGTCGGGCCGACGCTCACGTCTTCACAGATCTCGAGCCGGCGTGCCAGGCATTTGTTGCGGACGATGACGTGCTGCTTGATGCCGAGGCCGGAGAGCCCCTCGACGAGTTTGACGAAATGCTCGCCGGCCCCGTTCATGCACGCCTCCAGGTTGATGTGGCCGACCTCCATGATTCTCCGATGCTCCCGGTTACCCGCTTCATTCCGTTAGACGGATCTCGGGCAGATATTCGGTCGCGCCGATATCGTCGAGTATGGCCTCTGCAGCCTCGCGCACTGCGGGCGCCGGATCGCGCACTGCAGGCACCAGCAACTGTACGGCGGTTGCTGTCGAGAGTTCGCTCGCAGCCAGCACGGCTTCCATACGCACTTCAGGGTCCGGATCCGTCAGCTCGAACCGAACGTGTCGGTGCACCGCGGTGGTCGGCGTCCGCCACCCCGCCGCTGGCCGTGCGTCGCTCGCTGCAAGGATCCACACGCGGTCAATTCCGGGCTGCCGGAGGTACACAAAGCTGTGCTGCCGCAGCAGCCGATGCAACAGTTCGCCCAGCGTGAGGGATCGGGCGTCGAAGTCGATGCGCTGATCGAGCGACTGGGCCGAGACCACGTCGAGCAGCCCTTTGGCTGCGAGTGCTTCGAGAATCGCTTTGCGGGTCGCGTCGGCCGCATTCACGCTGACACGCTCGCCATCCACGGATACGTCCAGTACAGCATCGGAAAATGCGCTCGTCGACAGCAACGCGAAGCATAGCGCCACGAGGCCCGACCGGACCCCGCGGCTCAGCCGATGCGAGCGATTAGTCACCGTTGTCGACCAGGAAACAACTTTCCACAGCCGTTTGATTCCAGCTTTCCTCGCGCACCAGGACCTCGTACTTGAAGGTGTCGGATTGCGCGATGAACTCGTCAGGAATTGTCATCGACATGGTGTCGGGAGGCAGGACAGCGCTGAAAATCGTGACGAATTCCTCGCCGCCGGGTCCCTCGAGCTCCGCTTCCACGACCACCTCGTAGTTGTGGATCGTGATGTCGGGCGACCCCTGTGGGTGGCCCAGCTCGGGGTGTGTCGATTGCACCTCGGGCCACGCAATCACGACGGGGCCGATTATGGTCGGGGCATCGAATCCCGGCTCCTCGTCATCGCACTGCTCAGCCATAGGCGCCCCATTGAGCGTCGGCGACGGCGGTGCGGGCATGCGATGCGTGATCTCGACTTCGCTCTCACGCTCCTCGCCGCCGAGCGTCACACCCTCGACATCATAGGTCCCTTCCGGAAAACGGCGGAAGAACCTGGCGGGCCGTAGCTCATCGAACGGTGGCTCGGCACTCTCGAAGAAGATCTCGGTAAGGCCCTGTCGACGCAAGCGCCCCCGTACATAGATATTGAGCATCTTGCGATCGCGCGGATCCTCGATCGTAAGACGTTTCCAGGGCTCCCCATCGACGAGTGCATGAATGCCGAGGTCCTCGTCCGTATTATTGAGCTCGAAAAAGACCTCCGCGACTTCGAATGGTATCTCTTCCTCATCGTCGTATTCGTCGGCCAGCACGAGCAGCGGTATGGCCACGATGCCGGCAAAGCCGAGCAACAGTCTCTTGTTCATGACGGTGCCTCCTCAGTTTTTCTTGGCGTCTGCATAGCATCAGACGGTCCCGAGGAGTAAAAACGGTCGGCGGCGGGATTTACTGGAAGATTGAAATCTGCCGATCGGCGGAAAACTCGCGCCGCGCGATCGCGGCACGTTCGGCAGGCGTCGCCCTGGCATCGAAGAGCTCATCGATACGCCTGATCCGCTTGCTCAGGCCCATGCCGTTCGCGATCTGGATGTTCAGGCCCGGTCGGGCGTTCATCTCGAGCATCAGCGGCCCGCGGTCGGCATCGATGACCATGTCGACGCCGAGGTAGCCGAGACCGGTGACCTCGTAACCGCGCGCAGCCGACTCGAGGATGAAATCCCACTGCGGAATCCTGAGGCCCGCGATCAATGCTCCCGTATCGGGATGATCTTCAACGACATCGTTCTTCAGCACGCCGGTCAGGGTCTCACCGAACGCGATATCGACGCCCGCCCCGACGGCGCCCTGGTGCAGGTTTGCCTTGCCGTCCGAGGCGCGCGTCGGCAGCCGGACCATTGCCATCGCCGGGTATCCCCGGTACACGATGACCCGGATGTCAGGCACACCCTGGTAACTGACCTCGGCAAAAATCGGGTCGAAATGCACGCAGTACTCGATCAATGCCTTGTCCTTGCCACCGCTCAGGCTGTACTGGCCGCTCACGATATTCGAGAGGTGGTGGGCGATCTCGGCCTCGGTGATCAACACCCCGCTCGACAGTCGAAAGCTGTCGCGTTTACGTTTGCTGCGCCCGGTGATGACGAGGATGCCATCGCCACCACTGCCCTGGGCGGGCTTTACCACGAAACTGTCGTGATCCGCGACAATCTCGGCAAACCGCCGCACGTCACCCTGGTTGTCGATGATGCCGTATAGATCGGGCACGGCCATGCCGGCCTCGAGCGCCAGCTGCTTGGTGAGGGCCTTGTCGTCCACGCGCGGATACAGGCGCCGTGGGTTCAGGCGCATGATGAATTCCGCATTGCGCTCGTTGAGGCCGAGAACGCCCGCCTCGCGCAGTTTTCGCGCCGTTGCAAACATCAGTTATTGCTCAGGGCCTTGAAGCGGCCGAGTTCGAGAAGCCGGTAACCAGTATAACGCCCCGCGAGCAGAACCAGCGCAAGCACGACCAGCAAGAGTTCCGGAAACGTGAACACCAGGTGCTCCAGCCAGCTGAGACCCATGAAAATATAGGCGATCGTCGCCACGAGAAGACTGCCGCCGCCCGCCCGCATAGCATCGGCGGCACCGCGCTCCTCCCACACGACCGACATGCGTTCGATAGTCATCGCAATGATGACCATCGGGAACAGCGCAACCGACAGGCCGGTCTCCATTCCCATCTTGTGGGACACCAGGCTGATCAGCAGCATCAACAGCACGACGACGATCAGCACGGCACTGAGCCGCGGTACGAGCAACAGGCGCAGGCGCTCCAGCAGGAAGCGTATGCTGAGGCCCAGCGCTATCAGTACCGAGAACAACACGATGCCCCAGACCAGTTTCGTCTCGCGGAAAGCCAGCGCAATCAGGACGGGCATGAACGTGCCGAATGCGTCGATCCCGACGATATTGCGCATTACGACCATCACGAGGGCCCCGATCGGGATCATCAACAGTACGGCGTACACTGCCTGAGTCTGGATCGGCAGGCTGTGGAGCGAAAAATCGAACAACGACGCGCCGCCTTTGGCTGACTGCGACTTCGCGATGGCGACGGCATCGAGATGGGCTTCCTGGATCGCGAAGTCGACTTCGACATTACTGCCTCCCTCGACATTGACGAGCTGCTCGTTCCCGCGCCACCAGATGAAAAAGCGGTCCGGAAGATTTTGTTCGCCGGTCGTCGGGTTGAAAAAGAGCCAGCGGTCGCCGTCATGAATCTCCAGCCAGGGCTCGAGGTGCGCGCTGCGCTGGCGGCCACTGAGTTCGAAGCCGCGGACCATGCGTGCCGGTATACGAGCGGCGGCGAGCATCATGGTGGCCGCGTCGACAAAGTCGTTCTCGCTGTCGACGTCCGATAAAAGCAGCTCTACGTTGGGGTCCGGCGAAGGATCGTTCAGGCGTCGCAGTAGTTCCGTCGTGAACGATGCCGTATCGGCGGAGTGCTCGCGCACGTCGGCAACGATTACGTCGACGGCTGTCTTGAACGGTTCGTTGATCGCGGGTGGCGGCGGGAACGGTGGCGTGGTATCCGCCTGCTCGGCGCCGATATCCTTGAAAACAGAAATGCGATAGTAGATCGTCTGGCGGCCATCCGCGCGCCGGATTGCCCATTGAGCCTCGCGCCCGCCGCTGCCGTAGTTGAGGCTGAAACCATAGCCCCTCGACACGGAGTTCTCGTTGAGCGTGCGGAAGCCGGGCGTCAGCGTGGGAATGTGCAGGTTGACCTTGATGGATCCGGGGCCGGAATCGAAGCTGATCGCGGATTCAATCGTCCAGACGGGCGTTTCCTGGTTTTTGGACAGGGGAAATCCGAGCACCTGCCACTTGTAGATAAACATGGCGAACCCGGCGAGCGTCAGCAGCACGGCAAGCACGAACACATATCGCTGCGTCATAAGATCTCCAACCTGCCCGGGCCGGTTAGTGCCGCCCGGCACCCAGCGCGACTTTGACCGCGCGCTCACGCAGCGGCCCGCTTACATTAAACAGCCGCATGCCGGCACGGCGCAGCTCACCGATCGTCGGTGAGCCTACCGCAAACAGCTGGTTCAGCCCCGTCATCAAATGCAGCATCGTCGCGTTGGCGCCTTTGCGGGCCCGCTCGTAACGCCTGAGCACGGGCCTGTCCCCCGGGTGTTCACCTCTTGTAATTGCTTCTTCTATGACCGTGGACAAGGTGCCGGCATCTGCCAGACCGAGATTCGCGCCTTGCCCGGCCAGCGGATGTACAGCATGCGCCGCATCGCCGATCAGGGCAAGGCGCGGCAAGACATAATTCCCGGCGTGCTGTGCGCACAACGGGAAAGTACCGCGGGGTCCCGCAGCCGCCAGCTCGCCGAGCACCTGGTCCGAAGCCTCGGTAAGCATGCTGCCGAGTTCCGCATCGCTCGCGGCCATCGCCTGGCGCGCGGTCTCGTGTGTCGTCGACCACACCACCGAGATGCGGCCGTCCTCGAGCGGCAGCATCCCCAGCGGCCCATCCGCCAGGAACCGCTGTCTCGCCGTGGCACCGTGCGATTCCTGCGGGCGAAGGTGTGTCACGAACGCGGTCTGCGCGTACGGCCGCCTGCTGACGTCGATGCCGGCGGACTCGCGCACGAACGAACGCGCCCCGTCAGCACCGATGACCAGGTCGGCGTCGATTTCGCGGCCGTCCTCGAGCAGCACCCGGTAGGTGTCGACGGCATTGTCGATCGCTGCGATTGGCGTATCGAATCGCAGGCTGACGTCCATCCTGTCGAGCACTTTCAGGATCGCATCCCGGACCAGGAGGTTCTCGACGATAAAGCCGAGCTGCGGGACGGCGAACTCGTCGGCGTCGAACCGCAGTGTCGACGGCCCCTCGGGATCGTCTTCGCCGTCCCAGACGCGCATGTGCTCGTAGGGGCACGCGCGCGTGGACACGACCGTTTCCCAGGCACCGATGCTGTCGAGCATGTCGGCGGAACCGGTCGCGATCGCCGACACGCGCAGGGCAATGTCGTCGTCGGAATCGAAACGCGGCCGCGGGGCCGCGTCGACGACGGTGAGCCGCAGCGCGTCTGCATGCCTCGAGTTCGCGAGCAGCGCGGCGACCGTGAGGCCCGTCATGCCGCCGCCCACGACGACTATGTTGTAACGCCGTTTCACTTGAGCGGCACACCGCGCGACAACCGCGGCAGACGGCCGGCGAGCCCCATCATGTGCCGTGCAAACAGGGAGCGAACGCCGGGGATGAGGTCGAAACCCAGCATGCCGATGTTGCGTGCAGCGCGTAACGGCGGACTGGAACTTCCGAACAGCCTGACGATACCGTCGGTAAGTCGTACCAGCTTGCCCTGGTCGTCCCTGCGCCATTGTGCATAGCGCGCAAGCAAGTCGGGATCGCCGAGGTCTGCGGCCGGATCGCTGCTGCGCGCGTCGGCGATGCAGTCGCAAAGAGCCGCAACGTCGCGCATGCCGAGATTGAAACCCTGCGCCGCTACCGGGTGCAGCCCGTGCGCGGAATTACCGACGAGAACCGCTCGCTCCGCCGTCAGCCGCAACGCCTTGCTCAATGACAAGGGATAGGCGGCTCGCTTGCCGACCCGCGACAAGCGTCCGAGACGATAGCCGAACGCCTCCTGCAATTCCGCGAGGAACGTCTCGTCGTCGAGACCCAGTACGCGATCCGCATCGCTGCTCGATACCGTCCACACGAACGCTGCGCGATCGTCGGCAACCGGCAGCAGCGCAAGCGGTCCCTGGTCCGTGAACCGCTCGTAGGCACAATAGTCCAGCGGCTTTTCGGGCAGCAAATTGCCGATGACCGCATGCTGGTCATAGTCGGTCTTCGTCGCACAGATCCCCATCATCGGGCGTAACGCCGAATTCGCGCCGTCCGCGGCAACGAGCAGCTGGCAAACGAGTTCCTGGTGATGCCCGTCGTCCATTTCTATTCGTGCGCACGCGAGATGACCGTCTGCATCGATATCTACCACGCGGGCGGGGCACAGCACATCCACGTTCTCCGACTTCGCCAGTGCTGACTGCAGAACCCCGCCGAGTACACGGTTGATGACCACGTAGCCGAGCGCTTCCACGCCCTGCTCCGCCGCATCGATATGCGAGAAGCCGAAACGGCCGCGGTCCGAGACATGAATTCGGCGAATCGGCGTCGCGGCTGAAATTACGTCGTCCCAGAGCCCCATCGCCTCGAACATGCGCTGGGTGCTGCGCGACAGCGCCGTCGAACGATCGTCGAAACTCGGCTGCGACGCCTCACCGCGAGCCACGGCCTCGACGACGGCGGTGCGGAGCCCGAGCGGCGACAGCGCGAGCGCCAGGCTCGCACCGATCATGCCGCCGCCGGCAATGAGGATGTCGTACTGCGTGTTCGTCGCGTCACTCATTTTCAGGCCTGCATCAATGCTTCGATGGCGTCCGGCTCCTTCGCGAGCCCCTTACTGAGCACGTCGGCGCCGTTACTCGTGACAACAACGTCGTCCTCGATCCGGACACCGATATTGCGAAATCGCGCCGGGATCTTGCGGCTGTCCGGCAGGTAGATACCGGGTTCGACGGTCATCGCCATGCCAGGTTCCAGCAGGCGCCACTCGTCGCCGACCTTGTAGTCGCCGACATCGTGAACGTCCATGCCCAGCCAGTGGCCCGTACGATGCATGTAGAACTCGCGATAGGCACCATCCTTGATGAGCTTCGGCAACGTGCCGTCCAGCAGCCCCAGTTTCTTGAGCCCCCGGGTGATGACTTTGACGGCGGCATCGTGTGGCTCGTTCCAGTGATTGTCGCGGCGGATCGTGTCGATGGCCGCGAGCTGCGCTTCCAGCACGATCTCGTAGACGGCACGCTGCTCCGGGGTGAACTTGCCGTTGACCGGCATCGTCCGCGTCACGTCCGACGCGTAGTAATCCAGCTCGCAGCCGGCGTCGATCAGCAGCAGGTCACCGTCCTCGAGCTGGCCCGTGTTGTCGACATAGTGCAGCGTGCAGGCGTTGCGTCCCGATCCGATGATCGGGCTGTATGAGGACCAGGCGTCGTTGCGGCGGAACTCGTGGATAAATTCCGCCTCGACCTCGTACTCGAACAAGCCCGGACGCACGGCCCGCATGGCCCGGGTGTGTGCCTTTACGGCGACCTTCGCAGCTTTCCGCATGGCCGATATCTCGGCACGGCTCTTGTACAGACGCATATCGTGCAGGAGGTGATCGAGCGCAACGAATTCGTGCGGCGTGTGCCCACCCTTCGAAACCCGGGACCGCAATGAATTGACCCACCCGGTAATGCGCTGGTCGAAATCCGCGTACATGCCCATCGTGTAATACACGCGCGTACACGACTCGACGATGCCCGGCAGGATGTCGTCGATATCGTCGATCGGAAATGCATCATCGGCACCATAGTGGTCGATAGCACCCTCGGGGCCCATCCGCGACCCGTCCCAGCGTTCCTTTTCCTGGTTGCGCTCCCGGCAAAACAGCAGGAACTCCCCGGCAGCCCGTCCGGGCACGAGCACGGCGACGGCCTCGGGCTCTGCAAAGCCGGTGAGGTAATAGAAATCGCTGTCCTGACGGTAGCGGTGTTCGACGTCCCGGGTGCGGGTGCGAACCGGCGCCGCGGGCAGTATGGCGATACCTTCCGCGCCAACCATGCTCATCAGCTGCTTGCGACGGCGGAGGAATTCCTTGCTATTCATTAAACAGTTTCAGGTCGGAAAACGGGCGGGGCCATTCTAACGTCGCGCCACTACTTAGTGCAGGGTATTGCTGGCCTCGGCGGACGACGCAGCCGCCGGATCCCGAAACTCTGCAAGCTCCTCGTAGGTCAGCTGCACCGCGACCCGGACATACTCGACAATCTCTGCATACGCTGCCTCGGTCGTCTCATCGTCGCCATCCTCGTCAACCGCCGCACGCGTCAGCTGCAGCATGTCCCGAATGATGTCGGCAAGCGGATCGCTGGCCAGGCGTTGCTTCAGCGCCTCGCCGTGGTCGACCGACACGAGCCCGTGCAGGAATCCCTCACACCAATGAGCTAATGCCCCAGCCCTGAGCGATGCGCTATCGCTGTCGTCCGGCAGCAATGGCGCAAACTCGGACAACCGCTCCGACAACTGCCGGTGCGTGTCCCGGTACAGGGTATTCAGAAGGCTAGCGCACTCGGTACGCAGGGCATTGGACTCCTCCGTTCCCTCCAACACCTGTTGCAGCCAGTCGACGCCGGCGTCGGCACCCGCCAGAGCCAGGCGGCTGGACAGCAGTCCGTGCGCCTGGGACGCGTCCCAGGTAGCGCCGCAGCGGCGAAGCGCGTCGTTCAAAGTGTCGTGGTCAATGTCGGAAATCATAGGTGCCCAACCCGGGCGAGCCATCGCGTAGCGTAATGATCCCACGTATGGCGCCACCGGGCCATGCCGCGGCCGATTACGTCGCATTGGCGATTGATTCTGCCCCGTTGCGTGTCTATATTGATCGCCATGGCTAACAAGAAAAATACGTCGTTCGAGCATGAGCTCAGGCGCCTCGAGAAGCGTGTTGATGCGTTGGTGCGCGTCTGTGACCAGCTCCAGGACGAGAACAAGTCGCTGAAACAGCGGCAGGACATACTGACCGCCGAGCGCGCCAATCTGCTGCAAAAGAACGAGCAGGTGCGAGCACGTGTGGAAGCGATGATCGGAAGACTCAAGGCCATGGAACAAGGTACCTGACAATGAGTGAACCCTACGCACAGGTGAGCGTTCGAATCCTGGACAAGGAATACCAGGTTGCCTGCCCCCCCAGCGAGCGCACCGATCTGCTCGACTCGGCGGAAATTCTGAATGAGAAGATGCGCGAGATCCGCGACAGCGGCCGCGTGGTAGGACTCGATCGCATCGCCGTTATGGCCGCACTGAATATGGCCAACGACCTGTTGCATGCAGAGGCACGGGACAGGTTGCTGGAAGGTGACATTAGCGATCGCCTGAAACTGATATCTGATCGTGTCGAGAGCGTCCTCGGAGGATCCCAGCAACTGGACCTCTGACGCGACAGCCACGGATTTTAAAAATGGCGCCCCCTGCAGTGTTCGATAGCGACCTGGATACCTTTCGACCCTAAATCATAACCTCGGGGTCGCGCACTGTCGGCAGCATTTGAGCAGGGCCGGAATCTCGTCAAGCGAGACTGCGGAAAGCCTGTTGCTGCCACGGCTGACCCCACCTGTTGCTCTGGTTCGAGAGCGACGGCTCGTACCGGCACAGGCGGGGGGCGCTTTCCTTCCCAAGCTGACGAAACCCGATGAAGGATCGATCAACTGCGATGAAGCAATTGCGCATGGCTGCGATAACTGCGCGCCGTTCGATGTCGTCCGCAGATCGCAACGTGGCTTCTCGCCGCATCACCGATCGCTTTCTGAACAGCCGCTACTTCCTGGTCAGCGAAACGATTGCCTGCTACCTCTCGACGTGGGACGAGGTAGATACAGGTGCAATCATCGAGCGCGCATGGAGCGCAAAAAAGCGCATTTTTCTTCCGGTGATCGCTGCACGCGGGTACATGATGTTCCGCGAGACTCTGCCCGAGACGGAGATGAAGATGAATCATTTCGGTCTGTGGGAACCGGTTTCCGGCGAATTGATCAGTGCATTCGAACTCGATGTCGTCGTTACTCCGCTCGTTGCATTCGACGGCGAAAGAAACCGCATCGGCATGGGCGGCGGTTACTTCGATCGTACCTTTGCGTTCCTCAGCGGTCGTCGTCACTGGCTGCGGCCGAAGCTGATCGGCATGGCCTTCGACTGCCAGCGCGTCGAAAAAATCTCGCCAAACCCTTGGGATATACCGGTTTTCCGTGTTTTCACGGAATCGGGGTACGGTCGTTCTGAGCGCTAGTTCGAATTCGTCAGCAGTAACTCATCGTGTATAAAACCGCACAAAGAAAATTCAGGATCAAGTAGTTTTCAGAAACGATCGCCGCAGACGATTGAATCGATTTTCGCGTCGTTGATATCGAAGAGCGGTCCGGCCTTTCAGCTGCATCGTCGAATCCGGATTTAATCCTTTAAAAACCAGCCTGAAGCAGTTAATTCAAAGTGTCGACTGCGTCACTTAACTTGCTGGATTTTTTAGTTGTCTTGTATATACTCAACGCCGGGTACCCGACACGGAGAAAATTATGGCTACCAAGAAGAAGTCACGTAAGAAGGCTTCGAAGCGCAAAGTCGCTAAGAAGCGTAAGACAACAGCGCGGAAGAAACCCGCGAAGCGTCGTGCCGCGAAGAAGAAGGCAGCGAAACGCAAGACAAAGCGCAAGACCAAGCGCAAGACCAAGAAAAAGGCTAAGAAAAAAGTAGCCAAGCGCAAGACGAAGAAGAAAGCCAAGAAGAAGGCTAAGAAAAAAGCCAAGAAGAAGGCTAAAAGGAAAGTAGCCAAGCGCAAGACTAAGAAAAAGGCCAAGAAAAAGGCCAAGAAAAAAGCCAAGAAGAAGGCTAAAAGGAAAGTAGCCAAGCGTAAGACCAAGAAAAAGGCCAAAAAGAAGGCCAGGAAAAAGGCTGCTAAGCGCAAGACCAAGAAGAAAGCCAGCAGGAAGAAGGCCTCGCGCAGGAAGAGATAGCGCAGGCCAGTTGGCTTTCACTGGAGAAACAGGCAATGCCTGAGCCTTCTTCCAGTAGACAAGAGTGCCCGCATTTGCGGGCACTTTTTATTGGGGCCCGGAGAGGCGAGCCGCCACGGTACTTCGACTGTGACGCCTGCCATGGCGGTTCCGTAGTCGATCAGCTAAGCTCTCTGGCGTCAGAATAACGGCCGCAGTTCCATGACATCAGCTGACAAGAAGCGCAGTGCAGCCGAGGCTTCCCTCGAATTCATCGAGCCGGGAATGATCCTGGGCATCGGCACCGGGTCCACCGTCAATTTCCTCATCGACATGCTACCCGGCATCCGAAATCGTATCGACCGCGTCGTATCGAGTTCCAAAGCAACGACGGCACTCCTGGAGGAGCGCGGGTTTGCGGTTTCAACGCTGAACGAGGTGGGCGATCTCGACCTGTATGTCGACGGCGCCGACGAGGCGACCAAGCGGCTCAACCTTGTCAAGGGTGGCGGGGGCGCCCTGACGAGGGAGAAAGTACTTGCCGGGGCGGCGCGCCGTTTCGTCTGCATCATCGACGACAGCAAGCTCGTGGGCATGCTCGGAAAATTTCCTCTCCCGGTCGAAGTGCTGCCGATGGCACAGGCTTTCGTGTCCCGCAGGTTCGTCAAGATGCGGGCAAACCCGGTCTGGCGGGAAAACTTCGTGACCGATAACGGCAACCACATCCTGGATGTGCACGACCTGGCGATTTCCAACCCGCTCGAAATTGAAGATCGGCTCAACCGCATCCCGGGGATACTGACCGTGGGCCTATTCGCCCACCGCCCCGCAGACATCCTGCTTATCGGCAATGACGAGGGCGTAAGAGAACTCAGGGGCTGAGGCGTCTCGGCCGTCCAGCCACGAGACACCGGTCACGGCACGCCGGATTGACCGGTCACAGGTCCCCGAGCATGTGACCTGACGCACAGATAACGACGAGATACGGGTCTACTCTCGGAGCCGTGGTTTTTCATAATCTGTGGCCCGATGAGTAAGATACTGTATTTCCTGGCTATTCCGGCACTCGTGTCGCTGCCCGCAATGGCAGTGGCGGATCCGGGTGACTGGTATCTCGGCGCTGCGATTGTCTACACCGATGACGATCCGGACCGCAGACTCGAGGACGTCGTCGGCGGAGGGCAGATACAATTCGGCCGCCATCTGACCGACGTATTTGCGCTGGAGGGCCGTGTCGGCTACTCGGAGATTGACGGATGGCCGAACTGGCCGTCGGTAACGGAGAGAGAAAGCCAGGAATTTATCGATATCGGTGTTGATCTGCTGAGCCACCTGAATCCCGACGGCAGCTTCTCCCCGTATTTGTTATTGGGCGCGGGCTATCTCGGAACGAAGACAGACTCCGGCAGCGAAGAGAATCGCCCCAGCGGCAGCGCGGGTCTTGGTTTTGAATGGCGCCTTGGCCGCAGTGCGTTTTCGATCCGGGGTGACTACAGGTTCCGCCTCGCCTGGGAGAAAGACAACAGCCTGACCGACCGGGTCGCCACGCTTGGCCTGCAATACACCTTTGGCGGCCGTTCTGCGCCGCCGCTTACCGACAGTGACGGTGACGGCGTCCAGGACGTGTTTGACCAGTGTCCACACTCCGAGGCGGGTGTCACGGTGGACGGCACTGGTTGCGAGATCTTCGTCGATAGCGACGGCGACGGGGTCATAGACCGCAAGGATCTGTGTGCCAACACGCCGCAGGCCGCGCCGGTCGACACGTACGGCTGTATCCGCGATCAGGATGGCGACGGCGTAACCGACGACATTGATGAATGCCCGAACACGGTTTCCGGTGCTGCAATCTACGTGAACGGTTGCGAACGGGACGATGACGGCGACAACGTGGTCAATCACCTCGATGAATGCCCGAACACTCGTGCCAACGCGCCGGTGGATGCGCGCGGCTGCGAAATCGGCAGCACTCTTGAACTGCGTGGCGTCAACTTCGCCAGCAACTCGGATCGTCTACTGACGGGCGCGGAACAGGTACTGGACGACGCCATTGAATGGCTGAGAAAAAACCCGCACCTGGTCGTGGAGGTTGCAGGGCATACCGACAGTGACGGTGCCGCCGCGGCAAACCTGGGACTGTCCGAACGCCGCGCCTACACCGTTCGGGATTACCTGATCAGCGGGGGCATCAGTGAGGCAAGGCTGACCGCGCGCGGCTACGGCGAGTACGAGCCGATCGCCGACAATGCCACGAACGAAGGCAAGGCCGAAAACCGGCGCGTCGAGCTCAGGATCCTGAATAACAGGTAACAGGCCGGTCCCGCCAAACGCAAAAAAGGGCCCCGGATGGGGCCCTCGTGTTAATGAAAAGGCCCCGCGAGGGGGCCAGCATTTGCGCAAGAGGGATGCTCGCGCTGCGCGCGAGCAAGTCGCTGCGCGGACTTGTCGAACAGCGGTCCTCGTCTCCAGCTCCCCGAACCGGAAAATGAAAAGGCCCCGCGAGGGGGCCTTTTCATTTTCCTGGCTGGGGGAGAGGGATTCGAACCCCCGTTGACGGAGTCAGAGTCCGTAGTCCTACCACTAGACGATCCCCCAATACTTCACCGAATTATTACGCCGGGATCGGGATGGACGTACCCGCTTCGCGGTTACGTCTGTCGGCGCGCTGTGCGCGCCTCGGCTCGAACCCCCATCGACGGAGTCAGAGTCCGTGGTCCTGCCACTGGATGATCTCCCAAATCTCGGGATCGATCCGACTAACGCTTCGAGTACTGCGTCGCGCGGCGAGCTTTGCGCAGACCCACTTTCTTGCGCTCCACTTCACGAGCATCGCGGGTTACGAAACCGGCTTTGCGGAGGCCCGGACGCAGCGATTCGTCGTACTGCATCAAAGCGCGCGTCAGGCCATGGCGAATCGCGCCGGCCTGCCCGGTCGTGCCGCCGCCGGTGACCTTGACCTTGACGTTGAACTGGTCGACCAGGTTCATCAGCTCGAGCGGCTGCCGTACGATCATCTGTGCCGTCTTGCGCCCGAAGAACACGTCGAGCGGCTTGTCATTGACGGTGATGTCACCTTTGCCGGACTCCAGGAACACGCGCGCGGTCGACGTCTTGCGCCGGCCCGTGCCATAAAAAACTGCTTCACTCATTATCTTGCCTCAATTCTCGTTCGCCCGGACTCAGGCGTTGACGTCCAGGGGGATCGGCTGCTGCGCCGCGTGATTGTGCTCCGGCCCCGCGAACACGCGCAGCTTGCCGAACATCTTGCGGCCCAAAGGCCCCTTGGGCAGCATGCCCTTGACCGCATACTGAAGCGCGCGCTCCGGCGCCTCGTCCAGCAGGGTTTCGAGGTTGGTCGACTTCAGGTTGCCGATGTACCCCGTGTGATGGTGGTACATCTTGTTCTTCAGCTTGTTGCCGGTAACGCGGATCTTCTTGGCGTTAACGACGACAATGTAATCGCCCGTATCCACGTGCGGAGTATATTCCGGCTTGTGCTTGCCACGCAGGCGCCGTGCAATCTCCGTCGACAGGCGACCCAGGGTCTTGCCCGTTGCATCGACGACATACCAGTCGCGCCGTACCTCTGCGGGTTTGGCAGAAAACGTCTTCATGATATCCAGATTCCTAAGGGAATTCGTTGTAACCCGGCGGTGCGCGGCCTGATTGCCGGCGCCGCAGCCTCCACCCGGGCAGGCACAGGGCCGCCGGAGGGGCGAAAGGCGCAAAATTCTACTCGACCTCCCGTTTTATTGCAATCGATCCAGGGATTTTTCGGACAACTAATCGGCCCGCCGGGCGGGCGAAATTCTCTTGATCTACAACGGCTTAGGAATTATCCCCCGGGCCCTGCCCTGCTAGAACGCGTATTCCAGGGAGATTGCCGACCGCGTATCGGTCTTTTCCGTGCCGATCGGCACGTCGCTGTTGTTGCGGATCGTGTAGGACGCGACCAGGTTGAGCGCCCCGACAAGCCGCGCCGTGATCGAGGTTACGGACTCGCTGAACGTATTCTCGCTGCCTGCTTCGACCCGCAGTGTTTGTCCAAACTCCGAGGTATCGCTGAATTTCCAGGTGTAATTCAGCGCGCCGGTGGCAATTGTCTCGTCCTGGCTGACGCCCAGCTGGTCTTTGGACTGGCGGGCACCAAAACCGAGCTCACCATTGAGGGTATGGACATCCGTGTCGATGATCCGCCGACCGTAGCCGACAGTCTGCGAAAACTGGGTATCGAAACCACCGAACCGGTCCTTGCGCCAGTTCAGGCGGCCGAATATGAAGTCACGATCCGTGAAGTCCCAGCCGGTCTTCCAGCCGGCCTCGTAGGCCTCGGCCGTCGTCACCTTGTTCTCGGATGCGTTGATCGCCGATGCCGTGGCCTCGTGATGCCATTGGCCAACGACGTACCTGGCCTCGAAACTCGTATTCAGGCTCGACGTCTCCGTGTTGCCCGTCGTGGCCAGGTAGCCAAGCTTGACGTTGCCCTCGAGCGGGTCGTCCTCTGCTTCCTCCTCGGCAGCGAGCGCAGCCAATGGCAATGTCAACAGAGAACAAATTACGAGCACGCTGCGAATATTCATCACCATCTCCTCGATCGAACGGGCAGCCCCTGAAAGGCTGCGGAGTATAGCCAACGTAGCGAGCAGGCCGCGAATTTTTACAAATGTTTATAATTGCCGGCGCCCGGCGTTGACGGCGATCTCGATATCGATATCGACGTTATCGAGTTCGGTGGCTTTTGGCGGCCGTCCGGTGAGCTTGTCACCGGGGTATCGCTGAGTGGCGCCTGTCCGGGCCTCGTATTTCGATGCTGACGGTGCGCCGCGGACGATTGCTATAATCGACGCCATGCACCAGAGATCACTGACCCCGCTCGATCGAATGCTCGCCGGCGCGAATAACGCGTTGCGCACCGTCTCCGCTCCGGCGGGCCGCCCGGCGCGCGAGAATCCCGCGACGGGCGTGGAGGACGCCGAGCTGGATCAACGGCAACGCGCCCATGCGGCCGGTCTCATGCGGGTTAACCATGCCGGCGAAGTTGCCGCGCAGGGCCTCTACCAGGGTCACGCCGCGGTCGCCAGAGAGAAGTCCATTGAGGAGCAGATGCAGCACGCCGCCAACGAGGAGTTCGACCACCTTGCCTGGTGCGAAGAGCGCCTTCGCGAACTGGGTGCGGCACCCAGCCGGCTCAGCCCTTTCTGGTACGCGGGCGCGTTTGCTATCGGAGCGGCGAGCGGCGTACTCGGCGATCGCTGGAGTCTCGGCTTCATCGCGGAAACGGAGCGCCAGGTCTGCGAGCACCTCGAAGGTCACTTCGAAAGCCTTCCGGAAAACGACGGGCGCAGCCGCGCCATCCTCCGACAAATGCACGAGGAGGAGGCGGAGCACGGTAAAAACGCCATCGATGCGGGCGCAGCCGAGCTGCCACCGCCGGTCAAGCGCTTGATGAAGCTCACGGCAAAAGTCATGACGCGCACGGCGTACTGGTTGTAAGTCGCTGTTAGTTGCAATGAATTCAACCAAAACACGGACTTAGCTTGCCCTTCTTCGCGAACTGTATTAAAAGAGAGGGCGCTTGAGCGATGAGGGACCGATCCATGCAGACCAATGCCAAGACCCTGAGCGACGTACCGGCGATCAATCGTTTTTTGAGCTACTGCCGCGTACGCACCGTCCCCTCGAAAACCGTGATGATTCACGCCGGCGATCTGCCGGACGTGCTGTATTACATCGTCGACGGGTCAGTCGAGGTCATGATCGAGGATGAGGACGGCAATGAAATGGTTCTCGCCTACCTGAACAAAGGCCAGTTTTTCGGTGAGATGGGCCTGTTCTACGAACAGCCGACGCGCAGCGCCTGGGTCAGGACGCGTACGGAGTGCGAAATCGCCGAGATGACCTATCCGCGTTTTCGGCAGATCGCCAGCGAAAGCCCCGGGCTCGTGTTCGAACTCGCCACCCAGCTCGCGACGCGACTCGACCGCACGAACCGCAAACTGGGTGACCTGGCATTCGTCGATGTAACCGGCCGGGTTGCGCACGCGATCATGGATCTCTGCAACGAGCCCGACGCGATGACCCATCCCGACGGGATGCAGATCAAGGTCAGCCGGCAGGAACTGTCGCGCCTCGTCGGCTGCTCGCGGGAAATGGCGGGCCGGGTCCTCAAGGTCCTCGAAGAGCAGGGGCTGGTCTCGGCAAGCGGCAAGACCATCGTCGTCTACGGCGCCAGGCCGAATCGCAACCTGTGATCCGGAGGGCCGGCTTTTAGCCGGCCTTTTCTATCTCCGCCTTCATTGCGGCGATCGTCGCCGCGTAGTCGTCGCTGCCGAAGATGGCGGATCCCGCCACAAATGTGTCGGCACCTGCCGCCGCAATCTCGCCGATATTGTCGACCTTGACGCCTCCGTCGATTTCGAGACGGATGTCGAACCCGCTGTCGTCGATCATTCGTCGCGCGTCGCGCAGCTTGTCCAGCGCCGAGGGGATGAATTTCTGCCCCCCGAAACCCGGGTTGACGGACATCAGCAGCACCATATCGACTTTGTCGATCACGTGCTCGAGCCAGTTCAGCGGCGTCGCGGGATTGAAAACCAGCCCGGCTTTGCAGCCCTCGTCGCGTATCAGGCCGAGGGAGCGGTCGACGTGCCGGCTCGCTTCCGGATGAAACGTTATGTACGTCGCGCCCGCCTCTGCAAAATCGGGGATGATGCGATCAACCGGCTCGACCATCAGGTGCACGTCGATTGGCGCCTCGATGCCGTCGTTGCGCAGCGCTTCGCAAATCAAATGCACGATATCCGCGCCTGCATCGAGAACGGCTTTTACGTCTTCACCGAGCCGAGCAAAGTTGGCGGAAAGGATCGAGGGAGCGATGAGTGGTTTCACGGGGTTTTCCTCTCAATTACGGCACTAATTTACCCGAGATGGGCTAGCGGATCGACCGCCGCGCCTTGAGCATCTCATACGCTCCACGAATCTCGCGCGTGCGGCGTTGCGCATCCGCGATTGCGGTCTCGCCGGGATTGCTGCCCGCAATCTTGTCCGGATGATTGCGGTTCATGAGCCGCCTGTAGGCTCGTTTTATTTCGTCGTTGCTGGACGACTCGTCGACGCCCAGCGTCGCGTAAGCGCGGCGCAGCCGTGCCGTATCTGCCGTTCCCGCCGGAGAGCGCCGAAAACCCTTTTGCGCCAGGATCATCGCCTCGAGCTGCGCCAGCTCCACGCGACCGATATCCAGTTCTGTACAGACCGTCCATATCAGCGTCCGCTCACGCGACCGCAGGCGGCTGCCGGCAAGGACGACTTCCAGGAGCAGGCGGACAAACAGGGTTCGCTGGTCGGCGCGGCGAGCATGCACCCGGCGCAGCTCGCGCACGGTCTGTACCAGCGGGAAACCCGGCCCCTTGCCTTCGTCGAACCAGTGTATGGCCCTGCGAACCTGCGCGGGGCTGAGGTTGAGCCGGTGCATGACGAGCCGGGCCGCGCGGATTTCTTCCTCGCTGACACGCCCATCGGCCTTGGCGAGATGACCCATGCACGTGAACAGGGCGCGAACGTATTCGTCGGAGAGGCGTCCGGAACCGGTTCCAAGATCGTCGAACGCGTGCCGCTCCGCCGCAAACCCGCGGTCGAACTGCCGGCCGGCGAAATACCCGGCCGCAACCGACAGCATCTTCAAGACCGGCGATACGAGCAGTACGCCCAGCAGAGCTCCCAAGAAGGTGCCTATGATCCTGCCCCAGTACAATCCTGCTCCTGACGGCGGTGCCGCACGGTGATACCGGCATCGTAGCGTTTGCGGCGCTGCATGCCTACGTCCGTGGCTTGCCACACTACAGTCGAACGGCGATCATGCCCGTAGCAACGCCACCGAGCCCGCCTATGACTGACACTGCCGGCGCAATCTTCGAGTCTTCGATTCCTGGCTACCCGCTGATCGGGCGTGGCAAGGTCCGCGACATCTACAGCATCGACGAAGAGCATCTCCTCATCGTAACCACCGACCGGCTGTCTGCATTCGACGTCGTCATGCGCGATCCCGTACCGGGCAAGGGTGAAGTGCTCACGCAGATATCACTTTTCTGGTTCCGCATGATGGAGGAGATCATCGAGAATCAGCTGACACCCCGGAGCATCGACGACGTCATCGAGGATGCATTGTTACGCGAGCAGTTGCGGCGCCGCTCGCTGGTCGTGAAGCGCCTGAAACCACTGCCGATCGAGGCAGTGGTTCGGGGCTACCTCATCGGCTCCGGATGGAAGGACTACCAGGAGTCGGGCAAAGTGTGCGGTATCCCCCTCCCCCCGGGACTGCGCCTGGCCGAGCGCCTCCCCGAGACCCTGTTCACGCCGGCGAGCAAGGCGGAAGCCGGTGACCACGATGAGAACATCACGTTTGAACAGGTGATTGGATTAATCGGCGAACGCCTTGCCTCGCGCGTACGCGATGTCTCCATCCAGGTCTACGAAGTGGCTGCCTCGTATGCCCTGCAGCGCGGCATTATCATCGCCGACACCAAATTCGAGTTCGGGCTGGACGACGAGGGCCGCCTGTACCTGATCGACGAGGTACTGACGCCCGACTCCTCGCGCTTCTGGCCCGTCGAGGAATACGAGGTTGGCATGAGCCCGCCGAGCTTCGACAAGCAGTTCGTGCGCGATTACCTCGAGACGCTCGACTGGGACAAAACGGCCCCGGGACCGGAGTTACCCGCGGAGATCATTGAGAAAACCGCCGAAAAGTACCAGGAGGCCTTCCGCAGGCTGACGAAAGCCTGATGCCGGGGGTTACAATGCAACCGCTTGTTGACGGACGATTCGCCGCGCCATGAAATTGAACCCGGTCGAGCATCTGAACGAACTCGTGTGGGGTGAGCGCCTCAGGAACCAGGGCGTGCTTGGGCGCGTCGCGAGCTCGATATTGCGCTACCTGTATGCCGTCCTGCGCGACGTCTTCAGCGGTCAGTTGAATATGCGCGCGATGAGCCTCGTCTACACGACGCTGCTCTCGATTGTGCCATTGCTGGCATTCAGCTTTTCGATACTCAAGGGTTTCGGCATCCACAGGCAACTCGAGAGACGCATGTATGTGCTGCTCGAGCCGCTCGGTGACAAGGGCGTCGAGATTACCGACAGGATCATGGCGCTCGTCCATAACGTCAACGGCGGCGTCCTCGGTGGTATCAGCCTCGCGTTCTTCATCTGGACCGCTGTTTCCATGGTGCAGAAAGTCGAAGAGAGCTTTAACTACGTCTGGTACGTTTCCAAGCCGCGCAGCTTTGCCCGCCGATTCACCGAATACATGTTCGTGCTCCTCATCGGCCCCCTCGTCATCGTCATTGCGCTCGGCATGATCACCGGCCTGCAGAATCAGGCCGTCATTCAGTATCTGCTGCAGAACGACATCGTCGGCCCGCTGTTCGTTGCAACGAGCAAACTGACGCCCTACCTGCTCGTCGCCGGCGTATTCACGTTCCTGTACTGGTTCATGCCCAACACCCGCGTACGCATTTCGTCAGCTATGATCGGCGGACTGGCGGGCGGCTTCATCTGGGCCAGCATGGTCATTATTTTCACAACGTTCGTCGTCAATGCCGCCAGGACCCAGGCCGTCTACGCGAGTTTCGCTATTGCGATCATTACGCTGATCTGGCTGTACCTGAACTGGATTGTCCTGCTGATCGGTTCGCAGCTGGCATTCTATTATCAGAACCCCGCCTATATGCCGCTTGGACGTCGCGATCCGCAGTTGTCCAATTCGATGCGGGAACGCCTGGCGCTGAACATCATGGTGCTTGTCGGTCAGGCGTTCCGGGACCCTCAGCAGTCGCTCGGCGTCCAGGCGATGAGCGAAGAGATGAAGATCCCCTCGCTGACCCTGTGGCCGATAGCGGCCGAACTCGAGAAGAATGCCCTGCTTACGACGAACGAAAAAGACGAGCTCTTGCCGGGCCGCGATTTGGCGAGGATCCGTCTGCGCGACATTATCGAGGTCGTTCGCAGCCAGGGAGAGACCGGCTCGTTCCAGGAGCCGCATTGGGAGCACCACGTCGATGGCCTTGGACAGAAACTCGATGACGCGGTATCCGCCACGATCGGCGAAGTGACACTCTCCGACCTGCTCGACGACGTGGAGAAGGCGGGCGGCGCCGGCTCAGCTGCCGGCGATGGTCATACCGTCGACGAGGATTGATCCGCAGCGGATTCCGCCGCGCAGGTCCTGGTCCCGGCCCACGGCAACGATACGTGCGTAGAGGTCGCGCAGGTTGCCGGCAATCGTGATTTCGTGCACCGGGTAGCTTATCTCGCCGTCTTCGACCCAGCGGCCGACGGCCCCCCGGGAATAATCACCCGTAACCGTATTGACGCCCTGCCCGATCAACTCCTCGACGAGCAACCCCGTGCCCATCTCGGCCAGCAGCGTCTCCATGCCCTCCGCGTTCCCCGGTACGATGAGGTTCTGCGCGCCGCCCGCGTTTGCCGTCGTCTCGAGTCCGAGACGACGCGCGGAGTAGCTACTGAGGACATACCCCTGGAGCACACCATCGGTCACGATATCGCGGTCGTACGTCGCTACCCCCTCGCCATCGTACGGCACACTCGCCAGGCCTTTCGGGATGTGCGGGCGTTCCGCGATGCTGATGAATGCGGGGAAGATCTTCTCCCCCGCCGCATCGAGCAGGAATGAAGAGCGACGGTACTGCGCGCCGCCGGCAATAGCGCCGATCACGTGTCCGATAAAACCGCGAGCCAGCTCGGGTGTGAAAAGCACAGGCGCGCGCGTGGTCTTTATCTTTCGCGCGCCCAGTCTTTGCAGCGCCCGCGTCGCGGCTTTCACACCGATGGACTCGACGCTGTCCAGGTCAGCCGGGTCACGAGCCGAACTGTAGTAATAATCCCGCTCCATGTCGCCGTCTGCATTACCGAGGACCGCACAACTGACCGTGTGGCTGGTCTTGGCGTAGCTGCCGACAAACCCGTGCGTATTGCCGTAAGCCCGCACGCCGCGGTTCGTCCACACCGTGGCACCCTCGGAGTTCGAGATTCGTTTGTCGTAGCCCAGCGCTGCCGCTTCGCAGGCAATAGCAAGGTCGATCGCAGCCGTCGCATCCAGGCTCCAGGGGTGGTCCAGGTCCAGGTCGGGCACCCTGGTACACATGCGATCGGCATCCGCGAGGCCGGCGTATTTGTCCTCGGCCGTATAGCTCGCGAAGGTGCATGCCTTGCCGACTGCCTCGCGGATTGCCTCGCCCGAGATATCCGAGGTGCTCGCGCTGCCCTTGCGGGAACCCAGGTAGACGGTGATGCCGATGCCGCGATCATTGGTGTACTCGAGGTTCTCCACGTCGCCCAACCTGGCCGTCGCGGCCAGGCCTATGTCATGGCTGACGGCAACCTCTGCCTGGTCGACGCCGCGAGCTCGTGCTTCATCAAGTGCGCTGGCGACGATGTCTTCGAGCGCTTGCTGCCCGAGCGATTGCGGTGCCTGGAGCTCGCCCATGCAATGCTTCCCTGTAATCCCGGTTCGGCCGGCACGGGACGCATGCTAGACTTCCGCCCCGTTCCGCCACGACCGGTCCCAATTGAACAAGCCGAGTAGCTTAGCCGGTGACCCAGCCAAAGCCCAGCAAATCCGCACGAAAAAGAGAGCAGCTGGAACTGCAGCACCTCGGCGAGCGGCTGATCGAACTCACCGCTGAAGAGTTGCGTGCACTGCCGATCGATGAACGCCTGCGCGAGGCCGTGCTCACCGCGTCGAGGATGCGCGCGCACGGGGCGCTGCGCCGGCAAAAACAACTGATCGGCAAACTGATGCGCGACTGCGACCCGGAGCCAATCCGGCGCGCGCTGGATGCTCGCGGCGCCGACAATCGCCGGGCGAAGCGCCTATTCGCCGACGCGGAGCGATGGCGTGACAGGATTACCGCCGAAGGCGATGCTGCCGCGCGATCGCTCTGCGAGCAGAGCGGTGCCGATGTGGGACCGTTCATCGAGCTGCTCAACCGTATCCGGAGCGCGCCGAATGAACGCATCGAGAAGGGACTTCGCCGCCAGCTGTTCCGCGAGATCCACGATGCGCTGATGGCCGCGGCGCAGGATGATAGAATTTCGCGATGAAATACCAAGTCGGCATCATCATGGGCTCACGCTCGGACTGGGACACGATGCGTCACGCGAGCGAGACGCTCGATGCGCTGAATGTCCCTCACGAAATCCGTGTCGTGTCCGCACACCGCACACCCGACCTGTTGTTCGAGTATGCGGAGGCGGCGCTCGAACGGGGGCTCAAGGCCATCATCGCGGGTGCCGGCGGTGCGGCCCACCTGCCCGGCATGACGGCCGCCAAGACCCGCGTTCCGGTAATCGGTGTTCCCGTCCAGTCGAGAGCGCTCAGCGGGCAGGACTCGCTGTTGTCGATCGTGCAGATGCCGGCCGGCGTGCCGGTGGCCTCGATGGCGATCGGCAAGGCCGGCGCTATCAACGCGGCGTTGTTCGCCGCAGCGATCGTGGCCAACGAGGACTCCGCAGTGGCCGGTGCGCTCGATCAGTACCGCCAGACCCAGACTGACACGGTCCTGGCCAATCCGGACCCCCGGCACTAGCGTCGCCCATGCGTGTCGGCATAGTCGGTGCCGGGCAACTCGGCCAGATGCTCGGCTTTGCAGGGCGCGTGATCGGTGTCGCGTGTCACTACCTCGATCCGTCTGATACGCCGCCGGCAGCCGATGCCGGCGAGGTTATCCGCCGCGCATTCGATGATGCCGAGGCGCTCGACGAACTCGCCGCGACCTGCGAGGTCATCACTTACGAGTTCGAGAACGTGCCCGTCGAGGCCCTGCTCGGAATCGCCGGCCGTGTTCCCGTTTTTCCACCACCCGAGGCTCTTCGAACGGCACAGGACCGGCTTGCCGAGAAACGCCTGTTCGACGAACTGCAGATTCCCTTGCCGCGCTATCGTGCGGTCGATTCGCTGGACGATCTGCACGCGGCGGTGAACGCCATCGGGCTGCCGTTGGTCCTCAAGACCCGCCGTTTCGGCTATGACGGCAAGGGCCAGTTTGTCGTTGAAACCACGGACGACATTAGTGCCGCGTGGCAGGAACTGGCCGGCGCGGCGCTCATAGCCGAGCAATGGCTGGATTTCGATTACGAGGTCTCGGCGATCGGAGTGCGAGCCACCGGTGGCGACACCGCACTGTATTCGCTGACGCGTAACGAACATGCAGCGGGCATATTGCGGCGGTCTCGCGCGCCGGTCGATGCGCCCGACCTGGAAGTGAAGGCGCAGGCTTACATGCACAGCCTGCTCGCCCGCCTCGACTATGTCGGCGTGCTGGCTCTGGAGCTATTCGTGGTCGGGGATCGATTGCTGGCGAATGAATTCGCTCCCCGGGTGCACAACTCCGGGCACTGGACCATCGAAGGCGCGGCAACCAGTCAATTTGAAAACCACCTGCGCGCTATCACGAATCAGCCGCTTGGCTCCACGGCCTGCCGGGGCCACGCCGGCATGGTCAACCTGATCGGCGAAATTCCGGAAGTGGCCCGAAATCTGCAGATTGCCGGCTGCTGGTTGCACGATTATGGCAAGAGCCCCCGCAAGGGCCGCAAGCTCGGGCATATCACGGTCGTCGCCGACTCGGCCCGCGAACGCGACCAGCGTCTGCAGCAGGTCGAGGCAGCGCTCGCGAAAGTGTGACGCAGTCGACCCGTCGTTGTGGCACCCGGTAATGGCCGCGGGCGGCCAAAAGCAGGTAAACTGCACGAGTTAGGCGTTGCAAGCGGCTGAACGGCCGAAGAAAACACCCGAGTAGCCAGGCAAGCGAACAGGATGTCATACCTCAAACATTTCGAACTCAACGAGCAGCCTTTCCGGCTGACGCCCGACCCTGCTTTCGTCTACTGGAGCAAGCAGCATTCCCGGGCCAAGGCCTACATGGAATCCACAATCTGGCTGGCTGACGGTTTTGTTGTCATCACGGGTGAAATTGGCTCCGGCAAAACCACGCTGCTGCAGTCGTATCTCGAGGAACTCGACGACAGCATCGTCTACGCGGTCGTCTCGCAGACCCAGCTCACCGCCACGGAATTCCTGCAGGCGACACTGACGGAATTCGGCTTCAAGCCCTTCGACAAGCACAAGGTCGAACTGCTGGACATGCTGAACATGTTCCTGATCGAACAGTATGCGAACGATAAAAAGGTGGTGCTGATCGTCGACGAAGCGCAGAACCTGTCGCTCAAGGTCCTCGAGGAAATCCGCATGCTGTCGAACATCGAGACGCACAAGGAAAAAGTGCTGCGCATTATCCTGGCCGGGCAGCCGGAGCTCAGGGAGAAGCTCGACTCCCCCAAGCTGAAGCAGCTCGCACAGCGGGTGCGGCTGCGATTCCACCTCGGCGCGCTGGACAAACATGATACGCGCGCCTACATCAACCACCGTCTGAAGGTTGCGGGCGCGGCTTCTGACAAGCTGATCGCCGCGGATGCGCTGGACGTTATTTATCGCTATACGGGCGGCGTGCCGCGCCTCATCAATACGCTTTGCGACACCGCATTGTTGTGCGCGTTCGCCGACAGCAAGCCGGCCGTATCCGTCGATGACATCATGGCGGCCGTCACGGAGCTCGACTGGGACGAGCACGAGAGCAATACGGGCGTCTACGAACAGCTGCAGCAGATCGCCAGCCGCCGTCCGGGGACCGAATCACACGTCATGCAGATCGAGGTCAGGGTGAATGGCGAATCGGAAGCGATCCATACCTTTCCACCCGGCCGGATCATCGTCGGCCGCTCGCCGGACAATGAAATCTATATAAAGAGCAAGTTTGTGAGCCGGCACCATCTGCAGCTGGTTTGCGACACCGAACGCTGCGTCATCGAGGACCTGAACAGCACCAACGGTGTCTTCATCGGCGAGGCCCAGGTCAAGAAGCGCGAACTGGTCAGCGGCGACGCAATATCACTTGGCGTTCACGAGCTCATCTACACGAATATCGCTACGGGCGCCCACGCGGAGGCCGGCGCGGAAACGGATTTCGAGGACACGCATGACGACGTTACCCCGGTCGTCAAGCAAGCGCCCGTAAGCCAGGAGCAGGGTTAGCCTGCTAGCCGCCGCGCCTCTGCGTAACGCGCGAATCGCGCCGCTTCAGCAACACCACGAGTCCGCCCACGAGGCAGACGACACCGGTAACGAAACAGATCGTCGGCCAGTACCAGTGGTTTACGTACATCGATGCGGACAGCGAGATTACGCCGACGAGCAGGTAGAAGTACGGCAAGCTCTCGTAGATTGGCTTTGAGATCCACATGGCGACTGAACGGGAACCCCGGGGCAATCCATTGTCCACGGCCGACGCGCCGCCGTCCAGTGGTCCCGGGCGCGCTTGCGGCCGCTAGCCGGTTCAGGCCAGGCGGAAAAGGCGCAGCAGCTTCGCGAGGATCGAGTCGGAAAGCCCGTCTACTGACAGATCAGGCTCGAAATCGCCACTGTCGCGGCGGATTCCCTGCGCCAGTGTCTGCGACCCGGCATCCATGTCTTTTTCGGTTATTGTGCTCTCGAACGCCATGATTCGTTTTCCTCCGTGAGACGCCGGGAACGATACCGCAACCTGCAAGGCAATGCGGTGAAACAGCTCACAAGCCTTGAAAAACCGCGCGTAACGACCTTTATGTCAATAGTCGCATCGCGGCGACACCTGGAGTCTAAGCGGTTCCGCCGACCGTCAGTTCATCGATTTTCAGCGTCGGCTGGCCGACACCGACAGGCACAGACTGGCCTTCCTTGCCGCAGGTGCCCACGCCACTGTCCAGCTGCAGGTCGTCGCCCACCATGGAGATCTTCGTCAGCGCGTCCGGGCCGTCGCCGATCAGCATTGCGCCCTTGACGGGTGCCGTAATGGCGCCGTTCTCGATGAGATACGCCTCGCTCGCCGAGAACACGAATTTGCCCGACGTAATATCGACCTGTCCGCCCCCGAAATTGGGCGCGTACAGGCCCTTTTTTACCGAGGCAATTATTTCGTCGTGGTCGTGCGGGCCGGCGAGCATGTAGGTATTGGTCATGCGCGGCATGGGCATGTGCGCATACGATTCCCGTCGGCCGTTGCCGGTCGCCGCAACGCCCATCAGGCGGGCGTTCAGCTTGTCCTGCATGTAGCCCCTGAGCACGCCATCCTCGACGAGTACGTTGTACTGCCCCGGCGTGCCCTCGTCGTCGATCGCGAGAGAGCCACGACGATTCGGCAGGGTGCCATCGTCGACGATCGTGCAGTGCGGCGCTGCAACACGCTGGCCGACTTTCCCCGAGAACGCGGAGGTCCCCTTGCGGTTGAAGTCCCCTTCCAGTCCATGACCAACGGCTTCGTGGAGCAGGATACCCGGCCACCCCGGACCCAGCACGACGGGCATGGTACCGGCCGGCGCCGGCACGGCCTCGAGTGCGACGGTAGCCTGCCGCACCGCTTCCCGTGCATAGCCCATCGGCCGGTCCCCTTCGAGAAAATAATTCAGGTCGGAACGCGCGCCGCCGCCCGCGTAACCCTGTTCACGGCGGCCGTTTTGCTCGAGTATCACGCTGACATTGAAGCGCACCAGCGGCCGCACGTCGGCCGCCAGCGTGCCGTCCGAACCTGCGACAAGAACGAGATCCTGGCTACTCGTCATGCTGATGATCACCTGCTCGACGCGCGAGTCGAGTGCGCGGGTCGCGGCGTCGATGCGGGTGATCAATGCCGTCTTCTGCGCATCGGGCGCGCTTCTCGTCGGATCGGCGGCGGGATACAGGGAGGCCGCAGCGCCGCGATGCCACGCCGGTACCTGCCTGCTTTCACCGTGCCTCGCGATCGCACGTGCCGCGCCTGCAGCATGCTCGAGAGCCGGCAGCATCAGCTCATCGGAATAGGCCAGGCCGGTCTTTTCCCCGTTCACGGCGCGTACACCGACGCCCTGGTCGAGACTGAAGCTGCCTTCCCGGATGATCCCGTCTTCGAGCGTCCAGCTTTCCTGCCGCGACACCTGGAAATACAGGTCGGCGTAATCCACGCCGCCATTCAGGATGCTGCCCAGCGTCCGGTTGAGATGTCGCTCCTCCAGCCCGGCCGGGGCAAGCATGTCGGCCATTACCGACTCGATCGGATCTACTTCGTTATTCAACTGTCGCTCCTACAAACGCCGGTTCGCGAGGGCCGGAAAGCTCTCGCGCAGCTGCTCCGGGGACCCTGGTTCAATGTCCGCCATGACGGCGCAGTTTCCTGAAGGCTGTTCGGCCAGTATGCGGCCCCACGGATCCACGATGAGTGAGTGTCCGAAGGTCTCCCGGTTGTCCGGGTGCGTGCCGAACTGCCCCGGCGCAATGACGTACGCGAGGTTCTCGATTGCGCGGGCGCGCAGCAGCGTATGCCAGTGCGCGGCACCCGTTACGGCCGTGAAAGCCGCAGGCACTGTGAATACGGTTGCGCCGGCGTCGACAAGGGTCCGGTACAGCTCGGGAAAACGCAGATCGTAGCAGATCGTCAGCCCGACGCGCCCGGCCGGCGTGTCCACCGTCATCGGCTCGTCCCCCGCGTACATCGAGTGAGACTCGCGATAGGACTCCTCCCTGTCCGGCAGGTCGACATCAAAAAGGTGGATCTTGCGATACAGGGCCCTGGTTTCGCCGCGGTCGTCCACGACGAGGCAGGCGCCGTAGACGCGTTCCGGCTCGGGCGACTCGAGCGGTATGCTGCCGCCGATGATCCACAAACCGTGCCTGGCCGCGCATTCCGCAATGAATTCCTGTATCGGGCCTGCACCCGGCTGCTCCGCGTGCCCGGACTTGTCGCGACCGCGCTCCGGCATCAGCGCGAAATTCTCGGGCAGCACCGCGAGGGTACAGCCGTCGCGGGCAGCGTCGGACAGCAGCTGGCCAGCCAGCTTGAGATTTTGCGCCGGCTCGGCACCGCTGTTCATCTGTATGGCTGCTACTCGCACGCCAGGCTCCCGTTCTTGAATTGCTGTGCCACGCGATTCTACTCGGAATCCAGGATGCAACCCGCCGTTTCGGCACGCGATGCAAAATCGGCGGCGTCGGTACTGTCAATCAATGGGTCGTCCCAGGGCCCGTTGATCGTGTAGTACACCTGTCCCATCTCCTGCAGCGGCTTCTTGAATATCTGGGAAAATATCAGCAACGCGGCCGCAACCTGGGGCCCGGCAACGACGGCACCCACCACGGGCAGCGTATTGCCGAAATTCGCCGCAACGACCGCCGCCTGCTCGTATTCGCGTTCCGTCAGGCTGGCGCGACCTATGATGGCGATGTTGGCGGCCGGGCCCTCGAGCGACAGGTTACAGGTATAGGCTTCGCCGTCGACGATGCGGAAGGTGCCGTCGATGGCGTCGAAGCCGAAGCCCTTATCGAACACGTCGGTAAAGTCCAGCGACAGGCGCCGAGGCAGCGCGACAATACTCATCAGGCCAAAAAGACGCCCCGCTCCCGGTTCGATTTCATCGAGCTGACCGGCACCGAAGCGCACCTGCACATCGCCGTCGAGCGATTCGAACACGTCGGTTCGCGGCCCGCCCGACCAGCTGACGTCGAACAGCATCGTCATCTCGTCGCTGACGATGCCTGGCGCGTAATCGAGGCGCTGCATCGTCGTCTTGACATCGGTGCTGTTGAGCGTCGCCATGAGATAGCTTCGGTACCCCGCAGCATCGGTCGGTTCTGCGACCCATCGCGCGTTGCCCACGGCCTCGAAGGTCGCGTCACGGGCAACGAAGGTTTCGGCGACGAGACCTGCGTCCGTCCGCGCAAACTGCGTTTCAACCGCACCCAGGAATCGGTCGCCCAACGCAAACTCCGCGGCCTTGAGCGTAATCGGCGGCAGCATTCGCGGATCGACCTGCTGACGATCCGCACCGGCCTCCTGCTCGCCGTCCCCCGGCAATATCAACCGCTCCATGTCGAGTACCACGGCTCGATCCGACCCGAAGTCATAGGGGACGAATACGGAACCTGTCACCTGCTCGCCCTCGAACTGCACCAGCCAGTCGCGCGCGCTGCGATCGACTCTTACACGATGGTTTTGCAGGTGCTGGCCGAGCAATCGCAAACTGTCGACATTCACGTCGATCGAGCGGATGCGATCTGCCGTGCCCGTGCGTTTCTCGTCACCGCGCGACAGGCGTAACCAATCACCCAGCTTGACGTTTTCGACATTGCCCCGAATGTGCAGCCCGCGCGTCTCGGCCTCTTCGAGCGGCCCACCGCCCAGTGCCAGCGTGCCGCGCTCGAGGTCCAACACCCCGTCTTCCCGTTCGAACACGATGTCCCAGCTCACGTCCCCGTCAGCTTCACCGCGGCTTTCGATGCGTCGCCCGCCCGGTATGAAGGCAATATCCCCGGCGATGCTTGCAGCGTCGTCCGCCGGCTTCAGGAACGGTTCCGGGAGGGCGACCTCGAGGCCGACGAGATCGCTCCTTACCCGCACCGTGAACGGCGCGGGCTGCTCGCGACCTCCACGCGGAAACAGCAGGTCAACCGCATAATCCGTCTCGCCATCGACCAACCCCGTGACCGGCAGGCCGAGGCCGTCCGTCAGGCCCTGCGCATCCACGCTGCCGCGACCGCGCGCAATCACCTGGAAATCGGGCAGTTCGTCGGGCGCCGCGTCGAGTTCGATCTGTACGGGGCGGCCGAGGAAAACGCCTCCCAGCGCCTCGCTCGTGACACTCGTACGGTCGATGCTTACTACGCCATTCAGTCCGGTTACGGGCGGTTCGAAGCCCTCGACCTGCAGGCTGCCCTCGGTGCTGACAATTCGAGCGCTGAACGTGAAATTGCGTGAGTCGGTTATCGGCACCATGAGTTCGAGATTGAATGCCGCGTCACCAGACACCCTGACGCGCCTCAGCTGACCGCCGAACACCTTCGCGATCGGGCTGCTCTGCGCATAGTTGTAAAGCGATTCCAGGGTGCCCGTCGAGTAGGAGTCAATAGTCAGCACGGGCTTGCGAAGATCGTCGATTTCAACCTGCGCATCCACGACCTCCCGGCCCCGATTGATTGAACGATTGCGCTCCGTGTACAGGCGGGTATTGTCGAGAACCACGTCCATGCCGATGATCTCGGCCGCCGGCCAATCCGGCAGAAACTTGAAGGTCATGTCGCGTACACTCGCTTCCAGCAGCAAACGTCCCTCTCCGCCGTCGAACGGGAATTTGTCCAGCGGTCCGTAAAGACGCGTTGTTCCGTTCGCGATACTCCCGGACACCAGCGCATACTGGAACCAGTCATAAAGCTTGCGGTGCATGAGCTGTCCCGGAATGAAGCGCTTGGCAGACCCGATATCGGAGATACTCCACCGGGACACGAGGTCGATGACCGGCGCCTCGCCTTTGTCCAGCGTGATCTGGATATTGCTCTGACTGTCGAGGTCGGTATTGCTGATCGCGATGTTGTCCGACAGCACGGTGATTCTGTCGCCGCTCCGGCGCCAGATTACGGTGCCGCTGGCCAGGTCGATTGGTATGGGCTCGGCAAGATGGCTGCCGAGATCGACGACCATATCCGGCGACCGGATCTCGACCCGGCCGCCGGACCAGTCGGCTCGCAACCGGCCCGTAAATCCACGGACTCCGGGACGGTCCTGGTATACCGCGATTCCGGTATCTTCCAGGTCTGCGGCTATTGCGTAACGCGGCGAGTCCGTATGGAGGTCGGATATCGTGGCGACGAGGTTTCGGACGACGCCGTCGGGCGCAAGCCCGTCAACAACGTCCTTGTGTTCGTCTGCGAGCAGCGGCACAAACAAGCTGACATCGGCGAGGTTCAGGTAATCGCCGCGTGCGTCCAGCATCACGATGGTGCCGTCCTGCTCGATGCTCGTCTCGAGCTTGAGCGATGATTCGGGCCACGTTCCCGACGCGCTGCCAATCTGAAAATCCTCCGCCACCGCAAGCCAGCCATCAGCGTCGCGATGGTACTCGAGTCGGCCGGCCATGGAGAATTGGCCGCGTGTGCCGATGCTCACCTGTTCCAGTGAAAACTCCGCAGCGGCACTCCGGACCTGCCCGTCGACCCAGGCAAGCGATGCATCGATATCACCGCTGCCGGATGACAGGGGCCAGCTGCGGGACGTGTCCAGCGCCGCAAAACCTGCCAGCTCGATGTCGCTTGCATCCACGGTAACGTCCCAACCGTCACCGTTGCCGATCCCGTCGAGCAACTGCGTCGCACCCACGCGTAGCTGTCTTCCGAGCGACTCAGGGAGTATTACCGTACCGTCGAGGGTGAGTCTTTGTTGCTCGCTACGCACGTTCATGCGGCTGATCTCGAAGCGCATCATGTCTGCATCGCCTGGCAGGATCAGCTTCAGTTCGATGTCCTCGGCAATAACTTCGATGTCACCCAGGTCACCGGCCTCGTCCGACTGCAGGGGCGGCAGATCCTCCGTGGCAATTCCCTGGATCCACCATTCACCGGTTGGCAACTGGCGCACTTCCACGCTCGTATTGCGAATCACGACACGATTGACGACCAGTGCTCTGTCGGCAAGGAGGCGCGTCAGGGCGACGCCGATGCTCACCTGTTCCGCGGCAATGACCCGCGACAACGGGGCGCCGCGACTAAGCTCGGCATCATAGAACTCGAGTTGCGGTCCACTCAGACCCCAGCGCGCGTCCATTCCTGAAAAGTCCACCTGCATGCCGATGGCGGCGCTGGCCCAGGCCTTGATTTCGTCCTGGTACTCGGGAAGCCTCGGCAGGAACAGGCGGAATAGACCGACCGCGATGGCGAGCAGAATCACTACTGCCGCCGCCAGGTAGGCGAGATACTTGAACAGCTGTTGCAGAAATCTTTTCATCCGAACTCGCGTATCGAACTACATCAGGACGACGTCGAACTGGTCCTGCAGGTAGAGCGATTCCGTTTGCAGACGTATGGACTTGCCGGTCTGTTCACCGAGCAACGCGAGGCTTTGCGCCTGCTCGTCCAGGAGCAATTCGATGACGTCCTGGTGTGCAAGTACCAGCGCTTCGTCGAACTCGAACTGGCGCGCCTGGCGAATGATCTCGCGAAAGATCTCGAAGCACACGGTCTCGACGGTAAGGACGAAACCGCGCCCCTCACAGCTCGGGCAATCCTCGCAAAGGACATGCTGCAGGCTTTCGCGCGTGCGCTTGCGCGTCATCTCGACGAGCCCGAGCGGGGACACGGGCGTAATCTGGTGTCGTGCATGATCGCCTTCGAGCGACTGCTCGAGCACGGCCAGCACGTTTTCGCGATGCGACGGCTCTTCCATGTCGATGAAGTCAACGATGATGATGCCGCCCAGGTTCCGTAGACGAAGTTGCCGGGCAATGGCCATAGCAGCCTCGAGATTGGTCCGGTAGATCGTCTCCTCGAGGTTTCGATGGCCGACATAAGCGCCGGTGTTCACATCGATCGTCGTCATCGCTTCCGTCTGGTCGAAAATCAGGTATCCACCCGACTTAAGTGGAAAATTCCTGTCAAGCGCCTTGCGGATCTCGTCCTCGATGCCGTGCAGGTCGAATATCGGGCGCCGCCGCTTGTAGTGCTGCAGCCGTTCCTCGACGCCCGGCAGGAAGGTCGCCGCGAAATCGTGCATTACTTCGAAGTCCGGTTTTGAATCCACCAGGATGGTTTCCACGTCACTGGTTACGAGGTCGCGCAGCACGCGCAGCGGCAACGACAGATCCTCGTTCACGAGGTGTTTTACATGACCGTTCCTGCACCGTTCCTGAATGACACCCCATAGCCTCACCAGGTATTCGAGATCGGCTTCCAGCGCGTCCCGGCCCGTTCCCTCGGCAACGGTGCGCACGATAGCGCCGCATTCGAGGCCGTGATCCGCCAGCAGTTCCTCGACGAGCAGGCGCAGTCGCTCACGCTCGGCATCCTGATCGATGCGCGCCGAGATACCGACGCTGGTGCTCCGCGGCAACAGGACCAGGTGACGCGACGGTAGCGTAATGAATGTCGTCAGCCTCGCGCCCTTGTTGCCGAGCGGATCCTTCACGACCTGCACCAGCAGACTATCCCCTTCCCGGACGAGTTCCCGGATATCCGGCAGGTCTTCGGCCGTCGCATCGTCCGCGTCACCATTGGGTGCAATGTCCGATGCGTGCAGGAACGCCGTACGATCCAGACCGATGTCCACGAATGCAGCCTGCATGCCCGGCAGAACGCGCGACACATTGCCGTTGTAGATGTTGCTGATCAGGCCGCGGCGCGCCGTGCGCTCGATGAACATCTCCTGCAGCACGCCGTTCTCGAGCAACGCCGCGCGGGTCTCCGACGGAGACACATTGATCAGGATCTCCTCTTTTCGCGAGTCGTCGTTCATACGGTGTCCTTCAGTTCGGCGGTCGGCTCAATGCCGGCCGCGCGCAGCAATTCCGCAGTCTCCAGGACCGGCAGGCCGACCACGCCGGTATAGCTCCCCGTGATCCTCTCCACGAACGCCCCGGCGCGGCCCTGTATTGCATACGCGCCGGCTTTGCCGCGGGGCTCCCCACTTTGCCAGTAGGCGAGCGCCTCGTCAGGACCGATCTCGCGAAATTTCACGTCGGTCACGGAAAGCAGGCTTGCCGTCGACCTGTCCGAGTGCACGGCGACCCCGGTCATGACCTGGTGACATCGCCCCGACAATGCCGCCAGCATGCGCAGCGCATCCGCCTCGTCACTCGGTTTACCGAAGACGTCGCTGTCGAGGACCACGGCCGTATCAGCAGCCAGGACCACGGTGCCGGGCCCGGGATCCGCGGCGCGCGCCTTCTCGATGGCGAGCCGCACGACCATGATATCTGCGGACTCGCCGCGGTGCTGCCGTTCGTCGACGTCGACACCGGCGACGGTGTATTCGAGGCCCATATTGTCGAGAATTTGCCGGCGGCGGGGCGACGAAGAAGCAAGGTGCAGCTTTGCAGCGGGCATGGGCGACTCGATCGGTTCTCAGGCGCGATGGTAGGGGTGGCCGGACAGCAGCGACCAGGCACGGTACAGCTGCTCCGCGAACAGGACCCGAGCCAGGCCGTGGGGCAACGTCAGGTTGGAGAGCGACCAGACGAAATCGGCCCGCCCGCGGCAGCTCTCCGAGACGCCGTCCGGTCCGCCGATGACAAAACAGAGATCCCGGCCGTCTGCCTGCCAGGTGGACAGCCTCCGCGCCAGGTCCCGGCTCGTGGATTGCCGGCCCTTTTCGTCGAGCAGCACGACCTGCTCGTCCTGCGAAATCTTGCCGAGTATCTGCTCGCCTTCGCTTGCGATGGCGCGCTGCGCATCATCGGACTTGCCACGTTTCGCCGTCGCGATGACCTGCAGCCTGAATTTCCACTGCGGCGGGAAACGCCCGGTGTAGTCCCGGAACGCGGCGTCGACCCATGCCGGCTGGCGTTCGCCGATCGCTAGAAGCCGTATGTGCACGGCAAAAATCTCCCGGATGCCCTACTGGATATGCCTTACCGTTCCGTCGCGGCAAGGTCTCCGGCCGGCCGCAGCGACCAGAGTTTTTCCAGGTTGTAGAACTCACGCACCTTGGGCAGCATGACATGCACGAGCGTGTCCTGCAGATCCAGCAACACCCATTCACCACCGCTCTCGCCCTCGACTCCGATCGGCTTGTGCCCCGCTCCCGACGCCTTCTCGATCACGTTGTCGACCAGCGCCTGGACGTGACGTGTCGAGGTCCCGCTGGCCACGACCATGTAGTCGGTGACGGTCGTCATGTCGCGGACATCGAGTCTGACGATATCCCTGCCTTTGATGTCCTCGAGCGCCTCGACGACCAGGTCGCTCAGTTGCTCGCTATTCATGCGTGCTGCTCATCTTCATACGTAATCGGCCTCCTTAACTACGGGCTTGCGGTGGTGTAGCACGAACTTTGCAGGATTGCATCGCGTACGGAATCGGGCATCAGGTAGCGTGGGTCATACCCGCCCGCCACCAGGTTCCTTATTTCAGTCGACGCGATTTCCAGTTGGGTCACGGCGTGGACATAGATGCTGCCCTCGCGCCTCTCGTACAGATACTTTTGATTCTCCGTCCTGCGCTCCGCGAGCAGCGCACCCAGCGCGCCCTCGTCCGGCACCAGCCACCCGGGTCTGTGGGCAATGACGATGTGGGCAAAATCCAGGATTTCATCCCATCGATGCCAGGTTGGCAATCCGAGAAACGCGTCCATACCTGTTATGAGACACAATGAACGGCCCGGAAATTCCTTGCGAAAGCTGGCCAGGGTATCGACGGAATAGGACGGACCCTCCCGGCGCAGCTCGCGATCGTCGACCACGAAGCCCGGTTCATCCCGTGTTGCACGCTGCACCATGTCCAGCCGCAACGCAGCCGGCGCAAAAGTCACGCCTCGGTGGGGCGGATCGCCACAGGGTATGAAACGCACCTCCTCGAAACGCAGGGCCTGCAGCAGTTCGAACGCCGTACGCAGGTGGCCATAGTGGATCGGGTCGAAGGTGCCGCCAAAAATGCCGATCGGCCTCATCGGCGGCATGCTCCTGGCGGCTCGCGGTTCATGCCGCCTTCCGGCCTGCAAACGCCAGCCCGAGCACGACATCGCTCGCGACCTGCCACGGATCCGCCCGCAACTGGCCTTTTGCGGCGGCATCACCCTGCCCGACGGCTTTCAACAGCCGATGAAACGTGCCCTGTGGCGCACGGCTGACGCAGCTCCTGACGAGCCCCTGCCGGTTACGCCAGACCCTCGCCTTCTGCATGGCGGAGCCGAGGTCGACACGTTGCCGAACCGCATCCGCCAGGCCGGCCAGCAGGCGCAGCTCGCGGCCGAGCGCCCAGAAAATGATTACCGGCGCCACGCCCTCGTCGCGCAGTCCGCCGAGGATCTTTATTGCACGCCGCGCATCACCCGCAAGTGCCGCGTCCATCAGTTTGTAGACATCGTAACGGCTGCTGTTTGCCACGGCGTTGGCAACGTCTTCGGCGGACACCGGACCTTCGCCGAGCAGCAACCGCAGCTTCTCGATTTCCTGGTTGGCCGCGAGCAGGTTGCCCTCGACCCTGTCGGCGATGAGGCCGGCCGCGCTGCGATCCGGTTGCAGTCCGGCCGCACGCATGCGCGCGGCGATCCATCCGGGCAATTCCCTGATGCCGACGGGCCAGACGGGGAGGAATACCCCGAGCGCGTCGATCGCCTTTACCCATTTGGCCGACGCGGCGCTCTTGTCGAGTTTCGGCGCACTGACGATCAGCATGAGTTCGGGGCCGAGCCGTTCGACCAGCTCGACGATCGCGCTGCTGCCGGCCCTGCCCGGTTTGCCGGTTGGCAGGCGCAACTCGATGATCCGCTGCTCCGCGAACAACGACAGGTTGGCACTCGATGCGGACAGGCTCGCCCAATCGAACCACTGCGTCGCAACGTGAGACTCCCGTTGCGTAAACCCCTGTTCCCGCGCGGCGGCTCGAATACAGTCGAGCGCTTCCGCAACGAGCAAATGCTCGTCACCCGTAACGAGGTAGCACGGCGCCAGGCTGTTCTTGAGATAGGAAGAGAGCTGGTTTGCCTGGATTTTCACGCAATCAATCGTTGCTGCACGTGATTTCGATCATACAGGGGCGCTTCCCGATGGCAAGCTCGCGGCAAGCCTCAATCGACCTGCTCCAGGCTGATCGATTCGCCTTCGAGCAGAACCGGTATCCCGTTGTTGACCGGGTATAGGAGCTTTTCATCGTCAGTGATGAGCACCTCGTCGAGAGGCTCCGACAACACCGTACCGTCGCGATTCGAGATTCCGCCGGACTCGATTGCCGCATTGACGCGGGCGAGTGTGTCACGCCCGGCGACGCTGAGTCCCTTGTGCGTCACGGGGCAGCGAAGAATGGTCAGAAGACGTTTGTCCATGGGTTCCTCGGAAACAGTGAGTCGTCGTCAGTAAGTTGCTGTTTTTCAAACCCTTGAGGTCAGTATTGTTATACTATATCATTCCACTTTGGTGGTGAGCGGTGCTGCCGCTCGGCGCCTCACCAGCATAACGGCATCCCCTGATGAATCAAACACCCTCGAAATCAACGGAATGGCTCGACGGCGCCGCGATCGGACTCTCCGGCGTGTGCCTGCTGCATTGCCTCGCGTTGCCGTTCTTCGCAGGTGCCCTGCCGATGCTGATGCCATTCACCGAAAGTCACCTGCACGCCCAGGTGCTTTACTTTGCCGTGCCGCTGAGCGTCGTCGCCATCGGCATCGGCTATGCGCGGCACCACGACCCGCACGTCGTACTCGCTGCCGTTGCAGGGCTCGGCCTGCTGGTCGTGGGCGCGACCATTGCGCATGGCAGTCTCGGCGTCGTTGCCGACAGATTTTTCACGATCAGTGGATCGATCGTCCTCGCCGCTGCGCACCTGTGGAACGGCCTGCTGGCCCGCAGGCATCGCTGCCTCACCGTCCACGACTGAGCGTTTCGACAAGCTCCCGGTTATCGCAGGCCTGTGCGGCGGCGATCGCGCGCGGCAGGTCCGCAGTCAGCGGACGAAACGACGCGTCGACGTGGCTGCAGCGCAGCATCAGCTTGACCGCCCCAACCTGGTCACCGTGCTCGAGCAGGCGGCCGAGATACTGCTGCGCCAGCAGCAGTCCCGGATAGGCATCTTCCCACCGGAGCATCTGCTCCAGGTACCAGCGCCATGCCGCATCGGGATGGGGGTCGGTCCGCAGTGACGCGTAAATGTGCTCGAGGCCGCCGTCACGGTTGCCGCGGCTCACGAATCCGTACGCATGATTGAGTATGCGCGTGCGATCGGAAGCCTCTGCCGCAAGCGCCTCGTCGGGATCCGGCTCAGTGTCGTCGGGCAGATCGACGTCGTCAATCAGCCCCGCATCACGTATCACCGCGCCCACGACGGCGAAAAATGCGGCCAGCAGGTAAACCTCCAGCAGCGACTGCGCCCAGACGGGCAGGAAGTCCAGCATCATCGGCACCGCGACGACGAGGACCGCGGCGAGCGGCGCATACGCGTAGCTCGCCCCGCAGCCGCGAATGAACCTGATGATCGCCCTCGGATCGACGCTCTGTATCGGCGAATGCGTAATGACGAGCACCCCGATGATCGCCGGCAGGATCGGCGCACCGAGTAACGCGACGATGAGAGCCGCTGCCGCTCCGAGTGCCTGCATCGTTTCGACGACAAGTACCCCCAGGACGACGACGGGTATCACGGGAAACAACGTCCAGGCATTACCGACGAGCGTGAAGTATTCGATCCCCGGCGGGGACGCGTCTCTCTCCCGCGCACGCGCTTCCGCGATCATGGTGAGATAACGCAGGTACGCGGGGATGACGGCAATTGCGAGCCAGATGCCGAGCAGACCGGCAGCCGAGGCGAGCAACATGAGCAGCAGGAACGTGCCAAGCGCGATGAGCGTGCCGGAGGAACTGGCCGGATAGGCCATCTCACGCAGGAAGTCACGAGGACTCATGGTCATCATGCCTGTCGCCGGGCACCGGATCGTAGCCGCTACCGCCCCAGGGGTGACAGCGGCCGATGCGCCGTGCGGCGAGCCAGGTGCCCTTGAAGACGCCATGCTTCTGCAGCGCTTCGATCGCGTACTCGGAGCAGGTCGGCTGGAAGCGGCAGTTCATGCCCAGCCACGGAGAAATCGCGGCCCGGTAAAACCTGACGAGGCCGATCAGCGGCCACGACAGTGCCCGGCTGAGCGCGCTGGCCATCAGCTCGCCTGCAGGGCCCCGGTCGCGAAATTGCGAATGGCCTTCAGCATGGACGCGAGGCCGTTACTGCGGGTCGGGCTCAGGTGTGCCTCGAGCTGCAGCGCTTTCACGAATTCGGGGGGTGTGTCGAGAATGTCCCGCGGTTTCTTGCCACTGTAGATTCGCAACAGCACGGCGATCAGGCCCGACACGATCGCGGCGTCGCTGATCGCCCTGAATTCAAGCCGGCCGTCTTTTTCATCGGCCACGAACCACACCTGCGACTGGCAGCCGCGGATCTTGTTGGCGTCGATGCGGTCCGCGTCCGGGAACTCGGGCAGACGCCGGCCGAGGTCGATAAGGTACTGATAGCGATCCATCCAGTTGTCGAAAAACTGGAATTCCTCGATGAGTTCGTGCTGCGCGTCTGCGACTTCGCTGCTCATCAGCTGCTCACGCCCTTCGCCAGGTCGTGCCGTCCGGGCCATCCTCGATCTGGATACCCGCCTCGGCCAGTTTATCGCGCAACGCATCCGCTGCCGCGAAATCTTTGGCGGCGCGGGCCGCATTGCGCTTCCCGATCATTTCGTTGATGGCCTCGGCTGGCAATTCGCCATCGGCAGCACCCGCAAACCACTCGTCCGGGTCGCCCTGCAATAATCCGAGCAGATCGCCCGTGGCATACATGGTGGCAGCGAGCGTCTCCCGCTCCATGGGACGTGTCGCCTTGTTCAGCTCCCTGGCCAGCCCGAAAAACTCCGCCATGGCCTTCGGCGTATTCAAATCATCTTCCAGCGCATCGACGACCGACTGCAGCGGCACCGCAGCCGCTCTGGACGCCTCCGGTACTTCGATGCCGCGCACCGCGCCGTACAGGCGGTCGAGCATGCGGCGCGCCGATTCGACCGTCTCGTCGGACCAGTCCAGCGGCTGGCGGTAGTGCGCGCTCAGCAACGCCAGCCTGATCACTTCGCCGGGTATCGAATCGATGAGATTGTGCACCAGGAGGACGTTGCCCAGCGACTTCGACATCTTCTCGTGATCGATGGACAGGAATCCGTTGTGCACCCAGTAGCGTGCAAAATCCTGGCCGTCATGGGCACAGCAGCTTTGCGCGAGTTCGTTCTCATGATGCGGGAAGATGAGGTCCTGGCCGCCGGCGTGGATGTCGATGGTGGTGCCCAGGTGCTTCTCCGCCATCGCCGAGCACTCGATGTGCCAGCCCGGCCGCCCGCGCCCCCAGGGAGATTCCCATCCGGGCAGTTCGGGCGTGGACGGTTTCCACAGCACGAAATCGTGCGAATTTCGCTTGTAGTCGGCTACTTCGACGCGCGCACCCGCTATCATCTCGCGCAGGCTGCGCTTCGACAACGACCCGTAGTTGTCGTACGCCGCAACGTCGAACAGCACGTGACCGTCGGCTTCGTACGCGAACCCTTTCTCGATCAGGGCCTCGATCATCGCGATCATCTCGGCGATGTGCTCGGTGGCACGAGGTTCGACGTCGGGCGGCAGCACCCCAAGTGCGGCCATATCCTCATTGTAGATACGCATGAATTTCTCGGTGATCTCGCCGATAGGCTTGCCGCTCTCGACGGATGCCGCGTTGATCTTGTCGTCGACGTCGGTAAAGTTGCGCGCGAATTTCAGCGTGTAACGGCGCCTCAGGACGCGCGCCAGCAAGTCGAAGACCACGGCCGGCCGCGCATTGCCGATGTGCGCGTAGTTGTACACGGTGGGGCCGCACAGATACATCGTTACATTGCCGTCAACGAGCGGCTCGAACGCAACTTTCCTGCCCATCCGGGTATCGTGCAGTCTGATAGTCATGGCTCGTCAGTTTGCGGCGAAGAATCGTGGCTTGCCTGAGTCCAAAGGCGTCAATGATAGCAATATTGCCGAGTGCGGCAGACCCCTGTAATCTGCCGTTCCCTCTGAAGAACCCGAAGGAGCCGGCGATGTCGGACAGTGGCGTCAAATTCCAGCCCCGCGAATCGATTGAACAAGTGGAGGAAGGCAGCGATCTTGCGCCGAAATTCGATGACCGTGGCCTGATCACCGTGGTCACGACCGATGCGCGGTCCGGTGAATTGCTCATGCAGGGTTATATGAATGCGGAGGCGCTCGCGCGGACGATCCGGACGGGTGAGGCGCATTACTTCAGCCGCAGCCGCCAGGTACTCTGGCACAAGGGGGCTACGAGTGGTTTCGTTCAGCGCGTCCGGGAGTTACTCGTGGACGATGACCAGGACTGCATCTGGCTGCGTGTCGACGTGGAAGGCGGCGCGAGTTGTCACGTGGGTTATCGAAGCTGCTTTTACCGCCGCGTGCCGACGGGCAGGGAATTCGGCGCAACCGAAGTCGACGGCCGTGTCGACCTGGTCTGGACCGACACCGAGAAAGTCTTCGATCCGGAAGACGTCTACGGTGACGCACCCAATCCCACGATCCTGTAGCAGGTGCGACCGCGCTGCTCAGTCTCCGGACCGGTAACTCGAATAGTAGTTGACGAGCGCGTCGAAATCGTCGTCGTCCAGTTGCTGAATTTCGTGCGCCATCGTATCCAGCAGGGGCTCGCGTTTGCCACCGAAATAGGCACCGATCGCGTAGCGGATGTAGTCCGGCCGTTGCCCGTGCAGCGGGATCCCGATCGCGTAGCCAACGTCTTCGTCGTGCGGCGGAACATGACAGGCGCCACAGTGCCTCTCGTGCAGGACGGCTCCTTTCGCCGCAAGCTCTGCATCGAAGTCCTCCTGGTTGTACTCCCTGACCAGGCCGGCGAAGTACTCGGCGGCCGCTGACACTTCGGATTCCGTCAACGCAGCAACCGTCTCGCACATACGCGGCTCCCTGAGACACTGCCGCGCGCCATCGATATAGGCGTAAATCGCCTCTTCGATATGGGCGGCCGGAATGCCCGCGATGACCGGGTACATCGGATCGGCCTTGCCCATGCCGTCCGCGCCATGACAGTCGAAACACTTCTCCAGCCGGGGCTCAGCGCCCGCAGCCGGAATGGACAGAAGCAATGCCGCGAGGCAAACCACGCATCGATAGGTGCAGGTGTGCATACTGAAATCTCCTCGTTGCGAGGCGGCTCCCTGAATTCGGACCCTACTATGGCGCAGCGATGCGCGGAATAAGTATGTTCCAAACGTAGCGGTCAGCCGGCCTTTGCCGCCACCGCCGCGGTAAACACCACGTCGGTCGAGCTGTTCAGTGCCGTTTCGGCGGAGTCCTGCAGCACGCTGATGACGAAGCCGACAGCGACGACCTGCATCGCGACATCGTTGGATATTCCGAACAGGCTGCAGCTGAGCGGAATCAGCAGCAGCGATCCGCCTGCGACGCCCGATGCACCGCAAGCCGACAGCGCCGCGACGACGCTGAGCAAGAGCGCCGTTGGAAGATCGACGGATACACCGAGCGTATGCGCTGCTGCGAGCGTCAATACCGTAATCGTTATGGCGGCGCCGCCCATATTGATGGTCGCGCCAAGCGGAATCGACAGCGCGTAGGTGTCCTTCTCGAGATCCAGGCGTTCGCACAGCGCCAGGTTGACGGGGATGTTGGCGGCCGAGCTGCGCGTGAAGAATGCCGTGACACCACTTTCTCGCAGCGCCGTGAATACGATGGGATACGGATTGCTGCGCGTTTTCACCCACACAATGAGCGGGTTTATCAGCAACGCCATGATCAACATGCAGCTCAGCAACACCGTCAGGATGCGCGCGTAACCGCCGAGGGCGGACAGGCCCGACTCCGCGAGGTTGCCGGCGACGAGCCCGAATATTCCTATCGGTGCCAGCCGGATGACGATGCGGACGATGTGCGTCACCGCGTCGGCAAGGTCCGCCAGTACCTGCCGGGTCGTATCGGCCCCATGGTGAAGAAAGACGCCGAGCAGCACGCCCCAAACGAGGATGCCAATGTAATTCGCGTTCAGGATTGCGTTGACCGGATTGTCGACCAGCTTCAGGAGCAGCCCACCCAATACCTGCGCGATTCCCTGCGGCGCCGTCGCGGTTACCTCGGGGAACTGCAGCGCGAGCGTTGTCGGGAACAAGGTGCTTACGGTTATCGCAAGCCACGCGGCGGCGATGGTTCCGACGAGGTACATGATCACGATGGGTCGAAGCTGTGCAGTGTGGCTGACACGCCGATTCGCGATTGCCGACGCCACGAGCACGAGGACGAGCACTGGCGCGACGGCCTTCAGCGCCTGCACGAACAGGTTGCCCAGCAGCATCGAGGCTTTGCCTGCCTCGGGCGACAGTAAAGACAGCGCGATGCCCGCGACGATGCCGACGGCAATCTGCAGCACGAGACTACCGCTCATCATGCGGTTGATTATTGTTGGTGTTGCCATGCTCTCCCCGACAGCGCTGATCCCTGGCCCTGGGGCTCAAACAGCGGGTGCAATATCCGGGCTAATGGTGACGGCGATACTCACGGCGTTTGACGGCCGCGGGCTTCGGTTCCCGCTCCATGAGCGCTTTCGACTGGTATACGTATTCGATCGTTCCGATCAGCCACAGCAGGTAGCCGATCAATTCGATGAACTCCTCGACAGCGAGCTTGATGATACGCGCGTAAGCGTCGCCGAGGATAGCCTGCCAGAGGGGTTCGTGCCCGACCAGCATCGAGTAGGCGAACAGGATCACGGCCCCCGCGAAGATCAGCGTCAGGCCCGGGGACGGCCAGATCCTGGCCAGCGCGATGTTGAGCCGCTTCAGGTGCCTGTAACAGTATGCGATCAGCAACGCACCACAGATTCCTGCCAGCACCTGCCACAGGTTGTCGATAATGTATTGATCGAAGAAGTAGTGAAGCTCGCGGATCATGAACACCAGCGCGAGTCCGCCGAAGAGGAAGGCGAGCGGCCGCTGCGTGTGGCTGTGCTGTGCCACCCAGGCCATCAAGCCGCCACACGTCAGCAGTATCAGCAGCTGGATGATCTCGATCGCGGAGAATTCACTGGTGCCGTACTCATCGCCCCCGGACACGAACTCCTGCAGGCGCAGCGCCCCGGGGTAGGCCACTTCCAGGCGCACCAGCAGCGCCGTGAGCAACGCAATGCCGAAGAAATAGAGGATGTAGCGAAACCAGGCCATGCCCGACTATACACCGCACACCGGTTTTCTGTTAAACAACTGATTTAAATAACTTTTTAGCCATTTCTGAGTATAAACGCCGGGGTGCCGTCGGGGGTCAGCAGCTTTTCCCCGAGCAGCCAGGCGCGAGCGTCGGCGGCGTCGGACTCGAACCAGGCCCGGCTGCTGCCGAGGCGGAAGGTGTAGCCCCAGCTGTCCATGTCCTGCATCAGCCGATCGCGGCCGACGCCGGGCAAATAGTCGGCCAGCAGGATCTGCAGGTAGCACACCGCGGCCTCCTCGATATCGTCGCCACCCGCATCGCGGTCGAGGCTTGCACGGCGCGTCTCGTCCATGCAGATCACGTGACAGGCTTCGTGCAGCAAGGAGTGCACCGGCGTATCGAGGCGGACGTATACACAGCGTTTGACGATGCCGGCCTCGGGCTCGCCCCAGAAGCTCCCGGTGATGGACTCGTCATGCCCGAGCAGCCGGAGCGACAGGCCGAATCGTCCCAGGAGCTGCACAAGCCTGCTGAACCGGACATCGGCGACCGTCAGTACGGAACGGCTCGCTGTCACCGCCGGTATCAAATCGCAGAAATCTGTTTCAGGACGATGCGCACGAGATCGTCGACGATCGCGTCTCGCATCACTTGCTCTTCCTTGGCCTTGCCGAGCACCAGCGTTGCGTCGTAGGTATAGTCGCGCGTCAGCGTAAGCTCCTGCGGCTCGAGCAGGCTCTGCTGGCCACTCCTGATCCCATAGCGCACCGTGTAGAACACCTCGAACTCGGTCGGAACGTTGCGCGCCGACACCGACAGTACGCGCTGATCGGTAAAGTCATAGAGAATCGTCAGCGTCGCCGTTGCATCCGCCGGCGAGTCCAGCACTTCAACGCCGGCCGCCTGCAAGCTGCGGCGCAGCTCGCGATAGAACTGGCTGAACCTGTCGGGCGTGGCTATGTACGTTCGCTGCATCGCCGCCGGTGTCGACGTGGCACCCTGCAGGCTGAAGCCGCACGCCGCAATGAGCAGCAACGGCAACAGGGCGAGAAGCCTATACAACGATATTCACCAGGCGGCCGGGGACTACGATCGTCTTCCTGACCGCCTTTTCCGCGATAAAGCGCTGCGCGTTCGAATCCGCGAGCGCCTGGTCGATAATCGTCTGCTCATCTGCGTCGGCGGCAACAGAGATCTTGCCGCGCACCGAGCATCTGCCACAGCGCATGACAGATGTGCGGAACGATCGGCGACAGCATCAGGACCACTGCCTCGAGCGCTTCCCGTTCGACGGCCCTGCCCTGGTCGGAGCCGTCCTCGAAACGGTTGACCGCATTCAGCAGCTCCATCGAGGCCGCGACCGCCGTATTGAACATGTTGCGCCGGCCGATGTCGTCGGAGATCTTGCTGATAGTCTCATGCGTCTTGCGGCGCAGGTCCTTTTGCCCGGTATCGAGCGCCGCAACATCGAGGTCAACGGCTGTGCCGGCAGCGACGTGGTTCTGCACGGCTCCCCAGAAGCGCTTCAGGAAACGGGAGCCTCCCTGTACGCCTTCATCGGACCATTCGAGCGCCTGTTCCGGCGGCGCCGCGAACATCATGAACAGCCTGACCGTGTCCGCGCCGAACCTTGCGATCAGCTCCTGCGGATCGACCGTATTGCCCTTGTTCTTGGACATCTTTGCGCCGTCCTTCAGCACCATGCCCTGCGTGAGCAGGTTGGTGAACGGCTCCGACGCCGCGCTCAGGCCCTCGTCACGCATGACGCGCTGGAAGAAACGTGAATACAACAGGTGCAGAATCGCATGCTCGATGCCGCCCGTATACTGGTCCACGGGCATCCAGTATGCCTCGCGATCGTCGAGCATCTTCCGGTCGTTGTCGGGGCACGCGTAGCGCGCGAAATACCACGACGATTCGACAAAAGTGTCGAACGTGTCCGTCTCGCGACGCGCCGCGTTGCCGCAGCGAGGACAGGTCGTCTCGTAGAATTCCGTGAGATCCTTGAGTGGCGAACCGTGGCCCGTGAATTCGACATCTTCCGGAAGCACGACCGGCAGGTCTTTTTCGGGCACGGGGACGGCATCGCAGTCGTCACAGTAGATGATCGGAATCGGCGCACCCCAGTAACGCTGACGGGAGACGCCCCAGTCGCGCAGCCGGTAGTTCACGGCTCGCCGGCCGAGGCCTGTCTCTTCGAAATAGTCCGCAATGGCGTTGAACGCACTTTGCGAATCCATGCCGTCGTAATCGCCGGAATTCACCAGTACGCCGTAATCCGTGAACGCACCCTCGTCGATATCGATCTCGCTGCCGTCGGCCGGCGCAATTACCTGCCTTATCTCGAGGCCGTGCTTCTTCGCAAACTCCCAGTCGCGCTCGTCATGCCCCGGAACCGCCATGACCGCACCGGTGCCGTAGCTCATCAGCACGAAGTTCGCGACCCACAGCGGCACCTTCTCACCGGAGATCGGATGCACAGCGTCGATTCCCAGCGCCATGCCCTTCTTTTCCATCGTTTCGAGCGATGCTTCGGCTGCGTGCGATTGCCTGCACTCATCGATGAAGGCCGCAATCGCCGCGTTGTCCGCCGCCGCTTTCGCCGCCAGCGGATGTTCCGCGGCGACCGCCATGTAGGTGACGCCGAGCAGCGTGTCCGGGCGCGTCGTGAATACGACCAGTGGCTCGTCCTCGTCCTCGACAGCGAAGGACAGTTCGACACCTTCGGATCGTCCGATCCAGTTTCGCTGCATGGTCTTGACCGAGTCCGGCCAGCCGGGCAGGTCATCGAGCCCGTCAAGCAGCTCATCGGCGTAAGCGGTAATCTTCATGAACCACTGCGGAATTTCGCGCCGCTCGACCAGCGCGTCCGAGCGCCAGCCACGGCCGTCGATTACCTGCTCATTGGCGAGCACCGTCTGGTCCACGGGATCCCAGTTGACGACCGAATTCCTGCGGTACACGAGACCCTTTTCGAACATCTTCGTGAACAGCCATTGCTCCCAGCGATAGTATTCCGGCCTGCAGGTGGTCACCTCGCGTGTCCAGTCGTACGCGTAGCCGAGGCGCCGCAGCTGATCCCGCATGTCGTCGATGTTGTTGTACGTCCATTCCGCGGGCGGCACGCCACGCTTGATGGCCGCATTTTCGGCAGGCATGCCGAAGGCATCCCAGCCCATCGGCTGCAGCACGTGCCTGCCCTGCATGCGGTGATAACGGGCAATAACGTCACTGATCGTAAAGACCCGTACATGTCCCATGTGAAGCTTGCCGCTCGGATACGGGAACATCGTGAGGCAGTAGAACTTTTCCTTGTCCTGGTCCTCGAGCACCTCGAAGCAGCGCGACTCCTGCCAGTAGTCCTGGGCGGCTTTCTCGACGGATTCGGGGTTGTAGGGCGTACTCATTGACGATCTTTTCCGTGCAGTCATCAAGACCGGAAAGCGTACAGCAACGCGGCGGCGTTCGCAGCAGGCTGCGGACCACCCCCCCCGGGTGCACGCGGCTACAGCCTGGCGCCGCTGCGCACCCAGAACCCGGCCATGATCAGCAGGCAGAGGCCGAGGATGGGTAAGTTGCCAGTACGGGCATAGGGCGTGCTGCCCTGCCTGGGCTGAACCTCCATCGTCATGGTTACGGCTTCGAACTGCGCGCCGGAATCGAGGATTTCCCCGGTATGGGAGATGAATGCACTGACACCGGTATTTGTCGCCCGGATCGCGGCTCTTCCGACTTCGAGGGATCGCATACGTGCAATCTCGAGGTGCTGGTGCGGCGCTATCGAGTCCCCGAACCAGGCATCATTGCTGACATTGATCAGGATGGACGCATCGGGCAGCGCGTACAGCTGTTCCGCCCCGTAGGCATCTTCGTAGCAGATCGCGACCGCCAATCTTTCGCCGTTGGCGGCTTCAAGCAGGGGCTGCACGGCATCGCCCGCAGCGAGGTCGTTGTGCGGCAGGCTCATCATGCGCATCCATTCACGCACGTTTGGCGGCACCGGGAAATACTCCCCGAACGGCACCAGGTGGCGTTTGCGATATGACTGGCGACGATCACCTGCCACCAGCATGACGGCATTATAGATGCTGGCCTCACCGTGACTGTCGTCGCGTTCGAGAATTCCGAAGAGGATGGTTCGGCCCGTATTGCGGGTATCGGCCTGCAGCGCCTGGATGTAGGCTTCGACCCGGTCGTCGAGAGCGGGTACGGCAACCTCCGGCCACACGACGAGCTCGCTGTCGGACGCCGTGAGAGCGGCCGTGCGATAGAACTCTAGCGTCGGCATCAGGCGCTCGGGCAGCCATTTCTCTGCCTGCGAAATTCCGGCCTGCACGATCGTGCTCTTTACCGGGGCGCCGGACGGCTCGGTCCATTCGATCGCTCCGAGAATCCCGCCGCTCAGGAGCGGGAGCACGAAAACCGCGGCTGCTGTTACGCGCTGCCGTCCGTCCGTCATGATCGCGACCAGGATCGCCGTCGTGCTCAGCATCGTCATGAAAGACACACCGTAGACACCCACGACCGGCGCCCAACCTGCAGCAAGAGCGTCGACCTGGCTGTAACCGATCGCAAGCCACGGAAAGCCGGTCAGTACCCAGCCGCGCAGCCATTCAATCAGGACCCACGTGGCGGGGGCGACCAGCAACAGGAACCACGGCTCCCCGCGGGCCAACCGGCTTATGAACCAGCCCGCCGCAAAGAAATAGGCCGACATGAGCAAAACCAGCCCCAGCATGAGGACCAGCGCTATCCACGCCGGCGCTTCGCCGAAAATGACGACGGAGATGTAAATCCAGTAGGTGCCGGACAGGAAGAGCCCGAAGCCGAAGGAGAAACTGAGCCATCCCGCATCGCGAGGTGACACGCTCAGGCAGACGTACAGCAACGGCAAAAGCAGAAACGGCACGAGCAGCGAGAAGCCGAACGGCGCGAATGCCGTCGTTAGCAGGCAGCCGAGAAGAAACAGTATGCCCCGGCTCGTCCACGGCCGGTCCGCCGGCCACTGAAATACGGACCCGCGAAGTTCCACGAAGATCAGGCTTCGAGTCGATGCACGCGGAGTGCGCCGATGCGGCGTTTGTCCGCCCTGGTGACCGAGAACCCGAATCCGCCGAAATCAATGCTCTCACCGCGCCGCGGCAGGCGGCCGAGCTCGTGCATCACGAGCCCCCCGACGGTGTCATACTCCTCGTCGCTCAACTCGCATTCGAAAAATTCGTTGAAGTCCTCGATGCGCGTCAGTGCGCGAACCGCGAAACATGGCCTGCCATTGCGATCGCCTTCCGGCCGGATGTATGCGTCCTCCTCCGGATCGTGTTCGTCGTCGATCTCACCGACGATCTCCTCGAGCACATCCTCGATCGTAAGCAGGCCGGAAACACCACCGTACTCGTCGACGACAATGGCCATGTGATTGTGGCTGGCTCGGAACTCCTTCAACAGCGCATTCAGGCGTTTCGACTCCGGAATGACGGCCGCAGGCCGCAGCAGCTTGCGGATAGGCACTTCCTGGTCGGCCCCACGACCGAAGAAACGTAACAGGTCCTTCGCAAGCAGTACGCCGAGTACTTCATCGCGATCCTCGCCCATTACCGGGAACCGGGAATGCCCGGACTCGACGATCACCCTGATCATCTCTTCGATGTCGTCTTCGATATCGATCACCACCATCTGCGAGCGCGGGATCATGACGTCACGCACCTGGGTTTCCGATACCTCGAGCACGCCGGCAAGCATGCTCTTCTCCTCGGCATCGATATCGGTCTCGGATTGCTGAATGATGTCCTGGATTTCTTCGCGGCTCCAGGGCTCACCCTTGATCGCACGTTTGATACGCGCAATTAGTGAAGTGCTCCCCGTGCCGCTGGTACTTGGCGGTTTGTCGTTCATCTCACTGTTGCAGTTTTGGCCGGGCGTCTGGGTCCCGATTCCGACTCCATCATTGTATCAGTTTCCTGCGTAAGGATCGGTGATGCCGAGGCCTGACAGCACGCGCCGTTCGAGCGCCTCCATCGCCGCCGCTTCCGGGTCGGTAATATGGTCGTGACCGAGGAGGTGCAAAGTGCCGTGCACCAGCATGTGCGCCCAGTGGTGCTCCAGCGGCTTGCCCTGTTCCCCGGCCTCCCGCGCCACCACGCCCGCACAGACGACGACGTCGCCGAGCAGCGGCCTCTCGCCGGGTGGCACGAAGCCGGCATCGCCTGCCGGGAATGCGAGCACATTGGTCGGTTTGTCCTGGTTCCGGTAGTCCCGGTTCAGGGCACGCATCTCCTGTTCATCGACGACACGAACCGAAACATCGACTTCCCGGCCCGGATCCGTCGCGTCGATTGTTTTCCGGACCCAGTTCCGGATGGATTTGCTTGCGGGAATACCGGCTGCGCCGGCGGCAATCTGCACGTCAACACTCATCGCACTGGGTGCGACGAGCTAGGCGACATCATTATCGTCCGCTTCGTAGGCAGCGACGATTCGCTGCACCAGTGGATGCCTGACGACGTCCTTTCGGGAAAAGAAGGTAAAACTGATGCTTTCGACATTTTCGAGTATGCGCACGGCATTATTGAGGCCGGACTGTTGCCCGGTCGGCAGATCGATCTGCGTTACGTCGCCCGTTACCACGGCGCGTGACCCGAAACCGATGCGCGTCAGGAACATCTTCATCTGTTCCACGCTGGTGTTTTGCGCCTCGTCGAGAATTACGAAGGATTCATTCAGCGAGCGTCCACGCATGAATGCAAGCGGCGCGATCTCGATGACGTTACGCTCGATAAGGCGCGTGACGCGGTCCGCGCCGAGCATGTCGTAAAGCGCGTCATACATCGGGCGCAAATAAGGGTCTACCTTCTGCGACATGTCGCCGGGTAAAAAGCCCAGTCTTTCGCCGGCCTCGACGGCCGGCCTCACGAGGACAATGCGACGCACGTGCTCATGCTCGAGCGCATCGACGGCCGCCGCAATGGCGAGATAGGTCTTGCCCGTGCCGGCCGGACCGATACCAAAAGCCAGGTCGAAATCATGCATGCTCTGCATGTATGCCGTCTGGTTAGCCCCTCGCGGCCGGATCCGCTTCAGGCGCGTCTGGATAGCGAGATGTTCTTCGTCATCGCCGGTATCTCGGGACAGCCCTTGCTCCGCTTCGCCCTCTTTCATAACCGACTCCTGCAGGAGAATGTGCACGCGCTCGGGATCGAGACGCTCGCGGCCCGTCATGCTGAATAGCCGGTGCAGCACGTCGCTGCCGAGCTGGGTCGCGCCCGGCTGACCGGTCACGCGAAAATGGTTACCCCGGCTGGCGATTTCGACATCGAGGCGGCGTTCGATCTGCCGCAAATGTTCGTCGAACTGGCCGCAAAGATTCGCCAGGCGGCTGTTGTCGGCGGGCTCGAGAACGACATCCCGAGATATCTGGACTGCATTCAAGATCGGTGCTTCAGACCTCTGTCGATGGTTTACCGCAGACTACCGCGAAGCGAACGCTTTTTGAAGTGCGCGCCCGGCGGTTTATGTCATGCAGCCGCCTTGCTGTCGGACCGCCTGCCGCGCAGCGAATTCGGCAGTGCTTCCGTAATGACGACATCGACGAATTGACCGATTACAGACGAGTCTGCGTCGAAATTGACCCAGCGATTGTTTTCGGTGCGGCCGGCCACCTGGCTTGCACTCTTCTTCGAGGTTTTCTCCACGAGAACGCGTTGCGTCGTGCCGACCATTGCCTCGCTGATCGCCTGTGCCTGCTGGTTGATTCGCGCCTGCAGAATCTGCAATCGCTGCTTCTTGGTCTCGATTGGCGTGTCGTCGGGCAGGTTCGTCGCCGGCGTTCCCGGGCGCGCGCTGTAGATAAAACTGAATGACTGGTCGAAACCGATGTCAGCGATCAGGCTCATCGTCGCCTCGAAATCCCTGTCGGTCTCGCCGGGGAAGCCGACAATGAAGTCCGACGAGAGCGAAATGTCCGGCCGCGCTTCACGCAACTTGCGAATCTTCTGTTTGTACTCGAGCGCCGTATGCCCGCGCTTCATCAGCGAGAGGATCCGGTCCGAGCCGTGCTGCACCGGCAGGTGAAGGTAGTTGGCGAGTTTCGGTACCTCGGCATAGGCCTGTACGAGGCTGTCGGTGAACTCCACCGGGTGCGACGTCGTGAAGCGAATGCGATCGACGCCATCCACGGCAGCAACGTAGTAGATGAGCGTCGCGAGGTCGGCGATGGAGCCATCATGCATCGGGCCCTGGTACGCATTGACGTTCTGGCCGAGCAGGTTGATTTCGCGTACGCCCTGCGCCGCGAGCTGCACGACCTCGGCAATTACGTCGTCGAGCGGCCGGCTGATCTCCTCGCCACGCGTATAGGGAACGACGCAGAAGCTGCAGTACTTGCTGCAGCCTTCCATGCAGGAAACAAACGCCGTGGGACCTTCTGCGCGTGGCTCGGGAAGCCGATCGAACTTCTCGATCTCGGGAAACGACACGTCGACGACCGAGCTGCGCCTGTTGCCGGCATCCTCGATCAGCTGCGGCAGCCGGTGCAGCGTCTGCGGACCGAATACCACGTCCACGAACGGTGCGCGCCGCGTAATGCCATCCCCTTCCTGGCTCGCGACGCAACCGCCGACACCGATCATGACGCCGTCACGGCGCTCCTTGATCGCCCGCCAGCGGCCCAGCTCGGAGAACACCTTCTCCTGGGCTTTTTCCCGTATCGAACAGGTATTGACGAGCAGCAGGTCCGCGTCCTCGACGATGTCAGTCAGCTCGTAGCCGTGGGATTCCCGCAACACGTCCGCCATCTTCTCCGAGTCGTACTCGTTCATCTGGCAGCCGAAGGTCTTGATGTACAGCTTTTTCGCCATTCTGGGATATTACACTCTGGAGGCGCGCAACGACCTGACGGGGCGGAGGTTCCGGTTATTCTTCAACCGAAGTAAAGCGCAGCAACGCGAGCCATGAGGTTGAAGAATAACCGGAACCTCTCCCTCAATTCACCTCAGGAACCCCATCGCCTCCAGCTTGATCATGATGCGATGCGCGGCAAGGTCGGGCGAAATATTGGCCGTATCGATCACCATTTCCGCATTTTCCGGCTCTTCGTAAGGATCACTGATACCCGTGAACTCCTTGATGATGCCGGCCCTCGCCTTCGCATAGAGTCCCTTGCGGTCACGGTCTTCGCAGACTTCGAGTGGCGTGGCCACGTGGATCTCGATGAATCCGCCGAGCGGGTTGATCGTGTCCCGCACGATGCGCCGCGTCGAGGCGTATGGCGCGATCGGGGCACAGATCGCGATACCGCCATTCTTCGTGATCTCGCTCGCGACGTAGCCGATGCGGCGGATATTGAGGTCGCGATGTTCCTTGGAGAATCCCAGCTCGCTCGACAGGTTCTTGCGAACGATGTCTCCGTCGAGGAGGCTGATCGCCCGGCCGCCGCTCTCCATGAGCTTCACCATCAGCGCATTGGCGATGGTGGACTTGCCGGAACCCGACAGGCCCGTAAAGAACACGGTGAATCCCTGCTTGTGCCGGGGCGGGTGCGTCCGGCGGAGTTCGGCCACGACATCGGGGAAAGAGAACCAGTCGGGAATCTCGAGCCCTTCGGCCAGGCGCCGCCGCAGCTCGGTACCGGAAATATTCAGGATCTGGTCCGAATCGCCGGCTTCGTCCACGGGGATGTGCTGCGCACGATTCTCGGCGTAGACCATCATGCGGAACGGCACCATCGAGATGTCGAGTTCTTCCTCGTGCTCCTTGAGCAGATCCTGTGCATCGTACGGGCCGTAGAAATCGTCGCCCTTCGAGTCCTGGCCCGGGCCCGCGTGGTCACGGCCGACGATCAGGTGCGTGCAGCCGTAGTTTTTGCGGATGATTGCGTGCCACAACGCCTCGCGCGGGCCGCCCATGCGCATCGCGAGTGGCAATAGCGACAGCATCGTTGTCTGCTCGGGATAACGGCCGAGCAAGTGCTCGTAGCAGCGCACGCGGGTGAAGTGATCGACGTCACCGGGCTTGGTCATGCCGACTACCGGGTGGATCAGCAAGTTTGCCTCGACGTCGAACGCGGCACGCAACGTCAATTCCTGGTGCGCGCGGTGCATCGGGTTGCGCGTCTGGAACGCGACGACCTTGCGCCAGCCGAGTTTGCGGAACTGTTGGCGCAGCTCGGCCGGGCTGTTGCGAAGGTGCTTGAAATCGTAATGGATGGGGGCCTCTACCCCGCGCAGCTTGCCGCCGACGCAGACCGGGCTGGCGATATTCCTGAGGTAGTGGACGGCGGGATGCGTCTCGTCGGCCGTCCCGTACACGCCCTTTGCTTCTGCGTTCTTGTCCGGCGTCCAGATGTCACCGACATCGAGCGTTGCGATGACGACGCCTTCGAGATCGCGCAAGGCGATCCGGTCGCCGCCCTGGATGCTCTCTGCAAACTCCTCGCTGACATCGAGCGTGACCGGGATTGGCCAGAGAATGCCCGACGCGAGCCGCATGGCTGCGACGACTGATTCGTAGTCGTCCTTGCCGAGAAACCCCTCGAGCGGCGAAAACGCCCCGTTCAACAGCAGTTCGATATCGCACAGCTGCCGTTCTGTCAGGTCCCAGGAAACAAACTCCCGCGCTGCCTCTTTTTCCGCCTCTGCCTCCTCGGCGGGCAGGTAAAGATTCTTCAGTTCGCCGCCGTGCGGCTCTTTATTAGCGCCCATTTTTCGTATTCCCGAATAAAAGCGGCGCGCAGGCTAACACCGCCCGCGCCCCGCGATTACGCATTTTGACAATAGCTGTCGCCTAGAACGGAATATCGTCTTCGAACTCGTCCGGCGTTGACTGCGGCGGCCCGCTGGAACGGCCCGAATCGGACGGCATGGGCGCAGTACCACCGCCGCCGCGGCCGCCGAGCATCTGCATCTCGTCCGCGATGATCTCGGTGGTCCAGCGGTCGTTGCCATCCCGGTCCTGCCACTTGCGCGTGCGCAGTTTGCCCTCGATATAGACTTGCGATCCTTTGCGCAGGTATTCCGCGGCGATCTCGGCCAGCCGGTTGAACATCGCCACCTTGTGCCACTCGGTGCGCTCTTTCTGCTCGCCGGTCTGCTTGTCCTTCCATTGCTCGCTGGTCGCGACGGACAGGTTGGTCACGGCACTGCCGCTCGGCATGTAGCGCGTCTCCGGATCCGCTCCAAGATTTCCAACGAGGATGACTTTGTTGATTCCACGGGCCATAACGATTCTCTGCTTGTGGCGCCTTTGCGGCGCGATTGGTATTCGTACCCTCTCGAGGGGGCACATATTGTAGAGGGTTACCCCCCGAAAACCACCCCGATTTCTGGCGCCCGAGCCATATTTCTGCCCTGGGACGCGGCCGAACGGCAGGCCGCCGGGGAATAGTATGGAGCCCGGTCTGCGGTGTTTGCCTCCCGGCTGCAGCGAACACAGGCGCCTGGGGCATTTGTCTCCCTCATGGCTCGCCGCGCTACGCGCGGCTGCGCTTTACTTCGGTCGACAAACGCCCCGGTGCGCCTGTTCGCAGCGAGGGTGGTTGTCCGTGACTGGTCCGGGATGATTGACGACGGCGCAGAGGCGAATGCAGCACGCCGGCGGGGATGTTCCTCGAGGGAAGTAAAGCGCAGGCGAGCGTAGCGAGCCGAGCCATGACCGAGAGGAATTCCCCGCCGGCGTGCAACCGTGTCTGGTCGCGAAGAAAGCGTCGCGAGGCGGCCACATTTATTACGACGGGGTGCGGGTGCGGCTGACGCTCTGCATGGCGAGCCAAATCGCCGCCAGCAGCACGCAGACGAAGAATACGTCCGCCGGTCGGCCGGTCGCCAGGAACCGTCCGCCGATCAGTCCGCCGACGAAGGCGCCGAGGAACTGCGAGCTCGCAAACAACCCGAGCGAGGCGCCGCGCGTATCGTCGTCGGCGATCAGCGAGAGACGCGCCGGCAGTCCCGCCTCGAGGAAATTGAAGCCGGCAAAGAACAACACCAGGCCGCCGAACACCGTCGCGACGGTGAAGCCGGCGAAGGTGAGCACGAGCTGGCCGAGCAGCATGAGCGTCACCGCGATGCCTATGGTCGAGCCCTTACCCTGCCGCTCGTCGCGGACAATGAGCGGTATCGTGCCGGTGAGCGAGAGCAGCAGCGCGCCTACGTACATCATCCAGTGGTCGGTCACGGGCAGTTCCAGCCGGTTCACGAGCAGGAACGGCAGCGCGACGAAACTCGCCGTCAGGATCGCGTGAAGCAGAAATACATAGGTGTCGAGGCGAAGCAGCTCGGGCCGAAAGGCCGGCCGGAAATTCCAGCGTCGCGGCGTCTCGGGCCGGGGAATATCCCCGGGCAGTGCGACGAGCAGGAAAGCGGCAACCAGGGCCAGGAACGCGGCGAACAGGAACAGCGCGGGTACCCCGAAGTGGCCCGAGAATTTAGGGCCGAATATCATCGCGAGCATGAAGGCACCACCCACGCCGACACCAAACACGGCCATCGACCGTGTGCGTACGCCGTCGCGCGTGGCATCAGCGATCAGCGCGGTCAGCGTCGCCGAGATGGCACCCGCTCCCTGCAGCAGGCGGCCGGCGATCACGCCCCAGACACTGTCGCTGTAGGCCGCGAGGACGCTGCCCGCGGCAAACACGGCGAGCCCGGCGACGATAACCGGCACCCGGCCGACACGATCCGACAGTGCACCGAGCGGTATCTGCAGGCCGGCCTGGGTCAGGCCGTACGCGCCAACCGCCATGCCGATCAGTAACGGTGTCGCACCCTCGAGCGTGGCAGCATGCAGCGCCAGCACGGGCAGCAGCGCGAACAGGCCGAACATTCGCAGCATGCCGATGAGCGCAATGACGCCGACGGCGCGCCGCTCGGCCGGCAGCCACGCGTTCGTGCTGTCACTCTCTCCCGGTATCATCGTCTGCTGTCTTTGCGCCGGAGTTGCAGGGCGGCGTATATTAGCAGGTTGGTCGGCAAACTCTCCTCGATTTATGAAATCCATCGATATCCGCGGCGCGCGCACGCACAACCTGTGCAATCTGGATCTCGGCCTGCCGCGCGATAAACTTATCGTCTTCACGGGCCTTTCAGGTTCCGGCAAGTCCTCGCTCGCGTTCGACACGATCTACGCAGAGGGGCAACGCCGCTATGTCGAGTCGCTGTCGGCCTATGCGCGGCAGTTCCTCTCGATGATGGAAAAGCCCGACGTCGACCACATCGACGGGCTGTCACCCGCGATCTCCATCGAGCAGAAATCCACCTCGCACAATCCGCGCTCGACCGTGGGTACGGTGACCGAGATATACGATTACCTGCGCCTGCTGTTTGCCCGTGCGGGCATTCCCCGCTGCCCCGACCACGACACCACGCTGGAGGCACAGACCGTGAGCCAGATGGTCGACCAGGTGCTGGCAATGCCCGAGGGCACGCGCCTGATGTTGCTGGCGCCCGTCGTCGACAATCGCAAGGGCGAACACGTGCAGCTGATGCAGGACCTCATGGCGCAGGGCTTCATTCGGGCCCGCATCGACGGCGAAGTTTACGAACTCGACCAGCCGCCGAAACTCGACCTGCGCAGGAAACACACGATCGAGGCGATCGTGGACCGCTTCCGCGTGAAGGAGGACGCCCGGCTGCGGCTCGCCGAGTCGTTCGAGACGGCGCTGCGGATCGCGGACGGCGTGGCGCGGATCGCGTGGATGGATGACGGGGATAAGGAAGAGATCATCTTTTCCGACCGCTTCGCCTGCAACCTGTGCGGCTATAGCCTCACGGAACTCGAGCCGCGTCTGTTCTCGTTCAATAATCCCTCGGGCGCCTGCCCGTCCTGTGACGGCCTGGGCGTCAAGCAATTCTTCGATCCCGAGCGGGTCGTGGTCAACCGGTCGCTGTCGCTTGCCGGCGGCGCGATCAGGGGCTGGGACCGCCGCACGACGTATTACTACCAGATGATCCGCAGTCTCGCCGACCACTACGACTTCGACGTCGAGACGCCGTTCGAGGAACTCGGCGAGAAACTGCAGCGAATCGTCCTGTTCGGCAGCGGCAACGACAAGATCGACTTCTTCTACCAGAACTCGCGCGGCATGGAAGTCCGCAAGCGGCACCGCTTCGAAGGCGTCATCCCGAATCTCGAGCGGCGCTACCGCGAGACCGAGTCCGGCGCCGTGCGTGAAGAACTCGCCAGGTTCCTGAACAGCCAGGCCTGCCCGGAGTGCGGCGGCACACGCCTGAACCGGGCTGCACGGCATGTCTTCGTGAGCGATCACTCGCTGCCGGAAATCACTCGCAAGTCGGTTGGCAGCGCAAAGGCCTTTTTCATCAACCTGGAACTCGAGGGTTGGCGGGCCACGATCGCCGACAAGATCGTGAAAGAGATCAGCGACCGTATCGGCTTCCTGTCCGACGTCGGCCTCGACTACCTGTCGCTCGACCGCAGCGCGGAAACGCTATCCGGCGGCGAGGCGCAGCGCATCCGCCTGGCCAGCCAGATCGGCTCCGGCCTGGTCGGCGTCATGTACATACTGGACGAGCCCTCGATCGGCCTGCACCAGCGGGACAACCAGCGCCTGCTCGGCACGCTGACGCACCTGCGGGACATCGGCAATACCGTCATCGTCGTCGAGCACGACGAGGAAGCCATCATGGCCGCGGACCACGTCGTGGACCTCGGGCCCGGCGCGGGTGTGCATGGCGGCAAGGTCGTCGCTGAGGGTACGCCTGAAGAAATCATGGCGACGCCAGAATCGCTGACCGGGCAATACCTGTCGGGCAAACGAGCCATCGAGGTTCCCGCCGACCGCACTTCTCCGGACAGGGAGCGGCGTATCCGGATCGTTGGCGCCAGGGGCAACAACCTGAAAGGCATCGACACATCGATCCCGGTCGGCCTGATGACCTGCGTGACGGGGGTTTCCGGCTCCGGCAAGTCGACGCTCGTCAACGACACCCTCTACAAGGCCGTCGCCGACCTGCTTAACCGCACGAGCCGAAACCCGGCGCCGCATGACGAGATCCTCGGCCTCGATCTCATCGACCGGGTCATCGACATCAGCCAGAGTCCGATCGGCCGCACGCCGCGGTCGAACCCCGCAACCTACAGCGGCCTGTTCACGCCCATACGCGAACTGTTCGCGGGCACCCAGGAGGCGCGCTCGCGGGGTTACATGCCGGGCCGCTTCAGCTTCAACGTCAAAGGCGGACGCTGCGAAGCCTGCCAGGGCGACGGCGTGCTGAAAGTCGAAATGCACTTCCTGCCGGACGTATACGTGCCCTGCGACGTCTGCCGCGGCAAACGCTACAACCGCGAGACACTGGAGATCCGTTACAAGGGCAGGAACATCCACGAAGTTCTGGAGATGACGGTCGAGGATGCGCTCGAGTTTTTCAAAAACGTTCCCGTGGTCGCGAAGAAGCTGCAGACCCTGACTGACGTCGGCCTGTCCTACATACGCCTGGGCCAGAACGCGACGACGCTGTCCGGCGGCGAAGCGCAGCGCGTGAAACTGGCCAAGGAACTCTCGAAGCGCGACACCGGCAGGACCCTGTACATCCTGGACGAGCCGACGACGGGACTGCACTTCCACGACATCGAGCACCTGCTCGAAGTGCTGCACCGGCTGCGGGATCGCGGCAATACCATTGTCGTCATCGAACACAACCTCGACGTCATCAAGACGGCCGACTGGGTGATCGACCTCGGGCCGGAAGGCGGCGACGGTGGCGGCGAGGTGATTGCGACGGGCACCCCCGAAGACGTGGCCGGAAATTCGCGCTCGTTTACGGGCCAGTACCTGAAAGCTCTGTTGCGGGAACCCCCTTCGAGACAGAGCGCCTGATCGCTATGGCCAAGGACCGAACGATGCGAACGAACCTCATCCTGGTGTGCACCCTGCTGGCACTGAGCGGCTGCAGCCCCGATCCGGAGCAAAGCCCGGGCGCCGCCGATACAGCGAGCGATAGCGAAGATATGGCAAATCTCGAAATAGCAAGACTGTACGCCGCTCCCGATCTCGACGGGCCTTCTCCCAGGGGCGTGAAGATCTCACCCGATTCCACGCGCGTGACGTTCATGCGCGGCAAGGAGACGGATCCCCTGCAAATGGACCTCTGGGAGTACAACCTTGCCGACGGGGAGATGCGGCTGCTCGTCGACTCGACAGTGCTGGTCCCGGGCGACGAGGCGCTCTCCGAGGAGGAACTCGCCCGCCGCGAACGCCTCCGCATCGTCGGTCAGCGCGGCATCGTCAGCTACCAGTTTTCGCCCGACGGCGAGCGCCTGCTGTTTCCGCTGAACGGTGACCTGTTCCTGTATGACCTCGGGAGTCGCGAGACGCGCCAGCTTACCGATACGGATGCGGGCGAGACCGATCCGAAGTTCAGCTCCACAGGCCGTTACGTTTCTTTCATTCGCAACCAGGACCTGTTCGCGATCGATCTCGACAGTTTCGATGAACGGCGGCTGACCCGCGACGGCGGCGGACTGATTCGCAACGGCATGGCCGAATTCATCGCCCAGGAAGAGATGGACCGCTACACCGGCTACTGGTGGGCGCCCGACGACTCGGCGGCAGCTTTCATCCGCGTCGACGAATCGCCCGTACACGTGGCCGAGCGCTTCGAGATCCATGCGGAGGACTTCAAGGTCTACGAACAACGCTACCCCGCTACCGGCACACCGAACGCGCAGGTAAGGCTCGGCGTGGTCGCGCCCGACGGCACCGACCTGCGCTGGATGGATATCGGCGAGGACACCGATATCTACCTGCCGCGCGTGGACTGGTTCCCGGACAGCCGGTTTCTCGCGGTGCAGCGGCAGTCGCGCGACCAGCAGACGCTTGATCTGCTGAAAGTGCATGCCCGCAGTGGCGAATCGCGCGTCCTGCTGACGGAGACCAGCGACACCTGGATCAACCTGCACAACGAACTCGCGTTCCTGGAGTCGTCGCCGCAATTCATCTGGAGTTCCGAACGCAACGGCCACGCCCACCTCTACCTTTACGACAACGACGGCCGGCTGTTGCGACCGCTCACGGCGGGCGACTGGGACGTTGTCGACGGCGCACGCGCGCGCTCGGCGCTGCTGCATATCGACGAAGCCGGCGACAGGGTTTTTGTCACGGGTACGCTCGACAGCCCCATGGAGCGCAACGTGTACGAGCTTTCGTTGTCCGGTGACGCCGGGCCGAGCCGTATCAGCAAGGAAGCCGGCTGGCACATGGCCGACTTCGCCGATAGCGGCGAATTCTACGTGGACAGCTTCAACAACGCCGCCACGCCGCCACAACTGGGCCTGCATCGCGCGGACGGGACCCGCATCGGGTTCATCGAGGCAAACCGTCTCGATGCATCGCATCCGTATCACCCTTACAAGGCGTCGCGCCCGTCGCTCGGGTTCGGGACCCTGGAGGCAGAGGACGGGCAGGCGCTGTACTACCGTATGCTGAAGCCGGCCGGATTCGACGCCGGCAAGCGCTACCCGGTCATCGTGTATGTTTACGGCGGTCCGATGGGGCAAAACGTAACCAACGAGTGGAGCGCCGGGTTCAACGAGATCCTTGCCCGCAACGGCTTCATCGTTTTCACCATCGACAATCGCGGCACGGGATTCCGCGGCACCGCCTTCGATGCGCCGCTGTATCACCGCCTGGGCGAAGTCGAGGTCCGGGACCAGATGGTCGGGGTCAACTATTTGAAATCGCTCGACTTTGTCGATCCGGCGAGGATCGGCATATGGGGCTGGAGCTATGGCGGCTATATGACCCTGATGAGCCTGTTCACCCAACCCGGCGTGTTTGCGGCCGGCGTTTCCGGGGCGCCCGTTACGGACTGGACGCTCTACGACACCCACTACACCGAGCGCTACCTCGGCACGCCGCAGGGAAACCCGGAAGGCTACGAAGCGTCGGCCGTGTTTCCTTACGCAAAAGACCTGGCGGCGCCGTTACTGCTGATTCACGGCATGGCCGACGACAATGTTCTGTTTACGAACAGCACCAAGCTCATGAAGGCGTTGCAGGACGGTGGACGGCCCTTCGATGTGATGACCTATCCCGGCAGCAAACACGGACTGACGCGCGTGCCGGCCACCGGTGAACACGTGTTTGCGCACATCCTGCGCTTTTTCCAGCAACACCTGCAGTAGCCGCGAATCAGTCCGCAGCACGCGTAAGGGCTTTCGCAAACCGGGTTGCCGACCCGGGATCGGTGCGAAAATAGAGCGACGGCTCGATGAGTTCGAGTTCCATGAGCAGGAAGCGCTCGCCGCTATCGCGGACGAAATCGGCGCGCACGTACACGGGTTGCGGGTTAACGACGCCTAGAACGTGTCGAGCCGTCTCGACCAATGCTGCAGGCGCCTCGACACTCAGGATGTCGGCGCCGTGCTCCTCCTGCGTTCGAAAGTCGCCCGCCCGCGGTTTCTTGAGGATCGCGTGGCTGTAATCGCCGGCGAAAAAAAACAACGAGTACTCGCCCTCGGACTGCACGCTGTTCATAAACGGCTGCACGAAGAAGGAACGGCGTTCGTAGGTCTGTCGAAGCTCGTCGACAACCTCATCCGACAGCGGGTCGGTAACCACGAAAATGTGGTCGGCGTTTGCGCCGACGACCGGTTTAAGGACGAGCTTGCCCGCATCGTGAGCAGCGAAGCACTCAGCGACCCGGTCGGCATCGAAGCGATCGAAAAACAGGGACGGCACGATGTCGGCGCCGCGCATCTCGAGTTCGCCCAGGTACGTCTTCTCGAGGTTCCAGCGCACGAGCTCTAGGCTGTTCACGAGCTGCGCCGACGAGCGTTCGACCGCTTCGAGGACGTCCAGGAAAGCGGCGACGTCGCTCTGGTAGTCCCAGGGCGTGCAGATATAGACGACGTCGTAGTCATCCCAGTCGACGGCACGCCGCCACGGCACCATCTCGACCGCCCAACCCAGATCGGCCATCGGCGCAAAACTGAGGTCGGAATCAATCACGAAATTGCCGATGTCGTCCATCGTCAGGTAGGCGCACCGTCTGCTCATTCGTTTCCTTTGCTCGCGTCGATCCGAAGCCGGGGCAGCTTACAGGTCCTGTGCGAGTCCTGCGAGCTGCCGATCGTGAAACCGCCCGAGCAGCGCCAGGGCCATGATGGCGCCGACGAGCGCCAGCAACATGTCCGACTGTGTATCCCAGGCATAGCCCTGGGTGCCGAGAAATGCGTCGGCCGCCTCGTCGGACAGCAGGGCAACCCACCACTCGATGAGTTCGTAGAAAGCGCTTACGGCGAGACAGAAGCTGACAATGAAGAAGTCGCGCCAGCGGGCACCATTGAAGACATCGAGCCGTATGACCACCTCGCGAGTGACGATTGCAGGCACGAAGCCCTGGGCCAGGTGCCCGAGTTTGTCGTAGTTGTTGCGTGGGGGTTCGAAGAGGTCCCGAAACCAATCGCCCGCAGGCACCTCAGCGTAGGTGTAGTGTCCGCCGACCATCAGGATGATGCAGTGGACGAGGATCAACCCGTACGCGAGGCGCGTCAGCGGGAAGCGCCGGCGCGTCGCCAGCAGCACGATTGCCGCAATGACTGCCGGCGCGACCTCGAGCATCCAGGTGACCGTGTCTTTCGGCTCGATACCCGACCAGAGCAGAACACCGGCAAAGACCGCTATCCAGGTTGCCGGGCGGGGCCGCGTCAGCAGGACGGGCTCCGGCGTCATTGCGAACCGGCCGATGCGTCGATGTCGTCCCCTTTGCGAGAATGCCAGAACCCGTCTTTCGCGAACGAGCGCCAGATCCAGGGGAGCCACTGCAGCAGCGCGAAGCTGAGCCAGAGGGCCCACGCCAGGATCAGAACCTTGTAGATCCAGATCGGTACCGACCACGCATTCGCGAACGGCAGTGCCGACTCGCTGCGGTCGGCAAACCACACCAGTGCGTTACCGGCGGAACCGCTGCCGGTCACGTGCATGTCGGGCGTTCCCAGAAGACCGCTGGGCAGGCTAACCACGATCGACAACAGTGCGATGAGGGTAAACAGAGCAAACAACACCTGCGTTGTGTTATAGCGCCACCAGGGTATGCGCGCGCGCCAGCGCTCGCGGGCTCCGGCAGAAAGCAACCAGGCGACGACGACTGCGAGCACCGGCCAGTTGAACGTGCTGAAGCCGAGACCCAGCAATAGCCAGTGCCACGTCCTCAGCGGCGTCCACTCGATTCGCCCCAGGAGTAACGCAAACAGGATCAGGGCAGCGAGCTCGGGCCAGTAGAGTACCGCCGGACCGAGCCGTGGCCCACTCGTGCCGAGCAGCCAGCGGTTCTGCGGCAGCGTCAGGCGCATCGTGATGTTGCTGGCAGGTGCGCCGAGATCGACATCGGCCGTCCCGGTGACGCCCTCCACGCCCTCGGTTTCGCGCCAGGTAATCGCAATGCTGTGCGAGCCGGGCAGTATCGGCACCGTCAGTTCGCGACCGTCACTTCGCAGCGGCTCGACCCGGTTGTCGATACGCACCTCGCTCACTTCTGCCCTCTCCGGCAGGCGCAAGACGTGCTGCGCGCCGCTCGTGCTTCGATACTGCAGCGTGAGCTGCGTGGTGCTGGACCGGTCGCCCTGCGAAATCACGAGATTCACGGCGTCGAACGCGAGCGTCGTGCCCCCGCTGGCCTCCGGCCGCGTGGTGGTCATCGTCAGCTGCTCGCCGCCCCGTGGATGAAACTCGGCTACGCGCGCACCTGCATTACCATGCAGCGCCTCGCTCTCGGGAACGCCGCTGAACCGTGCGTGCCAGATGCTGCCGACCCCGATGCGCCATACCTCGCTCCACGGTTCGCCGGCTGCCGCCGCCAGCGTCAACGGCGACACTCGGCGCAGGCTCGACACCCAGGTCACCGCCCGCTGGGTCGGTTCCATGGACACCAGCACCCTGTCCTCCGTAGCCGTAACGTGTTCGCTGAGCACGGTCTCGCCGTCGATCAGCGGGATCTCGAGGCTCAGAGCGCCCTGAGCCGGCGCGACCCGGATGACCGTCGTCGTCACCCGCCAATCCAGGTCGAGTTCGAGGTTACGCTCGATGCGCACGAACGCGGGGAAACGGCTGCTCTCCCAGCGCGGCGTCGCCTCGCCGTCCTGGTCGGATTGCAGCCGCGTCAGCTGCAGCGAGCCGGACAGCAGGCGGCGATCCTTGATTCCGGCCACCAGCCAGCCGTCGCTGTCCACCTCGATGACCCGCGGCGGCGTGGGAAACGGGATCTCGAGGCTGTCAACCTGCGGCGCGGCGCCCCGCAGTATGACGGTATGACGGCCAGGCGACACGCGCACCCAGAGCGTCTCGTTGCTCGATCGCAGGAGCTCCGCGGCGGCAGCGCCATCCACTGCGATTGCCTGTGGATACCAGCCGCGCGCCGAACCGGGCAGCGGTATCGCGACCTCCTCCGCCGCGTGTATGGTCAGCGTCATGCCGATGCTGTCGCCGCGGGCCTCGACGTCCGCAGCCGCGATCTCTGCACAGCGCGGCACGCAGTCGGGCGGCTCGAGCAGCCGCGATTCCAGTTCCCTAAGCAGCTCGTTGTCCGGTGTTTGCGCCTCCGCTGGCGGGCTCATGCCTAGTGTCAATGCGAGGAGCCCGGCACCCAGGAAGGCGACCGGACGGGCGCTACCCAGGCTGAAACCGCCGGGCAGCGTCCAGCGCTTCTTCAGGATCTCGGCTGCCAGTACCGCCGCAAACAGCAGCAGCATGGCAACCTCGAAGAACCGCAGCACCGTGACGGCCCAGCGCGGCAATATGATGAGCCGCATGGCCTGGCTCGCATCGACCGGCCCGCTCCAGTTCAGCCGGTAACTGTTCCATTGCCACGACGGCACGCCCGGTCCGGCCTGCACGACGGCGTTCGGCGCGTAGCGCGAGTACCGCCGCGCGATCTTCGCCGCGGCGCCCGTGGCAGCGGCTTCCTCGAGCGCATCGGACTCGACGCTGCGCATCGCGTCGGGCCGCTCGAGATCTTCGGTCGCCGGCATGATTTCGGATTTCTGCATGCGCCCTTCCATCGGCGCGGCAGCCGGCATGTCCACGGTCGCAGCCGGGAAGATCCCGTAACCTGAGTCGTACTGCGGCTCGAGCTGCGGATAGATCGCGATACGCAGCTGGCCGGCGATGAACGGCACCAGGACCAGCACGAGAATCGCCACGCTGATGCCCTGATAGGCCCGTACCGCCTGCCTGAGCCACCCCGGTGGCGCAACCCGCATCAACGCAATTGCGATCAGCAGGTTCAGCCACAGCCAGGCCGGCGCATCGAACTCGTGGTAGCTGAGCGCAAGCGCAAGCAACGCAATGATGCCGGCAGCGGGACCGAAAAGGCGCCAGGCGGCAATGGTGATGATGAGCACGAGAAAGAAATCCAGCAGCTGCCAGCGGCTGGCCCAGCTTGCCGGCGCCTTGTCGACACCGGGCGCCGCCAGCAATTTGTGCCCGGGCGGCAAGTGCAGCAGCGCAGCGACGCTCGCGAGGCGGGCATCCCAGCCGGTAACGGGCATCGACGCGCGCGTCTCACTGCGCCCGATTCCCGTCACATCGACCCGGGATTGGCGTAGCTCTACGCCCGTTTCGCCGGGCTCGTCACCTTTCGTGATGAGCAGGTGCTCTCCGTATTCGGTGGCACTGAGCAAGGCATAGGGGGGCGCCATGTCGAGGCGCCATGCGCTGCGCATGGTGCCGCTGAGCTGGTCGCGAACCACGAAGCCACCGCCATCGAAATCGAGCCACAGCGTTCGGTTGAGCCCGAGCTCGTTATCGTGCGCCACGAGGCCGCGGCTGCGCTCAACGATGGACAGGGTATCGCCCGTCTGCAGGCGAAATGCGGGCAGCTGGCGCCACTGGTCGGGCACCTGCGCCTGCCGCGGATCGACGGGCGCCGGGCCCTCGGCCGCGGTCACGCGCAGGCGGTCGCTGGCGCGGTAGGACCAGATTTCGGTGTCCGGCAGGTTGGTCCCGGCGGCGGGCGGCGACAACTCGTCGATCACCGCCGGGGCGCGCGCCGTCAGCCTGATTTGCCAGCGGCCCGGCCGCACCTGCACGCGCAGCTTGCCGTCGGCCTCGAGGCGCACGGGCAACGGGCTGTCGATGAACATCGGCACGAAGCCGTCGGGCAGCGCCGGACCGAACAGTTCTTCGCGGACGCCGCCGGCGACGTTGATCCGGATGATCGTCGTGAGCCGAGTCGGTACCTCGTCAGCGACCAGCCGGTAGACCTCGGCTTCGACCGAATCTCGTGCCAGCGTCTCACGTTCCCTCTCGCCCAGGAACAGGCCCCGGGGACTGCGTTCGGGTCTTAAAATGCGTTTGCCGTTTACGCTGAGCGCCACCAGGCCGGTCCGCCCGGGAATCGGCAACACACCCGGGCGCTCGTCCCATGCGAACGACCCGGACAGGCGGTAGCTGCCGGGCGCAACCCGCACGGCGGGCACGCCGTCGCGTTCGACGACGATGGCGGCGTTGCCGTTGACGGTGACCGCGTGGGGCCAGTAATCGCCGTTGCCCGGTAGCGGCAGCCACGTGTCCCGTGCGTAGACGGTCCATTGCTGAATGAAGCGCCCGCCATCCGCATCGATTGAGACGTCGAGGAGGCCAGGCCAGGCGCAGACGAAGTCGCCACGCGCCGCGGCGTTGCCGTTGAAGTAGAAGGGGCAGTCCCGGTAGTCCTTGTCGTGGAGCACCCACTCCTGCCAGCCCTGCAGCTCATCGGGCACGAATACATCGGCGGATTGCGCCGCCACAGGCAGCAACAGCCCCACGAGAATCAGTCTTTGCTTCCACGACATGGCCTGTCCTCCGGCACGGCTTCGTTGACACTATACTTCAACGCAGACTCTGCATATTCCGGGTCAGAAATCGCCCGCAAGCTCAGTAATGAGGCGGTTTTTCGTCGGCTGTAACATCGGCCGGCGCCGCCTCGCTCAACGAGCGAACCCGCTCGATGATTGAGCCACACAGCTTCTCCAGGCGCATGATGTTTTCCTGTTGTTTTGTGATGATGTCATTAAGCTCCAGCAGCAGGTGCTCCTGGTGGGCAAGCTTTGTCTCCAGATCGACGAAGCGTTGTTCTGTCATGGTAGCCTCCGTTGTTTGCATTCCCGGAGCGCCCGGCGAGCGCGGTTGAATTATGTCACTACTTCGCTTCGACGAAGTGTCGCTCGAATTTGGCGACCTGAAGATCCTTACCGGGGCCGAGCTCTGCATCGACGCCGGCGAACGGGTCTGCCTGATCGGCAGAAATGGCGCCGGAAAATCCACGACGCTGAAGCTCATCACCGGCGAACTCGAACCGGACCGTGGCGAGATCGTCCGCGGCCAGGATCTCGTCATCAGCCAGCTTTCCCAGACGCTGCCCGAAGCCATGAGCCTGCCCGTGCGCGGCGTGGTGCGGTCCGGCCTGGACCAGATCGAAGCGCTGCTCGCAGAATACCAGCGGCGCTCCAGGCTGGATCTCGACCGCGAAGGCATGCTGGAACTCGAGGCGCTGCACGCCAGGATCGACACGCACGAAGGCTGGCATATCGAACAGCGTGTCGACGCGGTGATCTCGGACCTCAACCTGCCCGCCGACCGGAAAATGAATGAACTGTCGGGCGGCTGGCGGCGGCGCGTCGCGCTGGCGAAAGCCCTGGTGCAGAAACCGGACCTGCTGCTGCTCGATGAGCCCACCAATCACCTCGATATCGCGACGATCAAGTGGCTCGAGGATCGCGTGTACTCCTACCCGGGCGCCGTCGTGTTCATTACTCACGATCGCGCGTTCCTGCAGCGGCTCGCGACGCGCATCGTCGAGATCGACCGCGCGAAACTCACGAGCTGGCCCGGGAACTACCAGGACTATCTCCGCCGCAAGGAAAAGACGCTCGAGGACGAAGTGACCGCGAATGCGCGCTTCGACAAGAAACTGGAGGAGGAGGAGGCCTGGATCCGCCAGGGCATCAAAGCACGGCGCACGCGCAACGAGGGCCGCGCTCGCGCACTGATGAAAATGCGCGAACAGCGTGCGCAGCGAGTATCGCCGGAGGCGCGGGCCCGGATCTACATCGAAGAGGCCGAGCAGTCCGGGCGCAAGGTCATACGCGCAAAAAACGTTGGCTACCGCTACGGCGACGAGCCGCTGATCGAGCGTTTCTCGATCAGGATCATGCGCGGCGACCGCATCGGCCTCATCGGCAACAACGGCGTTGGAAAAACGACGCTGCTGCGACTGCTGCTTGGACAACTGGAGCCCCAGACCGGGACGCTGAAGCACGGCACAAACCTCGAAATCGGCTACTTCGACCAGCTGCGGCAGACCCTGGACCTGGAGAAAAGCGTCGCCTATAACGTCGGCGAAGGTCGAACCTACATCAAGCTCAACGGCAAGGACCGCCATGTCGTAGGCTATCTCAAGGGCTTCCTGTTCAGCCCGAAACGCTCGCAGACGCCAGTGAAAGCCCTTTCAGGCGGCGAGCGCAACCGTGTCATTCTCGCAAAGCTGTTTACCCGGCCCGCCAATCTGCTCGTGCTCGATGAGCCCACCAACGATCTCGACATAGAAACGCTCGAAGTGCTGGAAGAGAAGCTCTGCGAGTACAGTGGCACCTTGATCGTCGTCAGTCACGATCGCGAGTTTCTGGACAATGTCGTAACGAGCACGATCGTTTTCGAGGAAGACGGTCGTATCCAGGAATATGTCGGCGGCTACAGCGACTGGGTGCGCCAGGGGAAGCAGCTTGCGGTCACCGATAATCCCTACGCGGCGGAGGAACGCAAGCGCCGCGCAGCGGAACGGCGCAGGCAGCGGCCGGCAACCAAGTTGGGATACAAGGACCAGCGCGAACTCGACGCCCTGCCGGCGGAAATCGAGAAGCTCGAAGCGGCGATTGCCGAGTTGCAGGAGACGATCGCCGACCCGGGCTTTTACGCTCGGGAAGGTGACACGGTTCGCGCGACGCTCGAGCGGCTCGCCAACGCCGAGGCCGAGCTCGAGAAACGCGTGGATCGGTGGGGCGAGCTGGAGACCCTTGCAGCGTCGTTTCGCTCCGGCTAGGCGGGCCTCGTCAGGTAATAGCACTGATCGGCCATGCGCGCGCCGCTCGGGTAATCACGAACAACAAAGCCCATCGACCTGTAGCACGCGAGTGCGGCGGCGTTGTGCCGGTACGCGAACAGCGAGAACTCGTCGGCCGGGAACAGTGCCGGCCCCCTCTCGATCAGCATCCCGACGAGGCGCTTGCCCACGCCCTGCCCCCGCATGCCGGGTTTCACGACCAGGCGCGCGAGGTTGATGCGCCCGTACCGACGGTACATCTGGCCGAATGCAGTAAATTCCCCTGCCGGCGAATCGAGGCGGAAGCCCGGCATCCGCCCCCAGTGACAATCCTTGCGAAACGTGGACCTGGTAAACGGGAAACGAAAGCGTGGTCCGCCCCACACATCAATCTCGTGCATGTCGTGGAACCACGACATGAGCTCGCCGAGATCGTGATCGGTTGCCTCGATGAGCCGCCAGCCGTCGTTCCGGGCCGGCCCTGTCACCGACCTGCCCTGGGAAGCGTTCTGTCCAGCACGATATAGCCGAGAGCGCCCGAGGCGAGCGACCCGAGAAGGACTCCGAGTCGCGCATCGAAGTCGAACACGGTATCTGCCGGCAGATTCTCGAACGCGAGCGTGTCGATAAACATACTCATGGTAAATCCGACCCCGCTGAGTACCGCGACCCCGTAGAGTGCTCCCCACGACGCCCCCTCAGGCAGTCTTGCCATCCCGGACCTGATCGCCACCAGGCACAGCAGGAACACGCCCAGCTGCTTGCCGACAAACAATCCCAATGCGACACCCAGCGATACCGGATGCAGGAGGTCCGCGAAACTCATTCCGCCGAAAGATATCCCGGCGTTGACGAAAGCAAACAGGGGCAATACGCCGAACGCGACCACCGTGTGCAGGTCGTGCTCGAGTTCCCTGAGCGGCGAACGGTCGGGTTCGTCCTTTGACCGCATGGGTATGAACATTGCCAGCACGACGCCGGCCAGCGTGGCATGTACCCCGGACTTCAGGACCGCCACCCACATGATGACCCCGACAAGGATATACGCGGGTACCGCGCTCACGTGGCGCCAGTTCATGTAGCCGAGGACCAGCAGGCACAGTGCGGCAAGCGTGAGCGCTTCCATCGACAGCTTGCCCGAATAGAAGATCGCGATGATGACGATTGCGCCGAGGTCGTCGAAAATCGCAAGCGACACCAGAAATACCTTGAGCGAGACCGGCACGCGATTCCCCAGGAGCATGAGAATGCCTAGCGCAAACGCGATATCGGTCGCCGCGGGAATCGCCCAGCCATTCATGCCGACGGCGTTGCCGTAGTTGAAGAACACATAGAGACCCACCGGCCCGACGATGCCGCCGACTGCACCCAGCGCGGGCAACAGCACGTTTGCGGGCCGCGACAATTCACCTTCCAGGAGCTCCCGCTTGACTTCGAGGCCGACGAGAAAGAAGAACACGGCCATCAGGCCATCGTTCACCCACAGCAGAAGCGGCTTGGCGATTTCCAGCGCGCCGACGCGAACTGCCACCGGCGTATCGATGAACAGGTCATAATAGCCGGACAACGGGGAATTCGCGGCGACAAGGGCGAGCGCCGCCGCAGCCATCAGCGTAACGCCGCCAGCCGACTCCATCTGCAGAAAATTGCGTATGGTGGCTTTCATTTCCGGTTTCCTGCTACGCGGCCTCGCGAAGCATCCTACCTGCCCGGCATCGTCTCGTCGAAGTAGCGGTCGAATGCGCGGTGCACGACGTCGGGCGAGACGCCGACAGCCTCCACCGCACGATTGAACTGCTCCATTTCGGCAACCTGGCGTCGCCCGTCGGCGGCGATGACCTTGAGCGCCATGACCGCAATATCCTCTTTCTGTTTGTCGGACAGAGTGCGGCCCAGTTCGACGAGGTAATCCGTCAGCTCGGGCTTTTCGGCCAGCTCGCTCATGGCACGCGTCAGCAGCTCCAGCGATTCCGAACCCTCGAGCTCAAAATGCTGTTCAATCAGGTCGATCATCTTCGCCGACTCTTCCGGCTCGATCGTGCCGCTGCCTTTGGCAACATAAATGAGCAGGGCCGCTACGAGAAACTTGCCGTCATAAACCTCGGTGCCGTACTTGGTTTCTACTATCAGCTCGTTGCCCTTGAGCCGGGTGGTCTTGATCGTGTCACTCATGGCGTCATCTCGTATCGTAGTGCTTGCGCATGTACCCGACCGATTCCCGAATTAGCCGCTCGAGTATGGCCTCGTCCACGTCCGCGAGGCGCCTGATATACAGGCAGGACTTGCCGGTCTTGTACTTGCCCAGCTTCGACATCAGCTTATCAAAGCGGTCGAAGCCGGGCATGATGTAAACGGTCAGTGCCTGCTTGCGCGGCGAAAACCCCGTGATCATGAATTCGCCTTCCCGGCCGCTCGCATAACGGTAATGATAGCGGCCGTAGCCGACTATACCCGGTCCCCACATCGTTGCACGCTTCCCCGTTGCGCGGCGCATCATGGCCGCTACTTTCTTCGCATCCGCGCGCATCTGCCGGTCTTCGATCGCCGCCATGAATACCGTAACACTGGCGCGGGTCGGGCGGGTCTTGAGTTCTGCCATCGAGCGTAGCCGTTGCTAGTGCGACGTGCCGAACAGGCGATCACCGGCATCGCCCAAACCCGGCACTATATATTTGTTTTCATTGAGATATTTGTCGATCGCCGCAGTGTATACCGGGACCTCCGGGTGCACCTTCTCCACCAGGGCCAGGCCCTCGGGGCAGGTTACGATGCAAATCACGATGATGTCCTTCGCGCCGAAGTCTTTCAGCTGATCGATTGCAGCCACCGTCGAGCCGCCGGTCGCGAGCATGGGATCGATAATGATGGAGGTGCCGGTCCTGGCCTGCGGCGGGAATCGTTCGTAGTAGGCGACCGGCTGCTTGGTCTCCTCATCCCGGTACAGGCCCACGAATCCGACACGGGCCGTCGGTACGAGTTCGAGTATGCCTTCCAGCATGCCGACACCGGCCCGCAGCACCGGAACGACCACGATATCGTCGTCGATCATTTGGCACTTCGCGACTTCGAGTGGCGTCTGTACATCGACCTCGCGCGTGTTGACGTTTTTCAACGCCTCATAACACAGGAACTCAGTAATCTCGGTGGCGAGTTCCCGGAACTTCTTGTGGCCGGTCTCGATGTTGCGAATCAGCGCCAGTTTGTGCTGCACGCAGGGGTGGTCGATCTGAATATGCATATCGGTTTGCTCCGTTATTATTTCTTGTCCAGTTCTCCCCACATCGCATACTCGTTGCCCAACGGGTCTACGAAATGAAACCGGCGGCCGCCGGGAAATTCGAAAATATCCTGGCTTATCGAGGCGCCGAGCCCGACGACACGGTCGCGATCGCGCTCGAGGTCCTCGCTGAAAAACACCAGCAGTACGCCGTTCGAGGGTGCCGGCTCCCCGGACCGGCGAAATCCGCCGTCGAGCCGCCCGTCGCGGAAACTGATGTAATCCGGGCCCCAGTCCTGGAACTCCCAGCCCATCAGCACCGCGAAGAAATCGCGTGCCCGCGCCGGGTCGGTAACCGGTATTTCGATATAGTCGATCCGTTTCTCAGCTCTCATCTCGTGCTCATCCGAACCCTCAGGGTCCCTTGAGTCGTAAGACCGGGCGTTCGGCCTCGACAGTCACCGTGCCGAAATCTCCGCGTATCTCGTAACGGCCGTCAGCGCACCGCTGCAACCCCGTGATTGCCCCATGTCCCAGCTTGCTCACGCGGGCAATGATGTCGTCGCCGCCTGTCGGTCCGTCCACTGTAACGTCGACGCAAAACGGAAACTCGACGAGCGCGGGGCGGATGCACACTTTCTCGGCAGGGCGCGGCTTCTCGTAGAAGGGGTGATCCGGCAACAACAGTATGTCAGCGTCAATGAACAACGTCTGCGCTTCGAAGTACCACGAAAGTACGAAAGAGCGCGCGAGGTCCACATCGGCGAACTCGCGCAGGCTGCGCCAGTCGACCGCTTCGTTATCGCCGGCCATCGCCCGGGTCCTGTCCGATCGCTTTCAGAAAGCCCGCCTTGTCGGATGGCGACACCATGATGCGCCGCTTGCCGTAATGAATACGTAAGCGATCGAGCGATAGTGCCGGGGAAGATAACGGACTGCGGGTCGCTTCCACCGACTGTATCGCGTCGATCGGCACCTTCCACCGAAACGGGCCGCACGCGACACGCAGCATGTTGCCCGCCACGGTGTAATGCGTGCCCATCAGCATGGACCCTATCAACGCAACGATCGCCAGCGCGGCCACGATCATGATCGTCGCTCGACCGGCACTATTCACCTGGGTCGCAGCGATGCTCATGACGACGACCTCGAAAAACATAATTGCGACCAGCAGGAGCAGCAGCCAGCGATCGATTTTCGACTTGAATCGTTTCGGCGTCATAGCGGCCCATATTCGGTTGGCCAATCCCGGGCTGTCAAGCAAATGCAGCGTTCACCCAGGCGCCGATGAAATGCGACGCGACGACCACGACGACGGCGATCGCGACGTGCTCGATGATTATCGCGACGGGCGACGCCTGTTGCGCGCGGGCAATAAAGTAACTCAACACGGAGATGACGAAGATTCCCCAGGCCACGGAGGCCACGACCGCCGGCCACAGCGGAAGCAACAGCACCGGAATAGCGAAAGAAATGGCGAACACGAACTTGGTCAGGAACGTCGTGACCGTCGCCGCCCAGATGTGATGCTGCGTCGCGTTGGGGTCCGCCTCTTCCGCGAGGTGAATACCCAGGGCATCGGACAGCGCATCCGCAACCGCGATAACGAAGATGCCTCCGAGGACCGCGGTAACCGATCCGGTACCGGCGTGTAGTCCGGCGATCAGGCCGATGGTCGTGATGACGCCCGATGTCGCCCCGAAGAACAGTCCGGTGCGTGCGCCGTCGTTGCTGAAGAATCCCATGCCCCTCAGCTCGCAAAGTCGACGCGGTACAGGCTGACATCAGAGTCGTCGCCCGGCAAACGCATGGGCCGCTCATACTGCATGCCCAGCTTCTCGAGCAGGCCGACAGAGGGTCGGTTCAGCGGCGACACTATCGCGGTCACGGACGGCAATTCGAGGACGTCGCGCGCATGATCGAGGACGGCGGCTGACGCTTCGAAGCCGAAACCCTGTCCACAATAATCAGGCAGGATTGCGAAGCCGATGTCGGGCTCATTGAGCCCGTCGCGGCGAAATAGCCCACAGATTCCGAGGTCCGCGCCATCTTCCCGGTACCTGACGCGAAACGGCCCGTAACCGTGGTCCGAATAGAGCCGCAGGGGTCCCGCCTCCACCGCGGCCCGGGCCTGATCGAGGGTCCGTACGCCGCGGTCGCCCACATAGCGTATGAACGCGGGATCGTTCCAGACCGCGAGCATCATCGGCGCATCATCCGGCGTCAGCCAGCGAAGTTCGAGGCGTTTCGTGTTCAGGATCGGCCCACTCATACTGTTGTTCAGAAAAACTCTACCGCGCCCGTCGCCAGCGCGTATTCCGCGCCGATGACCATCAGCCCGTCTTCCTCGGCAAGCCGCCGGATCATGCCGGGCGTGTTGCCAATGGCGTCCACCATGCTGCCCACGTTCTCCCGCCCGACGAGGTCGACAAGCTCTGCGTGACCGCTGCTGCCTCCGCGGGCCAGCGCGCGTTCTGCGGAAGGCCGGATTCGGTCGACAATCAGCTGCAGATTACCGGACTCCGGCACCGTCCCGCGCTGCACGGCCTCGAGCGCGGCGCCCATTGCACCGCAGTTGGTGTGACCCAGGACGACAATCAAACGTGCGCCGAGAACGCCGGCGGCAAATTCGATGCTCCCCAGTTGCGATTTCGACACGATATTGCCCGCAACGCGTATGACGAACAGGTCGCCGAGGCCCTGGTCGAACACGATCTCGACCGGAACCCGGGAGTCGGAACAGCCGACGATGATTGCGAAAGGTTCCTGGTGCTCCGTGAGCTGCTCGCGCCTCACCGCGTAGCGGCGCGTGTCCGGATCGCTCTCTCCTGCGGCGAACCGCACATTGCCGTCCTTGAGTCTTCGCAGTGCGGCTTCTGCCTTGATCATGTCGGTGCCTCGAAGCGGTTCCGAAACGTGAATGCTTCCGGGGTGGGACCCTGTTCCCACAAGAGCTCGAAACGCCTGCGTGCGTCCTCGACGGTCGGCAGCTCTCCGGCGACCAGCCACCAGAGCGCCAGCCCCGGCTTCGCCATTCGCTCGAACCACTCCCCACGCGCCCGCACGGCGTCGACGTGGGCGCTCCTGTAGGTATACGCCTCGAGGTCCTGTATCGACCGCCAGACGGAGAGATTGAAAAGCACCCGCTCGTCGTCGAAGACGCGTATCGCGGTGGCGTCGCCGTCTTCGTCCTGCAGGCGCCAGACGAAGCCGGGGCTCGAGTCCGCCAGAGCGTTGAGGGGCTCCAGCCGCTCGACAAACCCGGCCATCACCGGGTCATCCAGCGCCGCACGCATCCGAGCGACATTCGCGTGAGCCAGATGATAGCTGTCGGGCATCCGTCACCGTCTCCTGTGGGGCCGCACCCAGACCCAGCTCAGCACGACGATGGCGGCAAAGGCCGTGTAGGACGCCGCGAAAACCCAGGCCGGTGCCCGATAGTACAGGATCGCCTCGAGCCAGTGCGAAACGAAGCTGCCGGCATACGTCGCGTCGCCGGCCTTGTCGCGTAACAGCATCTCGAGCTTCGTGAGGGGACAGATGACGCCGAGCCAGGATTGCAGTACGACGACTCCGATCGCCGCGAGATGCATGACGCGAAACCACCAGTTACGAACCCACGCCCACGACAGCAGCCTGCCCGCCAGGATCAGGATCAGCCCGACGACGACGAACACCACGAACAGCACGTGCAGGAACAGGACGGCATCGGCTGCCAGCAGGTACGGCATCGGCGTCAGCCCAGCCTGCGAATCCCTATCGTGTCGCGAATCTCGGCGAGAAACGGTGCCGAGCGCGCCCGGGCTTTGTCGGCGCCCCTCTGCAGCTCCGCCTCCACGATTCCCGGGTTGGCGATGAGCCGTTCGTACTCCTCGCGAGCCGGTTTGAGGTGTTCGTTGATATAGTCGAACAGCACCTGCTTCATCTCGCCCCACGCAATGCCTTCGGCATAGCGTTTTTCGATGGCACTGCTTTCTTCCTCGGTCGCAAACGCCTTGTAGATATCGAACAGCGTACTGTCGTCGGGATCCTTCGGCTCGCCCGGCTCGAGGCTGTCGGTCTTGATCTTCATGATCAGCTTGCGCAGCCGCTTCTCGTTGGCGAACAGCGGAATCGTGTTGTTGTAGCTTTTCGACATCTTGCGGCCGTCGAGGCCCTTCAGAACGGCGGTGTGCTCGCCGATCACGGGTTCCGGGAGCACGAAGGTCTCGCCGTAATGATGATTGAATCGCTGTGCAATATCGCGTGCCATCTCGACATGCTGTTTCTGGTCACGCCCCACGGGCACCTTCGTGGATTTGAACATGAGGATGTCGGCCGCCATCAGGACCGGGTAACTGTACAGCGCCATCATGACGCCCTTGTCGGGGTCCGCGTTGCCGCGCTCTTCGTTGGCCTGCACTGCCGCCTTGTACGAGTGCGCCCGGTTCATGAGCCCTTTTGCGGTCATCCCGGTCAGTATCCATGTGAGCTCCGGGATTTCCGGGATATCGGACTGGCGATAGAAGAACGCCCGATCGGTGTCCAGACCCAGCGCCATCCAGGAAGCAGCAATCTCCAGCGTCGACTGCGCAATCTTGTCCGGATCCTCGTTCTTGGCCAGCGAATGATAGTCGGCCAGGAAGTAGAAATGCTCCGTGGACGGGTCCCTGCTCGCCGCGATACCCGGTCGAATAGCGCCGACATAGTTGCCGACGTGGGGTGTGCCGGTCGTCGTAATGCCGGTCAGGTAGATATCCTGGGTCATGCGCTTTTAATACCCGGCTGCCTGGCCGTCCTTCCTGACTTCCGAGGCGCCATAGTACACGCCCTGCTCGTGGTCTCGCAGGATCGCCTGGTAACCGCCGAAGCTGCCATCGCTGTCTCCAAGGGTATGGCCGAGTTCTTCGAGCGCCCGCCGGGTTGCCTCGCTGAACCCGTCCTCGAGGAACACGGTGCCGCCGTCCGTCATGACCTCGCCCGTCGGCTGTGACGAGCCACCGTGCCGGACCCTCGCGGCGTCGCCGGCCTCCTGCAAATTCATACCGAAGTCGAGCATGTTCACGATAATCTGCACGTGGCCCTGGGGCTGCATCGACCCTCCCATGACGCCGAAGCTCATCAGCGGCTCACCGTCTTTCATGATGAACGCAGGAATAATCGTGTGAAACGGACGCTTTCCGGGCTGCAGCGCGTTCGCATGGTCCGGATCCAGGCTGAACAGCTCGGCGCGATCCTGCAGCATGAAGCCGAGGTCGCCGGGGATCATGCCGGATCCCATGCCGCGGAAATTACTCTGGATCAGGGACACCATGTTGCCCGCTTTGTCCGCGACGGTGAGGTAGATGGTATCGCCGTCCTCGAGCTTTGCGTCACCCGCCGGCAGGCTTTGTGACGCCGTCGTCATGGAGATCAGCTCGCGGCGCCGGGCCGCATAGTCCTTCGAAATCAGCCGGTCGACGGGAACGTCGGCGAAATCCATGTCAGCGTAATACCTTGCCCGATCCTCGTAGGCGAGTTTCTTCGCTTCGACGAGAACGTGGATATACTCCGCGCTGCCGAAGCCCATCGCACGGATATCGTAGGCCTCGAGGATATTCAGTATCTGCAGCGCCGCGATTCCCTGGCCGCTCGGCGGCAGCTCGTAGACGTCCCAGCCGCGGTAATTCGTCGACACGGGCGTAACCCACTCCGAACGGTGATTCGCGAGGTCCTCGTAACGCAGCAGCCCGCCCTGTTCAGCCATGAACGCATCAATGATTGTTGCGATCTCGCCCTTGTAGAACACGTCGCGACCACCCTCGGCAATCATCTCGTACGTCCTTGCGAGCCGAGGGTTCCTGAAGATTTCACCTTTTTCCGGGGTGTCCCCGTCCGGCATGTAGGTTTCTGCAAAACCCGGATACTCGGCGACATAGCGCTTGTTGCGTCCCATGTAATAGGCGATCACTTCCGACACCGGGAAGCCCTTTTTCGCATACTCGATTGCCGGCGCGAGTATCTCGCTCATCGGCAGGCGCCCGTAGCGACCGTGAAGCTCGTACCAGCCGTCGACCGCGCTCGGCACGCTCACCGGCAATGGCCCCAGCGGCGGAATCGATTCGATGCCGTTCTCCCGGAAGTACTCGATCGTCATGGCGGCCGGTGCCCTGCCCGAGGCATTGAGCCCGGTCAGCTCCCGGGCCTCCGCATCCCAAACGATCGCGAACAGGTCGCCGCCTATCCCGCAGCCGGTGGGCTCCATCAGCCCGAGCGCAGCGTTTGCAGCAATGGCGGCATCCACGGCCGTCCCGCCCGCCTTGAGAATATCCAGCGCGATCTGGGTCGCAAGCGGCTGGCTCGTCGCCGCCATGCCGTGCGGCGCGATAACTTCGGACCGGGATGCATGCGGCAATCCCGTGACGCGATCATAAGCAGCGAAACTGTCGGCCATGACCGTACTTCCCGACATCAAAAACACGATTCCTCCCAGCGCATACAACCGCCTCATCGGGCACTCCGCAACAGACACAAGGCCAACAATAATGCCTAGTTTGGGGGTCGATTAAAACTCGTACAGGCAAGCGGCTGCCGGTATGATTCGGACGATGAATCTGGACTTCAGTGACAGGAACCCTGAACTCGGGGCGCTGTACGGGGCACATGTCGAGGAGATATGCCGGCGCCACGATCATGCGCTCGAGCGCGCCGGCGCATCGCATGCCGTGATTTTCTCGGGCGCCCCGAAATACGCGTTTCTCGACGACAATACGTATCCGTTCAGAGCCAATCCTCACTTCGTGGGCTGGGCGCCGCTGATCCGGTTGCCGCTGTCCTACATCGTGTATACGCCGGGCGAGATACCGCGGCTCGTCTATTACCAGCCGCACGACTACTGGCACCCCGTACCCGGCAGCCCGGACGGCTACTGGACGTCACATTTCGACATCCGAATCGTGCACGAAGTCGAGGAGGTCGCCAGCCACCTGCCTGAGAGCCGCGAAAAATGCATCCTCATCGGCGAAGTCGATGACGATTACCACGCATTCGGTATCGACCGCATTAACCCCACGACGGCCGTCAATATCCTCCACTACGCGCGGGGTTCGTCGAAGACCGGCTACGAACTGGGCTGCATGCGCCTTGCGGCACGGCGCGGCGCGCTTGGCCACATCGCGGCTGCAGCCGCGTTCAGCGAGGGATTGCCGGAGTTCGCCATACACCAGGCTTACTGTGAAGCGACCAGTCATGCCGACAGCGAATTACCGTACAGCAACATCATCGCCCTCAACGAAAACGGTGCCATCCTGCATTACACGGACCTCGAGCGCGAGCCGCCTGCCGATCTGCGATCGTTCCTGATCGATGCCGGTGGGCAGGTTCACGGCTATGCCTCCGATATCACGCGTACCTACAGCAACGGTGATGAACGCTTCTCGGACCTCATCGCGCAGATGGAGACGCTGCAGCAGGACGTCGTAAGCCGGGTCAGGGCCGGCGTCGACTACCGGGACCTGCATCTCCACACGCACCGGCTGATCGCAGGTGTCCTGATCGATTCCGGGCTCGCTTCCGGCGGTGCCGACGCCTTGCTTTCGGAGGGCGTGACCAGTGCGTTCATGCCACACGGTATCGGCCACCTGCTGGGGATACAGGTCCACGACGTAGCGGGCTTCATGGAAAACGAAAGCGGCGCGACGATAGATCCACCGAGCGGCCACCCGTATCTGCGTCTTACCCGCGTTCTGGAGGAAGGCATGGTCCTGACGATCGAGCCGGGGCTCTATATCATCGACCTGCTCCTCGATGATCTGCGCGGCTCGCCCGCAGAATCCCTCGTCAACTGGAGCGCCGTTGATGCGCTTCGTCCCTTCGGGGGTATTCGCATCGAGGACAACGTGCGGGTGCGCGCCAGCGGCTGCGAGAACCTCACCAGGGACGCGTTCGCCGAACTGCAATAACCAGCGCCATTACCCTGTAATACGGCTGCCGCACTATTTCGCGCCACGCCCGAAATGCGTGCGCGACGGCTGTACCCCCGCGCCATCCTGGTGCAGGCGACGGGACCAGTAGCGATACACTTTTGTTATTATCTTAATGATTACAACCAGTTAGGTGTTCTTCGCGGCCCCGCCCCTTACCCCGGGGCTGGTACGCTTCCTGCAACAGATTGCCATGACTCCGATCAATCGAAACATTTCGCTGCGCGGACTGCGGACTTTCTGTCTCGCGGCGGAGCATACGAGCTTCCGTGACGCCGCAGACAAGCTGTTCATCACTGCGTCGGCCGTCAGCCATCAGATAAAGAACCTCGAAGAGGAGTTGGGCCAGAAACTGTTCGAGCGGACGAGTCGTTCATTGACCCTGACGGAAGCAGGGCGCTCACTCCTGCATGACATCAAACCCTTGATCACACGCCTCGACGAGGTTGCTGCCCGGCATCGCGTATCCGCGACCCGCAGTACATTGAGCATCTCGGTCCAGCCTTTTTTTGCCAGCGAGGTGTTTATTCCCAGGCTGCCGGAGTTCACGCGCGATCACCCGGACATCGACATCAAGGTCGACACGAGTGATGAATCGGCCGAGAAACATCCTGCAACAGCGGACGTCTCTATCCGTGTCTTCAGGTCGCCGCCGGAAGGCCTGAGTTCCGACAGGTTGTTTCCCCTGCGCCTGATACCCGCAGCATCCCCGGACCTGCGCAAGAAGATCGAGATCAACAGGGCATCGATTGCCTTCGACGTGCCGCTGCTCGTTCACGACAACCGGCCCAAGGCATGGCGGCAGTGGCAACAATCGTCGGGCATACAGATACCACAGGACGCGAGCATCATTCGGCTCGACTCGATGATCGCCATAGCGCGGGCCGCCGAGCGTGGCCTGGGCGTGGCGCTCGTGCCGGTCCAGCTGAGCGATGCCTGGTTCGAATCCGGCAGCCTCGTGCCGCTCTCCGATCACGAACTCGTGACCCGCGACGCATACTACTTCGTTTGCCGACCGGTGGATGCGAACAACGAAACGATTCAGACCCTGCGGTCCTGGGTGTTACAGAATTTCGATGGTTGACGATGAATTTTTTTCAATGCACGCGCGATTTTTTTTCGTTTGCGGCATTGCGTGACCGCCTCTACTGTTTGCGCGACGAAACGGTTTGCGACCCTGACATCGCAGACAACTTGAGACGCTTGGAGGCAAAATCATGAACTGGAGAAACAAACACAATCCTATTGGCACCCTGTCGCGGTCGCTCGTTCTGGCGGCATCATTGGTCGCTTGTGCGCCCCTCGCGGCACAGGAGACCGACCCTTCTTACACGATGACGGTCATCATCGACGCCGCTCACGGCGGCAAGGTTGCCGCGGGAAAGTACGAGCGCGCGATCGAGAAAATTACGGCCAGCAAGAGCAATAGGGATCCCTACTCGAAGCAGACCAATCTCTGCGTCGCGTACACGAAGACGGGCGAACTCGACAAGGCCACTGAAGCCTGCGAAGCCGCGCTGGCGATGACCTTGGAAACACGGAGCCCCCGGCGCAGCTACATCGGGGCAGCACGGAGTGACAGGGCTGACCGCGTATACCTGGCGCTCGCGCTGTCGAACCTGGGCGTACTGCATGTAGCCAAAGGCAGCCCCGAGGTCGCTCGCAAGACTTTCCGGGAAGCGCTGGAACTGGAGACGGGCCTGTCGGCCCCGAAGGTCAATCTCGCGCGCCTCGCGAAAGACGAGCCGCCGAGCGCATGAGCAGCAACGATCATCGATCCCCCTCGGACGGTATTGTCCGTCGATGATCACCTGGCGGCCCGCAACTCCCCCGTGCGGGCCGCCCTTTTGTTCTAGGCGTCCTTCCGTGACGCAGAAGCTCGCGATTTCGCCTTGAGTTCCTTTTTTACGCGGTTGCCCTTGCGCTCGAGCGCCGGGCGCAAAGCTCTCCCGAGCCACGGCATCAGGTAGCTGAGCGTCGTCAGCACGCCGCTGATCGCCGGCATTGCCAGCTCGCGCTGCTTGTTTCCGCAAAGGTCGAGGATTGCCTGGGCCACTTCTTCCGCAGAACTCATGGGCTGTGAAAACGTCAGGTCGGACGTTGTATCGATATCGGCAAGTATGAACTGGGTCGAAATAGGCCCGGGCGACACCACGGCGAGCTTGATACCGGAGTCGCGGATTTCCTCGTCCAGCGAAAATGTGAACGCCCGCAGGCCGAACTTGCTTGCCGAGTACGCGGCGCTTCCGGGGACGGGCGTGCGTCCCGCCAGCGACGCCACGTTGATGATCGCGCCGCCACCCGCTTCGCGGATATGCGGCAGCGCGAGCCGCGTCAGCATGATCGGTGCCTTGAGGTTTACGTCGATCGTGCGGCCGAGGTCTTCAGCGGATACGGCCTCGACGTAACCGCGCGCATGGAAGCCGGCATTGTTTACGAGCACGTCGATCCTGCCGAACTCGAACTGGGTCTTCTTGAACAAATCGACGCAGCTATCGGCGTCGGATACATCCATCGGAAAGATCTCGACACGGCTCTTGTCGCGCAGTTCCGCGGCGACCGCCTCGAGGTTCTTGCGGTCGCGAGCCACCAGCATGAGATTGGCTCCCGCTTCGGCAAACAGCCGCGCGGCTGCCGCGCCGACTCCTTCGGAGCCACCTGTGACGATGACGGTCTTGTCTTTGAGAATCATCGCGGCATCTTATGCGATGCCAGGGAGATCTAAAAGCCGATGATGCGTTTCATCCTGCGCCAGAAGGACGACTCCCAGCCTTCGACCTCGAGCTGCTCGGGATCGAGCTTCATGGCCGGCAGCGTGGTATCCGGGCAGATCTGCTCATTGGCGGCGACGTCCTCGGGCCGCAACTCGAGCCCGCCTTTCCTGCTGTCTGCCCCATCGGTGAGCCCGTCGACCGCAAGACTCAGGTACGGCAGGACCTCGTCATCGACGATATCGTCCAGAAACACGGCATCCGGGTCGAAGGCTTCCTTCGACAGGATGACGCAATCATCAAATGACCTGTCCTTGCTGATCGTGATGTCCCCGGATCTGCAGAATCCTTACTTTAGTGTGGCCGGAGATTATTGGCTGTGAGAAGGCTCACAGCTGGCGAAATTTCCGGTTTTTTTTAACATTTTCAGAGACTAATGGCCGAACAGATCCTGTATTCAACGATTATGTAAAGTTTTTTCAGGCCGATTCAGGACGCCCTGGCGGCCGCCGCTGGCGAGTGTAACGATTTGTCACGCGTGACAATTCCCGGGCGGCAGGGAGTAAACTGGGGCGTCTTGCTCAAAACGCGGTAGCAGCGGCTGGACAGCCCCATGAAGATGCGCAAGCTCATAATGACAACAATCATGATCGCGGGCCTGGCGCTGATCGTGGCCTGCGGTGACGAGCCGCAGAATCGCCCTGACGGCGGTTGGGGCAGTGCGCCGAAGGTCGTGACGCAACGTATCGAATTGCGGCCTCTCGTCGATGAAATCGAGGCACTCGGAACCGCGAAAGCCAACGAGTCCGTCGAGATCCGTCCGCGTATCTCGAGCCTCGTCACGCGTATCCTGTTCGAGGAAGGGCAATTCGTCGAGCAGGGCGATCTGCTGCTGGAACTCGAGAACAGTGAAATCGTCGCGGGTCTTGCTCTCGCCGAAGCCTCGCTGTCGGAGAGCCGCAGCCTCCATAATCGGAGCAGGGAACTCGAATCGACGCAGGCAATTTCGGCATCGAGCCTGGAAGCCCTGCACGCACAGGTCAAGGTGGATGAGGCAAACGTGGAAGCCGCTCGTGCCAAGCTGCGAAATACGCGGTTGCGCGCGCCCTTCTCCGGACGCATCGGCCTGCGGCGCGTCAGCCCGGGGAGCTTCGTCAATACGGACACGATTATCACGACGCTCGACGATGTGAGCGTCATCAAGCTCGATTTTTCGGTCCCGGAAACCTTCGTCAATGTCGTCAACGAAGACATGAAGATCGTTGCGCACAGCCTCGTCTTTCCGGACCGGGAGTTCAGTGGCACCGTAGCGAGCATCGATACGCGCCTGGATCCGGTGTCGCGGGCGGTCGAGGTACGCGCCGTGATACCTAACGGTGACGGGCTCCTCAAGCCGGGCATGTTCATGACCGTCGACCTGCAGCGCGACCGTGGTGACGTGCTGCTGGCCCCGGAGCAGGCGATCGTGCCGGAAGGTAGCCGGCAATACGTGTTCGTCGTCAGCGAGGGGATTGCAGAGAAGCGGCGAGTGCAACTCGGCCGCAGGATTCCGGGATACGTGGTGGTGTCCGATGGCCTGGCCGTCGGCGAAACTGTCGTCACCGCGGGCACCCACAAAGTACGTGATGGCGCCCCGGTGGAGAGTTTCGACGCAAGCATCGCGGTAAGCGGCACGACGCCGGACGGTCGATAGCGCCCCATGCTCATATCTGACGTATCGGTTCGCCGTCCCGTCTTCGCGGCCGTCATTTCGCTGATCCTGCTGATCATCGGCGGGATGTCTCTGGGCAGCATGCCTATCCGCGAATTTCCGGACATCGAGCGGCCGATCGTGTCGATCAGCACCCAGTATCGGGGCGCCGCATCCGATATCGTGGAGCGCCGCGTGACCCAGGTGCTCGAGGACCAGATCGCCGGTATTGCGGGCATCTCGAAGATCTCGTCGATCAGCTACGACGAGCGCTCCCGGATCACGCTCGAATTTTCCCGCGACCGGGACATCGACGGCGCCGCGAATGACGTGCGGGATCGGGTTTCAGGCGTACTCGGCATGCTGCCTGACGAGGCCGACCCGCCGCAGATCACCAAGCAGGACAGCGCTGCAGCGACCGCGATGTGGATCAACGTGTCGAGTGACACCCGATCGATCATGGAAGTGTCGGACTTCGCGGAGCGCTACATTGTCGACGCTCTGTCCGCGGTTGACGGCGTGGCGCGCGTCCGCGGCAGCGGAACCCGGCGGCCCGCGATGCGAGTCTGGGTCGATACCAAGCGACTCGCGGCCCGCGAACTGACGGTCACCGACATCGAAGATGCGCTGCGCCGGGAAAACGTGCAGATCCCGTCTGGCCGCCTCGAATCGACGGCCCGCGAATTCACCTTGCGCACCGACACCGGTTTCGAGTCGGTCAGCGACTTCGAGCGGCTCGTTATCAAGCAAGCAGCCGACGATTACCTGATTCGCCTCGGCGAGGTCGCGGACGTCGAGTTCGCGCCCGAGAACATCCGCAGCTACTCCGCGACCGACGGGGTCGCGGGGATGAGCCTCGGCATCATCCCCCAGGCGCAGGCCAACCTGCTGCAGGTCAACAGCGATGTGGCAAAGCGCATCGAAGAGATGCAATCGTCGTTGCCCGACGACATCGACCTGGCAATCAATATCGACACGGCCTTGTTCATCCGCGCTTCGCTCAAGGAAGTCGGGAAGGCGCTGGCGTTCGCGCTGTCGCTCGTGCTGATCGTGATTTATGCATTCATCGGCACCATTCGCGCGACGATTATCCCGGCCGTGACGATCCCGATCTCGATTATCGCCGCCTTCACCGTGATGGCCGCGCTGGGCTTTTCGATCAACACCCTGACGTTGCTCGGCTTCGTGCTGGCGATCGGCCTCGTGGTCGATGACGCAATCGTTGTGCTGGAGAATATCGTGCGGCGAATAGAGGGCAGAGAGCCGACGTTGCTCGCCGCCGTCAACGGCAGCCGCGAGATCGGTTTCGCTGTCATCGCCACTACACTCGTGCTGATCGCCGTGATCCTCCCGGTATCCTTCATGCCCGGAAACATCGGCGACATCTTCAGCGAATTCGGCATTTCCCTTGCAGCCGCAGTGGCTTTCTCGAGCCTCGTCGCACTGACGCTCGTGCCCATGCTGACGTCGAAGCTGTATCACGACAACCGGCTCCATCGCGGTCGCGTAGCGCGTTTCGTCGATGCGCTGTTCAGGCGCCTCTCTGCGAGCTACGAACGCCTGTTGCGACGCACGTCGCAGCGGCCCGTCGTCGTGATAGTGCTGGCGATGGGGGCTTTTGCCGCCAGCCTGACCCTGCTCGGCAAGCTGCCCAGCGAATTCATGCCGCGGGAAGACCGCGGCTTCGCGATGGCAAGAATCAAGGCGCCGGACGGCGCGAGCCTCGACTACACGCTCGGCTATATCAAGCAGGTCGAGAAGATCATGATGGCAGACAAGGAAAAAGGCGACGTACTCCGGGTGCTGGGCCGCTCCGGGAGCTGGAACGCCGGCAGCGACGTCAATACCGGCATGGTATTCGCACCGCTGGAAGTCTGGTCGAAACGGGAACGCTCGGCGCAGGAACTCGCATCGGGCTGGAATCGGCAGTTTGCGGAATTACCGGGCGTCCAGGCGTTCGCGTTTGCCCCGGGGGCGTGGGCAATCGGACAGAGTTCGCGGCCCCTCCAGATTGTCCTGGGCGGCACGAACTACGAAGAGCTTGCGCAGTGGCGCGACATCGTGATGGGCGAAGCCGCCAAATTGCCCGGGCTTTCGAACCTGCAGTCCGACTATAACGAGCGCAAACCGAAAATCGATGTGGCGGTAGACCGCGATCGGGCCGCGGACCTCGGCGTATCGCTTTCCAACGTGGGCCGGACGCTGGAGACGATTCTCGGCTCCAGAGTGGTTACGACCTTCATCAGGGATGGCGAGGAATACCGCGTCATCCTGCAGGGTGCCGACGAACGGCGTCAGACGCCGAGTGACCTGGAAACCATCTACGTCCGGTCGCAGACGTCGGGGGCGCTGATCCCGCTGGCCAACCTCGTACGCCTGACGGAAGTCGCAGGCCCGGTGGATCTGCGTCGTTTCGACCGGATGCGCTCGATCACCATAAGCGCCAGCCTCGGGAACAACTACTCGCTCGGCGATGCGCTCGCGGAACTCGAGCGCATCGTTGCCGACAACCTGCCGGAATCGGCTCGACTCAGCTACAACGGCGAATCGCGCGACTTCAAGGCAACTGGCAGCTCGATCTACGTGACCTTCATGCTGGCGTTGGCGATCGCGTACCTGGTGCTCGCCGCACAGTTCGAGAGTTTCAAACACCCGTTAATCATCATGACAACGGTTCCGCTTGCCGTGACCGGCGCGCTCATCGGTCTGTGGGTGTTCGGCTCCTCGATCAATATCTACAGCCAGATCGGTGCGATCATGCTGATCGGGCTCGCGGCCAAGAACGGTATCCTGATCGTCGAATTCGCAAACCAGCTGCGCGATCGTGGCGAGGACTACCGCGAGGCCGTCATTCATTCGGCCAGGACACGTCTGCGTCCGGTGCTGATGACGAGTATGTGCACGGCCTTCGGCTCGATACCGTTGTTGCTTGCCACGGGCGCCGGCGCACTATCACGCCAGTCCATAGGTGCCGTGGTCTTCTTCGGCGTTTCGTTTTCCGTCCTGCTGACCCTGGTCGTGGTTCCGGCCGTGTACGTGTTGGTCGCGAAAAACACGCATTCGCCGGAATACGTGTCCCAGCTCATCGACAAGCTCGCCGCATCGCCGAAGAATCGCCAGGCAACCGAGACCTGAACCAGGGCGGGACGGTAGTCGCAATGCTCAAGCTGCTGCTCGCCGGTCTCGCCGCCTACGCCGCACTGGTGCTCGTCGTCTACCTGATGCAGGCACGCATGCTTTACCTCGCGAACGTTCCCGGCCGATCACTCGAGCGCACGCCTGCCGACATCGGTACCGAGTTTCACGATGTGTCGATCGACACGGCTGATGGCGTAAGGCTACACGGGTGGTATGTTCCCGCTGACTCCGATCGCGTACTGCTGTTTTTCCACGGCAACGCCGGCAACATTTCGCACAGGCTGGAATCCATTCGCCAGTTTCTGCAGCTCGGCCTTTCCGTATTGATAATCGATTATCGCGGCTATGGACAGAGCGAGGGACGCACGACCGAACAGGGCATATACCGTGACGCGGAGGCGGCCTGGCGTTACCTGACAGAGACCAACAACATCCCTGCAACGCGCATCATCGTATTCGGCCGCTCTATGGGCGCCTCGGCCGCGGCATACCTTGCCGCGCGGCATCGCCCGCTGGCCCTTATCATCGAGTCGTCGTTTACGTCGGTCCCGGATATTGCGCGGGAGTACTATCCCTGGCTCCCGGTACGGTGGTTGAGCCGACTGCGCCATGCTGCGGAGGAGTTCGTGCGGCAGAGCAAGTCTCCCGTGCTTGTGATCCACAGTCGGGACGACGAAATCGTCCCGTTGCACCACGGCAAAGCGATATTCGCGGCAGCGGGAGATCCCAAAGCATTCCTTGAAATTCGCGGCACGCACAATGACGCGTTCCTGCGGGACGAACAAAACTACCTTTCCGGTTTGCGCTCATTTCTCGACCAGCTGCCGCCGGGCGAATCGCCGCCATGAAAAAAGCCGGGCAGTGCCCGGCTTTTCCATCGCGCGCTGGAGCGCGCTTCTGTAGCTCGCGCGGATTATTCTTCCGCAATGGCGTCGGCTTCCGCCGCCTGCTCCGTCAGCATGACGATCGCCATTGGCGCCGCATCACCCGGGCGAGGGCCCGTCTTGAGAATTCGCAGGTAACCGCCGGGACGGTCCTTGAACCGCGGACCCAGGTCCGTGAACAGCTTGCCGACCGCTTCCTTGTCGCGCAGGCGATTGAACGCGAGGCGACGATTGGCCACGCTGTCTTCTTTCGCAAGCGTGATGAGCGGCTCGACGACACGACGCAGCTCCTTTGCTTTGGGAACCGTCGTACGGATCGTCTCGTGCTTCACCATCGACGTCGCCATGTTGCGGAACATGGCCTTGCGATGCGGGCTGCTGCGACCCAGCCGGCGACCGGATTTTCTATGACGCATGTGTCTGTCCTTTCCTAGATAGCGAGCTCGTGTTCCGGACGCAGGCTGGCTGGCGGCCAGTTATCGAGACGCATGCCGAGCCCAAGCCCGTGGCCTTCCAGCACTTCCTTGATTTCGGTAAGTGATTTCTTGCCCAGGTTCGGCGTGCGCAGCAACTCGACCTCCGTGCGCTGAACCAGGTCACCGATGTACATGATGTTCTCGGCCTTCAGGCAGTTCGCCGAACGTACCGTCAGTTCGAGTTCGTCGACAGGACGCAGGAGTATGGGATCCACCTGGTCCTGGGCTTGCGCGCCGGCGCCCTCTTCCTGGCCCTGCAGGTCAACGAAGACGGAGAGCTGATCCTTGAGGATGCTGCCCGCACGGCGAATCGCCTCCTCGGGATCGATCGTGCCGTTGGTCTCGATGTCGATCAGCAGCTTGTCGAGGTCGGTGCGCTGTTCCACGCGAGCCGCTTCGACGTTGTACGTGACACGGTGTACGGGGCTGAACGACGCATCGAGCTGCAGGCGGCCTATCGGGCCCGCCTGTTCTTCGAAGGTCGGTCGCTGGGTTGCGGGGCGATAGCCGCGGCCACGCTCCACCTTGAGCACCATGTTCAGCTCGCCGACGCTGGTCAGATTCGCGATGACGAGGTCCGGGTTCATGATCTCGACGTCATGATCGAGCTGAATATCACCGGCCGTAACCGGGCCCGGCCCCTTCTTCGAAATTCGCAGTTCGGCGGTGTCGCGAGCGTTCATGCGCACAGCGACCTGCTTCAGATTGAGCAGGATGTCGACCACATCCTCCTGCACGCCTTCGATGCTGGTGTACTCGTGGAGTACGCCTTCGATTTCCGCCTCCGAAATCGCCGCGCCCGGCATGGACGACAGCAGAATTCGACGCAGCGCGTTACCCAATGTGTGGCCGAAACCACGCTCGAACGGCTCAATGGTGACCTTCGCCTGAAGATCATTGACCGGCGCCACCTTGACGACGCGCGGCTTCAGAAACTCATGTACAGATTCCTGCATGGGAATAATCCCTCCTGACTTACTTGGAGTACAGCTCGACGACGAGGTTTTCGTTGATGTCCGGCAGGATGTCCTCCCGGTCCGGCAACGATTTCAGAACCCCGGACATTTTCTTTGCGTCGACCTCTACCCACTCCGGCAGACCGACCTGGCCTGCAATTTCTATAGCGCTCTGAATGCGAAGCTGCTTCTTCGCCTTCTCGCGGATACTGATTGCGTCTCCCGCACTTACCTGGGCAGACGGAATATTGACAACCTTGCCGTTGATCTCGATGCTCTTGTGGCTGACCAGCTGGCGGGCTTCGGCGCGCGTAGACGCAAAGCCCATGCGATAAACGACGTTGTCCAGCCGCCCCTCCAGCAAACGCAACAGGTTCTCGCCCGTAGAGCCTTTCAGCTGGGCGGCGCGCTTGTAGTAGTTGCGGAACTGGCGCTCGAGCACGCCGTACATACGACGCAGCTTTTGCTTCTCACGAAGCTGCAGACCGTAGTCCGACAGGCGCGGCCGGCGTTGCGGCGCACCACCGGGCGGAATCTCCAGCCGGCACTTCGATTCGAGCGGCCGTACGCCACTCTTGAGAAACAGATCCGTGCCTTCGCGGCGGGACAGTTTGCACTTGGGTCCTAAATATCTTGCCATTGTTAGCCTCTATACGCGCCGCTTTTTGGGCGGGCGACAGCCGTTGTGAGGAATCGGCGTAACATCCTCGATGTGTTGAATACGAAAGCCCAGGGCGTTCAGGGCGCGAACCGCGGACTCGCGACCCGGGCCCGGCCCACGAACACGCACGTCCAGATTCTTGACGCCGAAGTCGAGTGCCGTGCGACCCGCCTTCTCGGACGCGACCTGCGCAGCAAACGGCGTCGACTTGCGTGAGCCGCGAAAACCGCAGCCGCCGGCCGTCGCCCACGACAATGCATTGCCCTGGCGATCCGTGATCGTGATGATCGTGTTGTTGAAGGAAGCATTGATGTGCGCAATCGCATCCACCACGTGCTTTTTGACCTTCTTTTTCTTTGTTTCTGCCATGTTGAAAATTACTCGTGCGGTAACTGGTTATCTATTTGCGACGGTAGCAAGTCCAAACGGACGGTCCTATCGCTTGATGGGCCTCCGCGGTCCCTTTCGGGTACGCGCATTCGTCCGTGTACGCTGACCACGCAGCGGCAGTCCGCGGCGATGGCGGATACCGCGATAGCAGCCGAGATCCATCAGTCGCTTGATGTTCATCGACGTTTCACGGCGGAGGTCCCCCTCTACGGTGAAATTCGCGACAGCGGTCCTGAGCTTCGCCACTTCGGGCTCCGCCAGGTCCTTGACCGGGGTATCGGGTGCAATGCCCGCTGCCTCGCAGATCTGTTTGGCGCTCGAGTCTCCGATCCCGTAGATCGACGTCAGCGCGATCACGATGTGCTTGTTCAGCGGTATATTGATGCCTGCTATACGTGCCACTAATTCTTCCTCGACTAAATCCTGGCGTTCTTACGGATTGCCTTCCGTTTAACCTTGACGCTGCTTATGACGCGCGTCAGTGCAGATCACCCGCACAACGCCGTTGCGGCGGATGATCTTGCAATTCCTGCAAATTTTCTTGACGGATGCTCTTACTTTCATGAGCTTTCTCCCACGAGCCCGCGGCTCAATGTAACCGGGTTGCTATTGCGGTCCGTACCCCGCTGTAAGCAACCACTATCGTAGCTGACCACCTCTGCCGTAATTGCGAAGGTTGGCTTTCTGCATCATGCCCTCGTACTGATGGCTCATGGCATGCGCCTGCAACTGCGACATGAAATCCATCGTCACGACGACGAGAATGAGTAACGACGTACCGCCGAAGCTGAACGGCATGCTCGGGTAGAACATCCGAACGAACTCGGGCAGCAGGCAGACGCCGGCGATATAAATCGATCCCCAGAACGTCAGCCTCGTCAAAACACGGTCGATGTACTCGGCCGTGTGCGCGCCGGGCCTGATACCCGGCAAGAACGCCCCGGCCCGTTTCAGGTTGTCCGCGGTGTCTTTCGAGTTGTACATCAGCGCCGTATAGAAGAAGCAGAAGAATACGATCATGGCGCCATACAGCAGCACGTATACGGGCTGCCCCGGGCCAAGGTTGGCGCCGATCGTCTGCAGCGCCCGCTGCACCGCGTTCGGCTCGGCAGACTGACCGAAAAACTGCGCGATCGTCGCCGGGAACATGAGGATCGACGACGCAAAGATCGGCGGAATAACACCGGACATGTTGATCTTGAACGGCAGGTGCGTACTCTGCGCCGCGTACATCTTGCGCCCCTGCTGGCGCCGCGCGTAGTTCACGGTAATACGCCGCTGCGCACGCTCCATGAAAACCACGAACACAATGGCTGCAACGCCGCCGACGAACATCATGATCGCCGTCGCCGGCGACATCTCGCCGTTCCGGACCAGCTCAGCAGTACCTGCAACCGCTGCCGGCATGCCCGCTACGATACCGGCGAGAATAATCATCGAGATGCCGTTGCCGATACCCCGTTCGGTAATCTGCTCGCCCAACCACATCAGGAACATTGTCCCGGTAACCAGCGTGATACAGGCGGTTATCAGGAAGCTCGGCCCGGGATTCACGACCAGACCCGCCTGGTTCTGCAGCCACGACGCGGCAGCCACCGACTGGAAGCTCGCCAGTGCCACGGTACCCCAGCGGGTGTACTTGATGATCTGCCGCCTGCCTTGCTCACCTTCCTTGCGCAGCTGCTGCAGGCTCGGCACGATGTGGCTCGCCATCTGCATGATGATCGATGACGAGATGTACGGCATGATGCCGAGCGCAAACAGCCCGAAACGCGACAGTGCGCCGCCCGAGAACAGGTTGAACAGGCCGAGCAGGTTGCCCGACTGCTGATCGAAGAAGTCCTTGAGCGCAACCGGATCGACGCCGGGCACGGGTATGAATGTGCCTACACGGAACACGATCAGCGCACCGAGCAAGAACAGGATGCGAGCTTTGAGCTCGGCCAGTTTGCCCGCCGCTTTCGCGATATCAGCCGGATTCTGTTGAGGCTTTTTCGCCACGATAATTCCTGTATTCCATTGTCGCGCTTCGAGAAGCGCTGCTACTAATCTTCGATCTTGCCGCCGGCCTTCTCGATGACCTCACGAGCGCCCTTGGTAACGGCGATGCCTTTCAGCTTCACCGCCTTGTCCAGTTCCCCGGACTTGATGACTTTCACCCTGGTGGCAAATGCAGGCACTAGGTTCAGCTTCTTTAGCGCGTCGATGTCGATAACCTCGGCCTCGGGAATGGCCAGCTCATGCAGCCTGAGTTCTGCCGTCAGGTGCGCCTTGCGCGAACGGAAGCCCACTTTCGGCAAGCGCCGCTGCAGCGGCATCTGGCCACCCTCGAAACCAACCTTGTGATAGCCGCCCGAACGTGCGTGCTGCCCCTTCTGGCCGCGTCCGCTCGTCTTGCCCTGGCCGGCGGAATGACCGCGGCCCAGGCGCTTGCCGGCTTTCTTGGCGCCCTTGCGGGGCGACAGTTCATTCAATCGCATGTCAGCTTTCCTCTACCGCGACCATGTACGAGACGCGATTGATCATGCCGCGATTCTCGGGCGTATCGGCCACCGTCACGGTCTGGTGCATCCTGCGGAGACCCAGGCCGGCAACACAGGCTTTGTGGCTCTTTAGCCGCCCGTGCTTGCTCTTGACCAATGTCACTTTCAACTCTTTTGGCTTCGCCATGATCGTATCTCTGCAATTCCCGCCGGACTCAGCCGACTATTGGTCGGCTTCAGCCGGCTATTGGTCGGCTTCAGCCGACTATTTCCTTTACCGTCTTGCCGCGCTTGGCCGCGATCGCCTGCGGTGAATGAATCTCCGACAGCGCGCTGATCGTCGCGCGAACCACGTTGATCGGGTTGCGTGAGCCATAACTCTTGGCCAGCACGTTACGCACGCCGGCGCACTCGAACACGGCTCGCATGGCACCGCCGGCGATGACGCCGGTACCTTCCGATGCCGGCTGCATGTACACGCGGGTCGCACCGTGACGTCCCTTTTTCGCGTACTGCAGGGTCTCGTTGTTCAGATTGACCGCGATCATATTCTTGCGTGCATTCTGCATCGCCTTCTGAATCGCGATCGGCACTTCGCGCGCCTTGCCATAGCCGAAGCCGACCTGGCCCTGTCCGTCACCGACAACGGTCAGCGCGGTAAAGCCAAACTGACGGCCGCCCTTGACGACCTTGGCGACGCGATTAACGGTGACCAGTTTCTCGATCAGGTCATCGTTTGATTGTGCTTGTTCAACTCTTGCCATAGTCTGGTCCCGACGGTGATTTCGCCGCCAACAATCCTTTCTTTAAAATTTCAGCCCTGCTTCGCGCGCTGCATCGGCTAATGCCTTCACGCGCCCGTGATACCGAAAACCCGACCGGTCGAAGGCAACCGTATCGATGCCGGCCGCCTTGGCCTTTTCCGCAATGCGCGCGCCGACGATAGACGCAGCCTCGACGTTGCCGCCGCTCTTTACGCCCTTCCGCACTTCCTGTTCGATCGTCGAAGCGCTTGCCAGAACCGTGCCGCCATCAGGCGCAATGATCTGTGCATAGATATGGCGCGGCGTGCGATGCACGCTGAGCCGATTTGCTTCCAGCTCGCTGATCTTGGAGCGCCCCTTTCGGGCACGCCGCAAACGATTTTGTTTCTTGTCCAGTTTCATGATCTTTGAAATCTCTAGTCCAGGCTCTTCCACGCTTCGAAGAGCGCTCCTGCGTTTATTTCTTCTTCGCTTCCTTGATGACTACACGCTCATCGGAGTAGCGAACGCCCTTACCCTTATAGGGTTCCGGCGGACGATAGCTGCGGATTTCCGCGGCGACCTGGCCGACTTTCTGTTTGTCGGCACCCTTCACGATAATCTCGGTCTGGCTGGGCGTTTCGACCGTCACGCCCTCCGGCACGTCGTGGACGACAGGATGCGAAAAGCCGAGGGTGAGGTTCAGCTTATTGCCCTGTGACTGTGCGCGGTATCCAACGCCAACGAGCTCCAGCTTGCGCTCGAACCCGGTGGAAACACCCGTCACCATGTTGGCCAGGAGTGCGCGCATCGTGCCGGCGATCGCCGTGCTGAAGCGGGAGCCGGAGCGCGGCTTGACCATCAGCGAACTTTCTTGCTGGCTGAGCTCGACCTCGGAATTCAATTCCATCGTGAGCGTACCGTTGCTGCCCTTCATCGTGACAACATTCCCGCTCTGGCTGAATTCCACGCCGCCAGGCAGCTCAACCGGTGCTTTTGCAATTCTTGACATCGTTACGTCTCGTCTCGAAGAATTTCACCGCATCAGGAGACGATGCAGATCACTTCCCCGCCAATACCTTTCTCGCGCGCCTCGCGATCGCTCATCACGCCCGCGGAGGTCGATACAATTGCTACCCCGAGGCCGCCAAGCACCCTCGGCAGGCCTTCTTTGCCCCGGTAAATGCGCAGCCCGGGGCGGCTTGCCCGCTGGATACGCTCGATAACGGGTACCCCCTCGAAATACTTGAGCTCGACACTGAGCTCCTTCGAGGCGCCTTCACCTGCAACGGAGTAGTCCGTTATATAACCTTCGTCCTTCAATACCCTCGCCACTGCTTCTTTCGCGTTGGACGCGGGCATAGAGACACTGATTTTCCGCGCTTTCTGGCCGTTGCGGATGCGCGTAAGCATGTCGGAGATAGGGTCTGTCATCGTCATCGTCCGCGCTCCTCTACCAGCTGGCCTTCGTCAATCCGGGAATCTCTCCCTTCATTGCGCCCTCGCGCAGCTTGTTGCGGCCGAGACCGAATTTGCGGTACACGCCGTGCGGGCGACCGGTGATCGAGCAACGATTGCGCTGCCGCGTCGGGCTGGCGTCCCTCGGCATGGCATTGAGCTTGGCCTGTGCAGCCCGGCGCTCGTCATCCGTGCTCTTGACGCTACGAATGACTGCCTTCAGCTCGGCGCGCTTCTCGGCATACTTCGCCACGAGCTTCGCCCGCTTGAGTTCGCGCTGGATCATTGATTTCTTAGCCATCTTTCTATTTGTCCTCGTTTGCCGCGCTTCGAGACGCGCTCCTACGGCTGCCCGCCGTTACCGTTTGAACGGAAAGTTGAACATCTCCAGCAACGCCTTGCCTTCTTCAGGATTGCGCGCCGTCGTGGTGATCGTGATATCCATACCCCGGATGGCATCGACTTCGTCGTAATTGATCTCCGGGAAGATAATCTGCTCCTGCACGCCCATGCTGTAATTACCCTGCTTGTCGAAACCCCTGGGGTTCAGCCCACGGAAATCGCGGATACGCGGTATGGCGACGTTCACCAGGCGATCCAGAAATTCGTACATGCGCTCACGCCGCAACGTCACCTTGCAACCGATCGGCATGCCGTCACGAATCTTGAAGGCGGCAACCGACTTGCGCGCATTGCACGTGATCGGCCGCTGTCCGGCGATCTTTTCCATGTCCGCACGAGCGTTCTCGAGCACCTTCTTGTCGGCAATAGCGCCGCCCACGCCCATGTTCAGCGTAATCTTGGAGATGCGCGGCACCTCCATCGGGTTCTTCAGGCCGAGCTTCTGCTGCAGCTCGCCCATGAGCTCGTTGTCGAACTGTTCCTGTAGCCTTGACATATCTCAGTCTCTTAAATGTCTACGACGTCGCCGCTCTGTTTGAAGATGCGGGCCTTTGAGCCGTCATCGTTCACGCGAAAACCGACGCGCTCGCCTTTCTTGCTCTTCGGATTGAAGACCATCAGATTGGAATGATCGACGGGCATCGCTTTGTCCTGGATGCCGCCGGGCTCACCGACATTCGGGTTCGGCTTTACGTGCTTCTTGAAGATGTTGACACCTTCGACGAGCACCCGGCCGTCCGGAAATATCTCGAGCACGGTCCCGCGCTGGCCCTTGGACTTGCCGGTCTTCACGATGACCTCGTCGCCTTTTCTAATCTTGTTCATAACTGCTACCGTCGTTGCCGGGTTCCTAGAGAACCTCAGGCGCCAGCGAAATAATTTTCATAAATTGGTTGGTGCGAAGCTCACGCGTCACGGGGCCGAATATACGGGTGCCGATCGGCTCGAGCCGGGCGTTCAGGAGCACTGCAGCATTGCCGTCGAAACGGATCAGCGAGCCGTCTTTGCGTCTTACGCCCTTGCGGGTACGAACGACAACGGCGTTATAGATTTCGCCCTTCTTCACTTTGCCGCGAGGAATCGCGTCCTTGACGCTGACCTTGATCACGTCACCGACGTTCGCATAACGGCGCTTGGAGCCGCCCAGCACCTTGATGCACTGAACGCGACGCGCACCGGAATTGTCCGCCGCTTCCAGAACTGTCTGCATCTGAATCATGACTGCTTACCTTCGTTCACCTGTCCGCTGCACGTTCAACGACGTTGACCACAGCCCAGGCCTTGTTCTTTGAAACCGGCTTGCACTCCGAGATCGCAACACGATCCCCTGACTTGCACTCGTTCGCCGCATCGTGCGCAAGAACCTTCGTCGTCCGGCGAATGTACTTGCCGTAAACGGGATGCTTGATCAGGCGCTCGACGGCGACGGAGACCGTCTTGTCCATCTTGTCGCTTACAACGCGCCCGACAATCGTGCGCTGAACCTTTTTCGTCTCTTCACTCATTTACCTTCACCTGCCGAGCGCGAGAGCTCGTTCAGTACAGTCTTCACGCGCGCGATTTCCCTGCGAACGCGACGGTGCTCGTGGTTATGCGTCAGCTCGCCGGTTGCCTGCTGCATGCGCAGGTTGAACTGCTCACGACGCAGCGCAACAAGCTCTTCACTGAGCTCGCCTACCGACTTGTTTCTCAGATCGCTCGCCTGCATCACATCACCTGCCGGATTACGAATTCGGTCTTGAAGGGCAGCTTTGCGGCGGCCAGGCGGAACGCCTCGCGCGCTATCTCTTCGCTGACACCTTCCATCTCATAGAGCACGCGGCCGGGCTGAATCTGGCAAACCCAGTACTCGACGTTGCCCTTGCCCTTACCCTGCCGCACTTCGAGCGGCTTCTTGGTGACGGGCTTGTCGGGAAATACGCGAATCCAGATCTTGCCGCCGCGCTTGATATGGCGGGTCATTGCACGACGTGCCGCCTCGATCTGTCGCGCCGTCATACGTCCGCGTCCGGTCGCCTTCAGGCCATACTTGCCGAACGCCACGGTGCTGCCCCGCTCTGCAAGACCGCGGTTGCGGCCCTTCATCTGCTTGCGAAATTTTGTACGTTTGGGCTGTAACATTTAACTCACCTAGGAAAGCGGCCGTTCTCAGGAACGTGCGCCTGCTGGCACGTCGGGCGTTTCCGCCTGCTGTGCTTCCGGCTTCTCGAAGACTTCGCCCTTGAAGATCCAGACTTTCACGCCGATCACGCCGTAGGTCGTACGTGCTTCTGCCAGACCGTAGTCGATATCGGCGCGCAGCGTGTGCAGGGGCACACGGCCCTCGCGATACCATTCCGAACGCGCGATTTCCGCGCCATTCAGGCGGCCGCTTACTTTCACTTTGATGCCTTCTGCGCCGACTCGCATCGTGTTCGTTACAGCGCGCTTCATGGCACGTCGGAACATGACGCGACGCTCCAGCTGCTGGGCGATTCCTTCTGCAACCAGCTGCGCGTCAAGCTCGGGCTTGCGGACCTCGCTGATGTTGATTCGCACGTCCGTGATACTCATGCCGATCATCTGCGCAACCTCAGCGCGCAGCTTCTCGATGTCCTCGCCCTTCTTGCCGATTACGATGCCCGGCCGTGCCGTGAATATCGTGATGTTGGCCTTCTTGGCGGGACGCTCGATCGTGATACGGCTCACGGACGCGTCCTTCAGCTTTTCCTTGATGAACACGCGCAGCTGATGATCCGTGCGAACGTATTCCGGAAACGTGTGCGTATCGGCATACCACTTGGACGCCCAGTCCTTGACGATGCCGAGGCGAATACCCGTTGGATGTACTTTCTGACCCATGCTTTATTTCTCGTCGCCTACCCGAATGGTGATGTGGCTGTTCCGCTTGATGATGCGCGCGCCGCGGCCTTTGGCCCTCGCGCGATAGCGTCGAAACGTCGGCGCCTCATTCACCTCTACGGTCGAAACTTTCAATTCATCGATGTCCGCACCGTGATTGTGCTCGGCATTTGCAATTGCCGATTCCAGCACCTTCTTGACGATGCGGGCACTCTTCTTCGGTGTGAACGTCAGTGTGCGCAAGGCCTCGTCCACGGTCTTGCCGCGAATGGTGTCAGCGACCAGGCGGCACTTCTGCGGCGACACGCGCGCATATCGAAGTGTTGCTGCAACTTGCATTGACCTGCTCCCCAGCCTTACTTGGTCTTGCGATCACCGGAGTGACCGCGGAATGTCCGGGTCATTGCAAACTCACCGAGCTTGTGACCGACCATGTTCTCTGAAATCAGGACCGGTACGTGCTGGCGGCCGTTATGCACGGCAATCGTCAGCCCGACCATGTCCGGCAGCACCATCGAGCGTCTCGACCACGTCTTGATCGGACGGCGATCGTTCTTTGCTGCTGCTTCAGCCACTTTCTTCGCCAGATGCGTATCGACGAACGGGCCTTTTCTTACACTACGCGGCATCTCTCAAATCCTTTATTTACGCTTGCGACGACGAACAATCATATTGTCCGTGCGCTTGTTCTTGCGGGTCTTGGCACCCTTGGTCGGCGTGCCCCAGGGGCTGACCGGATGCCGTCCACCCGAGGTACGCCCTTCCCCACCGCCGTGTGGATGATCGACCGGGTTCATCGCGACGCCGCGAACCGTAGGCCTCACGCCCCGCCAGCGGCTTGCCCCGGCCTTGCCGAGCTTCCTGAGGTTGTGTTCGCTGTGGCCGACCTCACCGATCGTTGCGCGACAGTCGGCGTGAATCCTGCGCGTCTCGCCAGAGCGCAGCCGCAGCGTCGCGTAGACGCCTTCTCGTGCCGCCAGCTGAGCGTAGCCGCCGGCCGAGCGAACCAACTGACCACCCTTTCCGGGCTTCATCTCGATGTTATGGATTACCGTACCCACGGGAATCGATTTCAGCGGCAGGCAATTGCCGGGCTTGATCGGCGCCTCTTCCCCGCTGATGACGCGCGCACCCGCTGCCACACCCTTGGGCGCGAGAATATAGCGACGCTCACCATCGGCATACTTCACGAGCGCCAGGTGTGCGCTGCGGTTCGGATCGTACTCGAGGCGCTCTACCACGCCCGGAATACCGTCCTTGTCGCGCTTGAAATCGACGATGCGGTAGCGCTGCTTGTGCCCGCCGCCCTGGTGACGAACCGTGATGCGGCCATTGTTGTTGCGGCCGCCTTTCTTGCTCTTCTTGTCGAGCAGGGCATCGTGAGGCTTGCCTTTGTGCAAGCCCTGCGTCTTGACGCTGACGACGAATCGACGACCAGCAGATGTCGGTTTTGCTTTGTGCAGAGACATATCCGGAGTTCCCAGTCCTGTTCCTTATTCCCCGCCGAGGAAGTCCAGCTGACTGCCTTCGGCAAGCTTCACGTAGGCCTTCTTCCAATCAGCGCGCTGGCCGCGCGTCATTCCGAAGCGTTTGGCCTTGCCCTTCACGTTGACGACCGTGACGTTATCGACATCGACCTCGAACAACAGTTCGACAGCCTGGCGAATCTCGGCTTTGGTCGCATCGGGGCGCACCTTGAACACGATCTGGTTGTTCTCTGCGGCGATGTGGCTCTTTTCCGACAGGTGCGGACCCCGGATTACCGTCATCAACCGCTCCTGGTGTGCAGTTCGACTCATGACAGGCGCTCCTCGATCAGCTTCAGCGCCGGCAGCGTGACCAGAACCTTCTCGAAGCGGATCAGCACAACCGGATCGATGGAAGCCGCATCGCAAATGCCGACATTCGGCAGGTTGCGTGCTGCAAGAAACAGGGCTTCGTCGAAGGCCTCGTTAAGGATCAGCACATTGTCCAGACTGAGTTCCTTCAGTTTGCCGGCGAGCAGCTTCGTCTTCGGTGCCTCCAGTTCGATCGACTCGACGACGACGAGGCGATCCTGGCGGATGAGCTCGGACAGCACCGACCGCAGGGCCGCGCGGTACATCTTCTTGTTGACCTTCTGGTCATAGCTGCGGGGCTGAGCTGCAAATGCGCGGCCGCCGCCGACCCATATCGGGCTGCGGATCGTGCCGGCGCGTGCGCGGCCCGTGCCTTTCTGGCGCCATGGCTTGGCGCCGCCGCCGCGAGCCGCGGAGCGGTTCTTCTGCGCCTTGGTGCCGGCCCGTGCGCCGGCGAGATATGCGGTGACGACCTGGTGGACCAGCGCCTCGTTAAAAGCCGCGCCAAATGCGCTTTCGGCGACGTCGACAGATCCGCTGCCCTGCATCTTGAGCTTCATCGTTACGCCCCCCGCGCCTTGACTGCCGGACGCACGATTACTCGCCCGCCCTTGTGCCCGGGGACGGCGCCCTTGATAAGAAGAAGGTTGCGCTCTGCATCGACGCGAACCACCTCGAGGTTCTGCACCGTGCTGCGAGCGTTACCCATCTGGCCGGACATCTTCTTGCCCTTGAACACGCGGCCCGGCGTCTGGTTCTGGCCGATCGAACCGGGGGCGCGGTGTGCCAGCGAGTTGCCGTGCGTGGCGTCCTGGGTTCTGAAGTTGTGGCGCTTGACCGTGCCCGCGAAGCCTTTACCGATAGACGTGCCGATGACGTCTACCTTCTGGCCTTCTTCGAAGAGATCGACCCGCAGCGCCGAACCAATCTGATATTCCGTCTCGTCGGCTTCGCTGAGGCGGAATTCTGACATTAGATCGCCGGCTTCAACCTTCGCCTGAGCGAAGTGGCCGGCTTGAGGCTTGGACACGCGAGACGCCTTGCGCTGACCCGCAGAAACCTGCAGGGCGCGATAGCCGTCATTCTCGACGGTCTTCACCTGAGTAATCTGGTTCGGTTGTGCCTCGATAACGGTGACGGGAATCGATATTCCGTCCTCCGTGAAGACACGTGTCATGCCGCACTTGCGGCCAACAAGACCCATAGTCATGCTCAAAACCTCACACTGACTTCGATTGGCCAGCGTCTATCTCTGTCCGTATCTCTCGTCGCCCCGACTGCGATTGGCCGGAGCTGCGTGCGCGTCTATTTCAGACACGCGAAAGGGCCAGCCATTGCTGAGAGCTTCATGCTCTACCTGCTCAGGGGCTGACCCTAGCTTCCAACGCCGTCCTGCGACGACGCCGGCGATCCGGGATTTGCCGAGGACGCCTTGCGGTTTCCCGGCGTCCAATAATTAAGCGCCACTCGATTGCCCTTCTTGGTGCATCGGTGACGCCGTTTTTCGAATCTGGCCGACTCCCGGCCCGGCCAAATCCAGCGAGCCAGCAATTATACCCCGCCACCTCTCCAACGCAAGGGTTTGACGGCGATAAATTGACCGGCTTTTTCTACTGACATATCAGCAGCTTGCGCGCGGTCCACGATGCCGGCGACACGGCCTGCTGCTCCCCCGGGTCCGGCAGCCCGATTCGGGGTGTTTGCCGGCGAGGCATAAAGCGCGCGCCAGCGCGCAGCCCGCCGGCAAATACGCCGTAGCGGGCTGCTTGTCGGCGGCTAATTCAGCTTGATCTGGACGTCGACGCCGGCCGGAAGCTCGAGCTTCATCAGCGCATCAACGGTCTTATCCGTCGGATCGACGATATCCATCAAACGCTTGTGCGTCCGGATCTCGTACTGATCGCGCGCGTCCTTGTTCACGTGCGGCGAAATCAGGACCGTGTAGCGCTCTTTCTTCATCGGCAGCGGGATCGGCCCCTTGACCGTGGCGCCCGTACGCTTGGCGGTCTCCACGATCTCGCGCGCCGAGTTGTCGATCAGGCGATGATCGAAGGCTTTCAGCCGAATGCGTATGTTCTGGTTTGTTGCCACGTTTTTACCTCTGAATTCTCAACTATTGCTCCCGCTCCGGTCATTTCTCGTCGTCATGGCTCGCGTGCGCTGTGCTTTACTTCCGACGAGAAACGCCCCTCGCGGGAGCGACCTCTGAATAACTACTCGATGATCTTGGCGACGACGCCGGCACCGACGGTACGGCCACCCTCGCGAATCGCGAAACGCAGCCCGTCTTCCATCGCAATCGGCGCAATCAGCTCGACCACCATCTGCACGTTGTCGCCCGGCATCACCATCTCG
>CAMYJB010000009.1 GCA_947258565.1 uncultured Woeseiaceae bacterium
TTGTCATTGACGAATGTGCGTATGGCGCCCGACTGCTCCACGACAAACCAGCGCGTGGCGTCTCCCGGCGCCTGCTGCAGGGACACCGGCGCGGCAGGTACCGGTGTGACGCCGGCGAATACCTGCTGCAATTCGACCTGCGGCGCTGCAGCCGGCGGTGGCGGTGGCGGCGGCGACGGCGGCGACAATGCAGGCCCGTCACCTCCGCTCCCCCCGCAGGCGGATAGCAGCAGCGCGAGCGCAGGAATACAGCCAACGAGACGTTGTTTGCCCATAGCGATCTCTCCGGTGGTTGCCGCCCTAGGATAGGGTCCACGGCCTTCACTGTCACGATGTCGCCGAATGCCGACGCGGAATTCCTGTACCTGGGTCACACTCGTGTCGAGTCGATCGACCTATACTGAAAATGCGTCGAAAGATGCAGGAAAAATCGACATATTCGAGCAACCTGTCGATCCGGTCGACACGTGCGACAAATGTGTCGATATTTCGGGAAATTCTCGACATAAATGAAAAACGCGTCGATATGATCGACATGTGTCACAAATATGTCGATTTTTTTTATTTTTTTCGACATATTTGCCATAAGATACCCGGTAATTGAACATAAGGTGCGCATGGAGACCGCTGCAATGCCCGATTTCGACCCGACACTGCCCTACAACGATCTGCCGCCGCTGCCCCCGCCCGCCGAGCAGATCGAGACCAAGGCAATCCTGAAACAATGTATTTCGGCCCGAGTGGCCCTGGCGGAACTCAAGCAGGCGGCGGAACTCATCCCGAATTCGGCCGTGCTCGTCAACGCCCTGCCGCTGCTCGAGGCGCGCGCCAGCTCCGAGATCGAAAATATCGTCACCACGACCGACAAGCTGTTCGAGTTTGCCGACGTCGCGGAGGACAAGGCCGATGCGGCCACCAAGGAGGCCCTGCGCTACCGAACAGCGCTGTACGAGGGCACGAAGATGGTACAACGGCGCATGCTGACGACCGATATGGCCATACAAATTGTTAGTATAGTCAAGGGCGTAGAGCTTGATCTTCGAGCAGAATCTGGGACCAGGTTAAAGAACCGTGCCTCCGGCGAGGTGATCTATACCCCCCCGGTGGGACAGAAACGCCTGCAGAAGATGCTCGATAACTGGGCCGAATTCATGCAGAAGAGCACCGATATCGACCCGCTGGTGCGCATGGCGGTGCAGCACTACCAGTTCGAGGCCATCCATCCTTTCGCGGATGGCAATGGCCGCACCGGCCGCATTCTCAATATCGTATTCCTCGTCGAACAGGGCCTGCTCGACTCGCCAATCCTCTACCTGAGCCGATTCATCATCAGCAACAAGGCCGCGTACTACCTGCTTTTGAAGGAGGTGACCCACAAACAGCAGTGGGAGCCCTGGATCAAGTTCATCCTCGAAGGCGTGGAAGAAACCTGCGTCTGGACGACGGACAAGATCAAATCCATCCGCGAACTCATGGTCCACACGGCCAAGTACGTCCAGCAGAAACTGCCCAAGATCTACTCCTGGGAACTGGTCGAACTGCTGTTCAGGCAACCCTATTGCCGCATCGGCAACCTCGTCGACGCCGATATCGCGAAGCGCCAGACCGCGTCGGTCTATCTCAAGCAGCTCTGCGAACTCGGCGTCCTGAAGGAAGTCAAGTCTGGACGCGAGAACATATTCGTGCATCCGAAATACATCGAACTGCTGACGGGCGAGGAGAACGTCTGGATCTATTACGCGGATATCGACGACGATGACGACGACATTCCGGACTGATCCGCTGCCGTCGACTTGTTGCCTGCCACGAAATCGTCCGGCATGTAGTCGGACATTTGCTGGTACAGCAGGCCGAAAGCGGACTGGTTCATCGTATCAACGATAATGCCGTCGACATCGCAACCGCGGGCCAGTTCGACCAGCCGTTCGAAGGTTCGCCGGAAATTGCGTGTATGACGACGGCGGATCTCCGTATCGTAGAGCAGCGAACCAATGCCGCCCTCCTCCATGAACTCCATCGACAGGAACTGGCGGGCAAATATCTCCGCATCACCATTCGACGCTTTCTGAAACATCTCGGTGATTTCGTCCCGGTTATAGCGGTTGCTGCCGACAGGCCCCAGCCCTCCCGCGAACAGCATGCCTGAAATGCCGCCGAGTTGATGCTTGACACTCTCCGCAATCTTGAAAAACGTCTCCTGGCGCGCGTTCATCTCGGTCGCGGCGATCGCCTGCGTCTGCTTCTCCGACTGTTCCGAGGTTTTCTTCAGCACTTCCGTGTTATTGGCAAGTTCGCGCTGCTGCATGAAGAGTCCGAGCACGAGCCACAGGAACGCGAGCGGCGCGAACGCGCCCTCGAGAAAGTTGCCGATCACGTCAAGCGTCAGATCCTGGTCCGGGTCCGCTGCCACGGAAGAAATCACGAACATCAGTCCGCCCGCGATCCAGACGAACGTGACGACGAGACCGAACCAGATGCGCCAGTCACGATCCGAAATAAATTTGCGCAGTCGATTGCCTGTGCTCATAGCATTGTCTAGTTTAAGGCGAAATTGGTGAAATAACCGCCCGCGGCCCGGAGACGGGCGGCGCCTCCGGAGGAGCTACCGCTTGAAAATCGACGGCAGAGTCCTGTACCAGGTATTCAAGTACTCGATTTATGCGCTGCTGACAATCAACGTCTTCGTATTTTTCGGCGAGGAGTGGCTGGCAGCGCGCCTCGAATACCCGCAGGGTATCGCGGGCGGCGAGTTCTTCAAAGCCTATGCAGCGACTATCGACACGGCGGCCTGGGTGGTCCTGCTGCTCATGTTCGAGCTGGAAACCTACGTGCTCGAGGACCGGCACTTCACGCGGACGGTACAGCTTTCCCTGCACACGCTTCGGGCCGTGTGTTACCTGTTCATCGTCTCCGCGTTTTACGGCTATGTGGTCGATGCCGCATACGTGTATCAGACGTCTCCATTGAGTGGCGTCAGCGACCTGTGCGCGCTCGTGGGCCAGAACTGGTCGTACGCCACGACCTTCGGTGAGTATGCGGAGATCACGGCCGCCAATTGCAGCGCCTTCAGCACTGTCGATACCTTCGTCCGTTTCGACGGCGTCGCTGCCGTGGTCGACCAGCCTGGGCTCGCCGCGATCCAGTTCCTTGCAATGGTTGATGTCGCCAATGCCGGCGTCTGGTTGCTGGTCGTTCTCCTCCTCGAGATCGACGTACGCCTGCAGGCCAAGAACCGTTTCGAAGGCATGGCGCTCTACCTGAGCACGGCAGCCAAGATTATCCTCTACTCGGTTCTCGCGCTGGCCGTCGTCGCCTGGATGCTTACCGGCGACTTCGTCGACTGGTGGGACGCCTTCCTGTGGCTTGTCGCTTTCGTATTCATCGAACTCAACGTCTTCGAATGGCGCCAGGAGAGCCACGAGCGCGCCGCCTGATGACGACCTCGCTGCCGCGAACTAGTCGATGCCGAGGAGCTTGTGCGTCTGCAGGCTGAGCCTCCAGCGGGGGTGATCCAGGCAGTAGTCGACCGTCGCCCTGGTATTGGCGTCACGCTCGTCGTCGTCGAGCGGCTGCAGATAGAAATGGCGGAACTCGAGTGACTCGAAACCGGCCGGCTGCGCCTCGTCCTCGACCTGCGGATAGACGAGCTTCAGCTCGTCGCCCGACGTCTGCTGGAGCGCGGCGCTGCCTTTGGGGCTGACGCACAGCCAGTCGATGCCGGGCGGCGCCTCGATCGTGCCGTTCGTCTCGACGCCGACTTCGAAGCCGGCGCCGTGCAGGGCATCGATCAGCGGCTCGTCCAGCTGCAGCAATGGCTCGCCACCCGTGCAAACGACGTACCGGTCGTGGTGGGCCGCCGCAACCGGCCAGGCCGCGACCACTGCGTCGGCGAGTGCACCGGCCGTCTCGAACTTACCGCCCCCGGGCCCGCCGGTGCCGACGAAGTCGGTATCGCAGAACCTGCACACCGCGTCCGCGCGATGTTGTTCGCGGCCCGACCAGAGATTGCAGCCGGCAAAGCGCAGGAACACGGCAGGGCGTCCCGTGCGCGCGCCCTCACCCTGCAGCGTGTAGTAGATCTCCCGAACCGTGTACGTCATCGAATATCGAGCAGAGGATCGCGCACGCCGGCTTCCGCAAAGCCCCCGGCGCGCAACCGGCACGCCTGGCACTCGCCGCAGGGCGGCCGGCAGCCGTTGTAGCAGGTATGCGTCAATGCCATCGCCTCCAGCGCGCCGAGCTGCACGGCGAGTTCGACGGTTTCCTTCTTCGTCCGGTGCATCAGGGGCGTGTGGATCATGAACTCGCGGTCCATACCGAGCGTGATCGCCTCCTGCAGTGCAGCCATGGTCGCTTCGCGGCAGTCGGGATAGCCGCTGTAGTCCGTCTGCGCGACGCCGGTCACGAGGTGCCGCGCATCACGCCGATACGCAAACGCCGCCGCGAAGGTTATGAAGATGAGATTGCGTCCCGGCACGAAGGTTACCGGCAGCTCGGTTTCCTCATCCGCCTCGTCGCTTACCGCGACGGCCGCGTCGGTCAGGGCGTCACCGCCGAGCGCGGCAAACGTGTCGATTGGCAAGCAGACATTCGCTACGCCGGCCGCGGCGGCCACGTTGCGCGCGCATTCCAGTTCGATGCGATGTTTCTGTCCGTAGTCGAACGTAATGCTCGATACGCTGGCGCGACCGAAACGTTCGATCGCCCAGTACAGGCTGGTCGTGGAATCCTGACCGCCGGAGAGCACGACAAGCGCGTTGTCCCGGGGCTGTATCATGATCCTTCCCTGCCGGTCTTGCGCAGCCCGTTCTCAAACTCGCTCCAGTCCGGACGCTCGTGTTTCACGAGATAGTCCCGAGTCAGCTCCTCGGACACGAACCAGAGTCTGTCGGCCATCGCCATGTCCTGCAGGTGGCTGTCCCTGACTTCGATCGCGCTGCAGTCCTCGAAATAGCGGCCGCTCGTCGATCCGAGCAGCGGGCTGGTGGCCACGTAACACGATGTCGCCGCGCCCGCCTCCACCGACTTCCCGCGCAGGGCTGCGAGCACGCCGAAACCGAACTGCAGGAAGCGATTCACGTTGCGATCGATCTGCGTGTTAATCACGCCGGGGTGCAGCGAATTGGACGTGATGCGAGTGCCCTTCAGCAACTTGCCGAGTTCGAGCGAAAACAGGACGTTGGCAAGCTTGGAATGACCGTACGCCAGCGAATCGCTGTAGTTGCGCTCGAGGGTGAGATCATCGAAGCGAATACCGGCTTCCGGCGCACTGCGATATGCCGCGCGACTGGCAACAACGACGATGCGCCCCTGCCAGGCAAGAAACAAGCGGTCCAGGAGCCGATTCACGAGCACGAAGTGGCCGAGATGATTGACGAGGAAGTGCTTCTCGACGCCGTCGACGATCGTCCGCTCGTTACCGCCGCCGCGATAGCCCGCGTTGAGTATCAGCATGTCGACGGGTGAATTGAGCGCTCGTATCGTCTCGGCGCAGCGCACGACCGAGTCGAAATCGGCGAGTTCGAGCGCGAGCGGCGTCGTCTTGCCGCGCACCCGCCTGCATGCATCACCGGCACGCTCCAGGGACCGGCTCGTGCCGATGACCCAGGCGCCGCGCAGCGCCAGGACGCGCATCGTTTCGAAACCGATTCCCGAGGTGCAGCCGGTCACGACGGCGATCTTGCCGGCCAGGTCGATGCCTTCGGTTACCTGCTCGGCCGTGGAATCCTCGTCGAAGTCGCTGCGCGGCACTCCGGCGGCGGGCACCTTTTTGTAACCGCTGCAGGCCGTCAGCAGCGGCGCGGCTGCCATCGCTGCGGAAAGTCCGATGAAGCGCCGACGACCGATGCTCATGCGCTGGCGGCCACCTGCGTCACGACCGGAACAGCTTTTCGGCCTCACCGAGCGATGAGTCCTCATTCTCGGCCGATGCCTCGGCGTCGCCGAACAACGCATCCAGCGACTGTTTCGCCTTGTCGGCCTCGGCCTTTGCCGCCGGATCGAAGGCGTTCTCGCTCGGGAGGAACCACTCGCAGAAATTCAGGCGTTCCTTGTCGGCGACGTCCTCGGCATCGTCCTCGAGGCACTGGCGTACCGCCGCCGGATCGAAATGCCGGCACATCCGGCACACGTGCAGGTGCACGCTGCACTCGGGGCACTCGTCCCTGCGCGAGAGCGGCAGGGACAAGGACGCCAGCGACGCGCCGCAGCGAAAACAGGCAATGTTGTGGCTCATCCCAAAAGTATAGCGCCGCACCCGCCGCGCGCGCGATGCTGTTCTCCGGAGATGCCGATCCCGCACGAAAGCGGCAAAGGTCTCGAGCTATTGGCCGTGCGACAAGCGTACCGGCCGCGGACAGCACGCCGCAGATATAAAAGATAAATCACTTTAATAAATTATTTTATATATTTGTTTTAATTATTTATTTTCAGGACCTTTGCACCACGGATATCACCCCGTCGCAAATCGTTCAATGCCCGGTTGGCGGCCTCCAGCGGATAGCTCTGGGTCTCGACATGGAGCGGCACTGCCGCCGCGATCGGCAGGAATTCCGACAGGTCCCGGTGCGTGACGTTGGCGACCGTTTTGATTTCCTTTTCGAGCCACAGGTGATCTTCGTAACGGATGCCAGCCAGCAGCTCACGATCCGTATCTTCCTTGCGAATCGCATTGATGACCAGCCGCCCGCCCGGCTGCAGCCGTTCGAGCGCCGCGAGGACGGGTTTCCAGACCGGGGTGGTGTCGATGATCGCCGCGGGCGCCGTGGGCGGCAGCTCCTCGGTATCGCCGCTCCAGTGCGCCCCGAGTTCGAGGGCGAATCGGCGTTCCCCTGCGCTGCGGGCAAAAACAAAAACCGGGCTGTCCGGATACAGGTGCCGGGCCATTTGCAGAACGAGGTGCCCCGACCCGCCGAAGCCGGTCAGGCCCAGGGCCTCGCCATTGACGAGCCCGGCGAGCCGCAGCGACCGATAGCCGACGGCGCCGGCGCACATCAGGGGCGCCGCCTCGATATCGCTGAATACGTCCGGAACAGGGGCTGCATAGGCTTCCGGTACCGTCATCAATTCTGCATAGCCGCCATTGACGTCGCGGCCAGTGGCGCGGAATGCGGGACTGATATTCTCGGAGTCGGTGCCGTCCGAGGAGTGGATCCAGCCGACACCGACCCGCTCGCCGCGGCGGAAGCGGCGGGCGTTGCGCCCCGCTGCCACGACCCGCCCCACGACCTCGTGCCCGGGGATTACCGGCAGTGCCGGCGGCAGCGTACGGCCCTCGATCTCGTCGAGTTCGGTGTGACAGACACCGCAGGCCGCAACGCGAATCAGGATTTCCGTGTCGCCAGGACTGGGATCGTCGACATCCGCGAGCACCAGGGGCTCGGGATTCGCCTCGAGGCTCGCGGTCGCCTGCAACAGCATCGCGCGCATGATTCTGCTCCTTTACGCTGCGAGTGCCAAAGTATATTGTGCGCCATCAAACGGCTGGCAATAGGTATTATGCACGGCAACAATCTTCCCCGATCCGTCGTCGCGGCCGCCCTGGACGCCTGCGCGCACGAATCCGAGCGGCTCAACAGCGAACGGATCGCCGACCGCTTCGGCAGCTACGGCATCGATGTCCTCAGCAGCGAGCCGGGGCTGCGGCGCTCGAATCTGTTCAGCAGCGAGAACGGGGTCCACACCTGCCGCACCTATGCGGTGGTGCGCTTCGTTGACGAGCCGGACGCGCTGATCGACGCCGAGCACGCACAGATCCTCGCGGGCGAATCGATCGGCGAAATATTCAAGGCGAGCGGCTGGGAGATTCTCAAGGAGACGCTGCATATCGGTGCCGTTGTGCTCGACGACACGAGCCACCCGGTCGCAGCCCTGATGGGGCTCGAGCGCGGTGCTGACGTGGCTATGCACATCTACCGCCTGCTGCTCAATAAAAGCGATCAGGCCGTCGAGTACGCAACCCTGATCGAACTGCATCATCCCGAGTACCTGGACCTGCCCGACCTCCGCAACCTGTATCCGGTCGATGCCGGCAGCTCCCTGCAACCGCAACAGGTCGAAGCGATGAAGCTTCTGGGTCTGAACGCCGAATAAACACCCTTCCATCGCGAGTGTCGGCCGGGGTTTGTCGCTCCTTTCCATTGCGTCTACACTTCCCCTACCTTTGGCGTACGATCGAGGTTTTGGGGATGCAAGGAATCAACAGCTACAAGATTATTTTCGCGGCAGCCGCGTTGCTGCTGTCCGGTCTTGCCGCGGCAGAGGACGTGGGTGGCGACCAGGCCAGTGTCTGGGCCGTGGTCGAGCGGCAATGGAACGCGGTCGAGGACGGCGACAAGAAATGGATCGACCAATTGCTCGCAGCCGACTTCTCCGGCTGGCCGAAGACCTCGCCGGCCCCACGCAACAAGGCGTCCACAAAAATGTGGAATCGTTTCAACGAATCGCAGGGCAAGCTCGTCGCGCATGAGTTGTATCCCCTGGCCATAATCGTCCATGGTGACGTAGCCCTCGCGCACTACCTCTACACGTCCGCCTACAAGAACAAGGACGGCGAGGTCGACATGAACAACGGCCGCTACAGCGACGTACTCGTCCGCACGGACGATGGCTGGCAATTCCTCTCCTGGCACGGGGGCAACGACGAATAGCGGGAGTTTGCGGCGTTAAGCGCCGGTTAAGGTAGGCACGGCTATTCTCGTCTGCACGGTGGGCAAAAACGCCCACGATTGCAGGACCGGGAGGCCGTATGAACGCCCTACGCATCAGACTCTCAACCCGCCTCGCGGCGGCGATCGCGGCGCTTGCAGCGATCGCGGCCACGTCCGTCGTCGCCCAGGTCCCTGTCGATGACAGTGGCGCCCCGCTCGCGGACTACGAATCATTCGAACCGGAAGCGGCGGCCGGGAACGAGGACATTCCGCTGCTGACGCGAACGGAACTCCAGGAGCTGGTCGGCCCTATCGCGCTGTACCCTGACGATCTGCTCGCGATCGTGCTGCCGGCATCCAGCTACCCACTGCAGCTCGTCCAGGCGCAACGGTTCCTCGAAGACCTCGAGCAGGACCCGTCGCTGAAGCCCGATGAGGCCTGGGACGACTCGGTGATAGCGCTCCTCAACTACCCGGAGGTGATCGAACTGCTCAACGAGGACCTGGATTGGACCTGGCGCCTCGGAGAAGCCGTGGTCGCCCAGCAGGCCGATGTCGTCGGCGCGGTAGAGAGCTTTCGCGACCGCGCCTATGCGGCCGGTAACCTGAAGAGCGACTCGCACCAGACGGTGGCACGCAACGACGGCAGCATCGCAATCACGCCGGTCGAGGATGATGTCATCTATGTGCCCTATTACGAACCCGAACGCGTCGTCGTTTACCAGTCGCGGCCGGTCTATCACTACTATCCGCGCGCCTACCCCGTGTACTACTACCCGTACCCGGTGGGCCACGCGTTCAACAGCGGCTTCTTCTGGGGTGTGACGACCGCGTTCACCGTCGGCTGGGTGACGGACAGTGTTCACGTGATCCACCACAGCTATCACGGTCATCCCTACTACGGCCGGCACTACTGGGATGGCTGGTGGTACCGCCGGCCGGCCATCCACGTGCACAATCACTACTATTCGACCAACCGCCATTCCGTGTCGCGGCACCGCTACAGCCGTGGCGATCACTGGCGCCCGCGCCATGAAACACGGCGCCGACTCCACAATCAGCGAATTACACACAGCAACTATTACACCGGGCGCAGCGTGCGACATCGCTCTTACACCGGCACGGCAAGGCAGCCGACGGCTCGAAACGTGCAACGCACGCACAACGCGCGGACAGCGTCCGGCCGGCGTCAGGACTATCGCGCCCGGAGCGTTGCGGAAAATCGCCGCCAGCAGCGCCAGGCAGCCGTTCCGTCAACGACGAGACAGGTCCCGCGCCGGGTAGCGCGGCCGGAGCGCAGTTCCGAAGAACGACAACGGGCTCGTGCCCCGAGGCAGCATGCACGTGCGGAGACCGTGGGAAGACGCGATCACGTTTCGGCAGAGGGCCGCAGCACCCGGCGCGCAACGGACCAACGCCGACACCGGGCCATTGAAAATCGCCAGGAGCGCCGTGCGTCCGGTCCACGGCGCCAGGAGCCGGCGCAGAGCAGGCAACAGCGCCCGAAGGAGAAAAAGCCGGCACGGAACGCTGAGCGAAAACGCCACGCCTCCTCGCGCGGCGACGCGAAGCGGCAACGCCACTGAGCAGCGGCCGGGGCCTGTTCAGGTGTCCTGATCCACGCTGCGCCGCTGGCGCTTCGGCAGGCGCCCGGCTTTGCGCAGGCTCTCGCGCAGGACGAATTCGATCTGCGCGTTGAGACTGCGCAGATCGTCGTTCGCCCAGCGCTGCATCGCCGCCAGGGTCTTCTCGTCAATTCGCAGCGCAAAAGCCTTGCGGGCAGCCATCGCTCTCTCGGGTTACTCCGGTGCTCGCTATGATCAGGTGTAGAGCGAGCCTGTGTTCAGCACCGGCTGCGCGCCCTCCTCGCCACACAGGACCACCAGCAGGTTGCTGACCATCGCCGCCTTGCGCTCCTCGTCGAGGTCGATCACCTGGTTTTGCCGCAGTTCGTCGAGCGCCATCTCGACCATGCCGACCGCGCCGCGCACGATCTGCCTGCGTGCGGCAATGATGGCCGAGGCCTGCTGGCGCCGCAGCATTGCATTGGCGATTTCGGGCGCGTACGCCAGATGGCTGATGCGCGCCTCGATGACGGTTACACCGGCGGTTTCGAGTCGATCCTGGATCTCTTCCCGCAGCGCCAGCGCGATTTCGACCGGGTTGCTGCGCAATGCCAGGCCCTCGCCCTCATGGGGCTCGTAGGGGAACGTCGTCGACAGGTTCCTGAGCGCCGATTCGCTCTGGATCTGGACGAACTCCTCGTAGTCATCGACCTCGAACAGCGCCTCGGCGGTATCCACGACTTTCCAGACGACCACTGCCGCGATTTCTATCGGGCTGCCGTTGGAATCGTTCACTTTGAGCTTGCCGCTTTCGAAGTTACGTACTCGCGTCGAGACCGCCGTTTTCTGAAAGAACGGATTCGCCCACTTCAGTCCCGGATCGTGCGCCGTACCGACGTATTTACCGAACAGCTGCAACACCTTCGCCTCGTTCGGATGGATCATGAACAGGCCGGCCCATAAGACGAGCACCACGACCGACGCCAGCACGGCCGTAATGATTCCCGGCACGGACTCGGCCAGGACGGCACGGTAAATCCAGTAGGCAGTTGCCAGCTGTGCAACGAGCAGCACGACCAGCATCAGGTACCCGGAGGAAACCTTGCGCACGTGTTCACGAATCATGGGCCTCTCCTCTGCAAGCGCATAAAATATCAAATTGATATTATTTTGATATCACTGGATCGCATAGTCAAGCCGTGACCTCGCAGTCCTTGTTACAGGCCGGCAGCGCTGCAAACGCTAAAGATTATGTAAAGTTGGGTTCAGAGCGGCAGCCTGACCTCGAAACAGGCCCCCGGCTCACCCGTGTCCAGGAGCTCCAGCGAGCCGCCGTGTGCGCGCGCCACGAGCGTCGCCAGGTAGAGGCCCAGCCCGGTGCCACCGGTATCCCGCGTGCGCGACGGGTCGCCGCGGTAGAAGGGCTGGCCGATATGCTCGGTCTGGTCCGGAGAAATCCCGGGACCACGATCGCGTACCCGAAGCACCAGGTCCGGACCGTCCATTGCGATCGTCAGCTCCACGGGACCACTTTCCGCCGGCGAATACCGCAGTGCGTTGCTGAGCAGGTTCTTCAGGAGCAGCGACACGCGCGCCTCGTCGATACTGGCACAAGCCCCTTCACTGTGGTCGATGAGGCGAATACGGTCACGGTCGCGGTCGAAGAAATCGTCGATGAGCCCGTTGACCAGCTCGCGAACCTTGACCGCCGATCGCGATAGGCGTTCGTGGCGGCTGTTCAGGCGCTCCGCCTCCAGCAGCGAGACGATGATTTTCTCCATCTCGACCACTTCCGCTTTCAGCTCCTGTTGCCGGCCCTCGTCGTCAATGAATTCTATGAGCAGGCGCAGCCGCGACAGCGGCGTACGCAGTTCATGACTGATTCCGAGCAGCAGCGCGCGCTTTGCGTCCAGCATGCTCTGCACGTCGTCGGCGAGCTTGTTGATGTCGTTGGCGAGGTCGCCAAGCTGATCGTGACGAATCGACTCGATCCGGTGATCGAAGTTGCCGCGGCCGATCTGTTCCGCCCCTGCCCGTATTCCGCGTATCGGCTTGAACAGCCAGCTCACAGCCGCATAGCCGAGCAACAGGAAGGTCAGCCCCAGGCCGACGATGATGTAGCTGAGATCGGGGCCGGAGCGTACGTCCGAGATCCTCGGCGTTACGACGACGATGTCGTATTCGCCGTTTACGCCGGAAGACATGCGCAGGAAATTGTGATCATCCTGGCTGGCAAATTCGATACCGAGGAGTTCGTCGACCCAGGCTCCGGGGTCGTCGCTGAACGCGGGGCTAGGGCCGAACGTGAGTTCCGAGAGACGGGGAAAATCAGGGTCGGAGGCCCAGTCGATGTCCGGCCCGAGAATGCGGATGTCGACCGGAACCCGCTCGGTGATGGCGACGGCCCGGTCGATGCGCGGCGGGCTGCCGATGTCCTCCCGCACGTATTGCACGTGCAGCGACAGGTGTCCGCTGATCAGGCCCCGAATGTCGTCGCTGTTGTAGACCCAGCGTATTGCGACCAGGGTGCCATACACGAACAGGCCGCCGAGCAGCAGGAAGATAACCAGGAGCCGGAACGACAGTGATCGCGCCAGCCACCTAATCATCGGACAACGGCACTCCGATGAACGAATAGCCCCGGCCCCAGACGGTCTGGATGAACCGCGGCGGCTTCACCGAGTCGCCCAGTTTCTGGCGCAGGCGTGAAATCATGATGTCGACGGACCGCGTGAGAATCGCCGCGTCAATGCCGCGCAGCTCTCCCAGTATGTCGTCGCGGGACAGTTTCTTGCCGTGACGGCGCGCGAGAATCAGCAACAGTTCGTACTCCATGGACGTCAAATCCACGCTCTCGCCATCCACCCTGACCGAACGGGATTCCGTATCGATCTCCAATCCATCGAAGCTCAGTTTTCCGGCGCTCGGCCCCGCGGAATCACTGCGGCGCAGGATGGCCTGGACGCGCGCGACGAGTTCGCGTGGCTCGAAAGGCTTGCCGATATAGTCATCCGCACCGAGTTCGAGGCCCGAAACGCGGTCGATGACGTCGCCGCGAGCCGTCAGCATGATGATCGGGATGTTGCTCGACTTACGGACTTCGCGGCAGATCGCGAAGCCGTCCTTGCCGGGCAGCATCACGTCGAGCAGCAGCAGGTCCGGGTCCTCCACAGACAGCTTGCGAAAACCCTCGTTCGCGTCTCCTGCGGTTACCAGCTTGATGCCGAAACGTTTGAAGTACTCCTGTAGCAGTTCGGAGTGCTTGCGGTCGTCGTCGATGATAAGGACTTTGGTCATTCTCGAATCATAGCGCGTCGAATTGGCTCCGTCCTGTGCCGGAGGCGTTAGCGAAACACTTCGAAACATCCGGATACGCAACTGAGACCACTGCAAGTCCGAGTCCCGACAGACTCGCGGTCATGAGCTAGAGGGAATTCTCCCGGGTGGCAATGCAACTGTTATCGGGCCCGTCGACCTGCAGTTCGATGGTGTGACGCGCTACACCGTCGCTGCCGTCAATGACGTTGCCGCGATCGAAGCCGTCGTGCTGGAGTTGTTGCTCGACTGGCCCGGCGCACAGCCCTGATCAGCTGGCACCACGATAAACACATCTCTCCCTTGGACCCAGCTGCGGCGGGGTTTTTTTTACCGGCGTGAGGATAGTTTCTCCTCGATGGACGCGCGCATGCGCTCGGCCAGCGGCGCCTCCAGGTAGCGCTCCAGGTCGGCGGGATCCGGGCGCAGGTCATAGGCCAGGCGGTACAGCTCCAGGATGGATACCACAGGCGCGGGATTCTCGATAAACGTCACGGCGTCTCCAGCGGACACTTCGCCTTCGTTGAGCACCCTGAAGTAGATGCCGGGACGCTCCGCCTTGCGGAACGCCATGCCGAAACCCGAGTCCTGCATCTGTGCCGCGAGTGTGCTGCAGGGGATGCGCGGCGCGGTTGCCTCGAGCAGGACGTCCCCGATCAGCAGCCTGTCACCGATATTCATGTCCGTCGGCAGGCCCTCGATCGTGAGGTTATCGCCGAACGTACCGGGCACGAGTTTCTTGCCCAGCTGCGCCGACCACCATTCGTAGTCATCCTGGCTGTACGCATACACGACCTGGTCTGCACCGCCATGGTGCTTCTTGTCAGAGATCGTATCCCCGGCAATCGCATCCGAGCCGACATAAATCGCGCCGGCAACCGGACGCTTGCGGATGCCTGTGGCGAAGGTGCGATTGCCGTGATCGATGGTTTCTTCGCGTCCGACGTTAACGCTGGTGACGCGCATATCGTCCACGGCGGTCACGCGCCGCCGCAGCATGCCACCGCTACGTGGCAGGGCGCACATTTGTGGATCAAAACGGGTGCCATCGGATCTCCCGGGCCGTGGAACGAGGCTCGCGGAATAATACCTGTGCCGGACGCATGTGCGCCACGTCAAAAGGTAAAGGGCTTGCCGTCCGCGGTTTCGCCGGGGAGGTACTTGCTGCGCATGCGCTCGTGTCGTGTCGGCGGAAATTCGTCGACGATGATCTTGCGCACGTGGTTCTCGGCGATCAGCACCTGGTCGCCGGCGATCTTGAGCAGCGCCTCGGCGTCCTGAACGGCCTCGGCGGCTTCCCGGAGAGCCCTGGGCTTGACTGCATCTGCTCTCGCCTCCAGGTGACCGAGCCTCGACGACAGCCTCTGCAACGCCTTGCGCTGCTTTGCTTGCGCCAGGCATTGATCGCGCAATTGCCGCCGCGCGACACCCAGACGCCCGCGCGGCGAGTCCAGCCAGGCACGCCACGACACGAACAGCAGTACGGCCGTCCCGAGAATGCTCGCGCTGACCAGGGCCCAGTGTTGTTCGAGGAATGAGAGCGTCATGCGCGAAAAGTAGCGCAGTCACCGCAGGATTGCGCCAAACCAGGCGCAATTTCTACGCTTGGATAACGCAAAATGCGTTACATTTCGTTGTTATTTGCGTTATATTGTACTGCATGGCGAAAACCCGTACCTCAACGCTCAATTTGCGCATTCACCCCGCCCTCAAGGACGCCGTCCGCGAGGCCGCCGCGCGTGAGCATCGAAGCGTCGCCAACATGGTGGAAGTACTTATCCGCCGGCACTGTGATCAGTCCGGTATCACGGTCTACGAGAAGCCCGATTTGTCGTCGAGGAGAAGGAATGGATGAGCGAATGCTGAGGGCGCTGGTGGCGGCCGGCGCCGTCAAGAAGATCAGTATTATCGCCAGCGGTTCACGCTTTCACATCGAGGCCAGGACGCAGAATGGCGCGGTCACCGCGGAGACCCTCAAGGGCAAGGTCAAGACCTGGGTATCGCTGGATGCGGCGGCCCGCTGGGTACGCGGACTCGGCGTCGGCGCCGCCCAGATTCAGTTGACGCACTGGCAGCCGTCCCAGCGCGAACTCATCTGACCGCGGTCAATCGTCGCTGTCTGCGGACGGCAGCTCGTTACCGAAAGGAAACGGCTTGTCATCGGTGTTGAAGGTCAGGTAGCGGATGATCTCGTAGAGGTAGCCGGCGATCACCTGCCCTGCCTGCTGCAGCTGGCTGTTTTTCTCCCCGGTGAACAAAACCCAGAAGAAGCTCAACACCACCACGACGGACAAGACGGCGCTCGTTACCGTTGCCAGCACGTAAAAGACGACCATGAACAACAGGCGCAGCCACGTCGAACGGGACTTGATGTTCTCCTCGACAGGTATGCCGCTGTCGTCGTTGTCCGAGATGACATGATCTGCCGGCGGGTTTTCGTTACTCATCGAAGTCTCCTGTACTGGCCCGTTGCGACGGCGGAAAATCGGTGTGTCCGGATCAATATGGTTACAATGCGCGACTCTTTCAAGCAGTCGATCATTGAATCAATGACTTACAAATACAGCCTGCTGGCACTGGCCATTACCCTTCTGGCCGCGTGCGAGCGAGCCGCGCCACCGGCACCGGATCTCGCCGCCGAAGCACAACGTATTGCGAAGGATTCCATCATCGTCGACACGCACATCGACGTGCCTTACCGCCTCAGCGAAGCGCCCGCGGACGTGAGCCAGGCGACCGACGGCGGTGACTTCGACTACCCTCGCGCCCACACCGGCGGCCTGGATGCCGCCTTCATGTCGATCTATACGCCCGCAGACCTGGAGGCAGCAGGACAATCCCGCGAGAAAGCAGATCAACTGATTGATTTAGTTGAAGAAATCGCTTCTGCCCCGGGCGGGAAATTCGCAATCGCAACTTCCCCCGGGGACGTCAGGATGAACTTCGAGAAGGGCGTGATGTCGTTGCCGATGGGCATGGAAAACGGTTCGCCGCTGGATGGAGACCTTGCGAACCTGCGGCACTTCCACACGCGCGGCATCCGCTACATCACGCTCGCCCACAGCCAGTCGAATCACCTTTCCGACTCCTCGTACGACGAGAACCGTCAGTGGAACGGGCTCAGCGAGTTCGGCGTCGAGGTCGTGCGCGAGATGAACCGCCTCGGGATCATGGTGGATGTCAGTCACCTCACCGATGACGCCTTCTGGCAGGTCCTCGAAGTCAGTTCCGTCCCCGTAATCGCATCGCACTCGTCGGCGCGCCACTTTACACCGGGTTGGGAGCGCAACATGAGCGACGAGATGATCACGGCGCTGGCGCAGAATGGCGGCATCATCATGATCAACTTCGGCTCCGCTTTCATTACGGAGGAAGCGCGTGCTTACTCCGCCGAACGCTGGCCCGCCGCTACCGCATTCATGCAGGAACACAGCGAACTGTCGCGGGACGAGGCACAGGAGCGGTTCGCGGCCGCGTGGGAGGCAGAGCATGGCCCCATGCCCTACGCGTCACTCGATGACGTGCTCGACCACTTCGATCACGTCATCGCCCTGGTCGGCGTGGACCACGTCGGCATCGGTTCGGACTTCGATGGTGTCGGGGACTCCCTGCCGACGGGCCTCAAAGACGTGTCCGCGTACCCGAATCTCGTCGAAGGTCTGCTGCGCCGCGGGCACAGCGAAGCTGACATCCGCAAGATTCTCGGTGAGAACCTCCTGCGGGTCTGGCAGGCGGTCGAAGATTACGCCGCGACGAGGTCGACCAGTACGTAACGCAGCAATACTTCATAGCTGCCGCGATCGAGTTTCATGCCCTGCGGGAGCTCGAGGGTGTGGATCGGTTCCCCGGCGCTCGCGCGAATCTCCTGGTAGTGCTTGTCACCATCGCGGTACACGCGATATTTGACCTCGCGGTGGTCGCCGGCCTTAATCGGCACCGTGCTGGACGTCCAGTCCTGGATAGTCGCTCGCTCCATCTTAACCTCCGTAGCGCCAAGCGAAATGGCGGCTGTAGTCAACGGTCAACCAGGAAGTTGCAAAGCCCGTGCCAAAGATTTTTCGACGCAGATCATTTTTTTAATAATAATAATATCAACTATTTAAGATCGTTATCTAGAATGTTTATTAGATTGTTGCGCGTCTTCGAGTGTCAGGATGTGACGCCCGAGTCGTGTAAATTGCGACAGTCGCTTGACATAAGCAGCGCGCTAAAGCGGCCACACCAGCAGTATCATGGGGACGGAAACCAGCACGATCAGGATCTCGAGCGGCAGCCCCATGCGCCAGTAGTCGCCGAACTGGTATCCCCCGGGACCCATGATCAGCGTGTTGTTTTTATGCCCGATGGGCGTCAAAAACGCACAGGATGCCGCGACCGCCACGCCCATCAGGAACGAATCCGGATTGGCATCGAGGCGCTCGGCAATTTCTACCGCAATGGGAGCGGCAATCACGGCCGTCGCGGTATTGTTCATCACGTCCGACAGGGTCATTGTCACGATAACAAGCAGCGTCAGTACCATGACCGGCGAGACACTGCTCGTCAGGCCGAGGATGGCGTCGACGATCAGCGTCGATCCGCCGGTGGCCTGCAGCGCGCCGCCGATCGGGATCATGGAGCCGAGCAGCACGATGACCGGCCATTCGATCGACGTGTAGACCTCGCGCAGCGGCACGATATTGAGCAGGACGTAGGCCGCTACCACGCAGCCGAGCGCAATGGGCAGATACACCAGGCCGGCGCTGGCCGCAGCAATGGCCGCAACGAAGATAGCGACGGCTTGCCAGACTTTCTGTCGCTGGATAACGCGCTGGCCGCGATCGGCAAGCGGCAACAGGCCCAGCTGCCCTGTGACGTCGTTGAGTCGCTCCTCCGGGCCCAGCAGTAACAACACATCGCCGGGCCGCAGGACGAGCTTGCGGACGTTGTCGCGAAACCGCCTGCCCTCGCGGGAGATGCCCACGAGCGCGACGCGATAACGATACAGCAGCCGCAATGACACGGCCGATCGGCCGGCCAGCCGCGAGGATTCCGGCACCACGACTTCGCTGAATTCGAGATCGCCGTCACCCAGCACGCCCTCCGATTTGCCGACGTATTCGAGCTGCAGCGCGCCGAGGGCCTCGTCGAGACTTTCGGGACTGGCCTCGATCACCAGGATGTCGTCCGCCTCGATCGTGGCGATTCTCGCGAGCCCCGGAAGCCGCCTGCCCCGCCGCGACAGTCCGATGATCTCGATGTCACTCTTCTCGGCCAGGTCGTCCAGCTCCCGGATGCGCTTGCCGATCACCATGGAGCCGTCGGGCACGCGGACCTCCGCGATGTAATCGGCGAGATCGAACAATTCCTCGCCCGCATGCGCCGACGTGCGGGACGCTGGCAACAGTCGCCAGCCAATCAGCGCGACGTAGGCTACGCCCACCGCCGCACACGCGATGCCTACCGGGGCAAAATCGAACATCCTGAACGGCTCGCCGAGCGCGTCATTGCGAAACTCGGCAATAACGATATTCGGCGGCGTGCCGATCAGCGTGATCATGCCGCCGAGGATGGACGCGAACGACAGCGCCATCAGGGAGAGCGAAGGGCTGCGGCCGCTCTTCTTCGCAGCCTGCAGATCGAGGGGCATGAGCAAAGCCAGCGCTGCGACATTGTTCATTACGGCCGACAGTGAGGCCGCAAGCGTCGACATGATACTCACGTGAGCGGCGAGCTTGCGCGAGGTGTCGACGACATAGCGCGCCAGCAGCTCGATGACGCCCGAATTGGACAATCCCCGGCTGACTATCAGGACGAGGGCGATGATAACGGTCGCCGGATGCCCGAAGCCGGAGAAGGCTTCTGAAACCGGTACGACGCCGGCCAGCAATGCCGCCAGCAACGCGATGAAAGCGACCAGGTCGTAGCGCCAGCGTCCCCAGATGAGCATCACGAACACGAGCACGAGAATGACGAACAGGATGGCTTGTTGCAGCGTCATCATTATTTGCCTGGATTATTCGACAACGATGGGACGATACGCTATTCGTTGCCCGAAAGGCACGCTACGATCACGTCATGGGCTTCGTCGTCATCATCGTTGCGCTGCTCGTGCTGGTCTTCGGGCCCGGCCTGTGGGTTCGCAGAGTGATCGAGCGCTACAGCAGCCCGCCCGACCGCTATGCAGGGACGGGCGCGCAACTGGCTCGTTACCTGCTCGACAAGCTGGGCATGCAGCACGTTGTCGTGGAGACCACGGACCAGGGCGATCATTACGACCCGGCGGCAAAAGCCGTTCGCCTGACTGCCGATAAGTACGAGGGCCGCTCGTTGACCGCAATCACGGTCGCCGCGCACGAGGTCGGACACGCGATACAGGATCAGGAGGGCTACGGGCCACTCCGGCTCCGAACCTACCTGGTACGCGTCGCGCGGCCCGTTGAACGCATCGGCGCCGGCGCCCTCGTGGTAGCGCCCTTCGTGGGCGCCCTGACCCGCGTGCCGAGCATCGGCATCATTATGTTCCTCGCGGGTTTCCTTACGCTCGCAACGTCGACCCTGGTGCACCTCGCCACGCTGCCGACGGAGTTTGACGCAAGCTTCAACCGCGCGCTGCCGTTGCTCGATCAACAGCGGGTCCTGAAAAAGGCGGACCGCCCGCACGCGCGCCGCCTGCTCACGGCAGCCGCCCTGACCTATGTATCGGCGTCGCTGATGAGCCTTCTCAACATCGCCCGCTGGTGGGCCATCCTGCGCCGCTAGCGCCGAATATCGGCCTGATCCGGGCCGTGGCCATTGAATTTGCGGCGACGACCGCCATTTCGGTTCCTGGCCCGCAATGGCCTTAGAAATTACTGGTTTAGGGGCCGCAGCGCTGCTATTATCCGCGCCCGAAAGCCGCTCTGGACCGGGCAAAAGCGCCACGAGAGATGCCCGCGGTTAATCCCCGGACGGTACTGAACACAGGCACCCACCCTGCTCGACGAAGCTCCATGTTCTCTGGCATGCCGAGAGTGACGTCATACATATGGGGGCGTGGGTGCGTTTTGATTAAGACATAGCTGAAGACTCGAGATGAAAGACCTAAGCATTTACAGAAACATCGGCATTTTTGCCCACGTCGACGCGGGCAAGACGACCACGACCGAGCGCATACTGAAGCTCACGGGCAAGATTCATCGTACGGGCGAAGTCCATGACGGTGAAGCGACGACCGATTTCATGGAGCAGGAACAGGAGCGCGGCATCACCATCCAGTCCGCTGCTACCAGCTGCGAGTGGAACGACCACCGCCTCAACATAATCGACACGCCGGGGCACGTGGACTTCACCATCGAAGTCTATCGCTCTCTCAAGGTGCTGGACGGCGGCGTGGGTGTCTTCTGTGGATCCGGCGGCGTCGAGCCGCAGTCGGAGACCAACTGGCGCTACGCCAATGACTCGGAAGTGGCACGAATAATTTTCGTCAACAAGCTCGACCGCGTCGGCGCTGATTTCTACCGCGTCGTGCAGCAGATCAAGGACGTGCTCGCGGCCAATCCGCTGGTAATGACGCTGCCGATCGGCGTGGAAGACAACTTCGAAGGCGTCGTCGATCTGCTCGAGCGCAAGGCATGGATCTGGGGCGGACGGGACGATCCCGAGGACTACCAGATAACCGACGTGCCCGAGGACATGCAGGACACGGTCGAGGAATGGCGTGAGAAGCTGATCGAAACGGCGGTCGAACAGGACGACGAGCTGCTGGAGCAGTACCTCGAAGGCGACGAACCCTCGGTGGAGGACCTGAAGCGCTGCATCAGGCAGGGCACGATCAACCTGGACTTCTTCCCGACATACTGCGGATCGGCATTTAAAAACAAAGGCATACAGAATGTTCTTAATGCAGTAGTTGACTATCTGCCGAACCCGACGGAGGTCAAGCCGCAACCCGAGATCGACCTCGAGGGACACGAGACCGGCGGCGTCGCCACGGTGGATCCGGACAGGCCACTGCGCGCTCTGGCGTTCAAGATCATGGACGATCGTTACGGCGCGCTGACGTTCACGCGTATCTACTCGGGCATGCTCAAGAAAGGCGACAACGTCCTCAACACGTTCACGGGCAAGACCGAGCGCATCGGCCGTATCGTGGAAATGCATGCCGATTCGCGCGAGGAACTCGAGAGTGCCCAGGCGGGTGACATCGTCGCGCTGCTGGGCATGAAGAACACGCGCACGGGCCATACGCTGGCAGACCCGAAAAACCCTGCGACACTCGAACCGATGGTGTTCCCGGATCCCGTGATTTCAGTCGCTGTCCGGCCGAAGGACAAGGCGGGTAACGAGAAGATGGGTGTTGCGCTCAACAAGATGGTTCAGGAGGACCCGTCCTTCCAGGTCGCGACCGACGAAGACTCCGGCGAGACCTTGATCAAGGGCATGGGCGAACTGCACCTGGACATCAAGGTGGACATCCTCCGGCGTACGCACAAGGTCGATGTCGAGATGGGCAAGCCGCAGGTTGCGTACCGCGAGACGATCACACAGACGATCGAAGACAGCTACACGCATAAGAAACAGTCGGGCGGCTCGGGCCAGTACGGCAAGATCGACTACCGTATCGAGCCCGCCGAAACCAATGCCGGCTACGAGTTCGAATCGCTCGTTACGGGCGGCAACGTGCCGCGCGAGTACTGGGGCGCTATCCAGAAAGCGTTCGAGGTGAGCATGGCCGAAGGCACGCTGGCGGGCTATCCCCTGCTCGATGTCAGGTTCACGCTCCTGGACGGTGCTTTCCACGCGGTCGACTCCTCTGCCCTCGCCTTCGAGATAGCCACCAAGGCCGCTTACAGGCAGTCAGTGCCCAAGGCCGGTCCGCAGCTGCTCGAGCCGATCATGAAGGTCGACGTGTTTTCGCCGGAAGACAATGTCGGCGACGTCATTGGCGACCTCAACCGCCGCCGCGGCATGATCAAGTCGCAGGACGCCGGCGCGACGGGCGTGCGCGTGAAGGCAGATGCGCCGCTCGCGGAGATGTTCGGCTACATCGGCCACCTCCGCACGCTGACATCGGGTCGCGGACAGTTCTCGATGGAGTTCTCGCACTATGCACCGTGCCCGCAGAACGTCGCCGAGGAAGTGATCAAGGAAGCGCAGGAGCGCAAGGCCGCGAAGTAAGCGCTGGCCTGCGAATCCGATAATCAGGCCTCCGCGGACCCGATTCGCGGGGGCTTCCTTTGTTGCTGGTAAAAGGCATCGACGCTGAAGATCGCGACGGCGGCCCAGATGCAGCCGAAACAGACGAGGTGTGCCGTCGTCAGAACCTCCCCGTAGAAAATACCGACGATGAACTGCAGCGTCGGCGCAATGAACTGCATGAAGCCGATCACGGTCAGTGTCAGGCGCCGCGCGGCGACGGCAAATAGCAGCAGCGGCACGACGGTCAGCGGTCCCGCGACCGTCAGCAGCAACGACATGGACACAGTACTGCTGCCCGCAAATGCCGCTGCCTGCGACACCATCAACCAACCCAGCCACGCGCCCGCGAACGGAAACAACAGCAGCGTCTCGATGAACAAACCGGGCATCGCGCCGATCGCCACCTGTTTGCGAATCACGCCGTAGAGCGTAAACAGGAGCGCCAGGGACACCGCTACAAAGGGAAACTGGCCACCCCTGATCGTCAGGTAGCCAACACCGACGGCGGCCAGCAGGACCGAAATCACCTGCGGGCGCCGTAACCGCTCTCTGAGAAACAGCACGCCGACGAGCACGTACATGAGCGGGTTGATGTAATAGCCGAGACTCGCCTGCAGCACCTCCTCCTGCTGCACTGCCCAGATATAGATGAACCAGTTTGCGGAGATGGCCAGCGCCGCGAGGGCGAGCCAGAACAGCGTGGCAGGAGACGCGAACGCAGCCCTGACCTCGGGCCACTGTTGACGCGCGTAGAGAATCAGCGCGCCGAACGGCACCGCCCACACGATGCGATGCACGAGCACCTCGGTCGGGGGCACGGACTGCACAAGCTTGAAGTACACGGGAAAGACGCCCCACAGGACGTAGGCGATCAGCGCCGTCGTGACTCCCTCGCGCTGCAATTGCCCGTGTTCCTCCGCGCCGGGCTGTGTTTTCAAGCGGAGGATTCCGAGCGCTCGGGGCGGCCGAGCAACAGGTCCCAAAAATAGCGGACGCGCGCCATGCCATCGATCTGCAACAGGTACAGGCACGGCACCAGGAACAGTGTGATGACCGTGGCAAACAGGATGCCGAAGCCCAGCGATATCGCCATCGGTATCACGAACTGGGCCTGCAGGCTGGTCTCCGTCATGATCGGCAACAACCCGGCGGCTGTGGTGAATGAGGTCAGGACGATCGCCCTGAATCGCTGCGTGCCGGATTCGATGACGGCCGTTCTCAGGTCATTTCCCCGTTGCCGCGACCGGTTGATGAAATCCACCATGATCAGGCTGTCGTTGACGACGACGCCGGCGAGCGCGATCAGCCCGAACATGGAAAACATGCTGATCGCCTTGCCCATGACGACGTGCCCGATTACTGCGCCGATGAAGCCGAACGGGATGACCGACATGATGATCAGCGGCTGGCTGTAGGAATGAAGCGGGATCGCGATCAGTGCATAGATGAGAAATAACGCCGCAAGCGAAGCGATGGACAGATTGCGGATAAAATTCCGTTCCTCCTCGCTCGCGCCCTCGAGGCCGAAGCTGACGCCCGGGTAGCGAGCAAGCAAATCCGGGATGAAGTTGTCGCGGATGGAGCTGATCACTTCCTGCGGCTCGACCCGCTCGGGATCGATGTTGGCGCTGACCGTTACCGTGCGCTGCCGGTCCTGGCGTCGGATACTGGAGTAACTTTCACCGAAAGTGACCTCCGCTACCGAGGCGAACGGCACCTCGTCCCCCGCCGGTGTGCGGATTCGCATGTTCTCGAGGTCGGCTATCGACCGACGCTGCTCCTCGGGGTAGCGCACCATGACCTTGAGCTCGTCCTTGCCGCGCTGTATGCGTTGCGCCTCCTCACCGTAGAACGCCTGGCGCACCTGCCTCCCGAGCGATACCAGCGTCAGTCCGAGCGCCTCTGCTTCGGGCTTGATGGCCAGGCGAATCTCGTCACCGCCGCTGGCCGCGGAGTTCTGCACCTCGAAGACGCCTGAATAGGTCGCGAGCTCCCCTTCGAGTTCTGCCGCCGCAGCCTCCAGCGCCTCGTAATTGCTGCCGTTCAGCCGGAAACTCAGCGGCGGACCGCCGCCGAGGTGAATCGCGCCTGAGAACGTCAGCATCTTGATACCGGGAATTTCGCCGACGCGTTCACGCCACATATCGCTGATCTCGACGCCTTCATAGGGCCGGTTTTCGTCTCGCGGCATCTCGACCACGATCGTCGCGCCCGTATCTCCGCTGGTGAAAACGCCGACTTGCCTGATCATCGGTACGGCATCCGGATCTTGCTCAAGGACCTCGCTGTTCATCGCGAGCAGTTCACCTTCGATCCTGTCGATCGCCGCGTCCCGCACCCGGGGTGCGGTGCCTGTCTGCATGCGCATCTCGACCTGGATGAAATCGCTGTCGACCTCCGGGACCATGACCTGCCGAACGAGCCCGCTCGAGACCAGGCCGCCGGTGATGATCAGAACGGCGATGAAAATTGCAATCGTGACGCCCCGGTTGTCGATCGACTTCGACAGCAGGGGGCGATAATGGTTGTGGATGAGCTTTTGCAGACCGTGCTGCACGTGGCGCTGAATCCTGAGGAAGAAACGAGGCACCCTCTCTCGCAGGCGGATCTCGCGCTGCGGATTGAACAGGTCGTCCTCGTCGATGGGCGGGATCCTGGCGTGCACGAGGTGCGCCGGCAGGATCAATTTGGATTCGACCAGTGAGAATAGCAGGCAGAGAATTACGACCACCGAAATGGCCTCGAAGAATGGCCCGAAGATCCCGCCAATGAACAGCATGGGTGCGAATGCGGCGATCGTCGTCAATACGCCGAAAGTCGCGGGCACGGCTACCCGTTGTGCGCCATCGATGACGTGGTCCAGCGTCTGGCCGTCTGCGCGTATCTTCGTATACACGCTTTCACCGATGATGATTGCATCGTCCACGACAATGCCGAGCACGACGATGAAGCCGAACAGGCTGACCATGTTGATGGTCACTGGCCAGGGATTGACCGGCATCAGCCATAATGCCCCGAAGAAGGTAATCGGAATACCGACGATGACCCAGCCCGCCACTTTCATCCGCAGGAACAGAGACAGAACGATGAACACCAGAATCGCGCCCAGCAGCATATTGTCGAGCATCATGCTCAGGCGGTCCTGCAGATAGATCGCCCGATCCGCCCAGATGTCCATCTGTATGCCATCGGGAAGCTGTTCCGACTTCCGGGCGACGTAATCGCGCACGGCGGCAGCCGTCGCGAGTTCGTTCTGCTCCCCCACGGTAAGGACCTGGAGGATCGCCGATGGCGAGCCGTTGAATCGGCTGTAGTCGTTGCTCTCAACGAAGCCGTCCCTGATCGTCGCGATGTCCCCGAGCGTCAGGCGGGTGCCGTCACCGAAGGTGCGCAACACCAGTTCGGAATACTCGATACCCGTATACACCTGACCTTCGGTGCGCAGCAGGATATCGCCGCCCGGCGACTTGATCGTGCCACCCGGCAGGTCGGCCGATGAATTCTTGATGGCTTGCGAGATCTCGCTCATCGTCAACCCGTACTGGCGCAGCGTGTGCTCGGACACCTCGACACTGATCTCGTACGGCCGGTCGCCGAGAAACCGGACCCGGTTTACGGCGGGCAGCTGCATCAGTTCGTCGCGCACGTTCTGGGCGATCGACTTGCGCGTGACCGGGTCCATGTCGCCGTAAATAGCGATATAGGCGACGGCAAACTGTATCTCCTGCTTGCTGATGACCGGCTTCTCGGTCAACGCCGGGAACGTCGATATGGCATCGACGCGCGTTTTGATCTCGCTCAGCACTTCGTTGAGATCGGCGTCGCGGGACACTTCCGCGGTCACCGCGCCGAGGCCTTCGGACGCTGATGACTCGAGCTTCACGATGCCGTCGACGTCCTGGATCGCCTCCTCGACCTTGATGACCACACCCTCCTCGACTTCCTGGGGCGCAGCGCCGAGATATTGAACCTGGACCTGGACGTTGTTCAGTTCGAAGTCCGGCTGGGTCTGCTTGCGGATCGTCGTGGCGGACAGCAGGCCCGCGACGATGATCAGGTACATCAGCAGGTTCGCGGCAACGTGATTGGACGCAAACCACGCTATGATCCCTTTGCGTTCGGTGACTCCGCGCGGATTCACGGCTGCTCGTCGCCTCCCTTGGCGGCAACTTTCTCCCTGCGTGACTCGTTCGAATCATCCGCGGTCCGCACCGGCATGCCGTTGATCGGCGACTCCAGGGCAGTCAGGATTACACGCTCACCGGCAGCTGCCCCGCCGTTGATGTAGGCGTATTCGGAATCCGCACGCACGATGTTGACGCTGCGTATGCGAAGCCGGTTTTCGCTGTCGACGAACAGCAACTGATCCGAGCCGTGCAATGCATGACGGGGCACACGCAGCAAACCCTGCAAGGCCACGCCCTCGATACTCGCCGTTACGAAGGTGCCCATCGGCAGAGGCTCGAAATCGCTGTCCAGCGCGTAGGGATCTTCAATCCTGGCGACCGCGTAAGTGACACGGCTACTTTCGTCGACAACGCCCTCGCTGCGGACGACCTGTGCCGGCCACTCCACCTGCCGGCCGCGCTGGTCCGCCGACAGTACGACGGCGGGTCCGCGCGATTCGCCGGTGACCGTGATCTCTGCGGCGTACGGGAGGTCAACGAAGGCGAGATCCCGGTCAGTCAGCGGCAGGCGGACTTCGGCGTGGTCGGTGGCAAACGTCACGCCCAGCCGGGTTCCCGGATTCACGAATTGACCGAGGTCGGCCTCCTTGCTCCTTACCAAGCCCGCATAGGGAAGCCGAATGAACGTTCGCTCGAGGTTTCGTTTTGCGCGAACCACGTCCGCCTCCGCGGTCGCGAGCGCTGCGGCGGCCGACGCAAACTCCGATTCTGCCCGATACCCCTGGCTCCTCAGCTTCTTGGCGCCCTCGTACTCGATCCGGCGCTGGCGCAGCAGCGCTTCAGCCTGGGTAACAGCGACCGTGTAGTTGGTCGGGTCGACGCGCATCAGGGTCTCGTTGGCATCGAACACGCCGCCCGCAACGAACTTCGGGGAAATCTCGACAATGGCACCCGAAATCTCGGCGCTCAGCACAGTCTCGGTGCGAGGCCGCACCGTCCCCTGGCTGCGAACCGGAAAACGCGTGTCTACCGGCTCGAGTTCCACGACCTCGACCAGTATGGCGAGATTCTCGACGGGCTTCTTCGGCGGCTGCTTGCGCGTCGCCGACAACAGCACTGACGCGGCGACCGCTGCGCCCAGAATGCCGACAATGAGACCGATGCGCCTGGATTTGCGCGACATGAGAAAACCCCGGGAAATCGAGGCTTCGTATTGTGAGCGATTTAGGACAGAAAAGCAGTCGCTAGTTCGTCCGGGCCCGGCTGCCGCAACGCAGCCCGATGCGCTTTTTGTGACATAAACCCAAGTAATCCGGCCGGATAGACCGCAAAATTTCAGCTGCTGTCAAAAGTTGTGCATTGCAACAAAATACACCGAAACGGGAACCTATGTACAAGAAGCACTTCGGGCTCGAACGACGGGTTTTTCGCGGCAACGCGGCGGGCGCCGACGTGTTTGTCGGGCCGCAAACGGCAAGCGTCCTCTCGGGCATCAAGAAGGCACTGTCGGGCACCGACTCCGTCGTGACACTGACAGGCCCCGTCGGATGCGGAAAATCCACGGCCGTGGCCCACTCGCTGAGCGCGATCAGCGGCAAGAATGCGATTGTCAGGGTTGGCCGGTTTCCACTGCAGCGCGGCGATCTCCTGGATCTTCTGTTCGACCACATGCGCATCCAGCAACGGCCGCAGCGCGGCAACCAGAAACTCGCACTGTTCCGCCAGTTGTTGTTCAACCTGGCACAGAATGACTCCCGCATGTTCATCCTCGTCGAAGATGCTCCCTTTCTTGGCCCGGACTTGCTCGCAGAACTCGAGGTCGTGACGGCGGCCGACACCGGTCCTTCCGACGGTGCGGCTATCGTCCTGATGGGTGACGACTATCTGAAGGAGCTGCTGGCGTCCAAGTCCCTTGTCCGGCTGCGACAAAGAATCAGGTTGCGGCGCAAACTCGAACCCTGCGGCGTCGAGGAACTGGGCGGATACCTTCGCCATTGTTTCCGGCAGGCCGGCGGCGACTTCGACAAGATTTTCGCGAGCGGTGCAGAGGAACAATTGCACGAGCTTAGCGGCGGAATTCTGCGGGTCGCAAACAACCTGGTCGAGTCATCGATGGAGGCCACTGCCCACGCAAAGGTCGACGTGGTTGCACTCGACCTCATCCGCCAGATCGCTGACGAAGAATTCGGCCTGACCGGCAAGTTTATACGGCCGCCGGAAATCGGCAGAAAGCAGCCGGAGCCCCGGCATACCGACGACGCCACCGCCGAACTGGTTGCATTGTCCATGCCCGAACCGGAGCCGGCGCCCGCGCAGCCGCCGGAGGAAGACGAGGATGACATACCGGAGTTGATACAGGACACGCAACCCGCCCTCCCGGTTCTCAATGACGCACCGCCGCGGCCAAAGGCCCCGCCGCAGGAGCCGATCCACGATACCCTGCCGGATATCGAATCCATATCTGCGGAACTCGCAGAAACGGCGAAAGCTGCACCGGCAAGGCCGGAGCCGTCGGCAAAACAGCCCTCGATTCCGGAGCCGAAAGCGCAGCCGAAGTCGCGGCCCAAACCGGCAATGGATGTGCAAGGGAATCCCCGCGGGAAACCCGATGCGGAAATGGCAGTGGCAGCCAGGGCCGCGGCGAGGCCCTCACAACCAGTCCGGACGAAGAAAGAACCCGAACCGGCGCCCGCGGCAAAGGCAGAGACGAAGCCCAAACCAAAAACGGAATCAGCGCCCGCTGCGAAGGCTGAGACGAAGCCCAAACCAAAAACGGAACCGGCGCCCGCTGCGAAGGCTGAGACGAAGCCCGAACCCAAATCCGAACCGGCGCCTGCGGCAAAGGCGGAGACGAAGCCCAAATCAAAAACGGAACCGGCGCCTGCGGCAAAGGCTGAGACGAAGCCCGAACCCAAACCCGAACCGGCGCCCGCGGCAAAGGCAGAGACGAAGCCCGAACTAAAAACGGAACCGGAGCCTGAGTTCGAGCTGGAACTCGCGCCTGAGCCGGGGACGGGGCGTGCCGGCGATGCGGCCATTCCGACGCTGTCCAAAGACGCTGCTGGCGACGACGATAAGCCGGACTGGGACCGCGATCCGACGCTGGCCGAGCTTCGCCCCGATCTCGATGCACTGGAACGGGCCATGGCGGTCGCCCAGGGCCGGGATCCCGATTCGGGCGACGATCCCGCGCCGGTGCAGGAACCGGTCGCTGAGGAGAAGCCGCAGGACGAGGTGGAGGACATTCCCGAAATCACGCTGGACGACTCGATCAACCGGAAAGTGGACAGGGCCGAACTGGAGCGGAAGCAACGCCTTGAAGAGGAAGGCATCCTCGAGGACGAGGAGCCTGACAAAAAAGAAATTGCGTCGGAGGACCACGGTCGTGAGGAAAAGGCGGCAGCAGAGCTCGAGAAGATTGCTGCCGGCCTCGCCAAAGCGAAAACAATCGAAGACGTCGATGACAAGATGGCGGAAACGCTGTTTGGTGAAGAACTCAGTGTGGCCGCAGCCGCCGTCGCGGCCAAGGTTGCCGAAGAGGCGGCGGCAGCAGAGGCTGAACAGGGCTCGAGCCCGGCAGAGGCTGCCACACCGGAAGCCGCCGGTAGAACGGAGATGGAGAAAGAATTCGAGAATGTCTGGGGCGAGACGCCCGGCGTCGAGGTCTCTATCGAATCCCAGATCGAAGATCAGAAAGGGGGACTCGATATTTCGGCCTCGCAACGACTCGCAACCGTACGTGCATTAAATACCGGCACGCCGGATGCCGCGCCGCACGAGGCCGCTGACGCGCCACCCGCGCCGGCCGCGAGCCCGGATCCGATCGAGGAACAGATCACCACGTCACTGACCCAGACGATGAAGGCGCTGAAGGTCGCCCCGGAGCCAACCGCAGTCAATGACGACGATGACGACGATGATGACGAGCGCAAAAGCGGATTCTTCAGCCGCTTCCGGCGCTCCTGACGACACGCCGCGCACGCCCCAAAAAAAACCGGGCGAATGCCCGGTTTTTTTGTAATGCGCCGCAGGTTATTGGGTTTCGTGAATGATATTCCAGATGTAGTCGACGTGCGGCCCGCATATTTCCGAGAACTCGGTGCCGGCTTCATTGTCGTTCTCGTAGATAGTATCGATGGCTTCCTGCCGCGCGCTGAGTAAGGCGCCCATGTCCGTTGCCGTCATCGTCTGAAGACGCCTTGCACGGCCGCCGATGACGTGCGACTGCCAGCCCCAGGTCGTTATCTTTTCGTCTTCGACCATCTTGTCGAGGATCGGCGCGATGTGTTCGGCGACGATCTCGTCGGCGCGGTCTTCGCGATTGATGTCACAAAAGTGATAAACGGAAAATCCGACCGTGCCGCGCTCCTTGCCCGCCGTACCGGCTTCGGCCTGCCAAAGATAGTCGTCATGACGCGGGCAGGCTGCGGAAAACTCAGCGCCGCCAGGATCTTCTTCACCATGCACTTCAGCAATGGCCGCACCCATGGTTTCCAGCGCCTCCATGGCAGCTTCGGGAGAAGCCGCCTGGTGATACCGAATCCGCCGCCAGTCGCCGCCGGTATGGTGCGCCAGCCAGCCCCAGGACAGGATGCTGCCGTCTTCGACGAGATCGTCGAGTATCGGCGCATTGCGCTGCATGAATGCATCAGCCCGGTCTTCCATGCCGACATTGCAGTGGAAGTATGTTGCGTAGGTATACCGCGTGGCGTCGTCCTCCTGCGCCAGCGCCGTAACGGCCAGCAAGTTCAATGCAATGATCACCCCTATCGATCCTGTTGTTGTCATTTGTCTCTCCCTTGGACTCAGGATTAACGCTTCCGGCCGGTTCGCCCGTCGTTGTGTGTATTCGGTGGATTCCGGTAAGCAATCGGCATTGTACACGTAAATATCTGATACAACTGATAATTTCCTGGCCGGCCTGGATTACCGCCTGCATCACGGGGCGGGCCGACGGGCAAGCCTAAGTACTCCCCGAAATTTGTCGCGTCGCATACGGATTTTGCGGCTTGCACGGAACCCGTACCCTGATTAACGCGGCGGCGGTATGCCGTTGCTCTGTTGGATTCCAGGGAGAATCGAATGAGCGAGACTGTTCTTACAATTATCGAACTCGACAACTACCCGGAAGAAGTTGTCGCTCGAGCCACCTGGCTGGCCAGCCTTCTGAACTGCGATCTTGAGCTCTTGCTGTGCGATCCGACCACGAGCTTCCTGAGCGAGATGTTCATCATATCCAGCGAGGTACGGGACCTGGCCGAAGACATCGAGGACGCACAGGAACAAGCGTTACTCGAACTCGCAAAGATCGCCGAGTCATCCGGTGTGGCGGTCACGACCCGCACAAGCCATGAAAGACCGGTTGCTGATGCCGTAATCTCCCGCGCCATGGATGTCGATCCCATGTTCGTCGTCAAGGGGACCCACTACCATTCGCCCGCCGAGCGCGCGACGTTTGCCGATACCGACTGGCAACTCATGAAGAAGCTCGACTACCCGCTCTGGTTCGTGAAACCGGTCGCGTGGAAAAAAGAACCGCTGATCGTCGCTGCCGTCGATCCAACGCATGAAAAAGACAAGGAAGCACGACTCGACCGCCTCATTGTCGAGACTGCACAATCGCTGGCATCGGCCAGCGATGGCAGGGTCGAACTCGTGCACACGTACCAACGACTCGTCGAGATCGGGTCGCGCGCGATGAAGACATTCAAACCGGTCAAGCTGCCTATCGACGAACTGGACAAGAAGATCCGCGACGAGCACCGCAAGGCGCTGGATGCATTTGCCAGGGAAACCGGCGTCGCCGACGAAAACGTCCATCAGCTCCCGGGGCGGGCGCACGAGCTGTTGCCGATGTTCGCGCAGACCCACGGCGCCAGCCTGATGGTCATGGGCGCACTGTCGCGCGGCGGGATCGCACGACGCTACATCGGCAACACGGCGGCAAGGGTACTCGATCACCTGCCTTGCGACATCCTGGTAGTACCGGCTGCGGCCGACTGATCGGCAATTGGCGCCCCGCGACACGCGGGGCGCCAACTCTGTCTAGTCCTCCAGTTCCGAGATCGCCTTCAGGCGCGCCGCCTCGAACTCGTCACCGGGATTCCAGGCCGGCTTCTCGTCGGCGTTGGCTATCGCGAGTCCTGTCCAGTAACCCAGCAGTGCGTCCTCGATCAGTCCCGAGAAATCCCAGCTGTCGTTGTACTCGTCGGACGGCTGGTGATAGTGCGTATTGTAGTAGTGATTCTGTTGCTCGCGCCCCCAGTTCGGCGGCCTGTCGACGTAGTCCGTGCCCGGCCTGAGGTACATTGCAGGCACGCCAATCTTCGCCAGGCTGAACTGGTCGGAGCGGTAGAAATAGCCCTTGTCGGCAAACTGGTCGGGCTTGACCTCCCGGCCCTGCTCGTCCGCAATCAATTCGAGGATCTGGTCGATCGACGACTTGCCGAGCCCGACGAACGTCACGTCATGCGTGTCGCCGAGGATATTCGGGTTGTCGTAATTGATATTCGCGGCGATGCGCCCCGGGGCGAACGTCGGATTGTTCGCGTAGTAGAGCGAGCCGAGCAGGCCCTGCTCTTCGGCACCCACAAGCGCAAAGAGGGACGAACGGCGTGGCGCTTCCGGCAACGCTTTTAGCCCTCGCGCAATCGCAAGCACGACCGAGACACCGGAGGCGTTATCCCGAGCGCCGTTGTAAATCGCATCGCCTTCTTCATTCGGCTCACCGATACCGAGGTGGTCGTGGTGCGCCGTGTAGATTACGACCTCATCCTTCAGTTCCGGATCGCTTCCGGGAATAAGTCCGAGTACATTCGCACTCTCTGCGCGGTTCAGTTCCACGTCCATCGCAATGGAGGTTGTTACACCGAGGGGCACCGGTTCGAAATCCCGGTTATAGGCCGCTTCGCGCAGCGCATCGAGATCCTTGCCCGCCATCGCGACGAGTTCCCGCGCAGCGTCCTCGGTCACCCAGGCGTTCACCTGGTTACGCGGCTCGTCACCCGCCGGCAGCTCGAATTGCTCGCCGGTCCATGAGGTCTGAACGACCTGGAACGGGTAGCCGGCCGACGGCGTCGTGTGGATGATGATCGCGCCAGCCGCACCCTGCTTTGCGGCGCTCAGGTACTTGTAGTCCCAGCGTCCGTACCACAGGCGGGTCTCGCCGTCGAAAAGCTCCGGATCCCAGTCGGGATCGTTGTTCATGATGAGCAGCACCTTGCCTTCGAGGTCCGCTCCCTTGAAGTCGTCCCAGTCATACTCCGGCGCCTGGATGCCGTAGCCGACGAATACGAGCTCGGCATTGCTGATCCCGGTGCGCTCCTCCTGTACCCCGCTGGAAACGATGAAGTCGTCCCACTGCGCCAACGTACGCGTGTCGCCATGTCCTTCGAAGGTCCAGGTCTCCGGCTGCAGCGTATTGACGCCGACGAGGTCGAATTTCTGTTCCCAGCTGCCGTCTGTCGCACCCGGCAGCAGGCCAAGCCGCTGCATTTCTGCGGCCAGGTATTCCCGCGCTTTCACATCACCGCGACTCCCGGGCCCTCGGCCCTCATAGGCATCGCTGGCTATCTCGACGATGATGTCGCGCATGTAATCTGCGGTTATCGATTCGGCAGCTTCCTCCGCCGCCGGGTTGCCGCCGCTCACCTCGACGGCAACGGGCGACGAGAATTCGGGAGGCTTCCCCGTTGCGGGTTGCTGCGGCTGCTCCTTGCTGCAGGCCACCGCCATGAGTGAGGCGACGATGACTATAAACAGATTCTTCAATTTCACACTGGACCTCCGTGTATGAATGCGGCGTGCCGCGCGCAGCGGCACGAATGATTCCGATCAAAAATCAGGTATCGAATAACTCTGAGAGAAAGTACTGTGCCGCTGCCCAGGAGCGGTTATCGGCCGTTTCATTATAGACGGTCACGCCCGTGCTCGCGTCGGCGGAGGGATTGGTAAAAGCGTGACGCACGTTACCGTAGCAATGCAGCTGCCAGTCGGCTCCCATGCTGCTGAGCTCCTCGCCCAATGCAACGGCCTGCTCGGGCGTTGCCAACGGATCATCCCAACCGTGCAGGGCGAGGATGCGGGCTGCGATACGATTGTCCGCTGTGTTGCCGGGCGGGTCGAACAGCCCGTGGAAACTGATGACGCCGGCCAGTGCTTCGCCGGTACGCGCAATGTCGAGTACGCAGAGGCCACCAAAGCAGTAGCCGATCGCTGCGACGGCGGACGCATCGACTTCCGGCTGGTCCCGCATCGCCTGCAGTGCCAGCAACAGTCGTTGCTGCAGGACGGCGCGCTCGCTCCGCAGAGCCTCCATCATCTCGCGGCAAACCTCGATGTCGCTGCCGATCGCGTCCTTGCCGTAGACGTCGATCGCGAAGCCGGTATAGCCCTGCTCCGCGAGTGCCAATGCCTTGCTTTCCTCGAACTCGCTGCGGCCGCGAATGGTGTGGGCGACCAGCACGCCCGGGCGCGGTCCATGGGCCGCGTCATCCCAGGCCAGCAACGCTTCGAACACGAGACTGCCGTCCGCATATTCGACCAGGCGCGTTTTGATACTCACGCGGGCGCGTCCGTTGCCGATCAGCGTCGGGTAACGACGATGACCTCGACGCGTCCGTCAGGCCCGATGTACCAGGACGCTATGGTACTCGTGATGCTCACGATAATTGCGCCGAAAAGCGCCGACCAGAAGCCCGCTACCACAAAATTATCGAGCAGTGCGGCGACGAGCCCGAACATGGCCGCATTCAGCACCAGGATAAAAAGCCCCAGCGTGACCAGAGTAATCGGCAGCGTCAGCACGAAGGCAATCGGCCGGACAACCGCGTTGACGATACCCAGCAACACCGCTGCGAAAATAAAAGTCCAGGCGCCGGAAATAGTGACGCCCGGCACCAGCGTAGAGGCCAGGAAAAGGCCCAGCATGGTTATGAGCGTACGTAGGACGATGCCTTGCATGGCCCGATTATGCGACGAGAAGCGCCCCTATGGAAGGATCGCTAAGGTGCCGGGCTGGCAGGTCGCGCATGAGGGCGCATCATCAGCATCTGCACGTTGCCGATCGCTCGTTCCAGGAAACCGCCTTCGCAGTAGCACAGGTAGTATTGCCACATGCGGATGAACTCCTCGGAGAATCCCATGTTTCGGACCTGGTCGATACTGTCGAAAAACCGATCGTGCCAGCGGCGTAAGGTCGTGGCATAGTGCGGCCCGATGTCTTCGAGGTCGACGATCCGCATGTCGGTGACGCGCGTCAGCGTCTCGGACATCGCGGTCACCGATGTCAGGCAGCCACCCGGAAAAATAAAGCGCTTTATGAAGTCGACGGTCTTCTTCGCCCGCTCATAATGCTGGTCCGCAATCGTAATCGCCTGGACGAGCATCAGGCCGTCCTTCTTCAGGAGCTCGCAGCACTTCCTGAAGTACGTGTCGTGGAACTCGTGACCGACGGCCTCGATCATCTCGATGGACACGAGCTTGTCATACTGACCCGCGAGATCCCTGTAATCGCTCTGCAGCAAGGTGATTCGATCGCCAAGTCCTGCTTTCGTTATCGCGTCTTTTGCGTAGTCATGCTGCTGTTTCGAGATCGTCGTGGTGGTGACTCGGCAGCCGTAGTTTTTGGCGGCGTGGATCGCAAAGCCGCCCCAACCGGTGCCGATTTCGAGCACGTGATCGTCCCGCGACAGGTTCAGTTTCCGGCAAATGCGGTCGAGCTTCGCTGCCGATGCCGCTTCGAGCGACATGTCCGCATGCTCGAAAATCGCGCCCGAATACATCATTCGTTCGTCGAGCCACAAAGCGTAGAAATCGTTGCCGAGATCATAGTGGGCGGCTATGTTTCGCTGGCTGCCGCTGCGCGTATTGCGGTTGAGCCAGTGAAACATTTTCTGCAGCGGCCTTGTCAGGTGCGCCGTACCGGAATCCATGTCCAGCAACACGTCCCTGTTCTTCACCAGTATCCTGACGAGCGTGGTGAGTTCGTCGCAGGTCCAGCAGCCATGGATGAAGGACTCTCCAGCACCTACCGCACCACCGAACGCGATATCGCTGTAGAAGCGCGGATCGTTAATCGTCAGGTGAACGCTCAGGGGCAGTTCGTCTGTCACCTCGCCAAAGGTCTCGTGGCGGCCGTTCTCGCTGACCACGATCTCTCCGTTGCACAGCGACTCGAGGCGCGCGCGCACGACGCGCCTTGCAAGCGCCTCCAGGCCCGTAGGCTTCCTGCCTGCCTGGAGAAACTCGGGGGAGTGGATGGATACTGACTTCATTGCGCCTCCGCTGCGATCTTCTGCCGCTTGTCGGGATGCGGGTACAGCGGGCAACGCTTGATCCAGAGCCGGAGCGCTTGCCAGTAGATGCCCGCAAGGACCTTGACCGTCATTAGCGGGAACCGCGCCAGGACGCTCGCCAGCGCACCGCCCGTTATTTCCGTCCGCGTCAGATTGATGGACGCGTCGAACATTCGCTTGCCCGCATTCGAGTTGGCCATGTAAACCGTAAGCCGCCCGGCGGGATCAGTAAAGCACCAGTCGTATTCCACGTCCATCGGCATAAACGGCGACACGTGCATCTTTTTTTGCGGCCGGAATCGCCTGACGCCGCGCTGACCGACGTCCATCGACTCGGGCAGGACGTACGTGTCGCGTTCACCCCACGGCGTGTTATTCACCTCGGCGACGATGGTCTGCAAAGTCTCGCCGTCCGCGTCGAAACAGTAGTAGAAACTGACCGGATTAAAGCAATAGCCGAAATAGCTCAGGTTTGTCAGCAGGCGAATGGGGCCGTCGGGGCGCTCGCCCGTTTCGCGCTCGACGAGATCGCGGATGGACTGCGAAAGCGGCTCATCCGGCGCGCCGAGATGATCCCGACGGCGAAAGCGCGCAAGCGCCGGTTTCGTCGCCGACCACAGCCAGCGCTTCCTGAAAAGTTCCGGTAGCTCGTCCAGGTCCAGGTACATCATGAACATCCGGTAACTGAACCGGTGCAGCACGGGCTCCGTGCGGGTGTGCTTAACCCGCCCTTCGTAGATGCAGCTCTCCACGGCTCTGCCTCTCCTCGAAATGGGCGATTGCGTTCAGCGCGCTGACGACGCCGTCTTCATGGAAACCGTTACGCCAGTAAGCGCCACAATAGTAGGTTCGCTCGGTATTCAGTTCCGCCTGCCGCAGCTGCGCCGCAACACCGTCCCGCGAGAAAACCGGGTGCTGATACTCGATCCTGCGTATCAACTTTGCCGGGTCGATCTGACGGTCGTTGTTGAGCGTGACGCAGTATTGCTCGTCGCAGTCGAGGCCCTGCAGCAGGTTCATGTTGTAGGTGACCGCGACATGGCGATGGGGGTCTCTCGGTATGTGATAGTTCCATGCCGCCCACGCACGACGGCGTTGCGGCAGGACGCTGGCATCGGTGTGCAGCACCGCTTCGTTATCCTGGTAACGGATAGCTCCGAGCACGTCTCGTTCAGCCGACGTCGGCCTGTCGAGCATCGCGAGCGCCTGGTCGCTATGACACGCAAGGAATACGGCGTCATACCATTCGCTGCCGTGGCGGTCGGTAATGATCTCCACACCGGCTGCATGGCGAACAACGCGTCTGACCGGCGTTTCGAGCCTGATACGATCACGATGCCCTGCAATCAGCTTCGTCACGTACTCGCGTGACCCACCTTTGATCACGCGCCAGACCGGGCGGTCTTTCAGCTGCAACAAGCCGTGATTATCGAAAAAGCGCACCAGGAAGTGCAGCGGCATGTGGCGGATGGCTACCGGCTCGGCCGACCAGATGGCCGCGGCCATGGGGACGAGGTAGTCGTTCATGAATTCATGGCTGTAGCCGTGCCTCAGGAGGTACTCTCCGACGGTCTGGCCGTCGTCCTCGACGGGCAATGCCGCCATCACCTCGCGATTGAAGCGCAGGATGTCGCGGATCATCCGGAAGAACGGCGGCCGCAGGATATTGCGACGCTGAGCGAACAGCGCGTTCAGGCCCGAGCCGTTGTACTCGAGGCCGCCATCCCCCGAGCTAACGCTGAAACTCATCACGCTCTGCTGCGACTCCTGGCCGATCTCGTCCAGCAGCTCGATAAAGTTGGGGTAGGTCCGGTCGTTGAATACGATAAAGCCCGTATCGATCGCGATCGTCCTGTTGCCTGCCGGAACGTCTACGGTGTTCGTGTGCCCGCCAACATGCGACAACGCCTCATAGACGGTGATGTCATGGTCCTGTCGGAGCTTGTAAGCGGCCACGTTTCCCGCTATGCCCGTACCGACGATCGCGATTCTCATGCGTCTGCACTCACCATTTTTGCGGAACGCGCTCGACCTTGGACATGTCGTAACCCAGCGACTCGACGACGCCGAGCAGCGTCTCGTAATCGCTGTCGGATATGTTCGGTTCGCGGGCCATGACCCAGACGAAATCGCGTTTCTGCCGGCCGATGATCGTCTGCGAGTAATCCTCGTCCAGGTACACGATGCGGTAATCGGCCTTTATCGGCCATATGAAGCGCATACCCCAGAGCGCATTCGTATCGGTGTCGCGGACGAAACCCTTGGGGTTGTATTGCTTCAGCTCGCCGTCGAAGCCATCGTCGCGAAACGTGAATGTCGTCGCGATCGTGCCGTCGTCGTTCATTGCGTATGTCTCGACTGCGTTGTGCGCGCCTTTTTCCAGAAAAGTCGGGATATTGGCGATCACGTACCAGTCGCCCATGAATCGTTCCAGGTCGACGTAGTCTACGGTTTCCATCTCGGGTCCACTGCTCGCGCAGGATGCAAGGGTCAGGGAAGCGGCGATTATCAGCGCCGATTTTCGAAGAAGTGTCATGTCAGCTCAGCTCGTAACGGATGATCCGGCCACCCTTCGCAACCGACTCCAGTGCCAGCCACTCCGAGTTCTGCGAGTACCACAATGTAATGTCCATCTTCCGTGCGGTGAGCCTGACAGATCGTGCAGGGATTTCCCGGCCGTCAATTTCGACAAGGTCATTGCCCAGTTCCTCGACCTCGACGTCGAGGTACTCGCCGGTTTGAGGGTTGAGGAGACGCGGCTGCTCGAGGAATCCCGGATTCCAGTACGCGAAGGTCATGACGCACTCCGGGAGTTCTGCTTCCCGGTCACCCGTATCAATGACAAATCCGTTGTCCGTGCGAGTACCGACGACATTCAGCTGCTTGCCATTGGAATCCGTGCGCGCCTCGAGTTCGTTGAGGCAGCCGCCAGCCCAGTTCTCTTCCGCGCTGTGCCGGTAGCTGAACGCGGTGACGAACAGGAACTTGACGTCGAAACTCGCCTCGCTGCGGACAGCGGCATTGCTCCTCGGTCCATCTATCTCGAAGCGGTGGTAGCCGATCTTCTTGCCGTCAAGAAACACATCGAACGTCAGCGTCTCGTTGGCGAAGTCATTCGCGAATGCCATTACGGAAGTGAAAGCGAGCAGCAAGTGTGCGACAAGAATCCGTTTCAAAAGCCTCATGGTGTTTACCTTCATCACGTCGTCGACGCGCTCTTCGGAGCGCCAGGAAAAAATGCATTGGTGCGGCGGATGTAGTCGGCGTATTCGGGACGACGATGGCTGATCGTCTTCTCCAACATGGCGACGCCGGAAACCTTCAGCAGCAGGAATGACATCAACAGCGGCGAAAGCACGGTCCACCAGCCACCTGCTGAAAATGCAAACAGGTAAAAAGCCCACCACACGCAGAAATCGCCGAAGTAGTTGGGGTGCCGCGTGTAGCGCCAGAGACCGGTATTGAGCACGCGACCTTTGTTCGATGCATCACGCTTGAACCTCGCGAGCTGGTAGTCGCCGCCGGCCTCGAACACGAAACCGACCAGCCACAGCGCGAATGCCAGGACCTCGATCAGGCCGATGCCGCCCGGGTTCATGATAGCCGGCATCAGCGGCATCGCGATGATCCAGGCAAGAATGCCCTGCAGGCCGAATACGATATAGACGCTCTTGAATGCAAACCCGGGTTCGTTGTTCGCCCTGATTTTCTGGTAGCGATAATCCTCAGGCTCGCCCCAGTTCCGCGCCGTGATGTAGATGCTCAGGCGCAGTGCCCAAACCGCCACGAGAGCCGTAACCAGCATTCCCCGCGCGCTGAGCGGTGAGGCTGCGACGGCGAATACAACTGCGGCGATCAGGAAGAACAGCGACCACAGGCTGTCGACAAAGGCGACGTTACGGATCGTCACACTGACGACCCAGGCCGCAACACCCACGCCGAGAATCAGAGCCAGGGCGAAAAGATAGACCGAGATATCCATCACGAGATCCTCTGCCCTACGACATCGCCCCGCGGCCCCTGTGCGGACACGCCGTCCAGGCGCTCGCCGAGGCGCATCAGCAGCGGCATCATGACCGCCCACCCGATTGCCAGCATGGCGACTGCAGCCGTCTGGTCCACGAACTGGATTCCACCGATCTTGTGGCCAGCGATATAGGCCAGCGGACCGCCCACGAAACCGAATGCCGATGCGAGCAACGGCCGCCCGCGCATCCAGCGCATGGACAGGTTGATCGTGGTGCCGAACAGCATCCACATCGTGATGATCCAGTATGGCGCCAGCGAGTCGCTGACCATGCCGGACGGAAAGGTCACCCAGCCGGCCGCGACGAGCGCACTGTCGAAGACGGCGCCGAAAAGGCCGCAGCTCACGATCAGCATGAATTCCGAACTGGGGCGCTGCGCGCGCACGAGATGGATGGCCACCGCCAGGAGGACCACCAGCGGCCCGAGCCACGGGAGCTGTTGCGCGCCACCGAATACCGATGACAACCAGCCGAGCTTGAATGCGGTGATGTTGATTAACAGGTTCATATCAGTCTCCTACCCGCTTCAGCAGGTAATGGCTGACGTACCACTCACGCCCGCCGTTGTAGGCAAACAGTTCTTCGCAAGCCATGAAGAAAATGCGCCACCGCATCCGCCACCGGTCCGCCTGGCCCTCGCCATAAGTCTCTTCGAGAATCGGCATCACGGCATCCCTGCGCGAGTCCATCCGGTCGAGCCAGGCCCGAAGGGTCCTGGCGTAGTGACGTCCGTTCCACTGCCAGTGCCGCTCGACGGCCAGGTCGCCCGCGACGCGCATCGGCAGATCAGCGCTCGGCATGATGCCGCCGGAAAAGAAATGACGGCTCATCCAGTCGCTCGGCCCCTTGTCGACGTACTCGTAAGGCGTCGTGCGGTGACAGAAAATGTGCATGAAGAATCGGCCGTCGGGCTCCAGCCAGTTACTGATCCGACGGAACAACTCCGGGTAGTTCCGCATGTGCTCGAACATCTCCACAGAGACGATGCGATCGTACGTCCCGGGTGCGGCGAAATCGTTCATGTCGCAAACCTGGACTTCGAGGTTGTCCAGGCCGCGATTTCGCGCCGCTTTCGTGATGTAGTCGTGCTGGGACTGTGAATTGGACACGCTAACGACCGATGCCCTCGGGAAGTGCTCGGCGATCCAGAGCGACAGGGAGCCCCAGCCGCAGCCGAGGTCCAGCACTGTCATCCCATCCTCGATGCCGGCCCTCTCGACGGTCGCCCGCAAGGCCGCCTCTTCGGCGGATTCCAGGTCTTCGATGCCGGTCGGCCAGTAGCAGCAGCTGTACTTGCGGCTCTTACCGAGCACCTCCGAGAAGAACGCGGCGGGCACCTCGTAGTGCTGCTCGTTGGCGAGATGCGGCACCAGCGCGATCGGCGATTCGCCCATCATCTGTACGAAACGGTTCTTGATTATCGCGGCTTTCTCCACGTCGCCGGCGTGAATCTCTCTCAGCTTGCGCTCCAGGAGGCGCCGGATGCCCGCCCGGATTACCGAGTCCGGCACCAGTCCGGTCTCTGTCCAGTCGACGGCTTTTGCGGTTACGCTGCTCATGCATGTGCTCCAAAAACGATGGGGCGACTATACGAAGGCATCCGGGGCGGGCCAACCGCCTGAAATGGTTTGTTACATTCCCTTACAAGTCGGCAACTTATCGTCGCGTAGAGTATCGTCTTGATTAAAACTTCGAGCCCTCGATGACCCCTGTAATCTTCTGGTTTCGCAGGAATCTGCGCCTTCACGACAACCTGGCGCTGCGCGCCGCCGTCGATGCGGGGCGGCCGATCCTGCCGATCTATGTCTCGGACGCCCTCGACGCCGGTGGCGCGAGCCGGTGGTGGCTGCATTACAGTCTTTCTGCCCTCGATGCGGCTCTTCGGGACCATGGCGCGGGGCTTGCAATCCGGTCCGGACGGCCCGAGGACGTCCTGCCCCGGATCGTGGACGAGACGGGCGCCACCGCCGTGTTTTTCTCGCGGCGCTACGAGCCCGACGCCCGGGCGCAGGAACGCGCCCTCGAAAAGGCCCTTGACGATCGCTGCGACGTGCACGGCGTCGACGACAGCTTGATCCGGCACCCGAAGAGCGTCATGACCCAGTCCGGAACGCCGTACAAGGTGTTTACGCCGTTCTGGAAGGCCGCATCCCGGCCTGGCGAACCGGAAGAGCCCGCTCCGAAGCCCTCCGATTTCGAAACGACGGCGGCTGGCCTGGAATCCGGGGACATCGACGCGCTGGAACTTCTGCCGACCCGGCCCGACTGGGCCGGCGGGCTGCGCGAGACGTGGACGCCAGGCGAAGACGGCGCGTTCGAGCGCCTGGAAGACGCCTGCTCGATTGCCGCTGACTACGCTGAGCAGCGGGACCGCCCCGATCTCGAGGGTACGTCACGACTTTCGCCTCATCTGCATTTCGGCGAGCTCAGTCCCCGCCAGGTCTGGCACGACATTCGCTCGGCAACGCCCGCCAGCGGCCAGCAAGGCGCTGCTGCCCTCCTGCGCCAGCTCTACTGGCGCGATTTCAGCACCTACCTGCTGTATCACTTCCCGCGTCTCCCCAACGAACCGCTGCGTGAGGAATTCGCGCAGTTCCCATGGACCGACGATGCCGATAGCCTGAAAGCGTGGCAGCAAGGATGCACGGGCTATCCGATCGTCGATGCGGGTATGCGGCAGCTCTGGGCAACCGGCTGGATGCATAATCGTGTGCGTATGATCGTCGCATCGTTTCTCGTCAAGGATTTGCTCGTGCCATGGCAGGCCGGCGCGGACTGGTTCCTCGACACGCTGGTGGATGCCGACCTCGCGAACAACTCGGCGAGCTGGCAATGGGTGGCCGGCTGCGGCACCGACGCGGCGCCCTACTTCCGTATCTTCAATCCGGTTCTGCAGGGCAAGAAATTCGACCCGATGGGCGATTACGTACGACGCTGGGTCCCGGAACTCGAGCGTCTACCGGCAAAGTTCATCCAGGAACCGTGGAAGGCGGAGATTGACGAGCAGAAAGCGGCAAACGTTGTTATCGGTGAAGACTACCCGGCGCCGGTCGTGGATCACGGCGAGGCACGGGATCTCGCGCTGCAGTCCTACCGGGCCATTCGCAAGCAGAATGCATGAATTCCGGCAACGCAGCGCACGGCAATTCTCTGCTAGAATTCGGCGCCGTGCGCTCGTAGCTCAGTCGGATAGAGCACCGGATTCCTAATCCGGGGGTCGCAGGTTCGAATCCTGCCGGGCGCGCCAGTCAACGGAAAATGGCTCCAAGGGACCCATTTTCCGTTGATCTTGTGTGTCCCGTCCAAGGAAGCGAACCTTGTTCGACAAAACGCGCAAGCGTTTTGGACGCCGCAGGCGCCCCGAAGGGGCGACGAGCGAAGCGAGGAGTCTATCCTGCCGGGCGCGCCACCCATGGCCCCGAGGAACGCTCCTATGCATAATGCTCCCCGCATCGTCCTGCTTGTCACCGCACTGGGAATATCTGCCTGCGGACCCGGGTCCAACGAACCAGCGACCAGTGAACTCAACGTGTCCAATCCGATCACAAAACCCTTTGCCGGCCTGCCAACCGATCCACCTGTTGCCCAAAAACGGCCGGTCACGATCGAACAGCACGGCGTCAAGCGGATCGACAATTTCGGCTGGATGCGTGACGAAAATTGGCAGGAGGTCCTGCGGGATCCGGATAAACTCGATGGCGATATCCGCGAGCATCTCGAGGCCGAGAACGAGTATTACAATGCCGCCACGGGAGACCTCGCGAAACTGCGTGAGCAGCTGTTCGAGGAAATGCGCGGTCGCATCAAGGAGGACGACAGCACGGTCCCTGCCGCCGACGGTGATTTTGCCTACGCAGTCCGGTTCCGAGATGGCGGTGAGTACCCGATCTTCGTGCGCACGCCGCGTAGCGGTGGCGACGAGACGATCCTGTACGATGGCGACCTCGAGGGCAAAGGCGAGGATTTCTTCCGCATCGCGGCCGTCGATCACAGCCCGAACCATCAATTCATTGCCTATGGCGTCGACAGGCTCGGGTCCGAATACTATGACATTCGGATTCGCGCGATCGAGACCGGGGAAGAGTTCGAGGAGACAATTCCATCGACGGGCGGTTCGGTCGTCTGGGCTGCCGATTCGAAGTCCTTTTACTACGTCGAGCGCGACGACAACCAACGACCGAAGCGCGTCAAGCACCACATCCTCGGCACCAATCCGGCCGACGACCTGCTCGTCTACGAAGAGCAGGACGATAGTTATTTCCTGGGCATCGACAAGTCGCACAGCAGCGAGTACATACTGATCGGCGTAAGAAAAGGTACGTCGAGCGAGTATCGCTATCTGCCCGCAGACGCCAAACCCGGCACGGAACCCGTGCTGATCGCACCGCGCCGCGATGACGAACTTTACTCGGTCGAGCACGCCGGCGACTATTTTTACATCCAGACGAATGCCGACGGTGCCGTCGATTTCAAGATCGCCCGCGCGCCGGTGTCGAATCCCGGACGCGACAACTGGGAAGAGTGGCTGCCGCATGAGTCCGGCATCTACATAAGTGCGTTCGTGCCGTTCAAGGATCGACTCGTACGCCTGGAGCGCGAAAACGCGCTACCGCGAATAGTGGTCTCGGACTACGGGCAAGAGGACGTCTACGAGATAGACTTCGACGAGGCCGCTTACAATCTCGGTCTCTCGCCGGGCTACGAGTTCGAGACCAGCAACCTGAGGTTCAGCTACGAGTCGCCATCGACGCCCGAACAGATCTTCGACTTCGACATGGAGTCGCGTGAGCGTGACCTCCGGAAGACCCAGCAAGTACCGAGCGGCCACAATGCCGATTTGTACGTCGTCGAGCGAATTTTCATCACGGCTGATGATGGCGCCGAGGTGCCGGTTACGGTGCTCAGACTCGAGACGACGCCCGTCGACGGTATGGCCCCACTGTTGTTGTACGGCTACGGCAGTTACGGCGCCACGATGCAGGCCTGGTTCAGCACGAACGTCTTGTCACTCGTCGATCGCGGCGTGATCTATGCAATCGCACACATTCGAGGCGGCGCGGCAAAAGGCCGCCAGTGGTATCTCGACGGCAAGCTCGACATGAAAAAGAACTCGTTTTCCGACTTCGCCAATGCCGCTGAAGAGCTTCAGGAGCGTGGCTATGGCCGCAAGGGAGAGACTGTAATCTATGGCGGGTCGGCGGGCGGCCTGCTCGTCGGCGCCACGCTGAACCTGCGGCCCGACCTCTTCGGTGGCGCCATTGCGGCCGTGCCGTTCGTCGACGTGATAAACACGATATCCGATGCGGACCTGCCGCTGACCCCGCCCGAGTGGGTCGAGTGGGGTGATCCGATCAACGACCCGCAAGCGTATGCCACGATTGCAGCCTACTCGCCATACGACAATATTCGCAGCGATGCCGATTACCCCCCCATCCTCGCCACCGGAGGACTGACCGACTATCGTGTGACGTACTGGGAACCGTCAAAGTGGGTCGCCCGGTTGCGCGACGAGGCGACTGGCGGGCCGTTCTTCCTGAAGATGAATTTGGACGCTGGTCACGCGGGTTCGGCCGCCAGATTCGAGCGCCTGAAGGAGCGGACGCACGACTATGCGTTCGCATTGAAGGTATTCGGCCTGACGGAGCAGGCGCCCGTCAGTCACGTTGGCGAAGCCGGAGCACAGGGTACGCAGTGACGATCGGTAGCCCTCCGGACTCGCGCAGCTGCTTGTCAGATTAACCTGGCCTGGTCCGAGTGGCCGACTACGTGGCTAAGACCACCCGATTACGTCTCCACGTCCGGGAGCGTTGCAGCGTAGACCGCTCCGGCCAGACCCATAAGCGCGAGCAATCCGATCACTCCGTCGTTTCCGACCACTGGCGTGAGCGTACCAATGGCACCTACCAGAATCAGCAGTACGCCTATCACCGTATTGCTGATCGCGACGTAGTCCGTGCGCTGATTTCCAGTCGCCAGGTTCACAACATACGTTTTCCGACCAACGCGAACTCCACTGTGCGCCAGAGACAGGATGAAATAGGCGATCGGCAGAAACCATACTGATTGGTTCAATGCGGGAAAATAGCGACTGACCATGAAAACCACCAAGCCGATGCCTGACGTGATGAGCGCAGCGTTGAGCATGACGAGCTTACTCGAGGCGTCAGCATAACGTCCCCAAAAGGGCGCGCTTACTAGCCCTGCCACGCCGGCTGCGATGATGAATGCGCCGAGCAGGTATGGCGGTGCACCAAAACTCTGCTGCGCGAGCGCGATGTAGAATGGCGCGCTCAAGGCTGAACACATCAGCAACGCGCGTGTAATCACAAACCGGCGAAACGGGCCATCGCTTGCGATGAGCCGCAGTTGACCCAGCGCGTCGAGGACACTCCGACCGCCACCCGTCTCGCCGGCATGCTCGGCTACCTGCGCATAGATCGCAGCCGCCAATAGCCAAAGTGCCCCGGCGCCGAACAACAGCCAGCCGAGCAACGTTTCACCCAGCCGGCTGGACAATGGCGACATTAGCATGACGCCAATTCCAACGCCGAGCAGCCCGGCAGAACTCGCTGACCACCCTGCCAGCTGGCCGCGTTTCTGCTTCGGGATCACCTTGCCGAGCACGTCTTTCGCCGCAACGGAGCAGAGGCCGCGGAACAGGCTGAAGAGACTGACCAGCGCCAATATGGCCCAACCGGCCGCATTACCCGTCAAAGAGATCGCGACAACGCCGAGCCCCGCAACGCAAGCGGCCTGACCAAGACTGCCCACCACCCAAACCCACTTGCGGATCGACAGTTTGCGGATCACCCCGCCGATAAAGATCTGCGGGACCATGGAGCCCGATTCCCGGATGGGTACGAGGAGGCCTAATACGAATGCGGGCGCGCCGACCATAGAGGTCAGCCAGGCAAGCGTTGTCTTGGGGCTGGCGATGGCGTCGCCGAGTTTCGTCAAGCAGTAACTGAGCAGTATCAGGACGAAGCTCTGGGGCGCCTCGCGACATGCCTCTTCGCCAATTTCGTGACAAAGGCGAGCGTCTTCCTCGTTGGTCAGCGCCTCGTAAATCGATTCCGAAATTCGCATCGCGGCCCTGGCTGTTGCGTGGGTTTCTCTCGCCGCTCGTATTTCCATTATCGCCACACGGAGACAGGAATTCGTCGGCAACGCTGAGTCTAGAATCGCCCCGCCTGGAAATCCATGATCGCCTGGCGGATTTCGTCCGCCGTGTTCATGACAAAAGGTCCGTAGCGCGCAATCGGTTCATTCAGCGGCATGCCCCCAACCAGAATAAAACTCGCAGCCGTGTCACTCCTGACAGAGACCGAGGTGCCTGGCCCCAACAGCGCGATGTTGCCGCGCGTAACAGGAGTGCCTTCCTCTTCACCGATGCTGATGTCCCTTTCATACGGGTAGACAAAAACGTTGTGAGTCTCCGGCGTGGGTAGCCACGCTTCTGCAGGTCCCCTGCACCGCACGTCGAAATAGACGGGCTCTGTCGCGACGCCGGATACCGGCCCCCTGGCGCCGTGAAGTTCCCCTGCAATGATGCGGGCAACCACGTTTTCGCCGACAGCCGTTTCCGGTACGTCGCTCGCCGGTATGTCCTGGTAACGCGGCTCCACCATCTTCTGCCCGGCGGGCAGGTTGACCCACAGCTGGAAGCCCCACATAAGACCGTCTTCCTGCTGCGGCATCTCCGAGTGGACGATGCCGCGACCGGCCGTCATCCACTGCACACTGCCCGGCCCAAGCAGGCCGGTATTACCCTTGTTGTCACCATGTTTCATCGCCCCGGCCAGCATATAGGTCACCGTTTCGAAACCACGGTGCGGATGGTCCGGGAATCCCGCGATGTAGTCGTTCGGATCGTCCGAACGAAATTCGTCGAGCAGCAGGAACGGGTCGAAGTGGTCCAGTTCGGGGGTCGCAATGACCCGCGTCATTCGCACGCCGGCACCGTCGGTCGCGGGCATACCGGACAGTACTTTCGTGACGTTGCGATCCCCTGCATGTGTCATCCGGTCAGGATAGCATGGCACAATCTTTCGGCCGGCGGTTCGGAGATCACGGCGAGAGACGCGCAAGTAGAAACGGCATGGCAACACGAAACCTATCGATTCGGGAAGCAACTCCAGCGGATGCGGAGATCATTGCGGATTTCAATTCCCGCATCGCCCTCGAAACCGAAGGCATGCACCTCCCTCCGAAGGTCGTCAAACCCGGCGTCAGGGCGCTTCTTGCAGATAGATCCAAAGGTCGTTACTGGGTAGCGGAAACAGACAGCCGGGTCGTCGGGCAGATCATGGTGACCTACGAGTGGAGCGACTGGCGTAACGGCATGATCTGGTGGATACAAAGCGTCTATGTGCATGGCGAATACCGGCGGAGCGGCGTATTCTCGACGCTGTACCGGCATGTGGAGTCGCTCGCGCGACAGGATCCGCAGGTCTGTGGAATTCGGCTGTACGTGGAGCGCGGGAATGCCCGCGCGCAGCGGACTTACGAGTCGCTCGGCATGACGAGGACTGACTACCGGGTGATGCAATCGATGTTTACAGGGGACGACCAATGCTAAAAGCAGGCGAGAAAGCGCCGGAGTTCGTACTGGAAAATGACAAGGATGAAGAGACGTCGCTCACCGATCTGTTGAAGAACGGCCCACTGATCCTGTACTTCTACCCTGCCGACTTTACGCCGGGCTGCACGGCGGAAGCCTGCTCGATAAGGGACATTCATTCGGACATCCAGTCGGTGGGACTGCAGGTCGCCGGCGTGAGCCCACAGGACGCAGAGAGCCACGCTCGCTTCCGCGACAAGCACGATCTGCCTTTTACCTTGCTCTGCGACCCGGACAAGGTCGCCGCAAAGATGTACGACGTCGACGGTCCGTTCGGCGTTGGCGTGCGCCGGACCACCTATCTCATCGGCCAGGACCGGACGATCCACGACGCAATCCAGGCCGACCTGCGCATAGGCCGCCATGAAGACTTCATCAAGAAAGCGATCATGCTGCGCCGGACCGCCGGCATCCACGCCGAAGACGACGCCGACTGACTATTCGCCCTGGACGGTAACAATCACAGTGCGCCGGTGGCCTCTGCGCCTGTGCTCCCAGAGATAGATGCCCTGCCATGTGCCCAGCGCGCAGCGACCCTCGATCACGGGGATATTCAGGTCTGACTGCGTCAGCACGCTGCGTACGTGGGCGGGCATGTCGTCGGGCCCCTCGGCCGTATGCGTGAATATCGGGTCGCCGTCGGGCACCTGTCGCGACATGAAACTCTCCAGGTCCCTCAGCACTGCGGGATCCGCGTTCTCGCAGAGCATCAGCGAGGCGCTCGTGTGGCGTATGAACACGTGGCAAATTCCGGATCGAATTCCCGCCTGGTGCACCACGGACTGCACGTCGGCGCTCAGGTCGTAGGTTCCCCTGCCGCGTGTGTCGACGCGAATTTCCTGCTGGTCAAGCATCGCGCATCAGGACCCGGAGGCCTGCGAGCCCGGCGTATTCTCGGCAACGTAAGGCTCACCGTAGCGGAGCCGGATCGTCTTGGTCTTGCCGAACCACGGTATGGAGATGATGTATATGTTGTCGTACTCGTCCTCCGCGATCGGCGGCACTCGCTTGCTGGCGCCGAGATTCGCGATCAGCACGGGCAGCGTGTTGCTGTGCGCGACGACGAGGATGATCTTGCCCTTGTGTAGCTTGAGGATGCTCTCGAGGATCGGTTCGACATCCTCGATATCGTAGGTATTGACCGGCAGGTCGAGCGCATCGGCGACGGTCTGAGCAGTCTGCTTCGTGCGCCGGAACGGTGTCGAATAGATGACGTCGACACCGCGGATTACATCGGCGTCGACGAGTTGGCGTGCCAGTTCGGCGGCACGCCGCTGGCCAGCGGGGCTCAAACCGGGATCGTCGGCCGGGGCCACCGCCTTTTCGGCATGACGGACGAAGATGATCGTGGTGGTAGCCTGGGACTCGAAGAACCACGCGAGGCCGATCGCAATCGCCGTGTAGATGATAATGACCTGGATTCGCCGGCGCCTCCGCTTGCGGCGGCGGTCCTGATCAGACATGTCGTTGCGCATGGAACGCGACTTTACGAGGTTTTTCGGGATTTGACTACGCCGTATCAGCCCTGGCGGTCTTGTCGCTCCTCGATGACGACGTGGTATTCGCCTTCGATCGTCTGCTGCGCGCCGGTCGGGCGGGCGTTCCCGGAAGCTCGAACTGCCGGATCCGTCGTCATCTTGCGGCGGAACCACCACAAGCGAATGCTGACAACCGCCGCCAGAACGAGGAGCAGTGAGCCCAGTATCACGAACGCGAAGAAGCCGACGACGATCGACGCCGCGATTACGAGCGAGCCGATGATGATGACCAGCGCACTGGCGAGCGGACTGCCTGCCGGGAATCCTCTTTCAAGCGACGAAAATTTCACCATGAATCCTGTTCCTGTATCAGTCGGGCCGCTTCCTGCTGTAGAACCCCTCGAACCACGGCTCCCAGGTCGCACCGTCATCGTTTGACTGCTCAAAGTATTGCCTGACGCGTCCATCGGGCAGCGGCGTCCACAGACCCCGGAACGGCGCCGTCTGGCCGTTGGCAATATAGTGGATTGTACCGCTAAGCAGCATGCCTTCGTCAGTCAGACCGCCGCGAATAGTAATCTGGTAACCACCCGCCGCGTGCCAGCTCTGCACCCATGCATCCGTGACCTTGTCCAGGTAGTTGATGCTCATGCCCGTGCTGCCCTTGGCGCCGCGCCAGTTCTCTATCAGCAGGCAGCCGCCCTCCTCCCGCGAAATGCTGTTCTCGCCCACGAATGTACCCGTTGCGTCGTGAACCTCCCACTCGCCAACCCAGAAGTCGAATTCCCGGAATCGGGCATCCTGCTCGCATGCAGGTGCCTTCGGCGCAGCTTCCTGGGACGCATCAGGATCGCTTTGTGACATTGCCACCAGGGGCAACACTGACAAAGGTAAAATAACTAGTTTATTCAATAGCTTCATGATTATTCTTCGTGTGATTTATCCGATAAATTCGTGCATTGCCGGATAACTCAGACCGTGCCGAAAGCATGGGGTTCGCGATATACACCCAAACCGCAGGAAGTAATGGCCCCGATTCCGTGCGATTCAACGCCCGCGAGTTGAATCAGGCCTTCACTGCAAGCACAATGCCGGGCGCATCGATACCACGCCGGAGAGGTGGCAGAGCGGTTGACCAATCGGCAGGAAAGCCGATTGGGACGCGCGAAGCGCGCCCGGAGGGCGAGCGCCAGGGATGGCGCGAGTCAATGCACTGGTCTGTGATGAGCGGACGCGAATAGTCGGAGAGGTGGCAGAGCGGTTGAATGCACTGGTCTTGAAAACCAGCAAAGGTTTGTAGCCTTTCGTGGGTTCGAATCCCACCCTCTCCGCCAAACGCTTAATTGATTACAGTGGCCCCATTCGCAGGTTCTGCTACCCCTGGCTACAGCCCGAGCAATGGCCTGTGCCATACTCGCGCCACCCGAGCCAGCAGCTTTCCTCGTGATACTGTTTCTGAAGAGCCTCCGACGATTCCTGGCCCTGTTCCTGCAGTTGGCGGCTTCATTGTGGCGCGATCGACGGCGACTTTCGGGTTTCCTGCTCGTCCTCGGACTGTTTCCAATTGCGCTCGTACTGCAGCTGCTGCACTGGCTGACGCTACTGCTGGATGAGATCCTCTACGCTGGCTATCGCGATGTGGCGGTTCGCGAGCCCCTGTTCGTCCTCGGGCCGCCGCGTAGCGGCACCACCCATCTGCACCACGTTCTTTCTGCCGACCCGGAGACCACGACATTCCGCACATGGGAATGCCTGTTCGCCCTGTCGGTGAGTTCCCGCAAATTATTGCTCGCGCTGGCGCGCGTGGACCGGGCGATCGGGCGCCCGGCCGAGCGCATCGGTCGTTGGCTCGGGCGGCGGCTGCTGACGTCGATGGACGACATACATCCGTTAGGGCTCAACGATCCCGAAGAGGACTTCCTGTGCCTCATGCCCCTGGCAGCCTGCTTCCTGCTGCTGGTACCCTTTCCCCGTACCGGCTGGCTCTGGAAGATTGCCCGGTTCGACACTGATCTCGACGAGGCCGAAAAGACCGAGCTGCTCAGATGGTACCGAAGCTGCATCCAGAAGCATCTGTATGTGTTCGGGACGGAAAAGCGCTTCCTGTCCAAGAATGCGTCGTTTTCCGGGATGGCCGCCGGACTGCTGTCAGAGTTTCCGGATGCCCGCATACTGTTTACCGTGCGCGATCCACGAGCAGTCGTGCCTTCACAGCTGAGCTCATTGCGACCCGCACTCGCTGCGTGCGGATTCAGGGACTATCCCGAGGAGCTCAGGAATGATCTTGTCGACCTGCTTCGCTTCTACTACGAGCACCTCGCCGCCGTGGCCGAGAGTTACCCCGAACGGGTGGCGGTGCTCTATAACCACGATCTGCGGGACCACCTTGCTGAAACCGTGATCGCATCGCTCAATTCCATCGGGCTCGAAGTCGATGATGGTTTCCGGGACAGGCTCCTGATATTGTCTGCCGCTTCCCGCGAACACCGGTCGGACCACCGTTACACGCTCGGGCAATTCGGCCTGACCGACGACATGATCGCCTCGCAATTCGAACGGGTCTACGCGACGTATCAATTTCGGCGGCAGTCGCGACCAGGAGTCGAGATGCAGTGACGGAGGCAGCGGCAACCGACCGGATCCGCGCGCTTGACGCCTACATGGATGCCTCGGACCCTGCTCCGGGCCGGTCCACCGGACCGGTGGTGATCGTCTCGGACTCGCTGCCGGAGCGCAATGGCGTCGGCGCATACTATTGGGATCTCCTGGGCCTGCTCGACGATGCAGGCTGTGAGGCGAGTATCCTGTGCCCTTCTGCGAAACGGCCAACCCTGCTTCGATTTCCTTTACCGGGCGACTCGACGCAGCGCATCTGGATACCATCGGTATTCCGGTTCCGGCGGGTGATGCGGCAGGTCCGGCCGCATTCCGTCATCGTTGCCACGCCCGGTCCCTATGGCCTTCTCGGCGCGTGGTGGGCAAAGCGCCTCGGGGCCAAGCTCATCGTCGGCTTCCATACCCATTTTTCCGGCGTCACCGATCTTTATCACAACCGATTCCTGCGCGCTTTCAGCCGCTTTTACTTCAACATCGCCGACAAAATCCTGTTTCGCTATGCCGACCTCGTCCTCGCCAACTCCGAGGCCATGGTTCAACTGGCCGGCCGCCTGGGAGCTCGCAAGGTGGGCGTCATGGGTACGCTGCTGCCGAGCGACTCGCTCCGGGAACCGGCGGTCCCCCTGGCCGGCGCACTCCGCCGAATCGTATTTGCCGGGCGTCTTGCGCCGGAGAAGCGCGTGCAGTCGGTCATCGATGCCGCGCACGAACTCCCTGATATCCGCTTCACGATAGCGGGCGACGGACCACTCAAAGAGTCGGTCGAGTCACAGGCGGCCGGCATTCCGAACCTCGAGTATCTTGGCTGGATTTCCCGCGAGCGACTGCTCGCAGAGTTGGACAGGGCCGATATGCTGGTGCTGAACTCCGTGGTCGAATCGTTTGGAACCGTCGCGCTGGAAGCGATGGCGCGAGAACGGCTCGCGCTGGTATCCGGAACCTGCGGGATCGTCGAGTGGCCGGACCTCGTCGATAATCTCTACCAGATCCACGATAACGAAAGCCTCGCTGCAGCAATCCGGCGAATCGCGGCATTGCCCCCCGATGAACGTTCTGCGGTGGCAAAGCGCGCGCGCACGGCCGCGCTGCGCCTCAATCGAGGCAGCCTCTTGCATTGGCTGGATGTGATTCATTCGACCGAGGACCGCTCCATTGCACAAAACTGAGGCCGACAGCTCGACGCGCCAGCTGCTGCTTTCGATTCATGACGTCATGCCGGACACGCTGGATGATGTCGAACACATCGTGTCGGAGCTGGGGGATCTCGGTTTCAGCACAATGACATTGCTCGTGGTACCGGGCAGCGGCTGGACGGCTGATTCCCTGCAGCGCCTGAAGGCGCTGCGCGGCAACGGCGCAGAATTCGCCGGACACGGCTGGCGCCACGTCGTCCACGACATCCGGGGCCTTCGGCACCGCGTGCACAGCTTGCTGATTTCGAGGAACGTGGCGGAACACCTTGCGCTGTCGCCATCCCAGATCCGGTCGCTCATTCAAAAATGCTACGACTGGTTTGCCGCCAACGATCTGCCCGAGCCCCGGCTGTACGTTCCCCCGGCATGGGCGATGGGCAGGATTGATCGGCACGATCTCGATCAGCTACCCTTCCGCCAGTACGAGACGCTGGCGGGTATCTACGATTCCGGTGCAGCGAGGTTTCGCCGCACGGCGATGGTCGGTTTCGAGGCAGACACGGCTTTTCGCGCGCTGTCATGCCGGTTCTGGAATCGTTTGAACCTCCGGGCCGCCGGCACGTCAAAGCCCATTCGTGTCGCAATTCATCCCCGCGACCTGCACCTGCTGCTCGCCGACGATCTTCACGGCTTCCTGGAGCGAGGCGGACAGGCGCTCTCGTACCGCGGCATCGAATTTCAGAAGTAAACGGAGAACATTGTGGCAACCGTATTGGTAACAGGCGCAAACCGGGGAATCGGCCTGCAACTCTGCAAGCAGTTTGCAGCCCGCGGCGATGCAGTCATTGCCGTCTGTCGCGAGATGAGCGACGAGTTGTCGACGCTGGGTGTGCGCGTAATCGACGGTATCGACGTCGGTAGCGGCACGGCGGTCGAAACGCTGCGGCAGGAACTCAACGGGCAATCGATCGACATCCTCGTCAACAACGCGGGCATCCTGCTGCGAGACACGTTCGGTGACATCGATTACGAACTCATGGCCGAGCAGTACCGGATAAATACCCTCGGACCGTTACGGGTTACCGAGGCGCTCGCAGACAACCTGCGTGAAGGCTCCAAAGTCGCGATCGTCTCCAGCCGCGTCGGCTCGATCGAAGACAACGGCTCGGGTGGCAACTACGGTTACCGGGCGTCGAAGGCGGCCGTCAATATGATCGGCACCAACCTGAGGCACGAGCTGCTTCCCCGCGGTATCCCCGTTGCGATACTGCATCCAGGACTGGTCGCCACGGACATGACGGGCCGTAGCGGCATCGCGCCTGCCGACTCCGCGCGAGGATTGATACAGCGAATCGACGAACTTTCGCTCGAGAACACGGGTGGATTCTGGCACGCGGAAGGCTATACCCTGCCGTGGTAGTGGTAGAATCCGGGTCACTAACCAACAGGGAGATCCGCACATGCAGGATAATTTGAGCTATCAGGCCCCGGTGGCGCAGCTGTCAGTGGAAGACCGTTCGCAGTTCATCTGGAAATGTTACGCACATGTAGTTGGTGCGGTGCTGGCATTCGCCGCGATTTCCGCCTACCTGTATTCGACGGGCATCTCGGAACGAATCGCGGCACCGATGCTCGGCAACTGGTTCCTCGTCCTGGGCGCTTTCATCCTGGTCGGCTGGGGAGCATCGCATACCGCGCATCGGGTTCAGTCAACGGGCGCGCAATACGCGGCACTGGCGGTTTTCGTTTTCGCAGAAGCGATCATCTTTGCGCCTTTACTCTATGTCGCCGAACTCAAAGCGCCGGGCACGATCGATAGTGCCGCTGGCGTCACCGTGCTGGGTTCGATAGGACTGATCGCTACCGCGATGATTACCCGCAAGGATTTCTCCTTCCTGCGCGGCCTGCTGGTGTGGGGCTTCTTCATTGCCATCGCGATAATTATCGCCGGTGCCCTGTTCGGTTTCGCGCTGGGGACCTGGTTCTCGGTGGCGATGATCGGCTTTGCCGGCGCGGCGGTACTGTACGACACGTCCAACATCCTGCACCACTATCCCCAGGACAAGTACGTGGCGGCGTCCCTCGCACTTTTCGCGTCCATCGCGCTCATGTTCTGGTACGTACTACAGCTTTTCATGAGCCGCGATTAACGGTTGCTGACCAACCCGTACACCAGGAGGGCCCGCTATCGGGCCCTTTTTTGTTGTAGTCTCGTTGGCTGGCAATAACAACAAGGCGCACTCAATGCAGAAGCGCGGCTTCAACATCGACTCGTTGGCACTGATCTTCTCGTTCATCATCGTTGCCCAGCTGCTGTCCTACATCGTTACCCAGGGCACTTTCGAGCGGGTCCCGTTTGCCGACAACCCGGATCGCCTGATGGTCGTTGCCGGCACGTACGAACCGGTCGCTGCCGAAGAATCCATCGTGCTGCCCCCCTGGCATTTCCTCTTCGGCATAACTAAAGGTCTCGAAAGTGCCCAGGACATTATCTTCCTGATCTTCATTGTAGGCGGCGTCATCGAGGTGCTACGCAGAACCGGAGCCATCGACGCGGCGCTTCACGGCGCTGTCGACAAGCTCGGCCACAGCCCCTGGATCCTGATTCTCGGCTGCTTCGCGATGTTCAGCCTCGGCTCGTTCACAATCGGGATGGGCGAGGAGTACGTGCCGCTAATCCCGATCATCGTGACGATGTCGCTCGCCATGCGCATGGACGGTGTCGTGGCGATGGGCATGGTCTGGATTCCCTACGGCATCGGGTGGGGATGCGCCGGCATCAATCCATTCGGTGTACTGATCGCGCAAAACATCGCCGGCGTGCCGCTGACCTCCGGATGGGGATTCCGGCTCGTCATGATGCTCGCGTTCCTCGCGCTCGCATTCCATCACCTGTATCGCTACGCCAGGAAAGTACAGAACGACCCGACGCAAAGCCTGGTGGCCGACGTCGATTACAGCAGCGGCTTCGAGCCGCCGCAAGATATCCGGATGACCGGCGCCAGGACTGCGGTGCTCGTCGTCTTGCTGCTCGGCATCGTATTATTCGTCTACGGCGCCGCACGATTCGGCTGGTACATCAGTGAACTCAACGCCGTGTTCTTTGGAATCGGCCTCGCGGGAGCCGTGATCGCGCGCATGTCGCCGGGTGAGACGAGCAAGACCTTTCTCGAGGGTGCCGCCAAGATGGCTGCGCCGGCATTGATCGTCGGCTTTGCACGCGCGATCGCCGTCGTACTCGAAGATGGCCAGATCATCGACTCGATCGTCCATGCCATCGCTGGCCTGCTGGAAGGCATGCCAGCGGACGTCTCCGCAATCGGCATGCTCATCGTGCAGTCGATCTGCAATTTCTTCATCCCGTCGGGCTCGGGGCAGGCCTTCGTGACAATGCCGATCATGTCGCCGCTGGCGACGCTCACCGGCGTACCACAGCAGACCGCGGTGCTCGCATTCCAGTTCGGTGATGGATTCGCCAACATGATCGTACCCACGAATGCGCTAATCGTTGGTGCACTGGCACTGGGCAAAGTGCCATACGCGGCCTGGGTCCGCTTCGTCGGACCGTTAATGCTCAAGATCCTGTTGCTGGCCGCCGCGTTCCTCGTATTCTCGGTTCACTTCGGCGATGCCGTGGGGCTCTACTAGCCGGACGCGTCGATCACCTCGAGTCCGCCCATGTAGGCTTGCAGGACCGCGGGCACGCGGATGCTGCCGTCCTCCTGCTGGTAGTTCTCCATCACGGCGATCAGCGCCCTGCCGGCCGCAACACCCGAGCCGTTGAGCGTGTGGATCAGTTCCGGCTTGCCTGTCTCCGGGTTACGTCGTCGCGCCTTCATGCGGCGCGCCTGGAAGTCGTTGTAGTTGCTGCAGGATGAAATTTCGCGATAACGATTCTGCCCCGGCAGCCAGACCTCGATGTCGTAAGTCTTGGTAGAGCCGAAGCCGATATCACCCGAACACAGGATGACGACGCGATACGGAAGCTCCAGCTTCTGCAGGACAACCTCGGCGTGTCCGGTGAGTTCCTCGAGCGCGTCCATCGAGGCATCGGGCGCCACGAACTGCACGAGCTCGACCTTCTCGAACTGGTGCTGGCGAATCATGCCGCGCGTGTCCTGGCCGTGGGAGCCCGCCTCCGACCGGAAGCACGGCGTGTGTGCGACATAGCGAACCGGTAACGCGTCGGCGTCGAAGATGACGTCGGAGGCGAGGTTGGTTACCGGCACCTCGGCCGTCGGGATCAGGTAGAACGGCGGCTCGTCCGTCGTCCTGAACTGGTCTTCCTCGAACTTGGGCAACTGGCCCGTACCGATCAGCGCCGGCGGCTTCACCAGATACGGCACATAAGTTTCCGTGTAGCCGTGTTCGCTGGTATGGGTATCCAGCATGAACTGGATCAGCGCGCGCTGCAGCCGCGCCAGCTGCCCTTTCATGACAACGAAGCGGGCGCCCGATATCTTGCTCGCTGCATCGAAATCGAGCTGGCCGAGACTCTCACCGAGTTCGATGTGGTCACGCGCCGCGAAATCGAGCTGTGGTGGCTCGCCCCACTTGCGCACCTCGGTGTTGTCATCTTCGCTGTCCCCGGTCGGGACGTCCTCAGACATCAGGTTGGGCAGGCCCAGCTCGATGTCCCGCAGCTGACCCTGCAGCTCCTGTAATGCCTTCTCACCGGCCTCGAGCCGGTCCCCGAGATCTTTTACGGCCGCTAGCAACGGTTCGATGTCCTCGCCCCGGGCTTTTGCCTTGCCAATATGCTTCGCGCTCGCGTTGCGCTCGCTCTGCAGCTGCTCGGTTTCGACCTGCAGCGCCTTGCGACGCTCCTCGAGCTCCAGGTAGGCGTCGGCATCAAACTCGAAACCCCGGCGCGCGAGGTTTGCGGCCACGTCAGCCGCTGACTGACGGAGAAGTTTCGGATCGATCATCGTATTTCCTGTTCTTTGCGCTCGCGTGCGCGGCGCTCGATATCCTCGAGCTTTTCCTTGATGCGGATTTCGAGGCCACGCGCGACGGGATGATAATACTTCGCCGGCTGCATGTCCTCGGGAAAGTAGGTTTCGCCGAGCGCGACGGCGCCGTCCTCGTCGTGCGCGTAGCGGTAACCCTCGCCGTAACCGAGCTCTTTCATCAGGCCTGTCGGCGCATTGCGGAGGTGCATCGGCACCTCGAGGGAACCCTTGTCCCTGGCGTCGCGCATGGCTGCGCCAAACGCGCTGTATACGGCATTACTCTTGGCAGCACACGCCAGGTAAACGACGGCCTGTGCAATTGCAAGCTCGCCTTCGGGGCTGCCGAGGCGTTCGTAAACGTCCCAGGCGCTCAGCGTCACCTGCAATGCGCGCGGGTCCGCGTTGCCGATATCTTCTGACGCAACGCGTATCAGGCGACGGGCAACGTACAGCGGATCACAGCCACCATCGAGCATGCGCGACAACCAGTACAGCGCCGCATCGGGATCTGTCCCGCGGATCGATTTATGCAGAGCGGAAATCTGGTCGTAAAAATATTCTCCCTGCTTGTCGAAGCGGCGCCGCCCGCCACTGACGACCTCCTTTGCGATGGTTTCGTCGATGCGCCCGTCGGCTGCGAGATCCGCCGCCAGCTCCAGGAAGTTGAGCGCACGGCGGGCATCGCCGTCCGCGGCTGTCGCAATCAATTCCAGCGCGCCCTCGTCCGCTCTCGTACCGCTACCCGGTCCCCGCTCGGAGTCGGCGAGCGCGCGATCGAGCACCTGGCGCAGGTCGGCGGGCTCGAGCATCCGGAGCACGTAAACGCGCGCACGTGAAAGCAGTGCGTTATTCAGTTCGAAAGACGGATTCTCGGTAGTCGCACCGATGAAAGTCAGCGTCCCGTCCTCGACGAACGGCAGAAAAGCATCCTGCTGGGACTTGTTGAAGCGGTGTACCTCATCGAGGAACAGCACGGTGCCTCTTTGATGCATGTCCCGGTACTGGCGCGCCTCGGCGACGGCCGCACGAATATCCTTGACGCCGGCCATTACGGCAGACAAGGCAATGAAATGCGAATCGGTGGACGCGGCGATGAGGCGTGCGAGCGTGGTCTTGCCGGTACCCGGCGGTCCCCAGAAAATCATCGAGTGCGCGCGTCCCTGCTCGATCGCACGCCGCAGCGGTTTGCCTTCCTGCAACAGGTGGGACTGCCCCGCAAACTCCTGGAGCGAGGCAGGTCGCATCCGGTCGGCCAGCGGCCGATCCGCCGCCCCGGGGTCGGTGCTCGCAAACAGATCAGTCAACGCCTGCGCCCGCTCCGCGCATGATGTACCAGTTTTCGAATCGCTGGCTCCAGCCGCCGGCACCGGCCAGACCGATCAGGAGGCCGATGGCGATGCCGATCACGTCGGCGCCGATATCGAGCCACTCGGCCGACCGGTAGCCGACGAGCCGCTGGCAGAGTTCGATGAGGATACCGAAGCCAACCAGCCCCGCCGCAATTCGCCAGTAGGAACGGCGCCGGTACTGACCGGCGAACCATACTGCGAGGAATGCGAACGTCAGCATGTGAGCCCATTTATCGATGTGGTGGAGCCAGGTCACGATACGTACCCGATCCGGCCACAGCCATATCGCGGGCATAATGGCGCCGGCAAGCACGACCAGGAGCAGCACCGCACTTACGGCTTGCCAGCGAAGCGCATAACGCAGCGGCAGCATCAATGAGCCGGCAAATTGGCGGCAACCGGTTTGCCGACGACGTCCACGTCGTCCGGTACGACGAACTTGAAGCGTCCCGCATCGATTGGTTCGTTCACGGCGACGTTCTTCAGCACGACGACGGTCGTTTGTTCGAGGTTGTCGAAAAATACCATTCGGCCCAGCTGTCGATTGTAGAAGCCCAGCTCCACTCGCCGGAAGCCGCTGTCCGTATCGATCGGCACGAGCCTGACCCAGGTAAGCCCGCTCTCCTCGAAGCTGCCGTCGTACTCGAACTGCTCCATCGCCTCGCCCGAGCCACCGAGCAACAGGGCCGGTGTGTTTGCCAGCGCATCGACCTGCGGCTTGACGGTGACCTGTTCGAGATCAACGTCGTAGCTCCAGATATTCGTGCCGTCAGCAATCAGCCATTGCTCGTACGGTTCGGCGTACACCCAGCGAAAACGGCCTGGTCGCTGGATCTCCAGGGTACCGGTAGTGGTCTCGAGTAAACGCCCGTCGGGGTCAATGAGAGATTGCTCGAAGTCGCCCGAAAACGTAACGACATCCGTTAGGAACGTATTGACCAGGGCCTCACCGTCGTCGCTGCCGGTCTCCGCAGCATGGGCCGCCGCGGCGAGCAGCAGTCCGGCAATCGATAGGCTAAGTCGTCTCAATGTTCATCAGTCCTCGGCGGCGGCGGCCGGCACCAGGATCTCGCGCGTGCCATTGGGCTGTAGCGGCCCGACGAGACCTGCTGCTTCCATCGATTCCACCATGCGTGCTGCGCGGTTGTAGCCGATCTTCAAACGTCTTTGCACGCCCGAGATCGACGCCTTGCGCGTCTCCATGACGACCTGCACGGCCTGGTCGTAAAGCGGATCCTGTTCCGCATCCGCGCTGCCGAGCGGCGCCGGGTCGATTCCAGCCAGTCCTGGTGTTGGACCTTCCGGGCCCTCGAGAATTTCATCGATATAGCGCGGCGTGCCGCTCTTCTTCAGGTGCCGGACCACGGAATGCACCTCGTGATCGGCGACGAACGCGCCGTGCACGCGAACCGGCATGGACGTTCCCGGCGGCAGGTACAGCATGTCGCCGTGGCCGAGCAGGTTCTCGGCGCCCTGCTGGTCCAGGATCGTGCGTGAATCGACCCTGGCCGACACCTGGAACGCGATGCGCGAGGGCACGTTCGCCTTGATCAGGCCGGTGATCACATCGACGGAGGGGCGTTGTGTCGCGAGCAGCATGTGGATGCCTGACGCGCGCGCCTTCTGAGCGAGCCGCGCAATCAGCTCCTCGACCTTCTTGCCGACGATCATCATCATGTCGGCCAGCTCGTCGATGATGACGACGACGAACGGCAGCGGCGTAAGCGTCGGGTGCTCGACCGGTTTCTCCTCGTCCTCGAACGGCGGCGGCGTGAACGAAGGGTCCTTGATGGGCTCGCCGGCGGCAATCGCCTCATTGACCTTGCGGTTGTAGCCGCCGATGTTGCGCACGCCGAGCGCAGCCATCAGCCGGTAGCGGCGGTCCATCTCGGCAACGCACCAGCGCAGCGCATTGGCCGCTTCCTTCATGTCCGTGACGACCGGCGTCAGCAGATGCGGAATGCCCTCGTACACCGACAGTTCGAGCATCTTCGGGTCGATCATGATCAGGCGCACCTGTTCCGGGTGCGTCTTGTAGAGGATGGACAGCACCATCGCATTGATCGCGACCGATTTGCCGGAGCCGGTGGTGCCGGCGATCAGCAGGTGCGGCATGCGCGCGAGGTCGGCCACGACCGAGTTACCGCCAATGTCCTTGCCCAGCGCAAGCGTCAGCGGCGAGACGACCTTGTCGTACGCCTTCGACTTCAGGATTTCGCCGAGCGTTACGAGCTGCCGGTTTTCATTGGGGATCTCCAGGCCCACGAAAGACTTGCCGGGTATTACTTCGACGACGCGCACGCTGACCACGGACAGCGAGCGGGCCAGATCCTTGGCGAGATTGACGATCTGGCTCACCTTGACGCCGGGCGCCGGATCGAGCTCGAATCGTGTAATCACCGGGCCGGGCGATACCGATTTGACTTCGACTTCGATACCGAAGTCACGCAGTTTGAACTCGACCAGCCGGGACATCGCCTCGAGCGACTCTTCCGAGTAGCCCTGCTTCTGCGCTGGCGGGTCGTCGAGCAGGGACAGCGGCGGCAGCTCACCCGCTGCCGGCGGATCGAACAGCGGCACCTGGCGCTCACGCTCTGCCCTCGCGCTGGGTTCGAGCGACGGCATCACGGGCTCGATTCGCGGCGGCGGGCGGCCGGCCGTACGTTTCTTTTCGACCTCGATGATGTCCTGCCGCGCCGCCTGCTGCCGGCGGCCTTCGGCCCGGTCCTGAAGCTCGGCGAACTTGACCTGCCCTTTTTCATAAGCCAGCAGGCACCAGTGGCCGACGCGGTCCATCACGCTGAACCAGGAAATGCCGAGGAACAACGAGATCGATGCAACCCAGAGCATGAACAGCAGCGTGCTGGCGCCGAGCAATTTCATGACGGATTCGAGACTGTGCCCGACGACCTGGCCGACGATACCGCCAGCCGTTTCATTGAACCCGGCCGGCGAAAAGTGCAGCGTCGACAGCGCGCAACTCGTGACCAGCGTCGCCAGGAAGCCGCCGAAGCGCAGCGCGAAGTCCATCCGCGTCAGCGCCTGCTGCGTCTTCTGCTCGCGGTAAAGCATCCAGCCCAGGTAGAAGACCATGACCGTGAACAGGTAGGCAGGACGACCGAAGAAATTGAACAGCAGGTCTGCGACCAGCGCCCCGACACGGCCCACGCCGTTCTGGACGTCGGAGCTCGCCGTTGCCTGGCTGAAACCGGGATCCGCCGGATCGTAGGTGAACAGCGCAAACCAGAGAATGAATGCCAGCGCGCCAAAAACGTAAAGCGCTCCCTCGCGAAGTGCCCGATGCACTTGTGCGGACAAGCGGGATGCGGTCTGGGTGGATTTGCGGGCTTTTGCCATAAATAAGGTAAAATGTAACGAGTTGTTCTTAATCGTATGATTTTAAAGAACTATAACCGAATCGAAAACCAGTTTTGATGCGGCCGGCGCGACGCGCGGCGTCGATTGCGACGCCGCGCTGCCCCGTATCCGGCAGCGATTTTGGATGCTCACCCGTTCCGTTTTCCCTACACTAGCCCAAGACACGATCACGTCCGCCGACGACCTTGAAAACCTGGTGGCGCAGCCGCAGGTCTGGTGGTCCTCGGTCGCCTGACGCACGATTTTCGCCAGGGGCAAATTATACATGAGTGACCTGAAGCATTGCCGCGTTCTCATCCTGGGCTCGGGACCTGCCGGCTATTCGGCCGCCGTCTATGCAGCGCGCGCAAACCTGGATCCCGTGATCATCACCGGCGTGGAACAGGGTGGCCAGCTCATGACGACCACCGATGTCGACAACTGGCCCGGCGACGTCGAGGGATTGCAGGGACCGGAACTGATGGACCGCATGCTTCGGCATGCGCAGCGCTACGACACCGGGATCATCAACGATCACATCCATACCGCGGACCTGTCGGTGCGACCTTTCAGGCTCGACGGCGATTACGGCGGCTACACCTGCGATGCCCTGATCATCGCGACCGGCGCCACGGCGAAATACCTCGGATTGCCGTCGGAAGAGGCGTTCAAAGGCCGCGGCGTATCGGCATGCGCAACCTGCGACGGATTCTTCTACAGGGGCAAGGACGTCGCCGTCATCGGCGGCGGCAATACCGCCGTGGAGGAAGCGCTTTACCTCTCCAACCTGGCGTCGAAGGTCACGCTCGTGCATCGCCGCGATGCGCTGCGCGCCGAGAAGATACTGCAGGACCGGCTGTTCGAGCGTGCGAAGGAAGGCAAGGTCGACATACAGTGGGACCATGTGCTCGACGAGGTTCTGGGCGACGACTCTGGCGTAACCGGCATTCGCATTCGAAGCACGACCGACGAATCCCGGACAACGGACATCGATCTTGCCGGCGTATTCATCGCGATCGGCCACAGCCCGAACACCGGCCTGTTCGAGGGTCAACTCGACATGCGAAACGGCTACATCATCGTCAAGTCGGGCATCGATGGCGACGCGACGGCTAGCAGCGTGCCGGGTGTCTTCGCCGCGGGCGATGTTGCCGATCACGTTTACCGGCAGGCCATAACCTCGGCCGGCGCCGGCTGCATGGCGGCTCTGGATGCAGAGAAATACCTTGACGCCGTGGAGGCCGGCGAAGATCTCTCGAGCGGCGACGCGGCCGCCTGATCAGCCGACCGGAGAATGCGGCTAACCGTCCACGACGCCATCGCCGACATCGCGCCGGATGCGTGGAACGCCCTCGCAGGCGATGCCTTTCCCTTCCTGCGCCACGAATTCCTGCTGGCCGCGGAGCAGACCGGCTGCGTGTCCGAGGATGCGGGCTGGGCGCCACGACACCTTACGCTCGAACGTGATGGCCGACTGCTCGGAGCCATGCCGCTCTACCAGAAGGAGCACTCGTGGGGCGAATTCGTTTTCGACTGGGCCTGGGCACGCGCCTACGAACAGGCGGGACTCAGTTACTACCCGAAACTCGTCTCGGCGGTACCGTTCACACCGGCACCGAGCCCGAGGTTGCTGCTTGCCGACGCAGACGACAAAGATACCGCCCGTGCACTCATCGGAGGCGCGATAAAGCTCGCGGAGCGCACGGCATGTTCATCGTTGCACGTGCTCTTCCCGCTCGAAGACGAACTGCCGCTGTTCCGTGAGACGGGGCTGCGCGTGCGCAAGGACTGCCAGTTTCACTGGCGCAACCGCAACTACGCGGATTTCGACCAGTTCCTCAAAACATTCAACGCGTCAAAGCGCAAAAAGGCCCGCCGTGACCGGCGCCGCGTCAGCGAGGCCGGCATTCGGTTTCGACGACTGAAAGGCGCCGACCTCGACATTCGCACATGGGAGCAGGTCTACAGGCTGATCAGTCTTACCTTCATGCGCCGGGGTTCATTGCCCTACTACAACCTGGACTTCTTCCTGCAAATCGGCGCGGCGCTGCCCGACAATATTCTCATCATCCTTGCGGAGCAGCAGGATGCGCCGATAGCCGCTGCGGTCTTCTACGAAAGCCCGACCACGCTTTACGGCCGCTACTGGGGCAGCGACGGCCAGCACAATGCGCTGCATTTCGAGACCTGCTACTACCAGGGAATAGACTACTGCATCGAAAAGGGACTGCAGCTGTTCGAGCCCGGCACGCAGGGCGAACACAAGATAAGCCGCGGCTTCGCTCCGGCAACGACGTGGTCAGCGCACTGGCTTGCACATCCGCAATTCCTCGCGGCGATCGAGAATTACCTGGAGGAGGAAATGCGCTACGTCGATCGCTACATCGACGCAGTCGACGCGCGCAGCCCCTACCGCGACGAAGATTCCGGAGAAACGCCTTGAGCGGCAACACCCGCATAGCGTGGATCTCCGCCAACGATCCGCCGGAAGCATTTCCTGACATCGGCCGTGCGATGCGCGAACCCGACGGATTGCTTGCAGCCGGCGGCGACCTCAGCAGCCCCAGGCTGCTCGCTGCCTACCGGCTGGGCATTTTCCCGTGGTTCGATGAGGGACAACCGATCCTGTGGTGGTCGCCGGATCCGCGCTGCGTCCTGGTTCCGGGCGAATTTCACGTGTCGCGGCGTCTTCGTCGCGAGCTGCGTCGCTCCGACGCGGACATCCGCTTCAACACGTGCTTTGCCGAGGTTATCGCCCGGTGTGCGGATCCCCGCCCGGGACAATACGGCACATGGATAACCCGGGAGATGATTGCCGCATACGCGCGTCTTCACGCCGACGGCTGGGCACATTCGATCGAGGTATGGCAGGGCGGCGCGCTTGTCGGTGGTCTCTACGGTCTAGCGATGGGCCGGGTATTCTTCGGTGAATCCATGTTCAGCGGGCAGAGCAACGCATCGAAGTACGCGCTCTACGCGCTATCGCAATACCTGCAGGCACACGAATTCGCCCTGATCGACTGCCAGGTGCTCTCTCACCACCTGACAACACTGGGCGCGAAGCTCCTGCCACGCGCCGACTTCGCCGCCATCCTGAAAACCGCCTGTGAAACTCCCGAGCGCTTCGGCGCATGGCCTGCCGACCCGCTTCCGGTCAGCGAAATTGACGCCGTCTGCGGGACCGCCGCATTGCAATAACGCGGCCATTTCTGCACAATTCGCGGGCTTTAGGAAACAGAGACAGGGAACCCTTGGCCAAAGAAGAAGCCATTCAGATGGAAGGCGTCGTCACCGAGACACTGCCAAACACGACGTTTCGCGTCGAACTCGAAAACGGTCACGTCGTCACCGCGCACATATCGGGCAAAATGCGCAAGAATTACATTCGTATCCTGACGGGCGACAAGGTCACCGTCGAACTGACTCCTTACGATCTCAGCAAGGGTCGTATCGTCTATCGCGGTCGCTAAGCCGGGCCGGTCAATCCTCTTCCGACAGGTGCTCGAGTTCCTTCACGGCGGACTCGGGCGACAGTTTCAGTTCGTCGTCGTCGCCCACCGTCACCCGCACGTGGCCGCCCTCCGCGAGACTGCCGAACAATAGCTCGTCCGCGAGCGGGCGCTTGATGTGCTCCTGGATCACCCTGGCCATCGGGCGCGCACCCATCTGCTCGTCATAACCGCGTTCGGCGATCCAGTCGCGGGCCGCGTCGTCGAGTTCGATCGTTACATTGTTGGAGCCGAGTTTCGCTTCCAGTTCCACGATCAGTTTGTCGACCACACGCTTGATCGAGCCGATATCGAGGGACGCGAACTGGATGATCGCGTCCAGCCGGTTGCGAAACTCCGGCGTGAAACTCTTCTGGATAACCGACATGCCGTCGCTGCTGTGATCCTGCTGCGTGAATCCGATCGACGCGCGGCTCATCTCCTGCGCGCCGGCATTGGTCGTCATTACCAGCACAACGTTGCGGAAATCAGCCTTCCTGCCGTTGTTGTCCGTCAGTGTGCCGTGGTCCATGACCTGCAGCAGAAGGTTGAAAACTTCGGGGTGCGCTTTTTCGATTTCGTCGAGCAGAACAACGGCGTGCGGATTCTTGGTGACTGCCTCGGTCAGCAAACCTCCCTGGTCGAAGCCGACATACCCGGGCGGCGCGCCTATCAGGCGCGACACCGTGTGGCGTTCCATGTACTCCGACATGTCGAAGCGAATGAGTTCGACACCCATAATCATGGCGAGCTGCCGCGTTACCTCGGTCTTGCCGACGCCGGTCGGGCCGGCAAACAGGAACATGCCGATCGGCTTGTCTTCCTCGCGTAGCCCGGAACGCGACATCTTGATCGCGGAACTCAGTGCCTCGATCGCCTGGTCCTGGCCGAAGATGGTCAGCTTGAGATCGCGCTCGAGGGTCCGCAGAGATTTCCGATCGGACGCCGAGACGCTCTTGGCCGGTATTCGTGCCATCTTCGCGACAATGTTCTCGACCATTTCGACGTTAACCCTGTCGCCGCGCTCCCCTACCGGCTGCAGCCGCAGATTGGCTCCTGCTTCATCGATAACGTCGATGGCCTTGTCGGGCAGTCGCCGGTCGTTTATGTGGCGTGCCGAAAGTTCCGCCGCGGCATCGAGCGCGTCCGTGTCATAGTGCACGCCATGGTGTTCCTCGAAACGGGACTTGAGCCCGTGCAGGATTGCTATCGTCTCTTCGATGCTCGGCTCGGGGACGTCGATCTTCTGGAAGCGCCTCGCAAGTGCGTGGTCCTTCTCGAAGATACCGCGGTACTCCTCGTAGGTCGTCGAACCAATGCAGCGAATCTCGCCATTTGCCAGTACGGGCTTGATCAGGTTGCTGGCATCCATGACGCCGCCCGACGCGGCGCCGGCACCGATGACGGTGTGAATCTCGTCAATGAACAGGATTGCGCCGGGGTCCTTCTGTACTTCCTTGATCACGCCCTTGAGGCGCTTCTCGAAATCGCCACGGTACTTGGTGCCCGCGATCAGCGTCCCCATGTCGAGCGCATAGATCGTCGCGTCCCGGAGCACCTCGGGTACACGTTCCTCGGTGATCATTCGCGCCAGGCCTTCCGCAAGCGCTGTCTTGCCGACACCGGCATCACCGACGTAGAGCGGGTTGTTCTTCCGGCGGCGGCAGAGAATCTGCACCGTCCTCTCGATCTCTATCTCGCGGCCGATCAACGGGTCGATCTTGCCGTCGATGGCGAGCTGGTTGAGGTTCGTCGCGTAGCGCTCGAGCGGCGATGCCTCCGCTTCCGTCTCCGTTTCCAGTGATGGCTCCTGCTCCTCGCTGTTCCCTTCACCCGGAAGCTGCGGCATACCGTGGGAGATGAAGTTCACGACATCCAGGCGCGTAATATCCTGCAGGTTCAGGAAATACACCGCCTGTGACTGTTTTTCACTGAAAATCGCGACGAGCACGTTGCTGCCCGTCACCTCTTTTTTGCCACTCGACTGCACGTGGAAGACCGCGCGTTGCAGCACCCGCTGGAATCCCAGCGTCGGCTGCACGTCGGTGTCATCATCCTGAGCGAGCAGCGGCGTCTGCTCCTCGATGAACTCGGTCAACTGCCGCCGCAATTCCGTGATGTTCGAATTACACGCCTTGAGAATCTCGTGAACCCGCGGAATATCCAACAGCGCAAGCAACAGGTGCTCGACCGTCATAAATTCATGACGTTGATCGCGCGCCCTCTGGAACGCCTCATTCAGACAAAATTCTAGCTCACTGCTCAACATATCCGGGTGCCGGCTCCTGTTATGACTCTTCCATGGTGCACAGCAATGGATGCTGATGTTGCTGCGCCAAACCCATGACCTGCGCGACCTTGGTCTCCGCTATTTCGAAATTGTACACGCCGCAGATGCCTTTGCCTTTCGTATGTACTTCCAGCATGACCTGCGTCGCACGCGTCCGCTCCATACCGAATATGGACTCCAGGATATTGACGACAAATTCCATCGGCGTGTAGTCGTCATTGATAAGGACGACACGATACAACGGCGGCTCCTTGATCTCCGGCTTTGCTTCCTCGACCGCGAGGTCGACGTTCGGGCCTCGTTCAGTGTCGGTACGTCGTTCGCCCATCGGTCCTGTTTTCCGTCTCCAATTCAGTCAGTTTCTGCAAAATCGGGCCGGACATTGTCGTGCCGGCCCGGCCATCTACGGGTTATTATATATGGGCCTCGGGCGCTGATTTCATCGTGGTTCGCAGAATTTGCAACCCAATCTCCGTGCGGAAATCGATTTTTGTTAATCAAGTATTGGTATATTATTGGCAAATATAGGATTTTTGCTGCCTCAGCCCTTGTTTAAAAGGCCTCGACCCGTATCATCATCGCGCTGCGTTAATGTAAGACAGATCAGGAAAGGACGAACCCGGACTCTGCATGGCCACTGAAGCGAAATGGTCCGATTTTACGAGCCTGGACGGCGCCCGCACGCTGGCGGCCGCCAGCCGGCTGTTGCCGCCGTGGGTGGCGCTGCTGCTGGTCATCGCAATCGGCTGGCAGCTGGCCAACATTATCTGGACGCTGATACCGGGCCCGGCCGCCGGTGACGCGATCGTCGTGCCCGCCGGCCAGCTTGTTCCGGGCAGGTCCGGTCCGCAAATGGCCGATGTCCAGGCAATCGCCGCGGTCCATCTCTTCGGCGAGGCCGACGCCGACGACGCTGCACCGGTCGTTCCCGAGATATCGGACGAAGACCTCGAGGATACGCGTCTCTCCGACCTCGAGTTGAAAGGCACCATCGCGTCGCCGGAACCGGCGATGTCCGCGGCGATCATTACCGACGGCAGGAACGAGGAGAAGGTATACCTCATAGGCGACCCGATCGCATCCAGCGCCAAGCTGCATGCGGTGTACACGGACCGGGTTGTGCTAAACGAGAACGGCCGCCTGACCAACCTGCGGCTGCCGGAAGAGTACAAAGAGGTCACGACCGCACCGGTGCGGCGCACGACGACGCAGCGGCGCAGCGCGCCGCCCAGGCAGAGCATCCAGTCCGTCGTATCACAGAACGTAGCAAGACTCGCCGACGTCATCCGCCCGACGCCCTACTTCGTCAACGGGCAGCAGCAGGGCTACCGCGTGTATCCCGGACGTGATCGGCGCCAGTTTGCCGCGCTGGGACTCCGGCCGGGTGATCTCATCAAGGACATCGATGGCCAGTCATTGACCGATCCCACGCAGGCCATGCAGATATTCCAGTCGCTGGGTACGGCGAGCCAGGTCTCTGTCACGGTCGAGCGTAACGGCCAGCCCGAAGTCATCGTTCTGAAAACCGATCAACTCAATCTTGGGGAAGACGAAACCGAATGAATCACCAGACAGGAAAGGTGCTGCGCAGGCTCGGCGTAACGATGCTGGCGCTGATCGTGGTCCCGATAACGCTGTTCGCACAGCAGGTGACCATTACACCGAATTACAAGGAAGCGGACATTCGGCAGATCGTCGAGGCCGTGAGCGCGGTCACGGACAGGAACTTCATCATCGATCCCAGGGTTAACGCCAAGGTGACGATGTTGTCGAAGACGCCGATGACGCCGGAGGCGTTCTACGAGGCATTCCTGGCGATACTCGAAGTGCACCAGCTTGCCGCGATGCAGAGCGGCGACATCATCAAGATCATCCCGAACGCAACGGCAAGGCAGTACGGCTCTCCGATGGGCACCGGCCGCGCAGCCGGCGACGACGATATCGTCACCCAGGTCATCCAGGTCCAGAACGTCGGCGCCGCGCAGCTCGTTCCAATTCTGCGGCCGCTAATTCCCCAGTTTGGCCATCTCGCAGCGCACCCGGGCTCCAATATGCTGATCATCTCGGATCGCGCCGGCAATGTGGCGCGGATGATGAGCATCATTCGCCGCATCGACCTCTCGAGCGAAGACGATATCGAGGTGATTCCCCTGCAGCATGCTTCGTCGGCAGAAGTCGTGCGCGTCCTGACGGCATTGACACAACAGCCGCGCGCCGATGGCGCGCCTGTCTCGACGAGCCTGGTCGCAGATGCGCGCACGAACAGCATACTCGTCGGCGGCGACCGGACTGACCGCCTCAGGCTGCGTACGTTGATCGCACACCTCGATACACCGCTCGAGGACGGCGGCGATACCCAGGTGCGCTACCTCCGCTACGCGGATGCGGAAGAACTTGCCACGAAACTGCAGCAGCACTTCCAGGGCCAGGCAGCCGCCGCCCAGGGAGCGGGCGGCGCTGCGGCGGCTCCTTCGCAAAACGGCGAAGTCAGTGTCTGGGCCGATTCGCAAACCAACGCTATTGTTGTGAATGCACCGCCAAAGATGATGCGTTCCCTGATGCAGATCGTGGACAAGCTCGATATCCGCCGAGCGCAGGTGCTGGTCGAGGCCATCATCGTCGAGGTCATCGCGGACAAGACGGCGGAACTCGGCATTACCTGGGCAGTAGAAGGTGCAGCCTCGACGACACCGATCGGGGCGACAAACTTCCCGGACTTCGGAAGTGGCGTGGTGCAGCTCGCGGGCGCCGCCGCGGGCGGCGGCGACATAGCGGTCGACCCGTCTTCCCTGATCGGTGACGGCATCACCTTTGGCGTCGGCCGCCTCAGCGACACGGGCGTAAGTTTTGCCGCGATCCTGCGCGCGCTCGAGGGTAACGCGGACACAAATATCATCTCGACGCCATCGCTGGTGACGACGGATAACGAGGAGGCCAGCCTGAATGTCGGCCAGGAAGTACCGTTCGTGACCGGGTCGTTTACCAATACCGGCGGCACTGCAGGCGCTGTGAACCCCTTCCAGACGATTCAGCGCGAGCAAATTGGCGTGAAACTCACCATCACACCGCAGATCAACGAAGGCGACTCCCTGCTACTGGATATCTCCCAGGAGATATCGAATATTGCGCAGTCTGTCGAAGGCGCGACCGACCTGATTACCAATCAGCGCATCGTCGAAACGACCGTGATCGTCGACGATGGCCAGATCCTCGTGCTGGGCGGATTACTGGAGGATGTACTGCGCGAGAGCGAACAGCGCGTTCCGATACTCGGGTCGATTCCGTTCCTCGGGGCACTTTTCCGGGTGCAGGCGACTGACAAGGTGAAAACGAATCTACTGGTGTTCATCCGGCCGAAGATCCTGCGTGATGCCGCAACTATATCGACCGAGACGAACGCGAAGTACAACATCATCAAGGATATACTGGACAAGACCAACGAAGACGGCATCAACCTGATGCCCCGCGAAGAGGCGTTCACGCTGCCGCCGTTCGAGGAGGCGAACCAGCCGACGACGCCGACCACCATGGAAGCACCCCGCGGCGAGCAATAGACGCTACTGAATCGATGGTAACGGAAGCTGATACTGAAATCGTGCTGGAGACGGCACCGGCTGAATCGGAGCATCACGCACCTGCCGAGGAACGCGTGCTGCCCTTCTCTTTTGCGAAGCGCCACGGCGTCCTGATTCGCGACATGACGAGTGACGGTGCCGATGCCGTTTATCGCGCCGGTGCATCACCACTCAGCATCGCCGAGGTGAGGCGCTACATGGGTGTGCCCCTCAAGTTGTCGCGGGTGTCGCCTGACATTTTCGATTCCCTGCTGCAGGCATCGTATGAGCAGGGCAGCCAGAAAGCGATGGAGATGGTGGGCGGACTCGACGACGAGTTTGACCTGACCCAGGTGGCACAGGAACTCGAGCCGTCCGACTTGCTCGAGAGTGACGACGACGCGCCGATCATCCGGTTTATCAATGCGGTGCTCACGGAAGCCATCAAGGAAAACGCCTCGGACGTCCATATCGAGCCCTACGAAAACCGGCTCGGCGTGCGTTTCCGGGTAGACGGCGTGCTGCACGATGTCTTGCACACGCGGCGTGCGCTGGCACCCCTCGTCGTATCGCGCATCAAGGTCATGTCCAAGCTCGATATTGCCGAAAAGCGGCTGCCGCAGGACGGCCGTATTTCCCTGAAAATCGCAGGGCGTGCCGTGGACGTGCGCGTATCGACCTTGCCTTCGGGTCACGGCGAGCGTGTCGTGCTGCGACTGCTCGACAAACAGGCGGGCCGCCTTAACCTGACGTCGCTCGGCATGGACGACCAGTCCTTGTTCAAGATGGACGAGCTGATCCACAAGCCGCACGGCATTATTCTCGTCACCGGGCCGACCGGCTCGGGCAAGACCACAACGCTGTACGCGGCGCTAGATCGCATCAACGATCACAGCCGCAACATCATGACCGTCGAGGACCCGATCGAGTATTTCATCGACGGCATCGGCCAGACACAGGTCAACACCAAGGTCGAAATGACGTTCGCGCGCGGGCTGCGCGCGATCCTGCGCCAGGACCCCGACGTCGTCATGGTGGGAGAGATCCGCGACCTGGAAACGGCGGAGATTGCCGTCCAGGCCAGCCTGACGGGCCACCTGGTGTTGTCGACGCTGCACACCAACACGGCCGCCGGCGCAGTGACGCGACTTCGCGATATGGGCGTAGAACCTTTCCTGCTCTCGTCGAGCCTCATCGGCGTACTGGCACAGCGGCTCGTGCGCGTCCTCGACGATGACATCAAGCTGCCTTACACGGCAACCGAGTACGAATGCAGGGTGCTCGGCGTGGACCCCGGCAACCCGCCGACGCTGTACAAACCCGGCGAAGGTGGCAGCGTCGGCTTTTCGGGACGCACGGGTATCTATGAGCTCATCGCGGTCGACGATGCGATGCGCGCCATGATCCATGACGGCGTCAGCGAGCAGGAGCTCGAGCGCCACGCGCGGACGATGACCCCGAGCATTCGCGCTGATGGCCGGCGGCGCGTGCTGAACGGCGCCACGACGCTGGAAGAAGTATTGCGCGTAACGCGCGAGGACTAACCAACCGCAGTGGGTGCCTACGAATTCGTCGCGCTGGACAAATCCGGCAAGGAATCCAAGGGCCTGATCGAGGGTGACACGCCCAAGCACGTCAGGCAGCTGCTGCGCGAACGCAACATGTTCCCGGTGCGCGTCACGGAGGTCGCACAGCGCGAGGCAAAACGCCAGACGACCTTCTCCCTGCGGCGCGGCCTGTCCCCGGGGGAACTCGCACTTATCACGCGACAGATGGCGTCGCTGTCGCAGTCCGGGCTGCCACTCGAGGAAGTCCTCCTCGCAGTCTCGCAGCAGAATGACCAGCCGCGTGCCAAGAGCATACTGCTCGGCGTGCGCTCCAAGGTCATGGAGGGGCATTCACTTGCCGACGGCCTCGGCGACTTCCCGCAGGCTTTCCCGGAGCTGTACCGCGCTACGGTCGCCGCCGGCGAGCAGTCCGGTCACCTGGACGTGGTTCTCGAACGGCTGGCCGACTATACTGAGGCCCGCCAGGAACTTCGACAGCGCATAACCAACGCGATGATCTACCCCGCTGCGCTGATCGTCATGGCGCTCGGTATCATCAGCTTCATGCTCGCGACGGTCGTACCGCGTATCGTCAGTGTCTTCGAGAACACCTCCGCCGAATTGCCTGGGCTCACTCGCGGTCTCATCGCCACCAGCGACTTCCTGCGCAATCACTGGCTGTTGCTGATTATCGCCACAGCCGCAGTGCTGTGGGGGCTGTGGTGGCTGTTTCAGAAAGAGGGGCCGCGGCGACGTTACCATCAGTTCCTGCTGCGTGCGCCCATTTTCGGGCGGTTGACGCAAGGCATCAATACGGCGCGGTTCACGCGCACGTTCAGCATTCTCGCCGGCAGCGGCGTTCCGGTGCTGGAGGCAATGAAGATATCGGCCGAAGTCATCGAAAACCTGCCCATGCGCGAAGCCGTCAACGAGGCCGCATTACGCGTTCGCGAGGGCGCCGGCATCAGCCGGTCACTTGCCGCAAGCAAGCTGTTCCCACCCATGATGATTCACCTGATTTCCAGCGGTGAAGCCGGCGGCCGCCTCGAAGAAATGCTGGCGCGATCAGCCGCTGGCCAGGAACGGGAAGTCGACGGCCGCATCGCCGCGTTGCTCGGCATCCTGCAGCCGCTCCTCATCGTTGCCATGGGCGCGATCGTGATGGTCATCGTCCTTGCAATCCTGCTGCCGATCTTCGAAATCAATAATCTGATTCGTTGAGATTGGAGTCCTTGCGCAGCGCGTTTTTTCGCGGTATACAGGCGCAAGGTTGCAGCTGAACAGGCTCTCGCCAGTATTGCTGTTTGTTGCGTGAGGTATCGGCAATGATCGGTGAAATCAAAGACGACATACCGGCAGACGAACTCGACGACGATATCGAGGACGAAGAAGTCGACGATGATGATGACGTCGAAGATATCGATGGCGAAGACAACATCGGTGACATTTCCGTAGAAATCAACGTGGAGGAACTCGTCGCCAAGCTGGAAGCAACCGATAGCGACGACGTGGCTCGCAAGCGCGAGATTCGGCGGCGACTCGATGAGCTCGAGGAGATGCGCCGGGTGAACGAGGACCTGGACAGCACGTTCAATTTCAATCTCGACGACGAACTGTAGCAGCGGTTCTGCGGGAGCGCGCCCGGGCGCCGATCGCGGTCTAAGAGCCGCTCCTGCCGTTTGCTTTCCTAACGAAAATCCCGTGATTTGACCTCGAGGTCACCCAGCATCGGCGTGTGATCGATGAGCTTCTTTGCGATCACGTGAATCACGTTCGCCTCGATCTGCAATTCGCCCCGCACTCCCATGAGGCGCGCATTGAGCAGCGCAGCACGATCCCGTTCTGCAATGTGCTTCCAGACCACCAGGTTGGTGTGACCGGTCTCGTCTTCGAGCGTGACGAAAGTGACGCCGCTGGCCGTACCCGGGCGTTGCTTGGTAATTACCAGGCCCGCGACGCTGACGGCCTGGCCCGAGGTCATTTCCCGCAGGCGCTCTGCCTGCACGTAGCAATAGCGGTCCAGGCGGTGGCGAACCAGGTACATCGGGTGGCGCCCCAGCGTCAGACCGACGCTCTTGTAGTCGGCGACGATATCCTGTCCCTCGGTGGGTTTCCTGAGGAGCGGCGTCGCCTCGAAACGATCCATCGAGGCAAACAATCCACCGGGTTTCTCGACCCCGGCCACGGCCCAGCGCGCCTTGTGACGGTGCCCCTCGAGGGGTCTCAGCGCACCGGCTGACGCAAGTGCCTCGAGATCCCGCCGATCGAGCCCGGTTCTCTCCAGGAGCTGCTGGGTGCTCTCGTAGGCCTGTGCACCACGCCTGTCGGCGATGCACCGCCCGGTCTCTTCGGACAGGCCCTTCGCCATCCGCAGACCGAGGCGCAACACGGCTGCGCCGTCTTCGCCTTTCTCGAGCGAACAATCCCAGCCGCTCCGGTTGATGTCGACGCCGCGAACCTCGGCGCCGTGGCGGCGCAGGTCCTGGACAAGCTGCGATGCCGAATAAAAACCCATGGGCTGGCTGTTCAGCAGCGCGCAGGTAAAAGCGGCCGGCGTATGGCGCTTGAGCCAGCAGGAAACGTACACGAGAAGCGCGAAACTGGCCGAATGTGATTCCGGGAAGCCGTACTCGCCGAAACCCTCGATCTGGCGAAAGATCTGCCGCGCAAACTCCTCGCTATAGCCACGCCGGCGCATGCCGTCGATCAGCTTGTTCTCGAATGGCCCGAGGCCGCCGCGCCGTTTCCATGCCGCCATGGCGCGACGCAGGCGGTCCGCCTCGCCCGGCGTGAAACCCGCCGCCGCGACAGCCAGCGCCATCACCTGCTCCTGGAAGATCGGCACACCGAGGGTGCGCTGCAGGACGCCCTTGACCTCTTCGCTGGGATAATCGACGGCCTCCTCGCCATTCCGGCGCCGCAGGTAGGGGTGCACCATGTCGCCCTGGATCGGCCCGGGACGGATGATCGCGACCTCGATGACGAGGTCGTAATAGCATCGCGGCTTCAGCCGCGGCAGCATCGCCATCTGCGCGCGCGATTCGATCTGGAACACGCCCATCGTGTCGCCTTCGCAGATCATGTCGTAGACGACGGGATCCTCCGCCGGCACGCTCGCCAGCGTGTACTCGCGGCCGTCGAAATCACGTATCAGGCCGAAACTGCGGCGAATCGCCGTCAGCATACCCAGCCCGAGCACGTCGACCTTCAGGAGTCCCAGGTCCTCGAGGTCGTTCTTCTCCCACTGGATCACCGTACGCTCTTCCATCGACGCGTTCTCGATGGGCACCAGCTCCGACAACGGGCCGTTCGCGATGACGAAACCACCGACATGCTGCGACAGGTGCCTCGGGAAGCCGATCAGCTCCCTGACGAGGTACAAGAGCCGCCGGATCACGGGGCTGTCGGGATCCAGCCCCGCCTCGAGGACACGGCTGTCATCGACGCGCTTGCCGTCCCACCACTGCATCGAGCGCGCAAGGCGGCCGACCTGTACGTCCGACAGCCCGAGCGCTTTGCCGACGTCCCGTAATGCGCTGCGCGGCCGGTAGGTAATCACCGTCGCGGCCAGTGCGGCCCGGTCCCTGCCGTATTTCCCGTAGATGTACTGGATAACTTCCTCGCGCCGCTCGTGCTCGAAATCGACGTCGATGTCGGGCGGCTCGTTGCGTTCCCTGGAAATGAATCGCTCGACCAGCGTCTCCATGCGTGCCGGGTCGACCTCGGTTATCCCCAAGCAAAAACACACGGCGGAATTTGCGGCCGACCCCCGGCCCTGGCAGAGAATGCCTTTCGAGCGCGCGAAACTGACGATGTCATAAACCGTCAGGAAATACGGTTCGTAGCGAAGCTCGGCGATAAGCCGGAGTTCGTGCTCGATGAGCCGCACGACTTTTTGCGGCACACCGCCGGGCCAGCGCTCGCGCATGCCTTGCCCGGTCAGTTTTCTGAGATGGCTGGCCGGGGTTTCACCCGCGGGAACGATTTCGTCGGGGTACTCGTAGCGTAACTCGTCGAGTGAGAAATCGATGCTCGCCGCGATATGCAGCGTCTCCTGCAGTAATTCCCCGGGATACAAATGATGCAGCGCCTCGACGGAACGCAGGTGGCGTTCACCGTTTGCATACAGCAGAAAACCGGCCTGGTCGACGGTCACGCCCTCGCGGATCGCCGTCAGCGTATCCTGCAGCACGCGCCGGGAACGACGATGCATGTGCACGTCACCGCTGGCGACCAGGGGTAACCGGAGCCGCCGGCCGACTTTGCGCAACGCATCGAGACGCTCTCTCTGGCGCCCGTCGGCAAGCAGTTCGACGGCGACCCACAAACGATCACGAAACGTCTCGCGTATCCAGTGGTCTTCAACGTCGAGCGCGAGCGCGTCGTCCGGTACCCATAACACGACGCAGTCCGGGAGCCCTTCCTCGAAGAAACCTCGCGTCAGTACATAGCTGCCCTTTTCGGCAGCACGCCGGGCCCGCGTGATAAGTCTGCAAAGCGCAGCGTAGCCGTTTCGATTCTGTGCAAGCGCCACCAGTTTGCGGCCGCTCCGCAATCGCAGCTCGGAACCGATGATGAGTTTGAGTTCGGCAGCCTTTGCCGCCATGTGCGCGCGAACGACGCCGGATATCGAACACTCGTCAGTAATCGCGAGTGCTTCGTAGCCGAGAGCAGCCGCTGTCTCCACGAGTTCCTCGGGGTGCGACGCACCACGCAGGAACGTGAAATTGCTGAGTGCATGCAGCTCCGCGTAGCGAACCCGCCGCATTGACGTCATCCGAAAATGCCGTGTAAATACCACGCCGACGCGCCGCCGCGCTGACGGTCCCGGTTGCGGAAGACCCACAGCCCGGCACCGCGCGGGCTGACGGCCGTGTAATAGTCACGGGCGATGCCGTGTTCGTCCCACCAGCCCGTTTCGAGGCGCTCGGGCCCCGAAACGAAACGCAATTTTCCCTGGTGCAGCGGGTGGCCATTGTCCGTCGACAACAATTCGGGTTCCCGCAGCAACCACAACGGGCGCTCGGCACCCTGACGGACCCGGGTCAACGCATCAGCCGCCCGAGCCGCGAATAAGTCCCGCGTGCTCCAGGCATACTGCGGCCGGTGATCGGCAACCGCATTGACGCCGTGCACGGACTCGTTGCCGATACGCGCTGCCAGCCGTTCGGCCAGCTGTGACATCGAGTAGTAGTGCTCGCGCGGCGCTCTGCCGTGGAAAGCCAGGCGGCCCGACGCGCCGTGAAGCGCCTGGGTGGTACCGCCGCGCAACCGTATTGCGATAACCGGCTCGGGCAGGACCAGTTTTTCGAAGCGCAGGCGCAGTAATTCGTACCAGTGATCCGCCGCACGATCGGCACGGGCACCGCCGAGTGGCAGCGATGTCGCCTTCGCCTTGAGGTGGAAGAACGTGAATAACAGGCGCTGCGTGCCCAACTGCCTCGCCAGCAAAAACTGCTCGTGCGCCTGCAGCAATTCGTGGCAAATCGCCAGCAATAACTCCCGGTCGCTTTGCTCCTCCGTCATCTCGAAATCGGCACAAAACCGTTCCGGCGCCCGCCAGGAATTACGCGGATCCGGCAGGCGCCCGAGCGCACGATCCAGCTGCAGCAAACGCTGTACGCCAAAGCGCCGCGCAAAACCTTCCCGGGGTAACCGCAGACAATCACCAATGTCAGTGATTCCCATGCCGGCAAGGGACTCGAGCACCGTGGGTGGCCAGTCGAGACAGGACAGCGGCAGGTTTCGCAGCGCCGTCATGACGTTGGCCGGCTCGCGGATGCAGGCGCGTCGCCGGCCCCGTGCAAGCCAGGTTGCCGCCAGCGGCGTCGGTGCAATCGCCAGCGCAGCCTCGAACCCCTGCGCCTCGAGGCCTGCCGCAATCTGCCGGCGCAGGCTCTGCAAACCACCAAACAGCCGCAGGCTGCCGGCGATCTCGAGTAACAGCACGTCGGGCCCGGCAATACAGATGAACGAACTGAACTGCTCGAGCCAGGTCGCGAGCAATTCGAGCACTTGCTGCTCCCGAATCACGCTGCGTTCTTCGAGTTTCAGGGTTGGCAGCAGCGCCAGCGCCGCATTCGGCGACTGGCCCGGCAATACGCCAGCAGCGCTGGCGTGATCACCAGCAAGCAATACGCGATGGACGCCCTGCTGTTCTTCGATGACGGCCAGGTCCTTGTCACCCGGCCCGCAGGCTTCGAGCGGCAGGTTCGGCAAGTACACGCAAAACCAGAGCCGTTCCGCTTTTGCCGCGGCGGCCGGCGCAGGTACGCGCCCACGTTCCGCTTCTGCGAGCGGCAACGCATACTGCGGCTGCTGACCGGCAGTGTCAGGGGGTGGTGTGGCGTCCCGCGCGATGACAGGTGATCGTGGTGCCCGCGCCATGCTCACACCACATTGTGCAATACCGCAGGACGGCCGCCACGGCTTTTCAGGATCGCAAGTCGTTTACCCCGATGACTCGCAGAAAGTTCGAGGCGCAATGCCGCGGCCGACGGTTCGTGGCGCGCCGAGAGCGGACGAAACGCAATGGCCCAGCTGCCGCCCTTTTCGGCGGCGAGCTGCAGGCGCCGGCTGCCCTGGTCATCAAGCCCCTGCGGCCATAGCAACACGGCAGCACAGGTCCCCGAAGACAGGGCCTGCTCGGCCGACCACAGCACTTCACTGTCGTTCCTGGGGCGCACGATCAACATGCGTGCGAGATTGATACCGCACTTTTGCAGCGCGGGCGGATACGGCTGAAACGGTGGCGCCACCCAGGCAATCCAGCCCGGCTCGACGGATTCGGCACCGCGATCTTCGGCACACAGGCTGGCGAGTGCCGGCATCAGCAACTGCAATTCTCCAATGCCGTACTGTTCGATCAGGATCTCTGTCAAAGCCTGCCGGGGCCATCCACCGCCGGGCAGCAGGCGATCCAGTTGCGCGTAACCACTCGACAGTCCCTGCGCCGGCCCCGGCTGGCTGCGGGCACGCCAGACACGCGGATTTTCCAATAGCTTCTCGAGAGACGACGTATCGCTATTGCGTGGCATGCGCGTCCCCTGCCATCAATGCAGCGGGATACCGTCGCGGATAACACCGACAACGACGCCCTCGATGACGAGTGCCTGGTGCGCGAGGTCCACCTGTATCGGTTCGAACTCCGAGTTCTCGGGCAACAGCCAGACCATTGTGCCGTCCTGGCGATAGCGCTTCACGGTGACTTCGTCTTCGAGCCGCGCAACGATGATCTGCCGGCTGCGGACTTCGGGGGTACGATGCACGGCGACGAGGTCACCATCGAGGATGCCGGCATCCTTCATACTCATGCCGTGGACGCGCAGCAGGTAATGCGGCTTGGGATCGAACAGCGCGGGATCGAGCTTGTAATGCGCCTCGATATGTTCCTGGGCGAGGATGGGGCTGCCTGCCGCCACCCGGCCCACGAGCGGCAATCCCATCTGCTCACGCAAGGAGTCCTTGAGCTGGATGCCTCGCGAGGCGCCGGGTACGAGTTCCAGTACGCCTTTCCTCTGCAGCGCCCGCAGATGTTCCTCGGCAGCATTGGCGGACTTGAAACCGAGTTCGCGCGCGATCTCGGCGCGCGTCGGCGGCATCCCGGTTTCGTTGATAAACTCCTGAATCATATCGAGAATTTGCGATTGTCTTGGGGTCAGTTCGCGCATTTGATCATGCCCTGTATGAATTCACAGTACCTGCGATTATATACAGTACTTTGAGCAGTGCAAGCGTTTACCGACCCGGCCGCAGCGGCGAAATGTCCGCTCGCTGCCGCTGCGTATCGCGAACGCCGAACATCCTGGCGTGAGTCGTCGACAAAGGAATGACACTCATTCGCGCTGATTAACGAAGTGAAAGTCGTTTTTTTGTCGCTATTGCACGACAAAGAACAATAAAAACAGTGATCTTCGTTGCAGCTAGCGGCTATTTGCGAAATAATCCGCCTGCAGTTTTTTCCCAACCAGAGGAATCTTAGACAATGAAGAAAACCGCACTCAAAGTAAGCGCACTGGTGCTTGCTGCTGCACTGGTAACGGGCTGTGCCAACACGGCAGAACTCGAGGCAACTGCCAACAAGGCTGCTGCTGACGCATCTGCCGCTGCCGCGGCTGCCGAGTCCGCACGCGCTGCTGCTGATCGTGCTGCCCAGGCTGCTGCCTCAGCTCAGAGCACCGCAGACCAGGCTCTGTCAGCTGCCACCGAATCGCAGGCTTGCTGCGAAGCAAACCGCGAAAGCATGGAGCGCATGTTCCAGAAATCGATGTCGAAGTAGCACCAGACTACAACAAGACATAAAGACTTTATTGAGACGCCGCGCTTGTCGCGGCGTTTTTTATGCCCGTCCCGGCTGCAGCCGGAATGCCATCGGAACGATTGATCAGAACCTCGACCTCGTCCCAGTCGAGCGCACCCGCGCGACTGCCCGTCACGGCAATGAACTGTTCCGTCACATAGGTCAGCGGATCCTTCGGCTGGATCATGGCCTCGCTTTCGCCGGCCGACCCATGATTGCCGGTATCGACGTCGATGTCGGCGGCAACCAGTTCCTCGTTGCCCTCCGACACGACAGCCTCGAGCACCGGATGCACCTCCATCACGAGTTCGTCGCCGAACCAGCCGATCTTCACCGGGGCGTTGATGATTCGTACCACCGTGTTCACGCCCACGTTAGGAAACAGGTATTCGATGTCCTCGGGGAACATGCGAATACAGCCATGCGTTACGCGCATGCCGACACCCGCAGGCCGGTTGGTGCTGTGAATGAGGTAGCCGGGCAGTCCGAGCCGCATGGCGTATTTGCCGAGCGGGTTGTCCGGTCCGGGGGGCACGATGCGCGGCAAAGGCCGCCCTTCCGCCGCGTGCTCCTCGCGCACCGATTGCGGCGGATACCAGCTGGGATCGGTCACCTTCGAAATAACGCTGGTCGCGCCGAGCGGTGTTTCCCAGTCCATGCGCCCGATGCTGATGGGATAGGTCATGACGTACGCCGGCTCGCCTTCCACCGCTTCGGGATAGTAGTAGAGACGGTACTCCGCGAGGTTCAGTACGATACCGCGCCGCGGTCCCGGCGGCAGCACGAAGCGCGTCGGCAACACCACCTCGGTACCCTCCCCCGGCACCCAGATGTTGACATCGGGATTGGCGTGCACGATGTCGTGATAACCCAGGCCGTTGCGGCGGGCAATGTCGATGAGCGTGTCTTCCTCGCGCGCCGTCACCGTCGCGACAGCGCCGACGACGTCGTAACCTTCCGGCGGAAGTTCGTAGATCTCCGCACGCGTTGCTGCGGCCAGCAAGACAGCGAACACGGTCAGCAGGATGCGCGCCGGTCTCATTGGCCGACCTCTTCGTGCTCGATCACCTCGATCTCGGTTTCGCAGGCCAGCAGCCACTCCTGCATCGCTTCGCTTTGCAGCACGCGCTGCGGGTAGTGCCGGGCCGACTCGGGAAGATTGATGCCGTAGGTCCGCAGCCTCAGTACGACCGGCGCGTACATGGCGTCTGCGATACTGAAATCACCGAACAGCCAGGGTCCGCCGTCGCCGTATCGGCGGTGACAGTCCGACCATATGTCGATTATCCGGTCGATATCGCTGGTCAGTTCATCGGGCAGCGCGACACGACGGCCCATCGCCCGGCAGTTCATCGGCATCCTGGAGCGGAGCTCTTCGAAACCGGAATGCATCTCCGCGCTGACACTGCGCGCATGCGCACGCGCCGCGGCGTCTCCGGGCCAGAGTTTTTTTCCGGGCCAGCGCTCTGCCACCGTCTCCGCGATCGCCAGCGTATCCCACACGGCAATATCGTCGAGCAGCAGTACGGGCACCCTGCCGGCGGGACTGAACTCGGCTATCTCCCGTGCCGTATCGTCCGTATCCAGCACAATGCGATGTTCGTCGAAATCAATGTCGGCTTCCCGCAACAGGAACCAGGCCCGCAGGGACCAGGACGAGTAGTTCTTGTTGCCGATGATCAGTCTGGGATTCATGCCTGTGTTCGCTTTACTGTAATTGCCCTGTGCGGTGACTCGCCACGATTTCCGAAGCCATGGTAAACCATTGTCCCGCAACGCGTCTTGCCCGATCTCACGTATTGATTGACCGCTCGCGGAGAGGCCGGTAGCCTGTCGCTTCGATCCTGCCACGCACCGCCGATGAGCCTGAGACTGTCCTTCGAACTCACCGATCGCGACCTGCGCTTTTTTCGTAACGCGCTGAAAAGATCACGCGACGTCGTGATCAGCGCGGACGAGTCCGAAATCATCGATGCCATTCGCGGCGTGATCGACGATATCCGCAAGAGCGAGCCGCTGCCCGACTTCGTCGCCACGCGGCTGCCTGAGCTCGAGTCGATGCTGCAAATGCTTGCCGATGACGAATGGCAACTGCCTGCGGTCGACCGGGAGCGCATCCTGGCGGCGTTCGTGTATTTCGGCGACCCCGAAGATATTCTTCCTGATGAAATCCCGGTCATCGGCTATCTCGACGACGTCATTATCCTGGAACTCGTTGCGCGCGAACTGCAGCACGTTCGCGAAGCCTACGAAGACTACTGCCGGTTTCGCGAAGAGTTCGACAGTGAACACGAGGGCGGTATGGATGCAGCCGTCCGGCGCGACCGCCTCGATCGTCGGCGGCAACAATTGCATCAGCGTATGCGTCGGCGGACGGCACGATTTCAGAAAGCCGATATCTGGTAGGTCCCCGGCCGGCTGCGCTACAGGCGCATCAGCACCGAGCCCCAGGTAAAGCCGCCGCCGAATGCTTCCATCAGCACCAGCTGGCCGGGCTTGATGCGCCCGTCACGAATACCGACATCCAGGGCCAGAGGAACCGAAGCGGCCGAGGTGTTGCCATGGTCCTGCACGGTTACGATGACTTTCTCCATCGGCACATCGAGACGCTTGGCCGTCGCCTGGATTATGCGGATGTTCGCCTGGTGCGGCACGAGCCAGTCGAGTTCTTCCTTGCTGATGCCCGCTGACTCGAGCGCCTGCAGCGCGACATCGCCCAGCTTGCTGACAGCCACCTTGAAGACTTCCTTGCCGGTCATCATGATGGATGCTTCGTCGGTGCCGGCCTTTTCGAGATTGTGCGATGCGCCGACGGGGTAGTAGAGGAGATCCTTGTACTGCCCGTCAGCGCCAAGGTGCGTTGCCAGAATTCCGGGCTCCTCAGAGGGTTTGACGATAACGGCGCCCGCACCATCGCCGAACAGCACGCAGGTGTTACGGTCGCTCCAGTCGACGAGTTTCGTGATGCACTCCGCGCCAATGACCAGCGCGCACTTGACTTCGCCCGCCTTGATGAACTTGTCCACCGTCGTCAGGGCATAGATAAACCCGGTACAGGCCGCCTCCATACCAATCGACGGACATGCCGGAATGCCCAGCCGGTGCTGCACCAGCGTCGCAACGTTAGGAAAGATCAGGTCCGGGGATGTCGTGCCTATCGCAACGAAGTCGATGTCCCCGGGCGTAACGCCGGCAGCCAGCATCGCTTTTTTCGCTGCCTCGACGCACATGTCCGATGTCGTCTGGTCCGGCGCAACGGCATGCCGCCGCTCGACGCCCGTGCGAGTGCGGATCCACTCGTCGGTGGTATCGACCATTTTCTCGAGGTCAAAATTCGTAAGAATCTTTTCCGGCAGATAACGGCCGGTGCCGACGATTTTCGAATACATCATGCAGCTTCCCGTTGCAGCAGATTGCCGATCTGCTGCGGAACCCCGTTGCGGACCTCGACGACCGCCGTATCGATCGCGTGCTGAAACGCGTAACTGTCGGCGCTGCCGTGGCTCTTGATGACGATACCATTTAGGCCGACCAGTGTCGCTCCGTTGAAATTGCGGGAATCCGTCTCGCGAGTGATACGTCGCAGAGTCGAACCCGCGAGCAACGCCTGCAGCCGTGCGATCCAGCTGCGGGTGAATCCCCGTTTCACGTAATGTCGCACCAGGCCGACCGTCCCCTCCATCGTCTTGAGCGCGACGTTGCCGGTAAACCCGTCGGTCACAACGACATCTGCCTTGCCTGAAAACAGCTCGCTCCCCTCGATGAAGCCGACGTAATTCAGGGAACTTTCGCTCAGCAGAGACGCTGCGTCCTTCACGGTGTCGTGGCCCTTGGTGTCCTCGGCGCCGATATTGAGCAACGCAACTCTCGGCTCAGCGATTCCCAGGATATCGGCCGTTACGATAGAACCCATCACGGCAAACTGGAACAGGTGCTCGGCCGTGCCGAGCGTGTTCGCGCCGAGGTCGAGCATGTGCAGCGAACCGCCAATCGCGGGCAATTCGGCGAGAATCGCCGGCCGTTCGATGCCCGGCAGCATCTTCAGTACGAATTTTGCAGTGGCCATCAACGCGCCGGTATTGCCGGCACTGACGCAGGCCTGCGCACCACCGGACTTGACGAGGTCGATTGCGACTCGCATCGACGAATCCTTCTTGTGACGCACGGCGTCGCGCGGTGAATCGCACATGGTGACGACCTCGGCCGCATGCACGATTTTGAGACGCTCGTCGTTACCGATGATGCGCGTGACGAGGCCGGTCAACTCGTTTTCGTCTCCGACGAGAATGAGCTCGAGGCCGCTGTGCTTGTCCAGCGATGCGGCAGCCGCCCGCACGACGACCTCGGCACCGAGGTCGCCGCTCATGGCATCGAGTGAAATGATCGACTGTTTTCCCACTGTCGCGGGACCCCGTGCCTACCGCGAGGCCGGAATGGGAAGCGCGTTATTCTTCGTCGTCGACTTCGGGCTGCGCCACGACCTGCTTGCCGCGATAGAAACCATCGGGCGAAACACGGTGCCGCAGATGCGTCTCTCCGGACGTCGGGTCCACCGACAAGGCCGGATTCTTCAGCTTGTCATGTGAACGCCGCATGCCGCGACGCGCAGGTGTCTTACGACTCTTCTGAACAGCCATTGCAATCTCCTGTGCACGGCAGCGCAAACGCACCACCACTGTATTCATTCACGCCGGCGACTCTGCCGGCTCGTCACTTGTCCTGCTCCAGCTGCGCTTTCAGTGTCGCAAACGGCCTGGTCGTCTGCTGCACCTGCTCATCAGCCGGCTCGTACCCCCCGCACGCCTCCGCTGTCTCGTGCATCGCGGACAGCGGCATCGCCATGATCAATACCTCTTCGACGATCTCTGCGGGACATATCGTGTCCTCGTCCAGCTCCCACAGCTCGAAGTCGGCTCCGGCCGATACGCCCTGCCCGACCCTCATCGGCAACAGCCGCAGTTCGGTCGCAAGGGTGAGGCGAAACGGCTCCAGACACCGCTGGCAAACCGCGTCCAGCGTCACCGCCAGCTCCCCTTCGAGACTCGCCACCTGCATTTGCGCGTCGGCGAAACCGAACACCAGCCGCCCGGTTACCCGCGAATCGCGCCAGTTGCTCGGGATCTTATCAGGATCCAGCGTTACGAGGTCCGCTTCGACAATTCCGGCGAGTCGCTTGAAACTGCCAATTTTCTCAGCAATTTCAATAACTTGACCTTTGGCCGCCAGTTCGGCTACGGGGCGGTGAACTCGCAGCGGATTGCCCATGGCGCGCGCATGATAAGGACACGGGCGGCCCCTGTCAAAGAACGGAGGCGAAAAATGTCGGCGTTTTGCGACAGACTGGGTACACTTCGGGTTTTCGAGCCCAAGCAGCTGATTTTTTTATGCAAAACCCCTCCGCACCCGAAATCTGGCTTGCCTCGTCGTCGCCCTACCGGCGCGACCTCCTGGACCGTTTTCTCGCCGAATTCGAGGCCGTGTCGCCGGACGTCGATGAGAGCAATACCGAGGGCCTGGGACCGGACGAGCTGGCCCGCCACCTCGCGCGTGCCAAGGCCGAGGCGGTGTCGGCCAGTTCGCGCAATGCGCTCATCATCGGCGCGGATCAGCTCGCGGTACTCGACGGTCAGGTCCTGGGCAAGCCGGGCAGCCACCAGAAAGCCGTCGAGCAGCTGCTGGCCGCTTCCGGCAAGTCAGTGAGCTTCCTGACCGCCGTCTGCATGCTGGATCCCGTCACCCGCAAGCGCTACGAGCATACGGACGAGACGGTCGTGCACTTTCGCGAGTTCGACCGCCGGCTCGCGGAGGCCTACCTGAGACTCGACGAACCCTACGACTGCGCCGGCAGTTTCAAGCTAGAAGGCGCGGGCTTCCTGTTGTTCGAATCTGTCAAGACCGACGACCCGACCGCCCTCATCGGCCTGCCGATGATCTGGATTTCCGACCGGCTGCTGGAACTCGGCTACCTGCTGCCCTGATCTGTGGCGCAGCAGCGGTTCTCGAACCGCCCCTACAGTCTCGCCAGGAACCGGTTGAGGTCTTCAGACAACGGTGCGGTGAAATGCAGCTCGTTGCCGTGTTCGTCGGGAAACGAGATCGACTGCGCATGCAGGAACAGGCGCGGCAGGCCAAGTGCCTTCAGGCGGCTAAGCCGACGCTCTGCAGGTGTACGCGGATCTGGTGCGTGCGGCCCGTGAGGGGTGAACACTGGACGAGGCTGTACTTGCGATAGGTCCGTGACAGGCGCACCCGGGTCTGCGCAGGCTTGCCTTCCGGGCTGACGATCACGTGACGCTCACCACCCTTCCGATGCGTGACCAGCAACGGCTCGTCGATGAGCCGTTCACCGAGCTGCCAATCGCCGACAACCAGCGCCAGGTAGTTCTTCTCGACGATGCCCTGGCGAAACTTCTCGTGCAGCGACCGCAGCGCGCTGCGCTTCTTGGCAATGACCAGGCAACCCGATGTCTCGCGGTCGAGACGGTGCACCAGCGAAAGATCCCTGAGGTCCGGCCTTGCGGCCCGGAGCAGCTCTATGACGCCGTGGCTGACGCCGCTGCCGCCGTGGACTGCGACGCCCGCCGGCTTGTCGATAACCAGCAGCCGCCTGTCCTCATACAGCACCTGATCGTTGATCGCGGCTGCCAGCCCGGCAGCCGGTGGCGCGCCCTCCTTGCGCACGCGCACGGGCGGAATCCGGACCTCGTCGCCCGCCGCGAGACGGTAATCGGCCCTTACCCGGCCGCCATTGACGCGCACTTCTCCGCGCCGCAACAGCCGGTAGACCCGGCCCCTCGGCACACCGGGCAGCTCACGGTGCAGAAAGTTGTCCACGCGCTGGCCTGCGCCATCGGCATCGATCCGGACCTTTCTTACCCCGGTGACACGGCCGCTGCCCTGCTCCGTCGACTTTTTCTGCATGATCAATAACTTGATGGGTTGCCGGGGTGTGCTATATTTAGCCCCCGGCGATGGATCGCAGACCTCTGTCGAACCTTGCCAAAAGCTTACGCGGCCTCCAATCCGGGATTAGCCGCCTGTTGAGAAAGCCATTTTACAGACATTTACCAACGGATCCCGCGGCTCGCGAGATTCGAAACGGTCACTCTTAACCGTGACCAGATTCCACTGGCAGCAAGTACGGAATTCGGCAAGCGCCAGCGCGGCAAGACCGCAGGGAAACAATGAATTTTATTTCGCATGACCCGCTCCTCACGGACCGGGTCGACAACCAGAGTTATTTCAGTATCGGGCACGGTGCCGTGAGGCATCGCACGCCAATTCGCCCGGCTGGCATAACCCGCGCCCTGCCATTCCGCTCCGCTTCGCTGCCCTCAGATACGCAACAAGTAGGGCAATATGAAAAGAATGCTAATCAATGCAACTCAGGAAGAAGAGTTGCGCATGGCGATGGTCGATGGCCAACGCCTCTATGACCTGAATATCGAAGGACCCGCGAGCGAACGCAAGAAAGCCAATATTTACAAAGGCACAATCACGCGCATCGAGCCGAGCCTCGAAGCCGCGTTCGTCGATTACGGCGCCGAACGGCACGGATTCCTGCCACTAAAGGAAATCTCCAGCGAGTACTTCGTCAAGAACGTCGAGTCCGGCGCAAAACCCAGTATTCGCGAGGTCCTGAAAGAAGGCCAGGACATCGTCGTGCAGATCGACAAGGAAGAGCGCGGCAACAAGGGCGCCGCCCTGACGACCTACGTCAGCCTCGCCGGTCGGTTCATCGTCCTGAAACCCAACAAGGCGCGTTCCGGCGGCGTGTCGCGGCGCATCGTGGGGTCCGATCGCGATCTCGCCCGACAGTCCCTGTCCGCGATCGAGGTACCAGACGGTATGAGCGTGATCCTGCGGACGGCGGGTATCGATCGCAGCGCCGAAGAACTCGCCTGGGACCTCGAGAACCTGCTGGCCGTATGGCACGCGATCCTCAACGTGGTGCTGCAGCGACCCTCGCCGTTCCTGATTTATCGCGAAAGCAATGCCGTAGTACGCGCGCTGCGTGATTACCTCACCAACGAGATCGGCGAGATCCTCATCGACGACGAAGCGACGTACAAGGAAGCCATCGAATTCGTCGAGCAGGTCATGCCGCACAATCAGCGCAAGCTGAAACTGTATTCCGATCCCGTGCCGCTGTTCACGCGCTTCCAGATCGAGTCGCAGATCGAGTCGGCATTCGCACATAACGTCACGCTTCCGTCCGGCGGCAGCATCGTCATCGACCACACCGAGGCGCTGGTGTCCATCGACATCAACTCGGCCCGTGCAACGAAGGGCGGCGACATCGAGGCAACCGCGCTGAACACCAACCTGGAGGCGGCTGACGAGATCGCCCGCCAGCTGCGTATTCGTGATCTCGGCGGCCTCATTGTTATCGACTTCATCGACATGGGGCCGCAGAAGAACCAGCGCGCGGTCGAGAACCGGCTGCGTGAGGCCGTCCGGCAGGACCGCGCCCGCGTGCAGATCGGCAAGATTACGCGCTTCGGCCTGCTGGAGATGTCGCGGCAGCGCCTGCGGCCGTCGCTCGGCGAGTCCAGCTACCAGACCTGCCCGCGCTGCTCGGGCTTCGGCACGATTCGCAGCGTCGAATCGCTGGCTCTTGCAATACTGCGCATCGTCGGCGAAGAAGCGCGCAAGGAACGCACGGTCAAGGTCATCGCCCAGCTGCCCGTCGAGGTTGCAACCTACCTCCTGAATGAAAAGCGCGACTGGGTGCAGAGTCTCGAGACGCGGCACGACACGCAGGTCATTCTCGTCGCAAACTCGGCGCTCGAAACACCGCATTACGACGTGCGGCGCGTCCGGGACGACCAGGCCGATCTGCCCGAAAATGCCGGCGTCAGTTACGCGCTCGCAGAAGCGGAGACGGAACTCGAAGTGCCCTCGTCCATGCAGGAGCGTCCGGTCGCCGAGCAGGCCGCGATTGGCAAGATCGAGCCTGCAGCTCCGGCACCGAAGCGACCGGAACCCGCAAAGCCCGGATTCCTGGATTGGCTGAAGTCCCTCTTTGGCGGCGACGACAAGCAGGCCGCCAGGAAAAAAACCAGGAAGAAGTCCAAGAAGAAACCGCAGGCTGGCCGCCGTGGCAAGAGGAGCGGCCAGGCCGGGGCGCGCGACGCCGGCAAGCCGCAACGCGGGCGCCGCAGCGAAACGCGTACGGACGAAACACAGCGAGGCCAGAAGAAGAAGACCAAGAAAAAGACCCGGAAAAAGGCCAAGAAGAAGACCGCCGGCAGAGACGCCGCCAGGTCCCGCGACGCGCAAAAACCGGCGCCGCAGGCTGCAGACGCCGGCGGGGACGAATCCCGCGAAGACAGCAAGCATGGCACCAAACCGCGCCGTTCGCGCGGCGGGCGCCGGCGCCGGCGCAGTGGCGACAAGCCGCTGCAGGACAGCCAGTCGCAAGCCGGTGAAGACACGGCAGCGCGGTCACAGGACGCTGCGCAGCCGCAGGACGAGGCGGTTGTCGCAAAAGACCGGGGAACTGCGGACAAGTCACAACAACGCGACGGCACAGACGCTGCAGCTGGCAGCAACGGCAAAACGGTGCGCGAGAAGCGGCCGGCTACGAAAGAGTTGCCCGAGCAGCGCGTCACGGATGCCGCTGCACAGCCTGCCGCAATTGTTGAGCCGCAGGCAAAAGACACGCCGCCGGAACGCGCCCGGGCGCCGGGTCGGCCCGCAGCCGGCAGCAAGAAACCCGCACCCGAAGACCAGCCGCAAGCCAAAGCCCGCGTTGAAGCAGAGAGCAGGCCAGAACCGAAAAAAACCGGCGCCGCAGCAAACAGCAAGCCCGAATCGAAATCCGGCAATGGCTCGGACGACGCCAAGCCGGCCGCGAAGCCGGCCGCCAAACCGGAGGGCCGCCTGTTGCCGTGGGAGCCTGCGCAGCTGCCGGCAGAGGTCAAGAAGGACAAGCCGGCCGAGCCAAAGCGCGAAGCCGACGCAGACGGCCGGAGCGAAACGCCGACAGAGTCTGGCTAGCGCTGCTGCAGCTCTTCGAGGAGCCCGCGCGAAGCGTCTTCGACAAGATCGAGGACGCGTTCGAAGCCGGTCGCTCCGCCATAGTAAGGATCCGGGACCTCCATCTCGGGCCCGGATCCGAACTCGAGAAAGAGACGTATCTTCTCGCGATGCGCCGCGTCGGCCTGCTCGTGCAGCATGACGAGGTTGTCCTGGTCCATCGCAATGATGTGCTGGAAACGCTCGAAGTCTTCGGCTCCGACGCGCCGCGCGCGGATATCCGCGAGCGAGAAGCCGCGTCTCGCGGCCGCCTGTTGCGCGCGCCTGTCGGGCGGCTCTCCGACGTGATAGGCGTGAGTGCCCGCCGAATCGATCTCGAACAGTTCGTCGAGTCCCGCCTCGGCAACATGATGACGAAACACGCCTTCCGCGGTCGGCGAGCGGCAGATATTGCCCATGCAGACGAACAACACGGAGACTATTTCTTCCCTGGATTCAGTCATCGACGTCTTTGTTCACCGCTGTTTGCAAATCAATGCAGGGCCGGCAACGCCTGCAGGTACGCGGCGATAGCGGCCCGGTCGTCGGCGCTCAGTCTTGCCATGTTTTCCTGCACGGCAACCATCGAGCCACCGACCGTATCGAAATCCGGCGTAAAGCCGCTTTCCAGATAATAGGCTATATCGGCAGCCGACCACTCGGAAATGTTCTCGCCACCCGGCGTAATATTCGGGACTCGACCCTTGCCTTCCGGGTTTGGCGCGCCGGCAAGCCAGCGATCGCGTATCAGTCCGCCGAACCGGTCACGTGGAGTGTGGCATTCCCCGCAGTGCCCGGCGCCCTCGACGAGCAGGCGGCCGCGTTCGACGAGCGTCGGCGAAGCTCCTGGCGCCATTGGTTCCGTAACCAGGTACAACCGTTTCCAGGCACCGACACCGCGCCGCACTGACCACGGGAAACCCAGGCTGTGCGCTTCGATACGGCCGCTCACGGGCGGCAGCGTATCGAGATATGCCTTCAGGTCCAGCACATCCCCGATCGGCATACGAGCATATGAAGTGTAAGGGAATGACGGATAGTAATGGCGGCCGTCGGGAGAGACGCCGCGTTGCATCGCGTTGACGAACTCGGCCGGTGTCCATTCGCCAATACCGTCATTGGCATGCGGAGAGATATTGGGCACGCGGAACACGCCGTACGGCGTGTCGAGTTCCAGCCCACCGCCCAGCAACAGCTTGTCGTCGCCCTTGGCACGTTTGCCGTTCACCGGGCGCGCGTGGCAGGACGCACAGCCAGCCGCCCAGAATATTCGTTCGCCCGCAACAGGGTCGGGCCGGTGATCCGGAAGATCCGCAGCAGCAATCATCTGCGGACGCGTGATCCACCACGCCGCGACGGCGGCTACAACGAGCACCACGACGCCCCCCCGCAGAATACGGCTGATCAGCATGTGCCCGCTAGCCGCAGCGGCGGTCGCTTACTCGTCTTCGATACGATAGTCGTCGTGGCAGCCCTTGCAGGCATCGAATATCGGGCCTGCCACCGGCTTCGTTTCCTCCAGCGTCTGCGGCTTTGCGGCAATGGCCGCATCGACGGCATCGCTCCATGTCGCAAGCGCCGTATCGAACCCGGCGCGATCCTCCCAGATTGCCGGCGCCGCCTCGGTATCTTCTCCGGTCTCGCTGCCGGGCGGAAAGAGATCGCCGAACTGCGCGGCCGCCTTGTCGAACGTTTCGAACGACATCATGACGACACCGGCATCGAAATCGCGCTCACCCTTGAGCATCTCTCCGATCGGTTTTGCGGCATCGCCGACGCCCTCCATCAGTTCGTGACGCTCGTGACGGGGATCGTCCCCGGCAAGAAGCGGTGATGTAAATGCCAGTGCGATGACAGCGACGAGGCTTCGGGAATTCAAATACGACATAGTCTTGGCTCTCTCCGGGTTACGGGTCTGTTTTACTCGAAGCACCGTAAGGTACCTGAGATAAGCTCCAAATCAACACTTATGCGTCCCTGACGCTTTACGGGGGGTGGGCGGCTGGCAGCTTGGGCACAGGAAAAGATTGCGCCCGCCCACCGTGAGCCGTTCGATTACGTTACCGCACAGGTGGCACGCTTCGCCATCGCGGCCGAAAACATGGAATCGCCGCTCTCCGAACGACCAGCCTGTGTCCTTGAGCTGGCGTGCGAGTGATGGCGGAATCGTCACGCCGCCGCTGCGATACGAACGACGTGCAATGCGAATGGTATTGCCGGCGAGCCGGTCGAGTTCACCTCCGTTCAGGTCCAGGGGGCGCCGCGACGGATGGACCCCGGAGACGAAAAGAATCTCGGACCGCAGGTAGTTGCCGATTCCGGCGAGGAACGCCTGGTCCAGGAACAGCGCGCCGCTGCTGCGCCGGGCAAAACGGGAACTTTGCAGGCGCTGCCGAAACTCGCTGGCTTTAAGCCCGTCGTCCATGACGTCGGGCCCGAGACGAGAGAGGAACGGATGCTCATCGAGCTGCCTGTCGTTCAGTATCTCGATATCCGATGCGCTGTAGAGCAATGCGCTGTGTGATGCCGTGTGGAGTTCCGCGCGGAGTTGCCGCTCCGTCCGCGGCATGCGCGGCCGCTTCATCGTGTACCAGCGCCCGTAAAGCTGATTATGACTGTAGAGCGTCATTCCGTTGTCGAATCGCGTCAACATTGCTTTGCCGCGCGTCGCGATCGAGGTCACGGTGCGGCCCGTAAGGCGCTTTTCGAAGCGTGCGAGGCCCGGCAGATGGAGCCGTACCTCTTCGACGACGTGGCCTGCGAGCACTCGCGCGACCCGGTCCGCGGCGCGCCGTATCTCAGGACCTTCTGGCATTGATCCGGCGCTCCGAACGGCATCGTGCAGAGCAATACTTGACGTCTGACCACGCGAGCGCCCACTTGCGTCGCCAGACGAACGGCCGGCCGCATACCGCACAATCCTTGCTCGGCAAGTTCGGCTTCACGTGCATCGCGTGGTTTAGTCGTTCAGCGCCGTCTTGATGGTGGCGAGCATTTCTGCGTCGTAAGGCTGCGTCCGCGGACTGAATTCTGCAATGAGTTGCCCGTCCCGGCCGATCAGGTACTTGTGGAAATTCCACGTCGGATAGGTTCCCGCGGCGGCGGC
>CAMYJB010000010.1:0-122172 GCA_947258565.1 uncultured Woeseiaceae bacterium
AGGGCGCCGGCGCCGCAGCGCCGGAGTCCGGACCGCAGCACGAAGACGAGGTTCCGGCATCGGCCGAACCCGCCGGGGACGCGCCCGGGGCGCCGGCGCAGCCGGGCGGCGAGCGCACGCTGATGGTGCCCGATATCGGCGACTTCACGGATGTCGACGTGATCGAGGTGCATGTTGCGGAAGGCCAGCAGATCGGGGCGGAGGATTCGCTGATCACGCTCGAGACCGACAAGGCATCGATGGACGTGCCCGCCGACGTCGGCGGCACGATTAAATCGGTGCTGGTCGGGGTCGGCGACAAGGTATCAATGGGCTCGTCCATTGCCGTGATCGAGGCAGCATCCGGTGCTGCACGCTCAGCTGCCGCGGAAAAGCCCGCTGCTGCGCCGCAGGAGCAAGCAAAGCCGGCAGCGCCGGCGCCGGCCCGACAAACGCCTCAGCCTGCGAAACAGGCGGCACCGACGAGGAGCGGCACGTTGCCGCCGATCAATGAAGCCGGTTTCGCACGCGCGCACGCGAGTCCGTCGGTACGCAAGCTCGCGCGCGAGCTCGGCGTCGATCTCGCACAGGTCAAAGGCGGCGGCCCGAAAAACCGGGTGCTGCACGACGACGTCAAGGCGTTCGTCAAAGCCATCCTCACGGGCCAGTCTGCGGCCCCGGCCGGTGCGGCCCTGCCGCAGACGCCGAAAGTCGATTTCGAGAAATTCGGCGAGATCGAACTGCAGCCGCTGACGCGCATCCAGAAGATATCGGGACCGCGATTGCAGGCGAGCTGGATCAACCTGCCGCACGTGACGCAGCACGACCTAGCCGACATCACGGATCTGGAAGCGAGGCGGCAGAAACTGAAGGGGCCTGCAAAGGAGCGCGGCATCCCGCTTACGCCGCTCGCGTTCATACTCAAGGCCTGCGTCGCCGCGCTGCACGAGTATCCCAGGGTCAATGCCTCGCTGTCCCACGACGGCGAGAGCCTCGTGATGAAGAAATACTGCCACCTCGGATTCGCCGCGGACACGGACCAGGGGCTGGTCGTCCCGGTCATCAGGAACGCCGACCAGAAGGACGTTTACGAGCTGGCGAGGGAACTCGCCGAACTTTCGCTTGCGGCTCGCGAAGGCAAACTCAAGGCCGAGCAGATGCAGGGTGCGACGTTCACCGTGTCCAGCCTGGGCGGTATCGGCGGCACGGCATTTACGCCGATTATCAATTCGCCCGAGGTCGCGATTCTCGGCGTCTCCCGGCACTCGATGCAGCCCGTCTGGAGCGGTGAGAAGTTCCGGCCACGGCTGATGCTGCCGTTGTCGTTGTCCTACGATCATCGCGTCATCGATGGAGCGATGGCCGTGCGCTTCACCACGTTCCTCGGCGAGGCGCTCGGCGACGTCGACAGCCTGTTGCAGGCAATCCCGTAGTGGCCGGTCAGGTCAAACTCAAGGTCCCGGACCTGGGCGATTTCGCTGACGTCGAGATCATTGAAGTTCTGGTATCGCCGGGCGACGTGGTCGCCGTGGAAGATGCCCTCATCACGCTGGAGACCGACAAGGCTTCGATGGATGTGCCTGCGTCGCACGCCGGCAAGGTGATCTCGGTCGACGTCACGGTCGGCGACACCGTCTCGACCGGTGACGTCGTCGCGACGATCGAGGCGGCCGACGCAGAGGAGGCGGCCGCAGCAGAGGAGGCCGGGGAAGACTGGTCGGTCCGCACGCAACGCATGTCGCCGGCGGAGATTCAGGCAGCAACCGCGGCGCCGGTCGCAGGTGACGCAACCCATTCGGCGCAGCTGGTCGTCATCGGGTCAGGTCCGGGTGGCTACACCGCGGCCTTCCGGGCGGCCGACCTCGGCCTCGACGTCATCCTTGTCGAGAAGGACCCGTACCTCGGCGGCGTCTGCCTGAACGTCGGCTGCATCCCCTCGAAGGCGCTGTTGCACGCCGCGAAAGTGATCGATGACGCGGCCGCGATGGCGGATCATGGCGTCGTGTTCGCCCCCCCGAAAATCGAGGCTGACAAGCTGGTCGACTGGAAGAACAGCGTCGTCGGCCGGCTTACCGGCGGCCTCGCGGGGTTAGCGAAACAGCGCAAGGTGCGCGTCATCACGGCCTACGCGAAATTCCAGTCCGCGAACCGTCTCGAACTCGATAACGGCGAGACGGTCGCATTCGAGAAATGCATTATCGCGGCAGGCTCCGAGCCCTTCATGCTCCCGGACTTGCCCGACGATCCGCGGATCGTCGACTCGACGGGCGCGCTCGAGGTACACCCGCTGCCGAGAAGCCTGCTCGTCGTAGGAGGCGGCATTATCGGCCTGGAGATGGCCTGCGTGTACGCGGCGCTCGGCGTCGAGGTCAGTGTCGTCGAACTCATGGATTCGCTGATGCCGGGCACCGACAAGGACCTGCTGCGGCCGTTCCTGAAGGTGATCAAACCGCGGTACGAGAAGATCCTGGTGTCCACGAAAGTTACCCGCATGCGCGCCACCGAGGCGGGTATCGAGGTGGCGTTCGAGGGCAAGGACGCGCCGGAGACCGGTGTTTACGAGCGCGTGCTCGTGGCGGTCGGCCGCCGTGCAAACGGTGACAAGCTCGATGCCGTGAAAGCGGGTGTCGATGTCGACGAGCGCGGCATCATCGCCGTGGACAAGCAGATGCGCACCAACGTGCCGCACATTTTTGCCATCGGTGACCTGGCTGGCGGGCCGATGCTGGCGCACAAGGCGACGCACGAGGCGAAAGTAGCGGCCGAAGTCGCCGCCGGAGAGAAAAGCTATTTCGACGCGCGAGTGATCCCGTCCGTTGCCTACACGGATCCCGAGGTCGCGTGGGTCGGCCTGACCGAGACCGAGGCGAAAGAGAAGGGCGTGGATTATGGCGTTGCCAAGATACCCTGGGCCGCGAGCGGTCGGGCACTGTCACTGGGGCGCGACGAGGGCTTCACGAAGCTCCTGTTCGACAAGAAGACCGACCGTGTGCTCGGTGGCGCGATCGTGGGTCCAACCGCGGGAGACCTGATCGCGGAGATCGGCCTCGCGATCGAGATGGGTGCCGATGCGTCCGACATCGGCCTGACGATCCACCCGCATCCCACCCTGTCCGAGACCGTCGCGTTCGCCGCAGAGGGCTACGAAGGCACGATCACCGACCTTTACATGCCGAAGAAGAAGTAGTGCTCAACGCTTGAGAAAACGCCGCTCGAGCGCATACAGCACGAAGCCGACGGCCAGCAGCATGCCGACGGTCCGCCAGTTGTCCGCGTTTGCCTGTGCCGTGAGCCAGAGACAGATCGCGAGGCCCGCCAGCGGCAGGGTATAGCCGCCACGAATCCGGTAAGCGCGTGCCCGCATTTCGTCGCTGGCGCGGTTCCGTATCACCGGAAGCGCGGCGATGCAGAGGATGTAGGACAGCATCCTCGACAACGAGCTTGCTACCGCCAGCTCGACGAAGGACCCGGTGAGCGCCATCAGCAGCGCGAGGCCGCCCATCACCAGTATCGAGTTGTCGGGCGTTGCGTATTTCGGGTGTATGTGACCGAACCAGGCCGGCAGGAGCCGGTGCTCGCCGAGTGCAAAGATCAGCCGCGGGGCGGCAATCATCGTGCCGGCGAGATTGCCGCCGATCGAAAAGACGGCTGCCAGCGTGATCGCAACCGCGCCCGCGGGACCCGCAAGCATGCGGCCGACGTCGACGAGCGTCGCATCGGCATAGGTGTCTGCCGGTATCACCGCGATAAACACCAGCACGATCAGGAAGTACAGGATCCCGGTGCCGATGACGGTGCGCACCAGCGCCCGCGGCAGCGTGCGCCTCGGCTCCGCGGTTTCCCCTGCCGTGACGGCCATCGACTCGAAACCGACGTAGGCATAGATCAGCAGCAGCGTCGTGCCGCCCAGGTCGCCGATGACGGCCGAAGCCGATGGAATCAGGGTGCCCGCAGTGACGTGCTGCAGGCCGAGCAGCACGAGCAGCACGAGCGGCAGCACCTTGAAGAGGGTGAAGACCCCCATCGTCCGGACCCCGTCCCTGACGCCAAGGATGTTGGCGTAGGTCAGGCCGAGGGTGAGCACGCTGATGACGGTTGCCCGGCCGGCGCCTGCGGCGAACCAAGGGAACAGCGACCCGAGGTAGATGGCCATGACATTGGCGTTTGCTGCGAAGGCTGTCATCCGGCTCAGGAACAGGATCCAGCCCGTGCCGAAGCCGGCCAGCGGGCCGAACGCGTAGGACGCGTAGAGGACCGGGCCGCCGGATTCCCTGAAATAGCTCGCAAGCTCCGCGAAGCTGAGGACGACCGCCAGGAAGACGACGCCAACGGCAAGAAACAGCCAGGGACTCAGCATGCCCGCATTGACGGCGACCTTGCCCGGCAATGCGAATATGCCGGCGCCGATCATCGCGTTCAGCACCAGGAACGCGGCGCCGAAGAAGCCGATATCCCGGCGCAGCTGCGCGGTATTGCTGTCGGTCATCCCGTCCCCATGTTGTAATTGTTGTCTGCGGACAACCACACGCATTATACGCGGCGAGGTCTCAGGCGTGGTCTGCGGGCCGATAAGTGGTAAATTTCCGCCGCTCTGGCAGCAAGGAACTGAAATGCAGGATTTTCCCCATCATTACAAAACGACCGCCGCCGCTCGTCACGACAGTCATGTCGAACTGACGAGCCCGGGACTGGCGGCGCTGGAATCGGCCGGACCGCCGGAATTCGGCGGCCCCGGCGATCTCTGGTCACCGGAGACACTGTTGTCGGCGGCGATAGCCGACTGCTTTATCCTGTCATTCAGGGCGATCGCGCGCGCATCGGATTTCGAGTGGATTTCACTGCGCTGCGATGTCGACGCCGTACTCGACAAAGTGGACAAGGTCACGCAGTTCACAGAGATTCATGAAACCGTGGTTCTCGAGGTGCCGGCCGGGTCAGACGAGGCCAAAGCGATGCGCCTGCTGGAAAGGGCGGAGCGTGTATGTCTCATCACCAATTCCCTGACCGCCACCACGCATCTCGATGCGACCGTGCGCGCGGTTGACTGAATGGAGAGCCGGAAGCTCTACCCGCTCCTGACGTATGCGGGCGTACTGCCGTTCGTCGGCTGTGCACTGATGCCGTTCGTCGGTCTGCAGGAGCTGTGGAATCTTGGCTCGTTCGATTACATCGCTGCCGCTTACGGACTCGCCATCGTCTGCTTCCTGTGCGGGGCGCACTGGGGCACCTACCTGTATCGCAGCGGCGCAGCGCCGGATAATCTCTTCATTACGAGCAACGTCATTGTCGTGGCGGCCTGGTTCGCGTTCCTGATGGCCGCACAGGCAATCACGCTATTCGTGTTGATCCTCTCGTTCCTGTGCCTGCTCGTTATCGATTACCGGCTGCTGAAGGCAGGGCTGCTGACGGATTTCTACTTCCGCATGCGCACCAATGCCACGATCATCGCAGTCGTCGCCCTCGCAATAATCATAGTGATGGTCCGCGAGTAGGCTGCAGCCGAAATCAGGCCAGGCAGTGTGGCCGCCAGAATGCGAGGCATTACTCCCCCTGAACCTGCAATACCGGAACGAATCCGATCGCAGTGGTCAGACGTCGAGCAGACTAGCGTCGAACCAGACTTTCTGCTTGCGCCGGGTGTCGGTCTGGAACCGGAAACCGGGAGGCAGGTTGAGAAAGGGAAGGAGGTTGGGCACATAATCGCCCAGGTCGCGGACCTGGATCGGGCTGAAAAAATCGGCGCTCTCGGACCTGGTCTCTCCGCCCCAGATGTACCAGCCGGAACTGCCGTCCGCAGGCGGGTAGCGCAAACCGTTGATCGGCATCGTGCGAACCGTATCCAGTGCGAGTCCCAGCATGTCGTCCGGATTCGGCGGCCTGGAATCGGCGTCAGCAACCTCTATGGAACCGGTCAATGTTGAAATGAACATGGGTCGAGTGACGTGTCGCTTCGATTCTTGCGCGAAAGTGAAAACAGCATTTCACATCTGGCAGGAAGTTGCCAATACCTGCAGCGGGTATTGCAATCAATGGGGGCGCTTCAGTTCCCGTGATTCCCTGACGACGAAGGAGTGTGCGATGACGCCGGCGTGGACAGCACGCCTCGCTTGACCAAAGTAAGTTCGTTGCCGTCCCGGGTCTCGCGATGGAGAATCTCGTCCATGGCGGACTGCATAAGAAATATTCCGAAACCGCCGGGTGACTCCCGGTCCCCCGGCGGTACCAGGTCTCGGGGTGCGTTGCCAACCGGGTCGAATGGGGGTGCACGATCGCGGAGGAAGATGTGCAGATCCGGCCCGTGGCCCCTTAGTTCGATCTCGAGGTCGCCGGCGCCGCCGTAACCGTGGACAAGGACGTTGGTTACGGCTTCGTCGACTGCGAGGCGCAGGTCGTCGAAAACGGCCGAAGGAATTCCTAGTTCAGTTGCGCGCTCGGTGACATACTCGCGTATGCGATTGAGTTGCCCGAGATCCGCTCTTATCTTCAGTGTCATGACAAGCGGGGAGCCCGCGCACAGTCAGACTCAGAAAGCGGCGAGAGCGTCGTCGATACTGTCGTGGATGTCGATAAAGGAATCGAAGCCCAGAGTCTTGAACACCTTCGCCGCTGCGGGCGACGGACTTACCACCTTGATGTATGGCGATCGCATCCCTTGCTCGTCGGGACTAAGCATTCTGGAAATGGCGTGAATCGCGCGCATACCGGCGCTGCCAAGGTAGTCCACACCGCTCATGTCCAGGATCAGACGCTGCGAGCCCGCGTCGATGGCCTCTTTCGCTTTTGCCTCCAGGGTGCCCTGGGTATTGGCGTCGACCGAGCCCTTCAGGCGCATTATAGAAACCGCCTTTTCCCCTTCTTCCCGTGAGATTCCGATCTGTAGTTTTTCTGACATCAGCCTGTCCTCGCTCTTATTCTATTTCCCTGGCACGTCCATCATCGCCACGGACCGGACCGGGCGGATAGTGCCGTACCTCCCTCGCAACGATACTATCTGCTCGTGCGATGCACTGCCAGCATGGTTATATCGTCATACTGCGCGGCACCATCGGCGAATTCACGTAATGCGGTGACTATGTTGTTTACCAGTGTCCCGGCGCCAGCTGTTGGTGAGTCAAGCAATAATTGCAGCCTTTCGTCCGAGAACTGCTCGCCGGAGCGATTGGCCGCCTCCGGCACGCCGTCTGAATAGAGAAGCAGTGTTTCCGAAGGCTCGATCGTCATCGTCTCCAGACTATGCCGAGCACCAGGAAACAGGCCGAGAACCGGACCCGTGGGTGGGAGTGCGATTCGAATGCCATCAGGGCCGACGACGTAGGCTTCTTCGTGACCCGCGTTCACATAGTCGATTTTGCCGCTTTCAGGGCTCAATAGTCCGATGAAAACAGAGGCGAACATGCTGGTCTTGCCATGGGTCGTTGCGACGTAGTTGTTAGTCAATGCGACGGTGTTCCTGAGCGACTCAAGCGATCGCGCTGAAATATCCTCGCCATCCGGCGGGGGGGTGCTGCCGGGATGGTGGTCCGTCGCCCATTCCACGAATTTCCTCGATTGCGCCGCGGCACGTATGAGGCTGCGAAACAAGGCCATAAAGAGCGCAGCACCGACGCCTTTGTCACATACGTCTCCAATAACCACCGCCACGCGGCTGATGGACGGGATGTCGAACGCGTCATAAAAATCGCCGGCGACAACCCGGGCTGCCTGGAAGTGACTGGCAATCTCGTAGTCCGGAAGAACGGGCAGGGCGTCGGGCAGGAATCCGGACTGAATTTTTCTGCCAATCTCGAGGTCGCGTCGGGCCAGGTGCAATTGCCAGGAGCGACTGGTTATCCGGTCAGCCATGCCGCTCTCACGTTCGCACAGCATTTGTACGAGTCCGATCAGCGTCTCGGGATTGGCCTTTAGGACCTGGTACAGGTTCTCGCGCTCGACACGCAGCATTGTCAGGTCATCTTCTGCCGTGACCGATGCGGTACGCGGCTTGCCACTCAGTCCTGCTATTTCGCCGAACGCATCGCCCTCACCGAGCCTGTTTAGAACAAGATCGTCGTCGTGGATTCTGACGCTGCCCTTTTCGATGATGTAGAACGCTGCCCCGGGATCCCCGCGACTGAATACGGGCTCCCCTGCCAGGAACTCGACTCGCACACCAACACGCTCAATTGCCTCACGCAGTTCAGCGTCCAGGGTTGTCAGGAAATTCTCCACTATCCGGCGTACTCGTCGCTCGCGCCCATCAGGACCGAAAGGTTCCCGGTCTCGGGCTGTTACTCCGTAGAGTTACGGATGCGAACGTAGATGTCCAGAAGGTTACGGTCCGTGCGCGTGTGCCGGTCCCGTCTCGGTGGTATCGCTCTCGAGCGTGGGATAGGGTCAGTGCCGGTGTTTCTGGACTATTTGAGCTTCTTCGCGATCACGTGATCCAGGCTCGCCTTGCCGCCGCCGATGAACAGCAGCGGCAACAGCATGGCCAGGAACAGCAGCGGTACGCGGTAGTTGCCGAAGCCCTTGTCGGTAATGGCGTAGCCCTTCCAGAGTTCGGCGAGGCTCGACCACTCGTCAGGCCAGTGCACGCCGAATATCGCCACGATGGTCAGGATAATGAGGCTGAAGGCCCAGAAGCGCGTAAACAGGCCGGCGAACAGGAACAGCCCGCCGATCAACTCGGTCCACGTTGCGAGAAACCAGCTGATCTCGACGGGAATGACGTTGAACGGGAACGGGAAGTTGTCCTGGATGTTGCCGAACCAGTTGCTGCCGTTGAACTTGGTCAGCCCCGCCTTGAAAAATTCATACGCCATGAGCAGGCGAATGGGCAGCAGTGCAACCCAGTCGCCCGCCGGATCGAGAATATCGACGACGGCTTTCCACAACGCTTTGAGTTTGTCCATGAAAAGGCTCCTTTATCCGGCGTTTCGGGCGCCGGTCAGAATGTCGAGAGATCGCATTTCCCGGAATGCCGATACGCCATGTTCGATGAATGCTTCGACGTCGGGGTAGCTGATGTCGGCTGCGAGCTTGCGAAGCAATGTTTCACCGGAGTGGCCTGACTCGTTTGCCTCGATGGCGTTGAGCAGCCCCGCTGTAACGGCATTCAGCTCGAGAAAGCCGACCTTGTCGTCGGTGCCGCGGTAGACAGCCAGGTAAACGGCTTGCTCTGCGGGCGCGTCGGGGAGGAAGTCGCTGGAAATGCGGTGCACCGGGTACTGGTACGCGAAGACCCATGCCAGTTCGGATTTGACCGGGACACCGGCCAACAGGTCCCCTTCCGGATCCACGCCCTCAAGGTCGTTGACTGCCTCGGAGATCGACAGCGCCAGCTCGATGTATTCGTAGTGCGCGAGCTCGGCAAGGAACGGAAAATCGTCAGGCTCCGGTTCGTACTCGCTCTGCAGGAAATCCAGGAATTCTGCCGGCAGCTGCAGAAAGTAGGGCGTCTGCGCCTGGTGTCGCTGCATGAATCGCCGCACGAGCCGGCGCCACTTCTCATCGCCGTGAAGCTTGCTGAGCACCGGGAACATGCTCGACAGCAGGCTCCTGAGATTGTTGAAAAACAGCTCGCGATAGATCGCCATGCGGCGATCCTCGATGCCCTCGGGTGCCGGCACGTGCTGCGGATCCCGGATGTGGGCCGCAAACGCGTACTGCTGTTCCTGGAACTTCGGTCGCTCAGCCATTGGCAGCCTCCGCCGGTTCCGCCTGCAGCTGCATTTGCTTGATACGCCGCACCTCGTCGAGCAGTTCCTCCATCGGCGGAAAATTAAAGTCGCGCTCGAGCAAGGTCGGCACCGGCCCGAAGTGTGCATAGGCGTCGGCCAGCAGCTTCCAGGCCTGCTGGTCGACAGCCGCGCCGTGCGTGTCGACCCGCAGGTCCTCGGCTTCGACGTAGTGTCCCGCGAGATGGAAATATCGGATTCGCTCGCGGGTCGTAACTGTGATTGATGCTGTTGACGACGATATTGTTGATGTCGAGCATGAGGTCGCAATCCGCTTCCTCGAGCACGGCATTGACGAAATCCGCCTCGGGCATCGCGGTATCGGTGGGCGCATAATAGGAGACGTTCTCGAGCGCCATACGCTGCTCGAGAATATCCTGCACCCGCCGCACGCGCTCGGCGACGTAGCTGACGGCCTCTTCCGTGAAGGGAATCGGCATCAGGTCGTAAAGCTGGCCGTCGTCGCCACAATAGCTCAGGTGTTCGGAGTACATGCGGATATCGTGTTCGGCCATGAACGCCTTGATATCGCGCACGAGCTGCTCGTCGAGCGGGGCGGGTCCGCCGATGGACAGCGACAGGCCATGGATGACGAACGGATAACGTTCCGTAAACCAGCGGAACTTCTTGCCGAGCGCGCCGCCCACGTGGATCCAGTTTTCCGGTGCGACTTCCATGAAATCGACCTCGGAAGGCGGATCCGCCATCAGCTTGTCGGCGATGGGGCGACGCAGGCCGAGCCCGGCGCCGCTGACGGGATACTGAGAATGGCTTTGACTCATCGGTTCACCTGCTGGATTACGACAACAGACCAGCCCCGCGCCGCTTTTATTACAGGTGGCGCAGGCGTTCGAGATAGAGAGCTTCGTCGGGAGCGCGGTTGGTGCTCTGCGCTTCCCAGAGTGTTTCGGCGAGACACTCGATCATGAGGTGTTCCGCCGCGTGTGGATCACCGTTTCGTGCGGCCAGCGTCTCGTAGATCGTCGCGATACCGGGCGGCCTGTCGGTTGCCACCTGCTCACGGATGCCCAGATGCAGCCCCATGTGCAGGAAGGGATTGGTCCTGCCGCCTTCAGGGGTGTAATCCTCGTCGAGGTCATCGTCCGTGAGGGCATGGTGGTATTCAGGATGCTGCGCGATAACGGCGGCGATCAGGGATTCGAGCGGCGACAGCGGCTGCCCGGCGACCTGTTTCCGCCAGGCATCCACGTACATCCTCCTCAGTTCCTGCCTGTCCTGGCCGAATATCATTCGACTTCCTTGCTGCGGTATTCACACCATTCGACGATCGGGCAGCGCCAGCACTCGGGCCTGCGCGCCTTGCAGACGTAGCGGCCGTGCAGGATAAGCCAGTGATGCGCGTCTTTCCTGAATTCCTCGGGTGTCAGTCTGACGAGGCGCTTCTCGACTTCCAGCGGTGTCTTGCCTTTGGCGAGCCCTGTCCGGTTGGCGACGCGAAAGATGTGGGTGTCGACGGCGATCGTGGCTTCGCCGAATGCCGTATTCAGGATGACGTTCGCCGTTTTGCGGCCGACGCCGGGGAGCCTTTCCAGTTCCTCGCGCGTTCGCGGGACCTCGCCGCCGTGCTCCTCTAACAGGATCCGGCAGGTCTTGATGATGTTCTCGGCCTTGCTGTTGAAGAGCCCGATCGTGCGGATGTAGGACTTCAGGCCATCGACGCCCAGGTCCAGGATGGCCTGCGGCGTATTGGCGATCGCGTAGAGTTTACTGGTTGCCTTGTTGACGCCCACGTCGGTTGCCTGTGCGGAAAGAATGACTGCGACGAGCAGCTCGAACGGCGTACCGTAGTCGAGCTCGGTCGTCGGCTGCGGGTTCAGCTCGCGCAGGCGACTGAACAGGACTGTGCGCTTGTCCCTGTTCACGTGCGGCGTGCGGCGCCCCGCTTCCCGTCCAGGTAGTTCTTCAGCGCGACGGCGAGGGCGAGGCTGAAGAACGCTCCAGGCGGCAGTACGGCCAACAGCCAGCCGCCATCAACGATAACGAGTCCCGCCAGCGCTTCGCCGCCGAAAAGCAGGTGGAAATCGGCGAACAGCGAACCTTTGCCGATGAGTTCGCGAAACAGGCCAATCGCCATCAGCAGCAGCGCAAAGCCCGTGCCCATCCCGAGACCGTCAAAAAAGCTGGCGGCGACGCCATTGCGCGATGCGAACAGTTCGGCGCGCGCGACAATCGCACAGTTGGTGACGATCAAAGGGATGAAGATGCCCAGCGATCGGTCGAGCGCAGGGAACCACGCCTTGAAGATCAGTTCCGTGCAGGTCACCAGGCTCGCGATGATCAGCACGTAGATCGGTACCCGGATCTCCGCCAGTATCCAGCGGCGCGTGGCCGACACGAGCACGCTGGAACAGGTGAGCACGCCGAGCGTGGCGACACCGAGCCCGAAGCCATTGATGAAGGTCGAGGTGACCGCGAGCAGCGGGCACAGTCCGAGCAGCTGCACGAGGCCAGGATTCTCCCGCCACAGCCCGGTCTGCAGCCGATCGATGAAATGGCCCGAAGTCACAGTGATTCCGCCGTTGCCGGCATGTCGAAGATCTCCTCGCGGTTGGTGTCAAAGTATATCAACGTCTCGCGAATCGCCTTGATGACGGCACGCGGCGTCACCGTAGCGCCGGTGAGCTGGTCGAAATCGCCGCCGTCGGCCTCGAGGTTCCAGCCGGTGACCGGCGGGTCGCCGAGTGAGCGCCCGTAGAACTGGTGTACCCAGTCGGAGCGTGACTCCTCGATGCCGTCGCCGAGCCCGGGCGTCTCGCGGTGTTCGAGGATGCGAACACCGGTGATCGCGCCGTCTGCCTCGATACCGACCAGGATGCGGATCGGGCCCGCGTAACCGCCTCGCGCCGTGACCGCGAACAGCGCGGCAACGGGGACGCCGCCGGAATACGCGCGGTAGATGATTGCGACATCGTTGCCGGGCAGACCGTGTGGCGGTTCGAGGACGAGTTTCGCCGCCGTGATGCTGCCCTCGTAGTCCACGTCGCCGAGGGCGGGTTTGAGGCTGTTTTCCAGCCATGCCTGTTCGTTAGCAGCGATGCGCGCCGCGGTTAGCTGGTAGGTGGCCGCGACCAGCGTCGCGCAGATCGCGGCGATCGCCGCGAGCGTCGTGCCGCGTTTTGCGACGCCCGGCGTCATCGTGTTGTCGGGTCCTTACCGTGCCCGACGATGCGCGGCCGGGTAACGCGGTCGATGGCGGGAACCGCCATGTTCATGAGCAGCACGGCATAGGCAACACCGTCCACATCCGCGCCCCAGGTCCGTATCGCATAGATCAGGAAGCCGATGCCGGCGCCGTAAATGAGACGGCCCTTCGGGCTGGCGGCCGCGGATACCGGGTCGGTGGCGATGAAAAACGCGCACAGGAGTGCGGCGCCGCTAAACATGTGGAAGCCGGGGCTCGGCTCGGTTCCGGGGCTGATCAGCCACATGATGCCGGCCGGGATCAGGAGTCCGGCACCCACGCCGGCCGGGATATGCCAGCGTATGATCCTGCGGATCATGAGCCAGAAACCGCCGATGGCGATGAAATTTCCGATCCATTCCCAGCCGACGCCGCCGAAGTCGCCCATGACAGGCAGGGCACGTATCTCGGCGGTTGTGAGCATGTCATTCAGACCGGACTTCATCGCATCCAGGGGGGTAGCGCGGCTGACCTCATCGTAGGACAGCGCATCCGGGAGATTACCGGTCAGCGTGTAGGCAAGCGTCTGCAGGGTCGTCAGGAACTGGTAGTCGATGTCGCCCATGCGCGGCGCGACCCAGAGGTTCAGGTGCATGGGGAAGGCGACGAGCACGGCGACGTAACCGGCCATCGCCGGGTTGAAGATATTGAAACCGATGCCCCCGTAGAGGTGCTTGGCCACGATGATGCCGAAGAGCGCGCCGCTGGCCGTCACCCACCATGGCGTCAGCGAGGGCAGCGCGAAGGCCAGCAACGCCGCCGTCACCACCGCACTGTAATCGGACAGGGCGTGTGCAACCGGGCGGCCGCGCATCCGCATCATGAGCGCCTCCCCGCCGACGCAGGCTGCCGCGGCAATCGCCAGGTTGAAGATCAGGCCCGGGCCGAAAAACCACACGTGCGCAATTGCGGCGGGCACGAGCGCGAGCAGCACCTGCTGCATGATCCTGGCCACGCTGGCGGTCGGCGCCATGTGCGGCGCTTCGCGGCGCTCGAACTCCACGCTCAGTCCCCGTCGTCCCGTTGCTTGCGTTTCATGATTTCCGCAATGGCGTCGGGGCCCGCCTTCCTGGCCTGGTCTTTCTGGCGGGCAAGTTCCGCCTCGCGTTCACGCTGGTCACGCTGCAGGCGCTCGTTGCGCGCTTCGAAGCGGCGCCGGGCGCGCTGCGCACGCGCTTTCTCGTCCGCCAGTTCGCGGATACGCGCCTTTGCCATGCGGAAGTCATAGGTGAGCGGAATGTGGCTCGGGCATACGAGGTCGCAACAGCCGCATTCGATGCAGTCGGTGAGCCCGTGCGCGCGCAGCTGTTGTTCATCGTCGGCGCAGGCATACCAGAATATTTGCTGCGGCAGCAGCTGCACGGGACACACGGTCGCGCATTCGCCGCAGCGGATGCACGGCAGCTCGGGGCCGGTTGCCGGCAACTCCGACATCACGAGTATGCAGTTGGTCGCCTTGACCAGCGGAACCCGGTCCGTGCTGACCGATTTGCCGGTCATCGGGCCGCCGGTCACCAGGTGCCGGGCGTTCCCGGTATAGCCGCCGGCGAATTTCGCGAGTTCGGAGATCGGCGTGCCGATACGCGCCCTGATGTTCATCGGCGTTGCGATGCCGTTGCCGGTAATCGTCGTGATCCGCGAGATCAGGGGCTCGCCGTTCTGCAGCCAGTCGTGAATGGCGGCGGCAGTGCCGACGTTTTGCACGAGGCAGCCGATGTCCGTGGGCAGCCCGCCGCTCGGCACCTCCCGGCCGGTCACGAGCTGCACCAGCTGGTCCTCGCCTCCCGACGGGTAGATGGTCGGAATCTGCCTGAGCGTGAGTCGATCGTCCGCGGCACCGGTCATTGCCACAGCGAGTTGCCGGATCGCCTCGGGCTTGTCGCTTTCGACGACAATGCAGGCGCCGTCCAGTTGCAGCGCATGCAACAGTATCTGCACGCCGCTCACGATGTCCTGTGCGCGCTCGCGCATCAGCATGTCGTCGCAGCTGATGTAGGGTTCGCACTCGGCACCGTTCAGGATGAGGTGATCGAGATTGCAGGAAACGGCCTGCATGAGTTTCTGCGCCGTGGGGTAGACCGCGCCGCCGAGACCGACGATGCCGCCCTGCAGGATCTTCTGCAGCACGGTGTCCGCGGGCAGCTCTACATACGGTATCGGTTCTTCCCAGGACTCGACCGCCCGGTCATCTCCGTCGCACTCGATAACGATGCAGGGTGCCGGCTCGCCGTGGCGGCCGGCAACCGGCCATGGTTCGATGGCCACGACCTTTCCGGAGGACGACGCGTGTACGGGCGCACCGAGCGTGCCCGAAGACTCTGCGAGCAACTGGCCCCTGAGCACGCGTTCGCCAATGCCGACGAGCGGTTCGGCCGGGTCGCCAACATGCTGATCGATTGGCAGGACCAGTTGCGGGGGCAACGGGGGTGACTGTATCGGCAGACCGGTCGACGAGGACTTGTGAGCGGCGAGTCGCAGCCCGCCATGCAGCGTGCCGAGATCGAATGTCGCCGCAGGCGTCGCCATTACGATGCCCGCATCGTAATGCAGTCGACGGGGCAGGGCGCCAGGCACAGCTCGCAGCCCGTGCACTCCGTTGCGATGACGGTATGCATCAGCTGATGGGCTCCGACGATGGCGTCGACCGGGCAGGCCGCTCGGCAGTACGTGCAGCCGATGCACAGGGATTCGTCGATGACTGCGACGGCAGGCGCCGCCGGGCCCGTCGCGAGCGCGGGGACCTCGTCACGGCCGAGCAGGCCGGCAAGGCGCCGTACGGTGTCATTGCCTCCCGGCGGGCAGAGATTGATCGCTTCTCCGTCTTCGACAATTGCCGCGGCGTAGGGCCGGCAGCCCGGATACCCGCACTGTGCGCACTGGGTTTGCGGCAAGAGTTCATTGACGCGCTCGACGAGTTGCGAGCCGGTCGGCGGCAGCTTGCGGGCGGCGAAGCCCAGGCCGAGGCCGGCGACCAGCGCGATGACTGTCAGGGTGAGTACGGCAATCCACATAAGGATTCACGGCGCTCAGAGCCGCGCCATGCCGGAGAACCCCATGAAAGCGAGCGACATCATGCCGGCCGTCATCAGCGCGATGGCGGGACCGCGAAAAGGCGCCGGAACGTCTGCTGCATCGAGGCGCTCGCGGATGGCAGCAAACATGATCAGGACCAGCGCAAAGCCGCCGGCAGCGCCCAGGCCGTAGAACACCGACTGCACGAAGCCCGTCGACTGCTGCACGTTGAGCAGCGCCACGCCGAGTACCGCGCAGTTGGTAGCGATCAACGGGATGTAGATACCGAGCACCTGGTCGAGCAGGGGACTGAGGCGGCGTACCATGATCTCCGTAAACTGCACGCTTGCCGCAATGACGAGGATGAACGTAATGGTCCGCAGGTATCCGAGTTCCAGCGGCACGAGCACGTAGGTGTGCAACAGGTAGGCGGTTGCGGACGACAATGTGAGCACGAACGCTGTCGCGAGCGACATCCCCGCTGCGGCCTCGAGGTTTCGCGACACGCCCATGAACGGGCACAAACCCAGGAAGCGCACCAGTACGAAGTTGTTGACCAGCACCGTGGCAACGAGGATGACGAACAGTTCAGTCATGCATTGATCCGGCGTTCACGCCGGTATTCCAGTGGCTACTTGACCCGCATGCCCGGCTTTGCGCCATCGTCCGCAGACAACAGGAAGATGTCCTCTCCACCGGGTCCCGCAGCCAACACCATACCTTCGGACACGCCGAAACGCATCTTGCGCGGTGCGAGGTTGGCGACGACGACCACGTGACGGCCAACAAGGCTTTCCGCTGTGTACGCGGCCTTGATGCCCGCAAAGACGCTGCGCGTCGAGTCGCCGAGATCGAGGGTCAGCGCAAGCAGCTTGTCCGCGCCTTCGACCGGTTCCGCTTTCTCGATACGCGCGATACGCAGATCGACTTGCATGAAATCGTCGATGCTGATCGTGTCGTCCTTGTCTGCGGGCGTAGCGTCATGCGTTTCCTTCGACTGTTCGACCATGCGCTGCACCTGTTCGGGTTCGATCCGCTTGATGAGCGGCGTGAATTTATCGATGGTCGCGTCGAGCAATGGCGTCGAGGCATCTGCCCAGCGCCAGGTGTCTTCGCCGAGAAAGCGTTTTGCGCCATCGCCGACGGCCGGTATCACGGGCTCGAGATAGATCATGAGGCTGCGAAACATGTTCAGCCCCTGCGTGCAGACCAGCTGCACCTCGTCGAGCCGGTCTTCGTCCTTGATCATTACCCACGGCTTGTTCTCGTCGATGTACCGATTTGCCTTGTCGGCGAGGGCCATGACCAATCGCATCGCCTTGGAGTATTCGCGGCGTTCGTAGTGCTCCGCGAGGGTCCCCGAAGCCGCTCCGAATTCCTCGAACAGCGCCTGATCAGGGAGTGCGCCGGACAATCGCCCGTCGAATCGCTTGTTGATGAAACCGGCGCAACGGCTCGCAATGTTGACGAGCTTGCCGACGAGGTCGGCGTTCACGCGGGCGACGAAATCGTCCAGGTTCAGGTCGATATCCTCGATGGTCGGACCCAGCTTCGCGGCGTAGTAGTAGCGCAGGTAGCTGGGGTCCAGGTTGTCGAGGTAGGTCCGAGCTTTGATGAACGTGCCGCGGGACTTCGACATCTTGAAGCCGTTAACGGTAAGGAAGCCGTGGGCGTAAACGCTCGTCGGCGTTCTGAAGCCCGAACCTTCGAGTACGGCAGGCCAGAACAGCATGTGAAAGTACATGATGTCCTTGCCGATGAAGTGATATACCTCGGTATCGTGGCCGGGCCGCCAGTATTCGTCGAAGTCGAGATCGCCGCGGCGTTCGCAGAGATTGCGGAAGCTCGCCGGGTACCCCACCGGCGCATCCAGCCAGACGTAGAAGTACTTGTCTTCGGTGCCGGGGATGCGGAACCCGAAGTAGGGCGCATCGCGGGAGATGTCCCAGTCCTGCAGTCCCGCGTCGAACCATTCGTCGAGCTTCGCTACCGCATTCTTGTCGAGCGTTGCGGACTTCATCCACGCACGCAGTCGATCCTCGTATTCGCTGAGCCGGAAGAAGTAGTGTTCCGACTCGCGCGTCACGGGCGTCGTGCCGGATATCACCGAGACCGGGTCGATGAGATCGGCCGGAGTGTAAGTCTTGCTGCAGTTCTCGCATGCGTCGCCGTACTGGTCGGCTGTCTCGCAAAACGGGCAGGTGCCGCGCACGAAACGGTCGGGCAGGAACATGCCCTCTTCTTCATCGTAGGCCTGCTCGATCGTCTTCGTGTAGATATCGCCCGCCGCGCGAAGCGCCTCGAACATCTCAACCGTGAGCGCCTCGTTCTCCGGGGAATGCGTAGTGTGGTAATTGTCGAAATCGACGCCGAACGCCGCGAAGTCCCGCACGAACTCCTCGCTGAACCGACTCGTGAGTTCTTCGGGCGTCACGCCAAGCTCGCGCGCCTTGATCATGATCGGCGTTCCGTGTGCGTCGCTGGCGCAAACGTAGATGCACTTGTGGCCGCGCAGCTTCTGGAAGCGCACCCAGATATCCGTCTGTATGTATTCGACGAGATGCCCCATGTGAATGGAGCCATTCGCGTACGGCAGCGCACTCGTAACGAGGATTTTTCTGGGCGCATCGGTCATGGGGCGCGATTATGCCATGCTCGGGTGGCAAAGAGCCCGGTCCGCGGAGTTCGCGACAATGCAGATCGGGCGGGCTGTCGGCGACGATTTTTCTCGTCATGGCTCCCTTCGGTCCGCTTTACTTCCTCGAAAAACATCGCCGACAGCCCGCCCCAGGTCGGCGCTGGCGAATTGCGCGCCGCCGATGTCCGATGAGCCCGGTTCGGGGTGTTTGTCGACGAGGCCTAAAGCGAGCGCAGCGAGCAGCCCGTCGACAAACGGTTTCGAGCTGGTCGAGTTTGCCCTGGCGGATCAGGTTGGCGACGGCCGGTGTATTCACGAGGATTTCCAGTGCGGCGATACGGCCGGCATGCTGCTTGGTCGGCAGCAGCTGCTGGGACACGACGCCGCGCAGCGAGGTCGAGATCATCGTGCGAATGTGGCTCTGCTTGTCGGCCGGGAAGGAATTCACGATTCGGTCGACGGTCTGGCCGGCGCCGTTGGTGTGCAGGGTACCCATGACGAGGATACCCATCTCGGCAGCGGTAACGGCGATGCTGATCGTCTCGAGATCGCGCATTTCGCCGACCAGTACGACGTCGGGGTCTTCGCGCAACGCAGAATGCAGAGCTTCCGCGAAACTGGGGCTGTGTACGCCGATCTCGCGCTGGCTGATCAGACAACCCTGGGCTTTGTGCACGAACTCCACGGGATCCTCGATCGTCAGGATATGGCCCTTCAGCCGCTTGTTCATGGAATCGATCATGGCGGCGAGCGTCGTCGACTTGCCGGAGCCGGTCTTGCCGGTGACCAGGATCATCCCTCGTGTTTGCCGGCAAAGTTCGTGTATGACCTTGGGCATGCCGAGATCGGCCAGCGTCAGCGCCTGCGACGGAATGGCGCGGAAGATCGCGCCTATGCCGTTCAGATGGCGGAACACGTTGACGCGGAATCGTGAGACGTCCGGGATCTCGTAAGCGAAGTCCGCCGCATCGTCGAGTTCGAAAGCGCGCTGCGTCGCCCCGTCCATGATTTCGAACATGCACTCCCTGACCGTGTCGGTCGTCAGCGAGTCTTTCTCGACGACCTGCAGGTTGCCGTGGATGCGTGCACGCACCGGGTCTCCCGACACGAAGTGAAGGTCGGACGCGTTACTCTGCAGAGCCGTCGTCAGGTATTGATCGATCTTCATCAGCCCCCCAGCATTTCATTGCCGCCCACATCAACCAATGCAACGACATCCGTATCCGTCACAAAGCGCTGGAACTTGCTCTTGTCGTTTGCAAAACGAATCGCGTCGTCGGGATCGATTTCTTTTTTCTGGATTGCCCGGAGCAGCGCCGCGTCCATCAACTGCATACCCAGGTTGGCGCCGGTCTGCAGCTGCGACGGTATCTGGTGGGTCTGGTCGGACGTGATCATTTTCGCAATGGCACGATTGTTGACGAGTATCTCGAGCACTGCGCGGCGGCCCTTGCCATCGACGGTCTTGACGAGCACCTGCGTAATCACGGCTTTCAGGCTCATCGACAGGAACGCCTTGGTCTGCTCACGCAACTCGCCGGGTAACGCGTCGATGATGCGGTCGATGGTCTTTACGGCACCCGTTGTATGCAAGGTGCCGAGAACCAGGTGACCGGTCTCGGCAGCCGTCATGGCCATCATGATCGTCTCCGCATCGCGAAGTTCGCCGACCAGGATGACGTCCGGGTCCTCGCGCATCGCGGAACGCACGCCGTCGGCGAAACTGCGCACGTGGGTATTCAGTTCGCGCTGGATGACCTGGCAATTCTTGCTGGGATGAACGAATTCGATCGGATCCTCGAGACTGATGATATTGAGGTTCCGCGTCTCGTTGAGGTGATCGATCATTGCGGCCAGCGTCGTCGACTTGCCGGTTCCGGTCGAGCCGGTGACGAGCACCATACCCTGGTGGTAGTCGCAGAAATCGACGAGCACCTTCGGCATGCCGAGCTGCGACAGGGTCGGAACGGTGCCCGGGATATGCCGGAATACGGCGCCGACGCCGGTTACCTTGCGAAAAACGTTGACCCGAAAGCGTCCGCCTTCCTCGGCGACATAGGAGAAATCGAGGTCGTGGCCTTCGTCGAGGCGTTCGATCTGCTGCTGCGTCAGGATCTCGCGCACGTAGCCGTCGAGTTCGGTATCCGAAAGCTGCCGGAACTTGATCGGCATCAGGTCGCCGTTCATGCGCAGCATCGGCGGCACCCCGACCGCGAGGTGCACGTCTGAGCAGCCTTGAGCAAGACCGAGTTTCAGAAATGCGTCAATACGCGCCATTTACAGCTGTTCATCCATTAAATCAGTGGCTTAGGTGTATCCTAGGCGGATTTGCGGCCGCTGGCCAGAGCGAGATCACATTTTTGGACATTCACGCCGGCTGGCGCTATACGCGGACGGCGTCGAGCGCGTCGGTGAGCTCCGCCATGGACTGGTAACGCTTGGTCTTGTCGACCGACATGGCCTTGTTGATGATGGCCGCAAAATCGTCCGGGATGTTCGGGTTTATTTCCTGGCACGCCTTCGCCTTGCCCTGGACGTGCTGATACATGACTGACATGTGATCGCCGCGGCTGTAGGGGGGAATACCGGTTACCATCTCGTACATAATCACGCCGATGCTATAGATGTCCGCCGTTTCATCGACTTTCTTGCCGAGAATCTGCTCCGGCGCCATGTACTTGGGCGAACCGATGACGTAACCGGTCTTCGTCAGTTGAGTGTCGCCGCTCGACGCGGCGGCGGCGACGCCGAAGTCCACGATCTTCAGCAGTCCTTCGCTGTCCACGAGCACGTTGGCGGGTTTCAGGTCGCGGTGGATGACACCTGCCTGGTGCGCGACAGCCATGCCCGTCGCAATATCGCGAGAGAAGCCAAGTGCCTTGCCGATGTCCATGGGCTGGTTGTCCGGGATCTCACCCGACAGCGTGTGCGAGGGGAAATACTCCATGGAGATTGCGTAAGAACCCTGCAGGTTCAGGAAGTCATAGATACGAATGACGTTGCGATGCGTGATCTTGCGCGAGTAACGCAATTCGTGCACGAACCGTTTCATCATCTCTTCGTCCGACGAGACGTTCGGATTCAAAAATTTCAGAATGAGCCGCTCGTCGACGACTTCGTCCTGCATCAACAGCACCGTGCCGAAGGCGCCTTTACCGATCTTCTCGATGTACTTGTAGCGCCCCTCGATGACGTCGCCCGGATTGAGCTTGGAAATGTCGAGCGGCAGCGCCGCGGGAGGAACCGGGAGTTCGCCTTCCGCGGTGGTTTCGTCAAGCGATGCCGCTGCCGTGCGAGCCTTGGCCTGCTCATCGAGCAACTTCTCGAGATCCTTGTCATCCAGCAGCAACGTGCGCGTCTGGTCGCCGATCTTCTCCGCGCGGACGTTTTCGGCAAGCATCGTTGCAGAGAAGCGCGCATCGAGGTCCTTGAGGGCCTTGTCCGCCATATTGATGATCGTTGGCTCGTCGACCTGCTTGATCTTGTGAAGCACCGTGCGAACCGTATCGGCGTGTGTCTCGTCGGCGAGTTTGGAGAGCGCCTTGACGGCTTCGATCTGGAGCTCGCGGTCGGGACTCTTGAGCAGTGGCACGATCATGGGAATGTGCTTGTGATCACCGAGTTTTGCCAGTGCCCGAACCACGACGGTATCGGTCTTGGCGTCATTGCCGAGCATGGCTTCGAGCTTCGGCAGCGCCTTGGGGTTACCGATCTTCGAGAGCGCGTCGACGGCGCGCTCTCGCACCCACCAGTCCGAATCGTCGGTGGCCGCAATCAGGGCCTCGACGGCACGTTCGTCTTTGGCCGCATCGAGGATTTCGACCGCGGTGCGGCGAATCTCCTCGTCTTCGTCGCTGATCAACGCGACGACGGAGTCGACAACCCTGGGGCCGCCGATTTCGGCGAGCGCGTCGCCTGCGCGGGATCGCACCCACCAGTCATCATCCTTGAGGACTTCCAGCAGCTCCTTCACGGAGTTGACGCTGCCAACCTCATTGAGCACTTCCACCGCAGAGCGGCGCGCGTATTCCGACTCGTCCTTGAGCGCTTCCGCAAGGTACTTGACCGTCTCGGGATGATTGATCTGGATCATCATGTCGACGGCCTTGTTCTGCACGTCGAGATCGGGATCCTGCAGCAGTTTCGCGACGGCCGCGATGTTGACATTACTGCCGCGCGAGGCGAGGGCGCTCAGCGCGGCGCCGCGCACCATCTTGTTGGCGTCCCGCAGCTCGACCTCGAGCGCCGCGTTGATCTCCGGACTATCGAACTTCTTGAGCAGGCTGATGAGATGGATCTTGATCATCGGGTCGCGCCCACCCATGCGCGCGATGAGGTCCGGAACCATTTCGGGTCGGATCATGCGCTCGATGATCCTGAACACGGCCGCTTTCTCCTTGACGTCGAGGTCGTAGGCGCGCTGCAGCAGTTCGTGCACGCTCAGGTCCTCCTTGTGGACCTGCAGTACCTCGATCAGGGCGGGCTTCGAGACCTCGTCGTCCTCGAACCAGTCGAGAAGCTGGTTCACGTTGTAGTCGGTGGTGCTCGACAGCGCCCAGGCCGTTCCCTTGACGACACGCTCGTTGCCGTCGGCGAGCCCTTCGCGGTAGTAGTCCAGGGTCTTGTCGTTGACCAGCGCTGAGAGGATGTCCACGAATACCATCGTGTGCGACTTGTCGGACATCGCAAGCGCATCGATGACCTTGGGGATCACCTTCGGCCCGATCCTCTTGATCTTGCCGACGAGTCGACGTGCTCCGGAGCTGGTGGGATCCTTCTCGGTGACCAGCTGCTGGATCAGCTGTTCCGAACGAAATGAACCAAGCAGGCTCACCGCAGTACCCCGCCGGGCACGGGTGAGGCGCCGTTGGAAAAGGCCGACTCCGGCTCCCCTGCATTCGACACAATCAAAGCGTTTCCGTTACGAACCGACAATCGTCCTGCTCTTGCCCACGCGAACCGGGCCGCCCGGGACCGATTCGACCCGCAGACGCCACCCTCAAACCCAATGCGGCGCATTATGCCACATCACCTTGGCGCACAATCCTACCGGGAACCTTGAAAAACCAGGCTCGAGGCACATGTCCTGCCAGGATGGGGCACTTGGCAGCTCGCCGGCCTCGGTTACAATGTGCGACCCGCCGCCCCTCCCTGAGGGACGGTTACTGGGAAATTTTACCTAATAAGAGAACCTGAAGTGTGACGTCGTCAACAGATTCCAGTGTGAAGAAGTTAATCGAGGCCCTGAAGTTGCCGGGCGTGGACCATCCGATCGGCGACGTCGGTCGCGTTGCCGCAGCCGAGGTGAAGGATTCGTCGGCCAGCGTCAGCGTCGAGCTCGGATTCCCGGCCGAGGGGGCAATCGCCCGCTGGCGGGACTTCATTGCGGACGCCGTCAGGGCAGACACCGGAATGGACGATGTGGACGTGACGCTGACGTCCGAGATCACCGCCCATGGGGTGCAACGGAATCTCAAGCCGCTGGCCAACGTGCGCAACGTGATCGCCGTTTCGTCGGGCAAAGGTGGTGTCGGCAAATCGACCGTTGCCGTCAACCTGGCGCTGGCACTGGCCGCGGACGGTGCCTCCGTGGGCCTGCTCGACGCCGACATTTACGGGCCGAGCCAGCCGCACATGGTCGGCCTTGTCGGCGAGCGGCCGACGACGGCGGACGGCCAGAGCATGGCGCCGATGGATGCGCTTGGCCTGCAGGTCATGTCGATCGGCTTCCTGATCGACCCGGACCAGCCAATGGTGTGGCGCGGTCCCATGGTGACCTCCGCATTGAACCAGTTGCTGAATCAGACCAACTGGCGGGATCTCGACTACCTGATCGTGGACATGCCGCCGGGCACCGGCGACATCCAGTTGACGCTGTCGCAGCAGGTGCCGGTCTCGGGTGCCGTCGTGGTAACGACGCCCCAGGACATCGCGACTATCGACGCGCGCAAAGGCCTGGCGATGTTCCGCAAGGTGGCAATCCCGGTACTGGGCGTCATTGAAAACATGAGCACCCACATTTGCACGGCCTGCGGCCACGAGGAGGCGATTTTCGGCGCCGGCGGCGCCGATGCCATGGTGCAGGACTTCAATGTCGAACTGCTTGGCCAACTGCCGCTCGACGCGCGCATACGCGAGCAGGCGGACTCCGGCAATCCGACCGTCGCGTCGGACCCCGATTCGCCGGCTGCCGAGGCCTTTCGCGGTGCGGCGCGGCGCATGGCTGCGGCGCTCGCGTTGCAGGGTAAGGACTACAGCGCCAGGTTCCCGAAGATCGTCGTCGAGTAGCGCAGGTGAGCATCAAGTCGGATCGCTGGATTCGCCGCATGGCGGCCGACCACGGCATGATCGAACCCTTCGAGCCGGGCCAGGTTCGCGAAAACGAACACGGCCGGATCGTCTCCTACGGCACCTCGAGTTACGGCTACGACGTGCGTTGCTCCAGTGAATTCAAAATCTTCACCAACATCAACTCCGCGATCGTGGACCCGAAAGGATTCGATGAAACGAGTTTCGTCGACCTCGAGAGCGACGTCTGCGTGATTCCTCCGAATTCATTTGCGCTGGCGCGTACCGTGGAGTATTTCCGCATCCCGAGGACCGTGCTCACGATCTGTCTCGGTAAATCGACCTACGCCCGCTGCGGCATCATCGTGAACGTGACGCCGCTCGAACCCGAATGGGAAGGGCACGTCACGCTGGAATTCTCCAACACGACGCCGCTGCCGGCCAAGATCTATGCCAACGAGGGCGTCGCCCAGATGCTGTTTCTCGAATCCGACGAACCCTGCGAGACCTCCTACAAGGATCGTGGCGGCAAATACCAGGGCCAGACCGGCGTCACCCTGCCGAAAGCCTGACGCTCCCGCTCACGTTCCCCCAGCCCTTCCCCCGACCTGGCTCGACGCGCCGCCCCGAAATCGGGCCAGGCGACCGGGGCATTTCTCTCTCGCGGGCGGTCTGCGGCGACGATTTTTCTCGTCATGGCTCCCTTCGGTCCGCTTTACTTCCTCGAAAAACATCGCCGCCAGACCGCCCGGGCTTGCTACGCAGTGCTCCGTCAGGCGAGCCGGGGCGTTTGTCGACCGAAGTAAAGCGCAGCGCAGCGAGCCATGAGGGAGACAAATGCCCCGGTCGCCTGGCCCCGGATCGGGGACGAGGGTCTCGCGGCGGTTTGGACCCGGGTATTGCGGTGGTTTTGGGGGAGTCAGAGGTCGAAATCGACGATGACGGGTTCGTCGAGTGGTTTGTCGTCGAGCCAGGTGGCGCCGTCCCGCATGTGGAGGCGACCGGAGCCGAACCAGTCTGCCGCGGTCGGGTAGATCCGGTGTTCGACGGCCTGGACGCGCCGCATGAGTTCATCGGGGTCCGTGCTCGGGGCGACGCGAATCCGGCCCTGCACGATGCGCGGCCCGCCGTCGAGCTCCTCGGTAACGAAGTGCACGCTGCTGCCGTGGTGAGTGTCGCCGGCTTCAAGTACGCGCTGGTGGGTGTTCAGGCCCGGGTAGCGCGGCAGCAGCGCTGGATGAATATTGAGAATCCGCCCTTCATAGTGCTGCACGAACCAGGGGCTCAGTATGCGCATGAATCCGGCAAGCACCAGCAGCTCCGGTTCCCAGCGGGCCAGGGCGGCGGCTACAGCGCGGTCGAATTGCTCGCGGCTGTCGAAATCGCCGTGTTCGATGCATAGCGTTTCGATGCCTGCGTCGCGTGCGCGCGTCAGTCCGTAAGCGTCGGGGCGGTTCGAGAAAACGCCGCAGAGGTCGATTGATATCGGACCCTGCGCAACACGATCGATAAAAGACTGCAGGTTCGTGCCGGATCCCGATATCAGGATTGCCGTCTTGCAGTGTCCCGAACTCAAAGGAATCGTACCGGGCCGGAACCCGCGGCGACGCGGCCGATCTCCCAGGCCGATTCCCCTGCCTCCGCGAGCATGCCGACGACCCTGGCGACGTCTGCCGCGTCGACGACGACGATCATGCCGACACCGCAGTTGAACGTGCGGCGCATTTCTCCGGCTGCGATATTGCCCGCTTCGGCGAGCCAGTCGAATAGGGCGCCCTGTTCCCAGGACGTGGTGTCTATCTCGGCGTGCAGGGAATCGTCGAGGATCCGGGGCAGGTTTTCGGTGATACCGCCGCCGGTTATATGGGCGAGGCCCTTGATCGTTACCGCGCTCATGAGCGCCAGCACCGGCCTCACGTAGATCCGGGTAGGAGCGAGCAAACGTTCGCTCGCGCGCACCCCGTCGATTTCACTGTCGCCGGCCAGGTCGAGGACCTTGCGAATGAGCGAGTAACCGTTCGAATGCGGACCACTGGAAGCTATGCCGACCAGCGCGTCACCGGCCTCGATGGCGCTGCCGTCGATCATCGCGTCCCGTTCCACCACGCCGACGCAGAAGCCGGCCAGGTCATAGTCACCGTCGGCATACATGTCCGGCATCTCGGCAGTCTCGCCGCCGATCAGCGCTGCGCCAGCCTGGCTGCAGCCCGTCGCGATGCCTTTCACCACGTTTGCAGCGACCTCGACATCCAGCTTGCCGCAGGCGAAATAGTCGAGGAAAAACAACGGCTCCGCCCCCTGGACCAGCACGTCATTAACGCACATGGCGACGAGATCGATACCGATGCTGTCATGGATGCCGAGCCGCTGGGCGAGTTTCAGCTTCGTTCCCACGCCGTCAGTGCCCGAGACGAGTATCGGTTCCCGGTACCGGCCGGGCTCCAGCGCGAACAGGCCGCCGAAGCCGCCGATGCCCGACATCACTTCAGGGCGGCGGGTCGCGGCCACGATCGGCTTGATACGCTCGACGAGCGCGTTGCCGGCGTCGATGTCGACACCGGCATCCCTGTACGTCAGGTTCTTGTTGGCCATCGATAAGTGGCAATTTCTGAGAGATCGATATAATAGTCGCTGGGCATCCACGGGGAAACCACCCTTGCTGACACACCCTCTTTTGCGTTTGCCGGCCGCGACTCGCCGGCTCGTCGCTTGTCTTGCGCTGTTGCTGATCATGGTCGCGCCACCCGGCGTCGTCGGTGCCGTCGAAATGACGTCGCTGTATACGGCCGAGGTGCCGCTCGATCCCGATGCAGTCGATCCACGCCCGGCCGCATACAGGAGCGCGCTGGCGGAGGTCCTGTTGCGTGTCTCGGGCTCCGGTGTCTTCAGCGACCCGGAACTGTTCGATCTCCTGTTTCCGAATCCGGCGTCCTACGTCGTGCAATTTCGTCCGGGCGAGGACGATACCTTGTGGGTGAGATTCGACGGCAATGCCGTGGAGGACGTACTGCGGCGCAACGGGCAGCCGGTCTGGGGCAGCGAACGTCCATTGACGCTGATCTGGCTCGCCGTGGACTGGGGACAGGGCCAGCGCGAGGTCATTGGCGCCGACGATCCCGAGCGCAGAGACGATGAGGCGCGCACGATCGACCGCAACCGGCTGCTGCGGCAGCGGGTGCTCGACGTTGCGGAGCGGCGCGGATTGCCGCTTGCCTTTCCGCTGCTTGATAGCGAGGACCTGGCCCGGGTCACGTTCCCGGATATCTGGGGAGGATTCGACGAACTCGTCGTCGACGCCTCACGACGTTACGAAGCCAACTCGGTACTCATCGGCCGAATTCGCGCCGATTCGGGTCAGCGCAATCGATGGACCTATCACTTTGCCGGCGAACAACGCGCCTGGACAGGCGAGCCTGAGCTCATCGTCAATCTCGTGGCGGACATGCTTGCCGCCGAGTTTGCCATCGGCGGTGATGCGACGTTGCGCAGCGTCGAGCTGAGTGTCGCGGGAATCAACACCGTTGACGCCTACGGCAGCGTGCAGCGAATTTTGTCCGATCTGAATGTCGTCGAGAGCTTTGTCATTGCATTGGTCGAGGGCGACCGGATCCTTTACCGCGTGGAGGCTCACGGCGGCGCCGAGAGACTTGCGCGGGCCTTGCGTCTCAGTGGCTTGATCGAGCAGGACCGCTTCCAGGACGCGCCGTTTCCCGCTGATTCCCGGGCTGCAGCGCTGGAATTCTTTTACAGCCCCTGACGGCCGCTGGCGATGTCTCTAGGCTGGATTCCCAACGCGATATCGCTGATGCGCATTGCGCTGATCGTGCCGATCCTGATGCTCATCCTGCGTGACGAGTACGGATGGGCGCTCGGCCTGTTCTTCTTTGCGGGTCTTTCAGACGGTCTCGACGGCTATCTCGCCACGCGGTTCAACTGGCAGACGAGGCTCGGGGGTCTTCTCGACCCGGTCGCGGACAAGCTGCTCGTTGCCGGCCTGTTCATCACGCTAGCCTGGGTGGGGCAGATTCCGGCCTGGCTGGCCACGGTTGTCATATTGCGTGACGTCGTCATCTTCAGCGGTGCGGTTGCCTATAATTTCATGATCGAGCCGGTACAGGGCGAACCATCGCGCATCAGCAAGCTCAACACGGCGCTCGAATTGCTGTTCCTGTTCTTCGTATTGAGCCACGCCGGGTTCGGCTGGCCCGACGCGATTACCCAGACCGTGCTGGGGGCGTCGATACTGGTCACCGTTGTGATCAGCGGCGCGGATTATGTCTGGTCTTGGTCGCGCCGCGCGCGCGCCGGAGGAGCGAATGAAGTCTGACCTGCGTCTCAACTGGCTGATTGCCATCGGCCTGACGGGCTGGCTCGTGTACCTGCTTGCGCCGATCCTTACGCCCTTTGTTGCGGCGGCGCTGCTCGCTTACGTGGGCGATCCGCTGGCCGATCGCCTGCAGAAAATCAGGCTGCCGCGCACGCTTGCCGTGGTCGCCGTATTTCTGCTGACGTTCCTGACGCTCGGGCTGCTGGTCCTGCTGATCGTACCGCTGATCCGCAACCAGATCGGCGCCCTGCTCAGCGCACTGCCCGCGATAGGCGCCCAGGTCGAGCAGGTCTGGCTGCCGTGGATTGCGGAATTTTTCGACATCGAACTGGGCGACGATGTTGGCATCGGGCCGTTCCTTGCGCGCTACAGTGAGATGGCCGGAAACTGGGGCGGCAAGGTGCTGCTGGGCGTCGCCGAGTCGGGCGGCGCGCTGGCCGCTGCCGTCATCAGCCTGTTCCTGATACCGATACTGACGTTCTACATGCTGCGCGACTGGGACTTGATCGTGGCGCGCGTCGGGGCGCTGGTGCCGATCAGCCAGCGCGATACGATTTTCGGCCTCGTCCAGGAGGCCGACGACATGCTCGGTGCGTTCCTGCGCGGGCAACTGCTCGTGATGATGGCGCTCGCGGTCATTTATTCCGCGGGGCTCAGCCTCGTCGGGCTGAAATTCGCGGTGGCGATAGGCGTCGTATCGGGGCTCGTGAGTTTCGTCCCCTATCTCGGCCTCGTGTTCGGGGTTCTGCTCGCATCGTTGACGGTCGTCCTGGAGCCCGACCCGCTATGGCGCCTGGTCGGCGTAATTGCGACCTTCTCCATCGCGCAGCTCATCGAAGGATCGATTCTTACGCCCAAGCTCGTCGGCGATCGTATCGGACTGCACCCGGTTCTGGTTATCTTCGCGGTTGCCGCGGGTGGCCAGCTGTTCGGCTTCTTCGGAATCCTGCTGGCGCTGCCGGCCGCCGCCGTACTGTCGGTCGTCGTGCGTTTTACGTACACGACCTACCTCGAGGAACATCCGCGGGAAGCCAGGGAGCTGCGGGAGGCGGCGGCCGAGTCAGGCCACCCGGATGCCGGTGACGGTGACTCGTCTTGACCCAGCTCGCTTTGCCGCTGCGGCTTGCCGATCACGCGATCTTCGATACGTTTCTCGCTGCGGGCAACGAGCCTCTCGTTGATTACCTGCGGTCATTGACGAATGCCGGGGCGGGCCAGGGAGCATGGATCTGGGGCGCGCCCGCCACGGGCAAGTCACATCTGCTGCAGGCGACCTGCGAACGATTCGGTGATCGCGCAGCCTACGTGCCCCTGGAGAGCCTGGCGGCAGCCGGGCCCGAACTACTCGAGGGGCTCGAATCGAGGCAGCTCGTGTGTATTGACGACCTCGACAGCGTCGCGGGCGACGAGGCCTGGGAACGCGCGCTTTTCATCCTGTGCAACGAGATCAGCGAGGCCGGGCATCACCTGGTCGTGAGCGCCTCTCACGCACCTCGGGAGGGCGGGATCGCGCTTGCGGACCTGCGCAGCCGGCTGCAGCGGCTGGCGACCTTCCACATATGGGAACTCGATGACTCAGCCCGTGTGGCGGCGTTGCAGCTGCGCGCGCGGCATCGCGGTCTCGAGTTGCCGGACGACACGGCGAGCTACCTGATGGCCCGCAGCAGGCGCGACATGCGCAGTCTCTACGAACTGCTTGACAAGCTGGATCTCGAGGCGCTGCGTGCCCAGCGCAGGCTGACGATCCCGTTTGTGAAAGACGTGCTGCAGTCGGGTTAGGCGTTAGCTCTGCTCGTCAAATGCCGAGTCGACTCGCGATGTCGGCGACGCGCTTGCCGAGGGCCCGCGCCAGCGTCTTCTCGTCGTCGGAGAGGCTGTCCGATTCCCGGCTCCAGGAGACATGCGAGGCGCCATAGGGCGAACCGCCGGTCGTCGTGGTCGACAGCGCTTTCTCGGCGTAGGGCAGGCCGACATAGATCATGCCGTGATGCAATAACGGCACGGCCATGGTCAGCAGCGTGGTTTCCTGGCCTCCGTGCAGCGAGGAAGTCGAGGTAAAGACGCCTGCCGGCTTGCCGTTCAGCGTACCCGACAGCCACTCGGCCACGGTATTGTCGAAAAAATACTTCAGTGCTGCCGTCATGTTGCCGAAGTGCGTCGGGCTGCCGAGCACGAGCCCGGCGCATTCGGCCAGGTCGGCCGGTTCCGCGTAAGGCGGCCCGGACTCCGGTACGGCTGCGCCGCGGGTGTCGGCAGTGCTGGAAACCGCGGGGACGGTGCGCAGACGGGACGCCATGCCGGGCACCGAATCGACGCCATGGCATACCTCTCGCGCCAGCGCTTCCGTCATGCCGTAGCGCGAGTCGAAAAGCACGAGCACATCGCTCATGACGGCAGGATCTCCCGGACATTCTCCGGTGGGCGGCCGACAACTGCTGCGCCGGCGTCGTCGTCGATCACGATCGGGCGCGCAATGACCCTGGGATGCCGTGCCAGCCAGGCCGCAAGCGCCCCATCGTCGGCGAGGTCGGGCAGGTCGCCGGCATTCCTGAATTCGTCCTCGTTGCGGCGCAAGAGGCCGGATACGGGCACGCCGATCGTCGCGGCCAGTTCCTGGATCCGGTCGGCCCCGGGTGTCTCCTCGAGGTACCTGACCACCGTGGGGCTGACCCCGGCTTTTTCAATGATTTCCAGTGTTTTCCGGGACTTGGAGCAGCGCGGATTGTGATAGATGGTAATTCTCATGGCTGGCGGGCGGTATCTGGGCGAAAATGACAGCTGCGAACTCTAGCAGGCCGCCAGCAGGGCGTCAGCGGCAATTTGTCCGCTTGACCCGGGCAGCGACGGTTGCTAGCTTTTTCCGGCTACGCGTTCCAAAATAACAACAATGATGCCAATCCGATCAACAATTCGCCTTGTCGGCACGCTCGCGCTGCTGCTTCTCGCTGGCTGCGAGACGGCGCCGCCCGTTCAGGAGATGAGTGACGCGAGACAGGCGATCACGGTCGCCCGCGAAGCGGGTGCCGCCGACCTGGCGGCGGCGGAACTGGCCGAGGCCGAGGAATTCCTCCAGAACGCGGAGCTCAGGCTCGACCGCCAGCAGTACCGCGAGGCGCGCAACGCAGCCCTCGAGGCCAAGCTGCGTGCGCAAAAGGCCCTGAAACTCAGCGAGGCGTCGAAGGACGGCGACGGCGACTGAGTCCCCGATGCCCGCCGCCCGACTGTACACGATCAAGGGGCGCGTCCAGGGCGTTTTCTTTCGCGCAAGCACCCGCCGCGTCGCCGAGTCGCTCGGCATTACTGGCCACGCGATCAACCGGCCGGACGGTGACGTCGAGGTACTCGCCTGCGGTGAGCCCGCGGCCCTGGAGCAACTCGGCAACTGGTTGCACGACGGTCCGGCCCATGCGCGTGTGGACGAAGTCATTGCGCGCGATGTCGAACTGGAGGCGCCGGGCGGCTTTCGTACCGGCTAGGGCCTGTTAAAGGTCCTAGGCCTGAAACCACTTTTTCGACAGCTTGTCGATCACCTTGTTGGGGTACTTGCGCTTGCCGAGACTGCCGTTGTAGCGGCCGAGCGCCCGCCGCAGGTCGCCGTTCTCCTTGTCGTAATAAAATCGCAGGATCGTGCAGCCGTAGCGCAGGTTGGTATCGATATGCAGCAGGTTGTCGTTCGGGCGGCCGATTTCGTCGAGCCAGAAGGGCATGATCTGCATGAGGCCGATCGCGCCGGCCACCGAGATCGCATAGCGGTCGAAATTGCTCTCGACTTCGATCACCGCAAGGATCAGTTCCGGCGGGAGTTTCACGCGGCTGGCCTCGTAATGAACACGGGTCAGAATTTCGATGCGCTCCTCGGGGTCCCCCACGTGGCCCGCAAGTCGCCGGGACATGTCGGTCAGCCAGACTTCGGCCTCGAAGCGGTCCGGAAAGCTGTCGGATTCGCTGGCCGCCACGCGCAGGATCTCGCGCAACTCGGGGTCCGGACCCGCGTCGGCAGGCACCCCGGCCGGCAGCAGCAGGGCCGCGAGCAAGGCGATGATACTGATCCGTGCAACCATACTCATGCGAGAAGCTTACTCTATATGAAACATTAGTTTATGGCGTGTTCCTTGAGCAGATTGAGAGCCTCTTCACGTTTCAGGTTGCGCGATTCGGTGTCGCGCCGGTGCTGGTACTCGAATTCGCCGTTCGCGAGGTTGCGCTCGCTGACCACGAGCCGGTGCGGGATGCCGATCAACTCGGCGTCGGCGAACTTGACCCCCGGCCGCGCGTCGCGGTCGTCGAGCAGTACCTGCAGGCCCTGTTGCTGCAGGTCGGCGTAGAGGCTTTCGGCGGCCTCGCGCACAATCTCCGATCGATGCATGTTGATCGGCACCAGTACCACGTTGAATGGGGTGAGCGGTTCCGGCCAGATGATGCCCCGCTCGTCGTGATTTTGCTCGATTGCGGCACCGACAATGCGGGTTACGCCGATGCCGTAGCAGCCCATCTGCAGTTTGCGCTCCTTGCCGTCGCTGTCGAGTACGCTGGCGCCCATCGCGGTGCTGTACTTGGCGCCGAGCTGGAAGATGTGTCCCACCTCGATACCGCGCGCGATCGAGAGCGTGCCCGAGCCGCCGGGGGTAGGATCGCCTGCCACGACATTGCGCAGGTCGACCGTCTCCGGTTCCTCGATATCGCGCCCGAAATTCACGCCGGTAAAATGAGTATCGGCTTCGTTTGCGCCAACAACGAAATCCGCCATGTCGGCCGTCGCGTGGTCGAAGTAGACGGGAACCTCGAGACCGATGGGCCCGGCGTAGCCCGGCTCGCAGCCGGTCACCTGGCGAACGGTCGGCGCGTCGGCCATCGTAAGCGGCGTCGCGACGCCGGGGATCTTCTGCGCCTTGACGGCGTTGAGTTCGTGATCGCCCCGCAGCACCAGCGCGACCGGCTGGTCCTCGCCCTCGACGATCAGGGTCTTCAGGGTCTGCTCCGCCGTAATGCCGATGAACTCGCGCAGGGCCTCGATAGTCCGCGCTCCCGGCGTCTCGATTTTCTGCATTTCCGCGCTCGGGGCCGGACGTTCCCCGGCGGGAACCTCGGTGGCCGCCATTTCGATGTTGGATGCATAGTCGTCGGCATCGCAATAGGCGATTGCGTCCTCACCCGAGTCCGCGAGCACGTGAAATTCCTGCGAACGGCTGCCGCCGATTTCGCCGCTGTCCGCGTCCACGACCCGGAACCTGAGGCCCAGGCGCTCGAAGATAGCCGTGTAGGCGGCGTGCATCTTCTGATACGCGATACGCATGCCGTCCTCGTCGAGGTCGAACGAATAGGCATCTTTCATGATGAATTCGCGCGAGCGCATCACACCGAACCGCGGCCGGATTTCGTCACGGAATTTGGTCTGCACCTGGTAAAAGTTGATCGGCAGCTGCTTGTAGCTGCGCAGCTCACGACGGGCGATGTCGGTAATCACTTCCTCGTGCGTCGGTCCGAAGCAATACTCGCGCTCGTGCCGGTCAAGCATGCGCAGCAGCAGCGGGCCATATTCGTCCCAGCGCCCCGACTCCTGCCACAGCTCCGCAGGCTGCACGGCGGGCATCAACAGCTCGAGTGCGCCGGCACGGTCCATTTCCTCGCGGACCACGTTCTCGACCTTGCGCAGTACGCGCAGGCCGAGGGGCATCCAGGTGAACAGTCCGGATGCCAGTCGCCGGACCAGGCCTGCCCTGAGCATCAGTTGATGGCTCACGATCTCTGCTTCTGCAGGAACTTCCTTGAGAGTCGTGAGGCCGAATTCCGAATAGCGCATGGTGTGGTACCGAGTTGAATCAGCCGGGAATTCTAGCCGAAACCTGCGCGCCGTGTGGGCATTGCCGCCGTTTCTGTGACAAAACGTGTTGACTACCCCGCGAAAGAGGAGGATGGTGCGGCGTTTTGTAATCCGCGAGACGATTCTTGCACGGTCGAAGAAATCCTTTTGTCGCCCGGGAGGGCATACCGTTCATGGTCGCAGCCGTGCTCGGCATGTGGCTGGCGTTCCGCTTCCTGAATCCGCTTTTCGTGCTGGTGCCAGTCCTGCTGTTGGGACTGTTCTGGATGATATTCAGGGACCCGCGGCGCCAGATCCCCGCGATTCCGCTCGCCGTCGTCAGCCCGGTCGACGGCCGCATTACCGCAGTCGACCTGGTCGACCGCGGTGTCGTACAGGGCGAGGCGCACCGCATTTTCATCAGCATCGACGTCCTGGGCACCTATACGGCACGGTGCCCGGTGGAAGGGGTCATCAAGGACCTCAATACGCTGGCCGCCGACAAGGTTGTCGACTATCGCACCAGTGCGCTTTGGGTGCAGACGGACGAGGGCGACGACGTGGTGCTCCAGTTCCACGGCTATCGCCTGAATCTCGCCCCTGTGGCGTTCGTGCGTTACGGCGAGCGGATCGGCCAGGGACAGCGCTGCGCATACCTGCGGCTGACGCGCGTGGCGGAGGTGCACCTGCCGATCAATGCCAGGGTGCTGGTCGAGCCGGGTCAACGGGTCACCGCGGGTCTCGACGTCATTGGCAAGTTGCCCTCGTCCTGACATTTCGTCCGGTGTATTGCGCGGTTCGCCGTGGCAAACTAACGATCAGCAACGACTATCCCGCTCACGAAGATGATGCAGTCCGAAGAAGTGCGCCGCGCGTATTTGCGTGCGATGGGAATCGACGTCTGGATCCCGAGGGAGCAGGTGGACGTCGAGCCCGCGCGCACGGATACCGAGACCCGGGCCGGTGCCGGGAACCCTGGCTGGGACGAGCTGCGCACGGCCGTCGCCAACTGCACGCGATGCCGCCTGCACGAGAGCCGGACCCAGACCGTGTTCGGAGTGGGCAACACTGCGGCCGACTGGATGATCATCGGTGAAGCTCCCGGTGCCGAAGAGGATCGGCGTGGCGAACCGTTCGTAGGGCGCGCCGGCAAGCTGCTCGATGAGATGCTGCGCGCCATCGGCGAAAAGCGTGAGAGCGTCTTTATTGCGAACATTCTCAAATGTCGGCCACCGAACAACCGCGATCCGGGCCAGGACGAGGCGGCGTCGTGCCGGCCATACCTGGAGCGGCAGATCGAGTTGGTCCAGCCGAAAATCATCCTCGCCGTCGGCCGCATTGCGGCGCAGCAACTGCTGCAGTCCGATGCACCGGTTGGCCGCATGCGGGGCACGGTCCACCAGCTCGGTGCGACACCGCTCGTCGTCACGTATCACCCGGCGTACCTGTTGCGCAGCCCGTCGCAGAAGCGCAAGTCCTGGGACGACCTGTGCCTGGCTACACGCGTAATGACGGGGACGGCAACATGATTCGGCCGATTGCCGAACCGCCCTTGCGGATTCGCGCCATGGGGCATGACGACCTGCCGATGGTCTCGGATATCGAGCGACGCAGCTATGAATTTCCGTGGAGTCACGGTGTATTCCGCGACTGCCTGCTCGCGGGCTATCACTGCATTGTGCTCGAGCGGGACGGCCGCATCACGGGCTATGGCATCCTCTCCGTCGCGGCCGGAGAGGCCCACATTCTCAATCTTTGTGTCGATCCGAACTACCGCTCGCACGGCTATGGCGAGCAATTGCTCGACGCGATCCTGTTGCAGGCGCGCTCGGCCAAGGTACGCGAGATTTTTCTCGAGGTAAGGCCATCCAATGTGACAGCGATCGCGCTGTATCGTAAGAAGGGCTTCCACAAAGTTGCCCGGCGTCCCGCGTACTACCAGGCTTCCGAAGGGCGCGAAGACGCCGCTGTACTTGCGAAAAAACTGATTTCCTATGATCGCTGACGAAGTCGGCCGGCGCCGGACGTTCGCGATCATTTCGCACCCGGACGCCGGCAAGACCACCCTGACCGAAAAATTGTTGCTCTACGGTGGCGCGATACAGCTCGCCGGTACCGTAAAGGGACGCAAGGCGAGCCGCCATGCGACGTCGGACTGGATGGCGCTCGAGCAGCAGCGCGGGATCTCGGTGACCTCCTCCGTAATGCAGTTCCCGTATGACGACTGCGTCGTAAATCTCCTCGATACGCCCGGCCATGAAGACTTCTCCGAGGATACCTACCGGACGCTGACCGCGGTCGACTCCGCCCTGATGGTGATCGACTGCGCCAAGGGCGTGGAGCAGCGCACGATCAAGCTCATGGAAGTGTGCCGGCTGCGCGATACGCCGATCATGACCTTCATCAACAAGCTCGACCGCGACGGCCGCGAACCGATCGACCTGCTTGACGAGATCGAATCGGTGCTCGGTATTCACTGCGCGCCGATCACCTGGCCGATTGGTATGGGTCGCTCCCTGAAAGGCGTGTACCACCTGCAGCAGGACCGTATTTACCTGTACCACGGTGGCAAACGGGAGCGCGCGACGGAGCGCAGCGTCGTCGACGGACTTGATTCCGCGGCGGCGGCGGAAGTGCTCGGTGCCGACCTGCAGGCATTTCGCGACGAGATCGAGCTGGTGCAGGGCGCATGCCCCGAATTTGACGTGCAGGAATACCTCGCGGCGCAGCAGACGCCGGTATTTTTCGGTTCCGCATTATCCAATTTCGGGGTCAAAGAGTTGCTGGACGAGTTCGTGAGCCACGCGCCATCGCCACTGCCGCGCGAGGCCGAGCAGCGCGTGATCGCGCCTTCGGAAGACAAGCTGACCGGCTTCGTTTTCAAGATCCAGGCCAATATGGATCCCGGGCACCGCGATCGTATTGCCTTCATGCGAATCTGCTCTGGCGAGTATCGCAAGGGGCTCAAGGCGCTGCACGTGCGATCGGGCAAGGAGATAAAGATCCCTGACGCCATCACCTTCATGGCCGCAGACCGCCAGCATGCAGAAACCGCTTACGCCGGCGACATCATCGGTCTGCATAACCACGGCACCATCAATATCGGCGACAGCTTCTCTGAAGGCGAGTCCCTGCGCTTCACGGGCATCCCGAATTTCGCGCCCGAAATTTTCCGCCGCGCCGTACTCAAGGATCCCCTGCGGCTCAAGGCACTGCAAAAGGGGCTGGCGCAACTTTGCGAAGAGGGTGCGACGCAACTATTCCGGCCGTTCCGCAATAACGACCTCATCCTGGGCGCCGTCGGGCCGCTGCAGTTCGACGTCGTCGCACACCGCCTGCGCGATGAATACAAGGTCGAGTGCCAGTTCGAATCGGTCAACGTGGCCACGGCGCGTTGGGTCGAGTGCGACGACGTGAAAATGCTGCAAGACTTCAAACGCAAGGCGGAAGACAACCTGGCGCTGGATCACGGCGAGCGTCTCGTCTACATTGCTCCGACCAGGGTTAATCTGAGCCTGACTGAGGAGCGCTGGCCCGACATCGTGTTCCGCAAGACGCGCGAGCATTGACAATAACGCCAGCCGCACGGTATTGACGCAGCCGCCACTCTTTAGCAAGAAAGTACTCGCCTGGGCGTTCTACGATTGGGCGAATTCGGCGTTTGCGCTGTCGGTGCTCGCGGTCCTGTTTCCTTTGTTTCTGGGCAGCTACTGGAGCGCCGGCGATCCTGGTGCCGCGGTAACGGCGCGCCTCGCATGGATAACGGCGGCATCCAGCGCGGTCGTCTGCATCATCGCGCCGGTTTTCGGAACCATCGCCGACGCGGGCGGTTACAGAAAGCGTTTCCTGTTCTGGCTGGCGACAATCGGTGCCGTGGCAACCGCCGTGCTCGCCGGTGTGGCTGAGGGCAACTGGCCGCTTGCCCTGGCGCTGTATCTCGTGGCGTCGGTCGGCTTCTACAGTTCGACCGTATTCTACGATTCGCTGATTATCGACGTTACGGAACCGCGCTATTACAGTTTCGTGTCGTCACTCGGGTTTTCGCTTGGCTATCTCGGTGGCGCGGTGCTGCTGGCACTGCACGTATGGATGCTGCTCAGTCCGGCGACCTTCGGTTTCGATACGGCGGACGAGGTCATCCGGTTCGCGTTCGTCACGGTGGGACTGTGGTGGGCGATCTTCATGCTGCCACTGATGGTTTTCGTGCCGGAGGAGCATAGCCGCGTCCAGGTTGCCGGCGGCGTCATCCGCGCCGCGTACCGTGAATTGAAGACGACCATCCTGAAGATCGGGCAATACCGGAACGTCGTTATTTTCCTCATCGCGTACTGGCTTTACATCGGCGGCGTATTCACGGTGATATTCATGGCGGTCAACTACGGCCAGCGTCTCGGTTTCAGCCGGCAGGATCTCGTTACCGCGTTATTGATCACGAATTTCGCTGGCTTTCCTGCGACACTGCTCTACGGCCTCGCCGGCCACCGCTGGGGACCGAAACGCGGCATCTACTTCGCGCTCGTCGTGTACGTCGTCATGTCGAGCTGGGCGATCTTCATGGTCGAGGTGCGGCAGTTCTATATCATGGCGATCGTCATCGGTTGCGTGCAGGGCGGCGTGCAGGGACTGAGCCGGTCGCTGTATGCAACGCTGATACCGCCGGACGCACCTGGCGAATTCTTCGGCTTTTACAACATGCTGACGAAGTTCGCCCACGTGCTGGGACCGATCCTCGTGGGAATCGCGGCAACCCTGTCCGACGACCCCAAATGGGTATTGCTGACGCTCATGCCGCTGTTCATCGGCGGCGGCATGTTGCTGGGCGTGGTACGGGAGAAACAGGCAACGAGGGTGTCGTAGGAGCGGTTCTCGAACCGTGATCGCGCCGGGGCGCGCTGCTACAGGGCGGCGATATCGGACTCCAGGCGCTGCAGCAGTGCCGCGTCCGGCGGGCCATAGCGGACGTCGAGATAGGTGTCCGTGATGCTGCGCACGGCGGTGGCAGGCAACGGGCTTTCGCGCTGCGCACGCTGCGCAAATACCCGCGGCGTTTCGCCGGTCGCGGGTGTAAGACCCGATTTGCGCACGAACGTCTCGTAAAGGATCGCGGCCCGGTCCCTGGGAGGCGGCCGGTAGCGCAACATCAGCGCCAGGCTGATCAGCATGGTGAGCCCGGTAACCAGGGCGACCAGCGTGAGCATCATCTGGCGCCAGTCGGGATCGTCCATGCCGAGCCAGTTCATGAATCGTTCCTGGTTTTCGGGGCCGTATCCCAGCACCCACTCGTTCCACTTGGCGTTGGCGGCATCCCATGTGAGCACGAGCTTGTGTAGCAGCATCGACGGTGCTCCGAGGCCCCAGGCCGCGGCGCTGCCGTCGAACATCGCGCCGGTGCGGCCGGCATCGACGCGTTCCGGCGCGACTGCGGCCGTTGGGTCCACGCGGCGCCAGCCGCTCCCCGGCAGCCATACTTCGTTCCACGCGTGCGCGTCGGCCTGGCGGACGATCATATAGTCGCCCATCGGATTGAGTTCTCCGCCCTGGTAACCGACGACGACACGTGCGGGTATGCCCGCAGCGCGCATCATCAACGCGAAGGCCGACGCGTAGTGCTCGCAGAAGCCGCGCTGGGTTTCAAACAGGAATCGATCCACGGGACTGCTGCCGAGTGGCGGCGGCTCCAGCGTGTAGTAATACGCTTCCTCATTGAACCTGGTCAGTACGGCGCGGACGAACGCTGCGTCGGATGCAGCCGCAGCGCGCATCGAGCGCGCCAGCTCTGCTGTGCGTGGGTTTCGGCTTTCGGGAAATTCCAGGTACCAGCCGCGCCGGTACGGATGCAGTTCCAGGTCGATACGATAGTCGGGATAGGACACGGCCCTGTAGGCGACGCGCTGGTCGATCGGTTGCACGCGGGCCAGCTGATGCTGCGGGCCGAGGAAGGTGCTGTCGAGTTCCCAGTGGTAGGGAATGTCGAGGGCGAATACCCAGTGTTGACGGGTCGGCTCCAGCGTGACTTCATAATGCACGGGCTCGCCCAGGGTCTCGAGGTTCCTGAGGGCGCCGCTGGAAATCCTGGGTTCCGATATGCCCGACCAGGTGCGACCGTCGAAGCGATGCAGTACCAGGCCGCGCCAGTAACGATCCTGTGGCTCCGGGACCTTGCCGTCGAATTTTACGCGGAACGCCACGGCATCCGATTTGGACAGCGCGCTGATATCGCCGGGGCTGATCGTGTCACTCAGCCCGGAGACCGCGGTGCCCGTGTCGATCGGTATCGCCCAGAAAGGGGTGGCGATGCGCGGGAAGAAGATCCACATCGCGAGGGCCAGCGGTGCCGCGTACATGACGAGGCGGCTACTCGTGCCCAGGCTGCGCCGCAACGGCTCCAGATCGTCGGCGGCCGTCCTCAGCCAGGCCGTCATGATGAGGACGACGCCGATCACCAGGTAGGGCAGGGACCAGAGGTACTGTTCGCGCAATAGCGATGACATGACCAGAAAGATGGCGATAAACAACAATACGAACTGATCGCGGCGCTGCCGTGTCTCGAGCAGCTTCAGTGCGGCCATGATGGCCAGTAGTGCCGACCCCGGGCCGACGCCGCTGATGGTGTTGTAGGTGTAGAGAACACCGATGAAACAGGCTAGTGCCAGCGACGCGCGAAGCAGGGCGGGCGGCACGGGTTTGCGGCGCACTTCGATCGAGTATCGCCAGATCGCGCATGTGAGCAGGGCCGCGGTAATCCACGCCGGCAGGTACGGGACGTGCGGCAATAGCGCGAAGGCCAGCGCCAGCAGCGTCCAGGGCAGGCTCGCGAGCAGAGAACCGTCGGTGCCCCTCGCCCTAGCCATCCGGGTGCTCCAGGCCAAAGAGCGCCAGTGCCTCCAGGCATTGGCGGCGATGAGCTTCACCGTGCGCCGGCGCGAACGACTGGCCGGGAAGTCGCAACCCGTAATCCTCGCGCGTCCTGTCCGCATCGATTATCCACCGCGTGAGGATGGAGAGCCGTTGCTCGAGATCGTCCGCAACGACGGCGTCGAAATCGAACCACTGGCTGCTCATATCGGCGCCGGCAAATTGCTTGGACAGCAATTGATCGGTGCGCGCATAGGCTTTCCAGGCGACGTTGCGCGGCGAGTCACCGGTGTGAAATTTGCGCAACCCCGCGAAGTCCTCCTCGCCGCGGGCGTCGTGCTGCCGGTGCCCCAGTGCGGTCTGCGTTGCGGGTGGCGGCGGCGCCTGTTCGGCCGGACGCGGGTACACGATGCCCCTGGGGTACATGTGCAGCCACGCCCACGAGCGAAACAGCTCGAAGGGGAACAAGGTGCGAATGCCGAAGCGCTCGAGCGTAACCCAGCCACGGTGCTCGGTTGTGACGGGAAGCACGAAGATCTTGCTCTCGCCGGGCTCGAGGTCCTTGATATCGCTTTGCACGTCGTCGAGATAGAGCCGAATGCGGTGCCGCGGATTCTTCGAGCGGTTGGCGACCGCGATTCGGAATTGCGCGGACTGCCCGGCAAATACGGGATCGGTGCCTGCGAAGCTCACTTCGAGCCCGACGAGGTTGCGCTGGCACTGGTGCATGGCCACGAAACCGACGCCGATCAGGATGAACGTCAGCACGAAGGACAGGTTGTTGTTGTAGTTCATCGAGCCGAGCAGCATCGCGAACGTCATCATCGCGAAAACGAGGCCCACGCCCGTCGGCAGGATGTAGATACGCCGTGGCTGAAGTCGCGTGACCGGGCCATCGGCGCCCTGGCGCCTGCGGGCCCACAGGCGAATACGCCTGCTGGCTGCCGCGTTGATGCCCGGCAGCAGCCGCCTAGGGGATGGCCACCGAGTCAAGGACATGCTGGCACATCTCGGCGGGACTGCGGAAGCTGGTATCGCCGGCGGGTTTCAGGCGATGCCCGGCGACGGCCGCGAATACGGCCTGCACGTCGTCCGGGAACACGCCCGAGTGGCGCTCGACGAAGGCATGCGCCCTGGCGGCTGCCGCCAGGGCCTGCGCGCCGCGCGGCGACAGGCCGATCTCGATATCCGGTGATTCCCGGGTCTGGCGCACCAACGCCTGGATGTAGTCGACGAGGTGTTCGCTCATGTGCGCTTTTGCGGCATCCTGCTGCAGCGTCACCAGGATCTCGGCTGTCATTTCGGGCGCAACGCTCTCGAGCATGCTGCGCCTGTCCTCACCCGTGATGAGTTCGCGTTCGTTTTCCGCGTTCGGATAACCGAGTGCGAGACGCATCAGGAAGCGGTCGAGCTGCGATTCGGGCAGCGGGAAGGTACCGATCTGGTCTGCGGGATTCTGCGTGGCAACGACGAAGAAGGGGATGGGCAATGTGCGCGTTTCACCGTCGACCGACACCTGGTGCTCTTCCATGGCTTCGAGCAGGGCGCTCTGTGCTTTAGGCGTCGCCCGGTTTACCTCGTCCGCGAGAATCAGCTGCGCGAAGATAGGGCCGGGCTGAAATTCGAAGTTGCCGGTATCCCTCCTGAAAACCGAGACGCCCACGATATCGGCGGGTAACAGGTCGCTGGTAAACTGTATGCGGCGGTAACTCAGGCCGAGCACTTTCGCCAGTGCCTGGGCAAGCGTGGTCTTGCCGAGCCCCGGCAGGTCCTCGATCAGCAGGTGGCCGCGCGCCAGCAGACAGGCGAGCGCAAGCGCAATCTGCTGGTCCTTGTCCAGGATGATTTTTCCGAGTGAGGCACGCGCGCGTTCCAGTGCCTGGCGGCCTGCGTCCTTGCCGAGCGGTGTTTTTTCCAGCGGGCTTCCGCCGTGCATATGTTGCTCCCTGCGTCGGGAATACCGGAGTGCTTATCCGATTATGTCACCACTATGGTCGCCAAACCGCCGGTCTTTTGCACTTGCCGTCGGTTCAGAGTGTGATGCAGTGCTCAGAAACCCGGGGCGTCAAACGAGTTCGGCGAGCTTTTCGAGCTGTTCGCTCAGCTGGGCGATCTGGCGCTCGAAGTCCGCCGCACGCTGCTTCTCCTGTGTGACCACGTCCGGGGGCGCATTGTTCACGAAATTCGGGTTGTCGAGCTTGGCGCGGGCGCGGTCCAGGTCGGCCTGCACCTTGTCCAGCTGCTTGCCGAGCCGCTTTCGCTCGGCATCGACGTCGATCATGCCTTTCATCGGCACGAGCAGTCTCAGTTCGTCGAGCAGCGCCGTAGCGGCGGCCGGCGGTTCTTCACCATCGGCAAGCAGGGTCACGGACTCGACCCGGCCGACGCGCTGCAGCAGCGAGGCATGCTGCTCGGCGCGGCGCGCGTCCTCCCGGGACGCGTTCTCGAGAATTACGGGCAGCGGTCTAGCCGGCGGGATGTCCATTTCGCCACGAATCTGCCGTACGCCGAGAATAAACTTTTTCAACCATTCGATATCCGCCACGGCCTTTTCGTCGGCGTCGCCGGTGGCGGGCTGCGGGTAGGGCTGCAGCATGATGGTCGGCGCCTCGATGCCGGCCCGCGGCGCTACTTGCTGCCAGACTTCCTCGGTAACGAAGGGCATGATGGGGTGCAGAAGGCGCAAAAGGCCTTCGAGTATCTCGACGAGTGTCCTGCGTGTGCCACGTTGTGCGGCGGCCGAAGAGGCGTCCGATTGCAATACGGGCTTCGAGAGTTCCAGATACCAGTCGCAGAACTCATGCCAGGTGAACTCGTAAATGGACTGTGCGACGAGGTCGAGCCGGTAGCCGTCGAAGTTCCTGTGTACGGACGCGACGGTCTCGTCGAAGCGCGCACGGATCCAGCGATCGGCTGAGCTCAGTTCGGTCTCGCCCGCGTCGAGTTCTTCGGAGTTCATGAGCACGTAGCGTGCGGCGTTCCACAGCTTGTTGCAGAAATTCTTATAGCCCTCGATGCGGCCGAGGTCGAATCGAATGTCGCGCCCCGTGGTTGCCAGCGAGGCGAAGGTGAAGCGCAACGCGTCGGCGCCGTACTGTTCGATACCGTTCGGGAACTGCTTGCGCGTGGTCTTCTCGATCTGCGGTTTCAGGTGCTCCTGCATGAGCCCCGTGGTGCGCTTCCTGAGCAACGTGTCCAGGTCGACGCCGTCGATGAGGTCGAGCGGATCGAGCACGTTGCCCTTGGACTTCGACATTTTCTGGCCGTCCTGGTCGCGGATCAGCCCGTGGATGTAAACCTCGCGGAACGGCACGTCGCCCATGAACTTGATGCCCATCATGATCATGCGGGCAACCCAGAAAAAGATGATGTCGAAGCCGGTAACGAGCACGCTTCCGGGATAGAAGTCGTCCAGCGCTTCGTTTTCATTCGGCCAGCCCAGCGTGCTGAACGGCCACAGAGCCGAGGAGAACCAGGTGTCGAGCACGTCTTCGTCCTGCCGCAACGCGACGTCGGCGCCGATTTTGTGTTTTGCGCGGACCGCGTCTTCGGAGTGGCCGACGTAGAAGTTGCCATCGTCGTCGTACCAGGCGGGGATCCGGTGGCCCCACCAGAGCTGCCGGCTGATGCACCAGTCCTGGATGTTGTACATCCACTCGAAGTAGGTCTTCGACCAGTTCTCCGGGACGAAGCGGATATCGCCGTTCTCGACAGCAGCGATGGCCGGTTCGGCCAGCGGCTTGATGCTGACGTACCACTGGTCAGTCAGGTACGGCTCGACAACGGCGTGCGAGCGATCGCCGCGGGGGATCTTGACCGTATACGGCTCGATCTTCTCGAGCAGCCCGAGCGACTCGAACTCCGCAACGACCGCCTTGCGGGCCTCGAAACGATCCCTGCCGCGATAGGCCTCCGGGACCTCGTCGTTCATCGCGGCGTCGTCCGTGAGCACGTTGTACATCGGCAGCTCGTGCCGCTTGCCGATATCGTAGTCGTTGAAGTCGTGTGCCGGCGTTATCTTCACACAGCCCGTGCCGAATTCCGGGTCGACGTAGTCGTCGGCAATAATCGGGATGCGGCGGCCGACGATCGGCAGGATTATTTCCTGCCCGACGAGGTCGCGGTAACGATCGTCGTCCGGGTGCACGGCAACCGCGCTGTCGCCGAGCATCGTCTCGGGACGCGTGGTCGCGACCACGAGGTGGCCGTCGCCGGATGCCAGCGGGTAGCGGAAGTGCCACAGTTGCCCGTCCTCGTCGGCCGATAGCACCTCGAGGTCGGAGAGCGCGGTGTGCAGGACGGGATCCCAGTTGACGAGGCGTTTGCCGCGGTAGATCAGGCCCTCGTCATAAAGCGTGACGAACACCTCGGTCACGGCATTCGAGAGGCCTTCGTCCATGGTGAAGCAGTCGCGGCTCCAGTCCACCGAGCCGCCCAGGCGCCGCAGCTGGTTCGCTATCTGGCCGCCGGACTGCTCCTTCCACTGCCAGACGCGTGCGACGAATTTCTCGCGTCCCAGTTCACGCCGCGACGTACCCTCCGAATTCAACAGCCGCTCGACGACCATCTGCGTGGCGATACCGGCGTGATCCATGCCCGGCTGCCATAGCGCCCTGCATCCCTGCATGCGCTTGTAGCGGGTCAGGGCATCCATGATCGTGTCCTGGAAAGCGTGCCCCATGTGCAGGGTACCGGTCACGTTCGGTGGCGGGATCATGATGCAGTACGGCTCGCCGTCGCCGCGCGGCGCGAAATAGCCGGCATCTTCCCAACGGGCGTAAATGCGTTCTTCGATGTCGTTCGGCTGGTAGGACTTGTCCATTCGTTGTCGGCGCTCGGTCGCGAAAATCAGACGTTGTGCGTTTCGAGCTCGTGGCCATCGTCACGGTAAGCCACGAAACGCCTGCGGCTTTTCTGCTTGCTGTCTTCGTCGGAGGTTACAAGCTCCGCGATCCGCGGAAAAGCACGGGCACAGGCGGGGATGGCGTCGTCGAGATTGATGAGCAGGTCGCGGGAACCGCTATAGCCCGGATCACACCCCACGGTGACCGGGGCGTCCGGATCTTCGGCGCCCGCCAGAACCAGGTTGTGCGGCACGAAGCTGCCGTCGCGAAACGTCCACAGCAGTTCGTCGAGGCGGCTGGCCGTCGCTTCGTCGCCAGCAAGGATGTGTACGGTGTGCTCGAGCTTGTAGGCTTTTTCGGCCAGGCGGCAGGCAAACAGCTGCCGCGCCCGTTCGCCCGACTGACTCAGGACATAGAAGTCGATGCGCGCCATGGCTGCGTCAGGGCAGGGCGTTGCAGCGGGACAGGATGAATTCCGAGAGCATCGGCACCGGCCGTCCCGTCGCGCCCTTTTTCTGGCCGGATTTCCATGCCGTGCCGGCGATATCGAGATGCGCCCATTTCAGGCCGTCCGTGAACTTGCCGAGGAAGCAGCCCGCGGTTATTGCACCGCCGTCGCGGCCGCCGACATTCGCAAAATCGGCGAAGTTGCTCTTCAGTTGCTCCGCGTATTCTTCCGAAAGCGGCAGACGCCAGGCGCGATCGGATGCATTGACGCCTGCCTCGACGATCTCGTCCGCGAGCGCGTCGTCAGACGTCATGAGGCCGGTATGGTGTTTGCCCAATGCGATGACGCAAGCCCCGGTTAGCGTAGCGACGTCGATAATCGTGTCGGGTTTGAAGCGCCGGGAATACGTCAATGCATCGCACAGGATCAGGCGACCCTCGGCATCCGTGTTGAGGATCTCGATCGTCTGCCCGGACATACTCTTGACGATATCGCCGGGAACCGTTGCCTTGCTGCCCGGCAGGTTCTCGACGGCAGGCACGACCACGTTGAGATTGACCGGCAATTGCAGTGCGGCGACCGTCGCCATCGTGCCGATTACGCCGGCGGCCCCGCACATGTCGAATTTCATTTCGTCCATGGCAGGGCCCGGCTTCAGGGAGATGCCGCCCGAGTCGAAAGTCACACCCTTGCCGACGAGCACGATGGGTCTTGATTTGCCGCCGTTCCTGTACTGCATGACGATGAGCTTGGCGGGTTCATTGGTGCCGGCGGTAACGGAGAGCAGCGAATGCATGCCGAGACGCTTCATATCGGACTCGTTGATAACGCGAGTCGTCAGCTTGCCGTTGCCCTTCGCGAGATTCTGTGCGGTCCGCGCGAGATAGGTCGGCGTACACACATTGGGCGGCAGATTGCCGAGGTCTTTCGCGAGTGACATTCCTTCCACCACTGCGCCGCCGTGTTTTGCCCCGAGCATTGCATTCGCAGCATCACCACGCGCAGCAACCGATACGCCGATCTTTTTGAGCGGCATGCCGGCGTTCTTGTCGTTGCTCTTCATCCGGGTGAAGCGATACAACACCTCGCCGATGGTCTGCACGGTCTGCCGCGCAAGGTAGTACGCGTTAGTATCGCCGACGCTTTCGAGGGTCAGCGTGTTGAGGACGTCCTTGCATTTGCTGTCCGATATGGCGCCTGTTGCTGCAGCGACGGCGCGGCAGAAACCGCGGCTGTCGAATTCACTCGCTTTGCCAAGCCCAACGACAGCGACCCGCGCCGCCTTGACGCCGCCCAGCTGGGTCAGCAGGACGCAGCGTCCCGGTTTTGACGATAAATCGCCGCTTTTTACCAGGCGGCGCAGCTCTCCATCGCATGCCGCATCGATCTCGGTGGCGCCTGCACTCAGTTTGCCGCGCTCGTAGACACCGACGATGACACAGTCCGTTGTTCGTTTGGCGGCGTTGCTGGTGGTCGTAAAATAATCCATGGAATTCAGGGCTGTCCCGGACAAAATAAAAGCGGTAGTCTAACTGATTCGGCTGAAAACCGTTAAGGAAATCATTGACATCGATGCTGCGGATCCTTGACCGATACATATTTCGGGAAATCGCGACGACCTGGCTCGCGGTCACGCTCGTGTTGTTGATGATTCTGCTCACCAACCAGTTCGCGCGGGTTCTCGGAGAAGTGGCAAAAGGTAAGTTGCCGAAAGGGGCCGCGATGGACGTTATCGGGCTCTCCGCCGTGCAATACCTGACGGTCCTGGTGCCGATCGGCCTGTTCCTGTCCATCATGCTGGCGCTCGGCAGGCTGTATCGCGATAGCGAGATGCCGGCGATGATGGCCTGCCGCGTCGGACCCTCCGGTGTTTACCGCCCGCTGGTCTGGCTGACATTGCCGCTGGTACTCGGCGTCGCCTGGCTCGCCATCGATCTCGGGCCGCGCGCGCTGCAGACGGTGGAGCGGATCGGCGCGGAAGCGCGCCGTGAGGCGGACCTGGCCAGCATCGAGCCGGGAAGGTTCACGGTGTTCGGTCCGGGCAGGGCGGTCGTCTATGGCGAGCGCGTCACCGCCGAGGGTTTCATGGAGAATGTCTTCCTGCAGCGCTTCGTCGAGGACGACAGCGGCGAGGCGAACATCGTCGAGGTCGTGGTGGCCGAACGCGGCGAACAGGTGGAATCGGACGATCCGGACATCCGTTTCCTCGTCCTGCACAACGGGCGCCGTTACGAAGGCGTGCCGGGAACGCCGCAATTCCGTGTCGTGGAGTTTGTGGAGCACGGTATTCCGTACCGCCTGCCAAGCCTCGAGCCACCGGAACCGGAGCCGCGCGAGATGCTGGTCGGCAGGTTGATTCGCTCGGCCGACCCGCTGCACCGTGCGGAACTGCAGTGGCGAATCGGTGTACCGTTATCAACGGTTATCCTCGCGATCTTCGCGGTGCCGCTGTCACGCAGCCAGCCGCGCTCGGGGCGATATGGCAGGCTGGCAATCGGATTGCTGGTCTTCATCATCTACTTCAACTTGCTGAGTGCGGCCAAGGCCTGGGTCGAAAAAGGCGAGGTCGATCCGGCGCTGGGCCTCTGGTGGGTGCACGGCCTGGTCCTGCTCGCAGCTCTGACCCTGCTGGCAGTTCAGAACCAGGTTCACAAGCGGCTGTTTCGATGAACGGCATACTGAGCCAGTACCTGATGCGCACGATAATCACGAGTACTGCACTCGTGCTCGTGGTATTACTCGCGCTGGCGGGCCTGTTCGAGTTCATCGCGGAACTCGAAGATGTGAAGGCTGATTACAGGACGCCACAGGCCATTCTGTTTGCCGCGCTACGGCTGCCGAATCTCGCGTTCCAGATGTTCCCGGTCTCGGCGCTGATCGGGTCGCTGCTGGGCCTCGGCGGGCTCGCCGCAAACAGCGAGGTTATCGTCATGCGCGCGTCGGGACTGTCGGTCGGCAAGCTCGCGGGCATGGTTGCGTTCGCCGGTTTTGTCATGCTCGCGATCACCGCTTTGCTCGGGGAGTTCATCGGCCCGCCGCTCGACTACTACGCTCGCAATATGCGCGCCGAAGCGCGCTACGGCGAGGATGACGACCGCCTCGGCAACGAGACCTGGGTCAAGGATGGGCCTGCCTATCTGCACCTGGAGCGCGTCAACACGGAATTCGATTTCGGAAGGCTGTATGTGTTCCGCTTCGACGACGCCAACGAGCTGGTGTCCATTGCGCGCGCGGAGAATGCCGGGATCGGGGAAGACGATCGCTGGTTGCTCGAGAATTTCCGAGAGACACGTTTCCAGCGTGACAGTGTGCAGGCGATTGAATCCTCCGTCGCCGTGGAGTCGTTTGAAGTGAATGCCGAGATGCTCGGCAGCTCGATGGTCAAGTCCACCAGCCTCTCCGCGAGGGGGCTGCTCAGCTACATCGACTACCTGAAACGCAACAGCCTCGACAGCAGTAATTACGAGTCGGAGCTGTGGTACAGAGTATCGCGCACCGCTGCGGTCATGATCATGCCGATGCTTGCGCTGGCTTTCGTATTCGGCAGTTTGCGAACCGGTGGCGCGGGTGCGCGCCTGATGATTGGCGTCGGTGTCGGACTGGCTTACTACCTCGCAAGCGAGATGCTCGCCAACTCCGGACAGGTCTTCGACCTGAATCCCGCGCTGGTGTCGTGGTTGCCGACGATTGCCCTGTTGCTGGTTACCCTCGGGGCGCTTTGGCGAATACGTTAGCCGTGGTGCGTTCGCGGCGATTCGCGCATTCCTGGCGGCACTGTCCGGCGATGCTGCTCGCTTGCATGGCTGCGTGCCATTCGACATCCGGGGGATCGGCGACCGGCAGCGAGCAGTCGGTGCAGCAACCCGATCTCATCGATACCCGAATATGGTTCGAAGCCGCAGACGCCGGGAATGCCGGCATTCTGTCTGCGCTGCTCAGCGAAGGTATCGACCCACTTATCCAGCGCCGCGGTCTTACTGCCCTCCATATTGTCGCCGGCGGAGGGCACCTGGATGCGGTCCGGCTGCTTGTCGATGCGGGCGTCGATGTCAATCTGGGGCCGGCCGAAGCCGATGCGCGGATTGCCGACGCGGCCGGACACGCGAATCCGGAGATTCTCGCGATGATGACCGGAGCAGACCGGGATCCGCAGGCAATTGCCAGGGCAACGGCACTCCGCACGCCGCTCAACCTTGCGGTTGAGAACGGCCATAAGGATGTCGCGAGGTTGCTCCTTGACGCGGGCGCCGACGCGAACATCGGCGGAGAGTGGTACAGCCCGCTCTACAGTGCGATCCTGTTCGGAGACAGGGAAATCGTCAAACTGCTGCTCGAGCACGGTGCACGCGTGAACGACGCCGTGCGCATTCAGGACAGGTCGGTGTTTGCAGGCTTCCGCTATGCGCGTCCATTGGAAGTGGCGCGGATAATCCAGCGCGATGATCTCGTTGCGTTACTGCAGGATTACGGAGGCCGCTAGCAGACTACTCCGGCGCCTTCTTGCGCGGGTAATAGACCAGCCGGGTCCTGCTCAGGCGGTCGTGCCAGGTGAGATGTTCGGCGTCCCACAGTTGCCAGAAAAAACCGAGTCCCAGCGGCAGCCAGGACAGGATCGCCGCAAAGAATCGTATGGTCGCCGCCCCTGCTGACGGAATCTTGCCGTCGGCAGTTTGCAGCTGCAAACCCCACGACTGCATCCCGAGCGTCCGGCCGCGATGGCGCCAGAATCCAACGAAGAAACCGTACGCCACGCCGAAAAGAGTCAGCTGGTAGACGATGTACAGCGGCCCACTGCCCGGTTCGATCGATTCGCCGCTTTCAATTGCGATGAAAGGAACGGTGGCGAGGAACCAGAGCGCCAACAAGAGCAGCGAGTCGTACAGTATGGCCGCGAGGCGGCGCAACAGGCCGGCATTCCCCATCTTCACAGTTCCCTGATCAACGCGACCATCCGCGCGCGAGTGGCGGCATTCGGTAGTTCGCCGAAACCGGCCCCGAGATTGTCGCGCATGTGATGCGGCTTGCTGGTCGCCGGTATCACACAGGTCACTGCCGGGTGGCTGATGATGAACTTGAGGAAGAACTGTCCCCAGCTCGCGGCGAATTCGAGGGCCCACCCGGGCAAGTCGAGGCCGCGCACTGCGCTGAAAAGACGGCCGGCCTGGTACGGCCGGTTAATGATCACGGCGACGCCGAGGTCCTGTGCGGCAGGCAGCAGCCGCTGATCCGCTTCGCGCTCGCTTAGCGAATAGTTGATCTGCAGGAATTGCGGCCGATACTCGCGTACCGCGCGCTCCAGTGCATCATGGGCGCCGGCCCGATAATGCGTCAGTCCGCTGTAGCGGATCTTTCCCTGTTCCTGCAGTTTGCGAATACTGCGCATATGCACGGCTGTGTCGCGAAGGTTGTGAACCTGCATCAGGTCGATAACGTCCGTTTTCATGAGCCTGGCCGAACGCGACATTTGCTCTACGCCGGCATCACGTCCGTCCGTCCAGACCTTCGTAGCGATGAACATGGCATCTCGCGGTGTCCCGCTCGCGATGATGTTGCCGATCACTTTTTCCGAGCGGTTATACATCGGTGAGGTGTCCACGACACTGCCGCCGGCGCCGAGCAGCAGTTCCATGATTTCGCGGCGTGCAGCGATTTTCTCGGCCGTGCTGTCGACGTCGAACACGCTGTATGTGCCGAGCCCGATCACGGGTAACATCTCGCCGCCGGATGGAAGCGGGCGAGAGATCATCTGGCGCTCGTTCGTAATTCCGGCCAGCGGCATCGAGCCCAGCGCCGCGCCAGTGAGCAAAACGTCGCGCCTTGTCCACCGTGCGCCCGTCATGGTTGGTCTCCTCTTGCCAGTTCATTGTCATAGCGGCGGTAGGACTTGCCAAGCCACATCGCGATTGCAACCCAGAGAGCGGCAAAGGGCAACATGACGAGTGAGATCCCCGAGTAACCCAGTCCCCACAGGGCCCTCACGGTCCAGGTGCCGAGCAGATCGCCGCCGCGATAGACGGCCGTGTCGATGAAATTCTTGGATTTGTATTTTTCTTCCGGCGAAACAACCGAATAAAGCATGTCGTTCGTTGGTTTCGAGAGGCCGAAGCCGACGGCGCGGCGAATCGCCTGAACGGCAGCAACGGCGAGAAACGACGGATTGATCGCCACCAGTGCGAAACCGGCAATGGAGATGACGGGCAACAGTGACAGCGTGATGCCGACGCCGAATCGCCACACGGCCCGTTTCACGATTAGCAACTGCACGAGCATCGCCATGGTGTTCGTCGCGGCATCGATGAAAGCGAACGTCCGGGTGCGCTCGTCGGTGCTCGCAAAAGCTTCGCCAACGAGTTCGGTCATAAACATGTAGAGGGCGGTACCGAGCAGGCTGGCGATGACCGAGGCCACACTGATCGCGGTCAGGTACCGGGACCGCGTGACCAGCGTGATGCCGCCGAGCAGGTTGCCGCCCAGTGGTGCCGTCGAGGCGACTGTATCGGCGATGTCGTCGCGGTGCTCGGATTCGACCCAGCGCCGCAGTCGCGTAATGCAGTAGACGCCGAAAAGCAGCAGGCTTGCCGAAATCGGCAACAGGTTGTGGAAGCCTATCGTAACCACGAGCCCGCCTGTCGCAAGCGGCCCGAGCAGTGCGCCTGCGCTACCGCCCGCCGAGATCACGCCGAACAGGCGCCGACCCTGCTCGCGTGTATAGATGTCGGCCATGAAGCTCCAGAAAACGGAGACCACGAACAGGTTGAATACGCTGAGCCAGACGAAGAAAGCCCGCCCCAACCAGACGAAGCTGAGACCATTGTTTATTGCGTAGCTGAAGCCGGCCCAGAAGAGCACGATGTTGGCGGCAAAGAAATAGTAGACCCACGGCAGAAACCGGCGCCGCGGGAAGCGTGAAGCGACCCAGCCGAACACCGGAGTGGCCGCAAGCATGACGACAAAGGTGCTCGAAAACAGCCAGGGGACGTTCTGCACGCCCCCTTCCACGGCCATCGTCTCGCGCACCGACCGCAACATGTAGTAGGCGGACAGGACGCAAAAGAAATAGATGAAGGACCAGGCGACCGCAAAATACTCGTGACGCTCGAGTCCGAGAACACGGTCGAGAAAGAAATGTTGCTTGCTGGCGTGAGGTGGCTCTGGCATCAGGCCGCATCATAGTCCGAACTGCACCGTTTGCCGAAATTTGCCGGTGGATGCCGAACCGCCACTGTCCGATTGTTGGGCGACAGGTCACCCCCCGGGGAAAGGCAAGTTGGCTACAAGGACGCACATGCTGACGTACACCCTGTTGGCAGTTGCTGCAGAACTGTTCGCTCCGGCACGCGCGCAGCCGCTGCCGATCGGCGTTGACGGTTGCACGATACTGGCGTCGGTGGTGTACGCGGCGGTAACCGAGGCGAGGCTCGGCTATTCCGCAGGACCTCGTGGGGTATTGTTTTATTCGGGACGAAATGAAACGACACATTGCAACCGGACGGCGCGCAGCGTGACGGGTGCGTTCACGGCCGCGCTTCGCAGCGCGAATATCTATGTGACATGGGGGCTGCGCGGGGGCTACAACGGCGACTATTGTCCCAGCCACTTTCTCGCTCAGTGTTACCCGGCAGGCGACCTCGCCATGCCCCCTTTGGGCAAGACAGACCGGGCATTCGTGATGCGGAGCTGGCAGGCGGTCTACGATGCCATCGCGACCCGTATGTCCCCTTATGCCGGCAGCGACGTCCTGCGCTTTCAGGACGATGAGCTCGCCCGCAGCATCCGGCGAACGATTGCTCAAAGCCATTCCGCGCCTGATCGATATCGACGTACTCGATGAGTTAGAATTGCCCGGGGTCTCGGCAGCGTCGGCGCCGGACCGATGCATTTATCAGAGGATGAGTGGTTATGACTATACGCACTGTCGTTATTGCCGTTGTCGTTGCGATGGGCATCTTGCCAGTACACGCCGTCGCAGCGGAGGTCATACGCCTGTCGGAACCTGTCGCGGTCACGGACGAAGCGGAAATCTTCGGCGCGCCCCTCGACGCGAATGCCAGTCCGACCTCGCTGGAGGCACTTCTGGACAATCCCGACGACTACCTCGATACGTCTGTCCGGGTAGAGACGCGAATTTCCCAGGTCTGCCAGAAGAAGGGCTGCTTCATGATTGCCACGAGCGGCAAGCATGCAGTCCGGGTTTCGTTCCGGGACTATGCGTTCTTCGTGCCCACTGACACCAGCGGGAAAACCGTGACGCTTACCGGAACGTTCATCGAACGCACGCTGTCCGAGGAACAGGCCGCCCACCTTCGGGCCGATGCGGGCAGCGACGAGATTCAGGCCGGCAAGGTCTACGAGATCGTTGCGGACGCCGTCGAGATTCCGAAGTCCTGAAAGCTAGAGGAGGCCGCAAGGGCCTCCTCTTGTGCATATCAGACTCTCCAGGGGATTGATTCGCGCCTGCGGCGTCCAAACTCGCTGCGCGAATTTGTCGAACCAGAGGTCCGATTTCTCCAAAGGCAGGACAAAATCAAAAAAGACCCGCACACGGCGGGCCTTTCTTGATTTGGCACTCCCTAGGGGATTCGAACCCCTGTTACCGCCGTGAGAGGGCGGCGTCCTAAACCGCTAGACGAAGGGAGCGGAGACACTCTTTTGTCTGCCGCGGTCGGGCAGGGGCTGCTATTATACGGCCGCATATCCAATCCTCAAGCGGAAATCATTTGAAGAATAGCGGGCAACCTGCGTCGAAAGGTCCCAAAATCATTCCCCGCTCAGCCCATGGCGTCTCCCGGGACGAAGTCTCCAAGAGCGCGCTCAAGGTACTGTACCGACTGCATAAATCCGGTTATCAGGCGTTCCTGGTCGGGGGTTGTGTGCGCGATGCGCTGGTGGGGCTGCACCCCAAGGACTTTGACATTGCCACGGACGCAACCCCGGACGAGGTGCGCGCCCTGTTCTCGAATTGCCGTCTCATCGGGCGGCGCTTCCGGCTCGCGCACGTGCGCTTCGGGCGGGAGATCATCGAGGTCGCGACCTTTCGTGCCGCAGCCAATCATGCGGATGATGATCACGCGCACGATGACGAGGGCCGAATCATCCGCGACAACGTATACGGCAGTATCCGGGAAGATGTCTGGCGCCGCGATTTCACCTGCAATGCCCTCTACTACAACATCGCCGACCACAGCATCTGGGATTTTGTTGGTGGCGTCGAGGACATCAAGCAGAAGCACATCGTCCTGATCGGCGACGCGGATCAACGACTTCGAGAGGATCCGGTGCGGATGCTGCGTGCCGTGAGATTTGCGGCGAAGCTCGAATTCACGGTCGACGAATCCGTCTGCAAGGCCATACGCGACAACGTGGAGTTGCTGGCCAACGTGCCGGCTGCACGACTGTTCGACGAGTTCCTCAAATTGTTTCAGGCCGGTCACGCCGAGCGGACCTATGACATGCTGCGCGAGTACGGATTGTTCGCGCAGTTGTTCCCGGCCGTTGACCAGGAAATCGAGGAGGACGAGGCGTTCGCCGGTTTCGTGCGCGCGGCGCTAAAGAACACGGACAAGCGGGTTGCTGCGGGCCAGTCAGTGACACCCATGTTTCTGCTCGGCGTGTTCTTCTGGGCGCCTGCCAGGCGGCTCGCTGCCATACGGCGTTCGGAAGAGAAGATGTCCGAATCCCAGGCGCTGAGCCTCGCTGCCTATGAACTTGCGGGACAGCAGCAGAGACGGGTGTCCATTCCACGCCGCTTTACGGTGCCGATGCGCGAAATGATCGCCTTGCAGCCGCGCTTTACCGCGACGCGCGGCAAGCGGGCAATGAACCTGCTGAACCACCGGCGCTTCCGCGCCGCCTATGATTTCATGATGCTGCTCGCCGAAGTCGGTCAATTCGACCGCGAACTCGCACGCTTCTGGACGGATGTGCAGAAGCAGTCGCCAGACGATCGCGCAGAGGCTTTCCAGATCGATCGGAAACCACGCGCGAGGCGGCGCAGCCGCCGCCGCAAGCGCCGTCCGAAGGCGGGGCAATCGTCGTGAGCGAGGAGGGCGCAGAGGCCCTCGTCGGTCTCGGCAGCAACCTCGACGGCCCCGCACGCCAGATCGAGACGGCACTCGGCATGCTCGATGCGATCGAACACACCAGCGTGGTGGCGGCGTCCTCACTTTACCGTTCCGCTCCGCTGGGGGGAATCGAGCAGCCAGACTTCGTCAATGCCGTGGCGTTGTTAACGACAGGGCTGGGCGCACGCATGCTGCTCGAGCAATTGCAGGCGATCGAGCGCTCCCGGGGGCGCGAACGGGGTGAAATCCACTGGGGTCCGCGGGTGCTGGACCTCGATCTTCTCGCCTTCGGCGCCCTCTCGATCGACGAACCCGGCCTCACCGTTCCCCATCCCGGCATCGCGTCACGAAATTTTGTATTGTTGCCGTTACGTGAAATCGTGCCCGACTTCGAAATACCGGGGCTCGGCCGCGTCCGCGACCTGCCCGTGAACGACAGCGAGCCCCGGATTTCAAGACTTGCCTTACAGGAATGACATGGTTTCGACCCCCAGTTCCACCCAAGGTGCCGGCAGCCCCCGCTACATGGTCGTCGAGGGGCCGATCGGTGCGGGCAAGACTGCGCTGGCGAAGCGGCTTGCAAGCAGTCTTTCCGGGGAACTGATACTGGAGGAAGCCTTCGAGAATCCGTTCCTCGAGCGCTTCTACACGGAGGGCAAGACGGCAGCCCTGCCGACCCAGATGTTCTTCCTGTTCTCGAGGGCGCGTCAGATCGAGCAGTTGCGGCAGACGGATATGTTCACCACGGTCCGTATTTGCGACTATCTCTTCGCCAAGGATCGTATTTTCGCCGAGCTCAACCTCGACGCAGACGAGTTTGCTCTTTACGAGCAGATTGCCGACCAGCTGGCGGTCGAGGCGCCGGTTCCTGATCTCGTCATCTATCTGCAAGCATCCGTCGACGTTCTGTTCGAACGCATCGCCCGTCGTGGCGTCGGCTTCGAGAGAATGATCGACCGCGCATACCTGGAGCGGCTCGCGGATATTTACGCCCGCTTCTTTCACGCGTATAACGACGGTCCACTTCTCATCGTCAATGCGTCGCAAATCGACCCTGTAAACAATGACGCCGATTACGAGCAGCTTTTTGGTCAGATCGAACGGACGACTGGCGGACGCCATTTCTTCAACCCGACAGCGGCTGCACTTGCCTGAGGGCGTCCGCCCCGGGCTATTCACGGAGACTCGCTAATGTATACCCAGCTTGAGCAAAGGGGCATGCCGGAACCGCCCGTCAACGTCTCGACTTTGCGCAAGATGAAAGAAGAGGGTGCTCCGATTGCGTGCCTTACCGCCTATGACGCGAGCTTTGCCGTGCTTGTGGATGCTGCAGGAGTGGATCTGGTGCTCGTCGGTGATTCGCTGGGTATGGTGATCCAGGGCCACGATACGACGGTACCGGTGACCGTCGATGACGTCGTCTATCATTCCCGTGCCGTTGCCCGAGGGTTGCGCCGCGCGTTCCTCGTCGCCGACATGCCCTTCATGAGTTACGCAAATCCCGATCAGGCGCTCGAAAACTCGGTCCGCATGATGCAGGAAGGCGGCGCGATGATGATCAAGCTGGAGGGCGGAGAAGGTCAGATCGAGATCGTCGAGCATCTCGCCCGCCACGATATTCCTGTTTGCGCTCATCTCGGGTTGAAGCCGCAGTCGGTGCACAAGATAGGCGGGTTTCGCGTGCAGGGCAGGGACGCGGAAAAGGCGAAGGACATGCAGCGGGCGGCGAAAAAGCTGCAGGATGCGGGCGCCGATATCGTATTGCTCGAGTGCGTGCCGAGCGAACTGGGGCAGTCCATCCGGGACTCGCTCGAGGTGCCCGTGATCGGGATCGGGGCGGGTCCCGATGTCGATGGCCAGATTCTCGTGCTGTACGACATTCTCGATATCACGCAGGGCAAGACGCCGCGATTCGTCAGGAATTTCCAGGCGGGGCATGCGTCGCCGCTCGAAGCCATCCGCGCCTATGTGTCAGCCGTGAAAGACCGCAGTTATCCGGCCCCCGAACATTGCTTTTCCTGATAGCGGGACGAGCCCCATGCAAGTAGTCAGTACGAGGGAGGAATTGCGCGAGATGCACGAGGACTGGCGCCATCACGGGAACCACGTTGCTATCGTGCCGACCATGGGCAATCTGCACGAAGGTCACCTGAGTCTCGTCGAGCTGGCCCGCCAGCATGCGGAACGCGTCGTGGTAACCGTGTTTGTCAATCCCACGCAATTCGGCGAGGGTGAGGACTTCGACGAGTATCCGCGCACGCTCAAGCGCGATACGCAGCGGCTCAAAAAGCTCGATGCCGACGTGCTGTTCACACCGGATGTTGACACCGTCTATCCCTTCGGTATCGACAAAGCCACCGTGGTGTCCGTGCCGGGGCTGACCCGCAATTTCTGTGGTGCCTCGCGGCCGGGCCATTTCGATGGCGTGACGACGGTGGTAGCGCGCCTCTTCGCGCTCGTTCGACCGGACGTCGCCGTTTTCGGGCAGAAGGACTACCAGCAACAGCTGGTCATCCGTCACATGACGGTCGACCTCAGCCTGCCGATCAGGATTATCACCGCGCCGACAGTGCGCGAAGCGGACGGCCTCGCCATGAGTTCCCGTAACCAGTACCTCAGCGAGGCGGAACGGGCGGTCGCGCCGCGGCTCCATGCGTCGCTGCAGGCGATCGGGACGGAACTTCAGGACGGCAAGCGAAATTTCGCGGAACTCGAGAACAGTGCCTGGGCAAAGATCGAGGCGGCAGGGTTCACTCCGGACTATGTCGCCATTCGGCGTGCAGAGAACCTCGAGCCGCCCGACCGGGACTGCGACGAGATCGTCGTTCTGGCGGCCGCGCACCTCGGCAAAGCACGCCTGATCGACAATATCGTCGTATCTATTTAGCTAGCTGGAAACCCTGTCGCGGCCCGCGTGCTTGGCGCGATAGAGTGCCGCGTCAGCTGCCCTGATCAGGTTATCCAGGTTGCCGTGAGGCGGCAGTTCGGCGACGCCCATGGAAATGCGCACGGGAATCTGGATCAGCGAATCGCTGCCGTCTCCGGTATCGCCGCTGACCGAGCGCCGAACCCGGTCGGCGACCTCCAGGGCGGATTCCACATCCACCTGCGGCAGCAATACGGCGAACTCGTCGCCGCCATACCGCACCAGCACGTCACGCGGCCGAAACTGCTTGCGCAGGATGCGCGAAACGGCCGTGAGCGCGCGGTCCCCGGCGATATGGCCGAAGCGGTCGTTGAAGTCCTTGAAGTTATCGACATCGATCATGACCAGCGACACGGGCTCGTCGTTCTTTGTGCAACGCTGGATCTCGCGGGGGAATGTCTCTTCCATCGAGTGGCGGTTGCCCAGTCCGGTCAGGGCGTCCGTTGTCGCGTGACGTTCGAACTTGCGCAGCTCACCGTAACTGTCGGCAATCACCTTGTTGTGGCTGCGAACGCGCTCAGACAGGACGACGAGCAGGTTCTTGGCGAAATCGTGTGAAGCGTCCACCATCTCCCACAGAATGGACTGGTGGATGACGAGCAGGTGGGTATCTTCGACGCCGATGACGTAGGCGGACGGGTCGCGATCCTCGATGATCGACATTTCACCGACGCAGGCCCCGGTCTCCATCGTGGCGACCACCGGCCCGCCCGGCGAGCCTACGTGCACGTTTAGGCTGCCGGAGAGCACGATGAAAACGTGCTCGTTTTTCGCGCCCGGCGAAAGCAACACTTCGCCCGCGGCGAGGTCGCGCCGGTCGCATCGCTGCAACAGGTCCTGGACGTCGTCCGGGCGCACGCCGTGAAACAGCTCCAGCGCCTGCAACAACGAGCGTTTGTAATCCGAGTTTATGGAAAACGCTTGCTCCATCCGGGGAATTCTCGCCGATTTCAGCCCTAAAAAACGCCGATTGGACCACATTATGGTTAGCCGATGCCATGACGGCCCGGCTAATGATCGTTCTCGAGCTCCTGTCGCGCGGCCGCAAATGCGACCCGATCGTCCTCGGTCGGCTCCGGGTACCGCAGGCCGATGCCTTCCAGCGCATTGATGATTGTCTCTGCGACACGCGCCTGCATGTAGGCTTTGCTGTCGGCGGGTATCGCGTACCAGGGAGCCCAGGGCCGCGACGTCGCATTGAGCGCTTCCTCGTAGGCATGCATGTAGTCGTCCCAGTGTTGCCGTTCGATCACGTCGCGGGGCTCGAATTTCCAGTTCTTGTCCGGGTTATCGAGTCGCGCCAGGAAGCGCCGTTTCTGTTTCTCCCGGGAAACGTTGAGCCAGAACTTGATAATCACGGTGCCGTTGCGCGCAAGGTGCTCTTCATGCTCGCGGATGGAGCGCAGCCGATCGTTCCAGATCGTCTCGAGGTTCAGTTCGCCGGGTATCTTCTGCGAGGCGAGGATTTGCGGATGAACCCGCACGACGAGCACTTCCTCGTAATGGCTGCGGTTGAAAATCCCTATGCGGCCGCGTTCCGGCAGACACTTCGATGTTCGCCAGAGGAAATCGTGGTCGAGTTCCTGGCTCGATGGCTTCTTGAAACTGAACACCTGGCAGCCGGATGGATCCACGCCCTGCATGACGGCCCGGATCGTGCTGTCCTTCCCGGCGGCATCCATAGCCTGGAAGACCAGCAGTATGGCATGGCGGTCACCCGCCGCCAGCACGCGCTGCAGTTGCTTCAGGGCATCGGTCGCCCGTTTGCGGTGTTTTCCCTTGTGCGGATGCCGTTCGGTCAATGCGGACGTGCTCGCCTCGCTGACCCGGAACGAGCCGTCGAACGGGACGAGATACTCTGACGCGGGTGCCTCGAACATGTTCTCCCCCTGTTTGCTATTTCTGTTTGTCATGCTGAGCCAGCGCCCATTCGACGTGTTCAGCTACGAGCTTCGAGTCCGAATCACGCCGTTTGTTCAGTGCGGCGATAACCTCTGGTGTCGTTGTCGCATTGCCGAGGGCTACCGCGATGTTGCGCAGCCATCTCTCGTGGCCGATGCGCCGGATCGCGCTGCCTTCCGTTTTCTCGAGCCACGTCACTTCGTCCCAGGCGAAAAGCTCGACGAGTTCTGCCGCATCGAGTTCGTGTCGCGGAGCGAAGTCGGGTTCGTCGCTCAACTGCGCGAATTTGTTCCACGGACAGAATAGCTGACAGTCGTCGCAGCCGTATATGCGATTGCCTATTGCCTTGCGGAACTCTGTGGGAATCGCCTCTTTGAGTTCGATGGTCAGGTAGGAAATACAGCGGCGGGCATCCAGCTTGTAGGGAGCGACGATGGCGTCGGTGGGGCAGACGTCGATACACGCCCGGCACGTCCCGCAGTGCGAGTCCTCGCCGGCATCAACGGGCAGCGGCAGGTCCGTGTAGAGTTCGCCGAGGAAGAACCACGAGCCGGCGTCACGGTTGATGAGGTTGGTGTGCTTGCCGATCCAGCCCAGGCCGGCTTTCTCCGCAATCGCTTTTTCGAGTACCGGGGCACTGTCGACGAAGACGCGATAGCCGAAACTGCCAACGCTTGCCTCGATGCGGCGGGCCAGTGCGCGCAGGCGGCTGCGAAGGAGCTTGTGGTAGTCGCGCCCCAGCGCGTAACGGGATACGTAGGCTCGCCGGGCATCGTCGAGAAGCTCTATCGCTTCGGTCTGCGGTTGCGGCAGGTAGTCCATGCGCGCCGTGATGATACGCAGCGTGCCCGGCACGAGTTCCTGCGGGCGGCTGCGCTTGGTGCCGTGGCGTGACATGTAGTGCATTCGGCCGTGGTGACCGGCGCCCAGCCACTCCTGCAGGCGCGATTCGGCCTGTTCGAGATCGATATCGCTCACACCGATTTGCTGGAACCCCAGGTCGAGCGCCCACTCGCGAATGTCTGCCTTCAGCGTCAGTGGGTCATCGATTGTTTGCCGGCTTTCACTCATCGCTGCCAGTATAATCGTGCCGATGCGACCCTTACCCATTGAAATCTATTCCGTTGCAACCGTGCGCGAGATGGATCGGGCTGCGATCGAAGACGAGGGTATCCCGGGCTACACCCTGATGACGCGGGCCGGTGCCGCCGCGCTTCGTGCTGCCCGGGCGCAATTTCCTGACGCGATGCGCTGGCAGGTCGTCTGCGGCGCCGGTAACAATGCGGGCGATGGCTACGTGGTTGCCAGGCTCGCGGCGCAGGATGGAATCGTCGTATCCGTGGTGGCGCTCGTGGATCCTGAGTCGCTGACGGGTGATGCGGCGACCGCCTATGACGATTTTGCCGCGGAGGGCGGCGTCGTCATGCCCTGGGAGGGCGCGCTCGACGACGAGGCCAGCCTGATCGTGGATGCCCTGCTGGGCAGCGGTCTCGAACGCGATGTGGCCGGCGAATTTGCTGCAGCGGCCCTGGCCATGAACGCGCATCCGGCGCACGTAGTGTCGCTCGATATCCCGACGGGCGTCCACGCCGATACCGGGCAGGTGATGGGTACGGCGGTCGAGGCGGATCTCACGGTGACATTCGTCGGCCTGAAAGCGGGTTTGTTCGCGGGGGAAGGGTCGGAACTCAGCGGGACGCTCGTGTTCGACGGTCTCGGCGTGCCGGAGCATTGCCGGCCGCATGCCGAAGCCGTGAGCCGGCGAATTTCGAGCCGGGTCCTGCGCCGCTGCCTCATGCGGCGGCCGCGCGGCTCTCACAAAGGCGATTTCGGCCACGTGTTGATTATCGGCGGCGGCGAAGGCATGCCGGGCGCCGTGCGGCTGGCCGGCGAGGCGGCGCTCCGCACGGGGGCGGGTCTGGTCAGCGTCGCAACGCACCCCTCGCACGCCTCGGTCGTCGTCGGGTCGCGACCCGAACTGATGAGCCACGGTATCGCCGAAGCCGAGTCCCTGGCGCCGCTGCTGGAGCGAGCGACGGCGATTGCGTTCGGCCCCGGCCTCGGGCGCTCGGAATGGGCGCAGCAGCTCTACGCCACGGTCAGCGAGCTCGACCTGCCCTGCGTCTGGGATGCCGACGCGCTGAACCTGCTCGCCGAGACGCCAGCGAAGAATGCGCGCCGAATCATCACGCCGCATCCCGGCGAAGCGGGCCGGCTGCTGGGTGCTGCAACATCGGCTGTGCAGGACGATCGGCCGGCTGCACTGAAGTCGCTGCAGGAAAAATACGGTGGTGTCGTCGTTCTGAAAGGTGCAAACACGCTGGTTACGTCGAAAAAGGAGGTTCCGTGGCTGTGTACCTCCGGGAATCCGGGCATGGCGAGCCCCGGGATGGGCGATGTCCTTACCGGCGTTATCGCCGCCCTGTTGGCGCAGGGTCTCGGCAAGGAAGCGTCGGCGGTTGTCGGTGTCGAGGCGCATGCGCGCGCGGGCGACCTCGCGGCGCGGTCCGGTGAGCGCGGCACCATCGCCTCGGACCTGATCGCTGAACTGAGGCGTGTCGTCAATCCATGAGCGTGTTGCTCCCCGACGAGGGCGCCACCGAAGCGCTTGCCACTCGGCTGGCCGCCGCAATGCCGAGGCGTACGGCTGGCCTGACGCTCCTGTTGCGCGGTGACCTGGGCGCCGGCAAGTCCACGTTTGCCCGCGCGCTGATCCGTGCGCTCGGCCACTCGGGCGCGGTGCCCAGCCCCACCTATACGCTCGTGGAGCCGTACGACTTGCCGGGTGGAATGATTTATCATATTGATTTATATCGAATTTCAAGCGAAGACGAATTGCGCTACCTGGGCTGGACCGAACTCGACGAGGGGTTTCGCATCGTCGAGTGGCCCGACAGGGCGCCCGGCATCGCGGCACGCGCGGACATCAGCGTCGAACTCGACTACGAGGAGCCCGGTCGCAGGGCAACGATTGTCGGGCTCAGCCCGGACGGCAAGCGCATCGTCGAGCGGCTCGGTACGGCCGCTGCTACTGAACCAGTAGATTAATAAATCTCTTTATCCTGCTAATTTTGAAAAGAATATTCTTGGAATTCGCTGCGAATTTCGTATACTGACGCGACATAACTCCAAGGCTTGGGTGGTTGCCTCGAAATGCGCTTTTCGCGGTTTTTAATCAGCGGCGTTCTGATCCTGCTCTGCACGGCAGCGCAGGCCGCGACGACGGTGGAGAATATCCGGATCTGGTCCGAAAACGGCAAGACGCGCGTCGTTCTTGACCTGAGCCGCCCGGCCGCGCACAACATCTTCACCTTGCGCGGGCCGGATCGCCTCGTTGTGGATCTCAAATCGAGCCGTCTCGCGGAATCGCTCAGGGCAATGCCCGCGGGGACGGGGCCTGTGCGCTCGATTCGCAGCGCGGTGCGCGCCAACGGCCAGTTGCGTGTGGTCCTCGACCTCAACGAAGCGGTTCGCTCGCGGAGTTTCACCGCGGGCCCGAACAGCAAGTACGGCGATCGCCTCGTCATCGATCTGCAGCGCAGCGGCAGCCTGCACGCGGTCAAGACGGCATCGGAAGCCTATCAGCCGGGGCGCGATATCGTCGTTGCCATCGACCCGGGGCATGGCGGTCACGATCCGGGCGCCGTAGGCCGCGGCAGGACTCGCGAGAAAGACGTGGCGTTGCAGATTTCCCGCACGCTCGCGGCCCGCATCAACTCGGAAGCCGGCATGAAGGCGGTGCTGGTGAGAACCGGCGACTACTACGTCGATCACCGGCGGCGGATGGAGATCGCCCGGCGTAACAAGGCAGACCTGTTCATATCGGTGCACGCTGACGCGGTCGACGACCGCCGCGCGTACGGCGCGTCCGTGTATGCGCTGTCACTCAAGGGTGCGAGCGATGAGGCTGCCAAGCAGCTCGCCGAGCGCGAGAATGCATCCGTGCGTATTGGCGGCGTCTCCCTCGAGGACAAGGACGAGGTGCTTGCCTCGGTGCTGCTCGACCTGTCGCAGAGCGCCGCCTTGAGTGCGAGCCTGGACGTGGGTTCCAAGGTGATTCGGGAACTCGCGCGCCTGGGCAAGGTGCACCGGCGCACGGTTCAGCAGGCCGGATTCCTCGTGCTGAAGTCGCCGGACATGCCGTCGATACTCATCGAGACCGCATTCATCTCGAATCCTTCGGAAGAAAAGAAACTGCGTGACAGGCGCCACCAGCAGCGCCTTGCCGATGCGATCCTCGCCGGCGTTCGCAATTATTTTTACTCGAACCCGCCGCCCGATACGCGAATCGCCATGGAAATGCGCCGGGTGCCGGCCAGGCAGGTGCGGCACGTCATTGCGCGCGGCGATACCTTGTCGGAGATCGCAGCGCGCTACAACGTCAGTACTGCTGCGATTCGTGCCGCAAACAAGCTGTCGAGCGACCGGATCCGGGTCGGCCAGACACTCAGTATTCCGCTCTACGCGGGTACCTGACTCCGGTAAACCGAGACATTTCAGCGGCGATTTGAAAAAATAGCGGGTTTGAAAACCCGTTGTTCCGCATGCCCATTCAGCAATTACCAGGCCACCTGATCAACCAGATCGCTGCCGGCGAGGTCGTCGAGCGGCCTGCCTCCGTCGTCAAGGAACTCGTCGAGAACAGTCTCGACGCCGGTGCCGACGTTATCCAGATCGACATCGCTGCGGGCGGGGCGAAGCTGATTCGTGTGCGCGACAGCGGCAGCGGCATCGCGAAGGACGAGCTGTCATTGGCGTTATCGCGCCATGCCACCAGCAAGATTGCCAGCCTCGAAGACCTGGAGGCGGTCGTATCGCTGGGATTTCGTGGTGAGGCGTTGCCGAGTATCGCCTCGGTGGCACGCCTGGTACTCACGTCGCGCACCGCGTCTGAGGATACGGCCTGGCAGGTCGAAGCGGACGGCGGCGAGATCAGCGGCCCTCGTCCGGCGGCCCACGCGACGGGTACCACGGTCGAAGTGCACGACCTGTTCTACAACACGCCTGCAAGACGTCGCTTCCTGCGAACCGAGCGAACGGAATTCGGGCACATCGACAAATGGCTACGGCGTCTTGCGCTGTCGCGGCCGGGCGTTGCTTTCACGCTGACGCACAACCGGCGCACCGTGCTGAAACTGCCCGCCGCACTGAGTAGCGAACAGCAGCTGGCGCGCCTGGCCAAGCTGTGCGGTGATGCATTCGCGGACCAGACGATCCATCTCGAGCACGAGACCGAGGGCATCGCGCTGCAGGGCTGGATTGCGCTGCCGACCTACAACCGCAGCCAGCCGGACCAGCAATACTGGTTCGTCAACGGCCGCAGCATCAGCGACAGGACCCTGGCGCATGCCGCCAGGCACGCCTACAGGGACGTTCTGTTTCATGGCCGCTTTCCGGCCTACGTACTCAACCTGGCCATGGATCCTGCCGGCGTGGACGCGAATGCGCACCCTGCGAAGCACGAGGTTCGCTTCCGCGATGGCCGGCGCGTGCACGGTATTGTCGCGCAGACCCTGGAGGTGGCGCTTCGCGATACCCGGCCGGGCGGTCACGCGCCTGCGCCGGCCTCCATCGTCCGCTATCCGGAGGCCGCGCAGCGGCCGATGCCCTTGCCGGGGGCCGAGCGGGGCGGTCCCGCGAACGTCAGGGAGGCGCTCGCGGGTTACGGTACCCTGACTGGCGCATCCGTGGCGCTGCAGGTCGACGCCGAGCCAGGCGAGGTGCCGCCGCTGGGTTTTGCCATTGCACAGCTTGCGGGCGTCTACATTCTCGCGGAAAACAGCGACGGGCTGATCGTGGTCGACATGCACGCTGCACACGAGCGAATCACCTACGAGAAGCTGAAAAGGAGTTTCGATGATCGCGCTGTCGTGCGGCAGCCGCTGCTGGTTCCGGTCACTCTTGCTGTTGCGGAGAACGAGGCGGACCGGGTCGAGCAGTCGTCGCGCGACCTGGAGGAATTGGGCTTGTCGGTGGATCGCACCGGCCCTGCGACACTGGTGGTGCGGGAGGTGCCCGCATTGCTCAAGGATTCCGACGTCGAGTCCCTGTTGCGCGATCTGTTGTCGGACATCGGGGAGGCGGGCAGCAGCAGCCGCCTCCAGGATGCCAGCGACGAATTCCTCGCGACGATGGCATGCCATCACTCCGTGCGGGCAAACCGCAGACTTTCGCTGGACGAGATGAACGCGTTGCTGCGGGAAATGGAGACCACGGAGCGTGCCGATCAGTGCAATCACGGGCGGCCGACGTGGGCGGCGATCTCGATGGCGGAGCTGGACCGGCTGTTCCTGCGCGGGCAGTAAGGGCGCCGCAATCAAAACCCGAACCGCTATCTGCCTGATGGGCCCGACCGCGTCCGGTAAGACGGACGTCGCGATCGAGCTGTGCCAGCGTTTTCCGCTCGACGTAATCAGTGTCGACTCCGCGCTGGTTTACCGCGGCATGGATATCGGCACAGCCAAACCGGACGCGGCCACGCTGCGCGAGACGCCACATCGCCTCATCGATATTCGTGATCCCGAGGACAGCTACTCCGCGGGCGACTTCGTGCGCGACGCGGTAGCAGCGATGCAGGCGATCTTCGAGTCCGGCCGGACGCCGCTGCTCGTTGGCGGCACGATGATGTACTTTCGCGCGCTAATCGCGGGCATGGCTGCGCTGCCGCCCGCCGACGCGGAGGTCCGTGCGGCGATCGACGCAGAAGCAGAGGAGCGGGGCTGGCCGGCGCTCCATGACGAATTGCGGCAGGTCGATCCGGCAGCGGCCGAGCGGATCAACCCGAACGACAGCCAGCGCATCCAGCGCGCGCTCGAGGTCTACCGGCTGAGCGGTCGGGCGCTGACCGCATGGCAGGATTCCTCGGCGGTAGCGGCAGGATCCGGGGACATCGGCTTCGAGAAGCTGGCGCTCCGGGTCGAGCCGCGATCGTTGCTGCATGAGCGCATCGCGCTGCGCCTCGAGCGCATGCTGGACGCCGGTTTCCTGGACGAGATCCGGCGCCTCAAGGAGCGTCCGGGGCTTCATCGCGACAGCCCCGCGATGCGCGCCGTCGGATACAGGCAGTTCTGGACGCATCTCGCCGGGGAGTGCCCGTTCGACGAAGCGCTGGCGATGGCGCAGGCCGCCACGCGGCAGCTGGCGAAGCGCCAGATCACGTGGTTACGGTCCGAAAAGGGCCTGAAATCCTTCGATGCCCTTGATTCCGCCGTTGCAGATGCTATATCGGAGTTTTTGGCGGCCCGGTAGGGCCGATTTTTGGCTTGGTTCTGGCCGGCCTGTGATAGACTTTTTTGACGCTTAGGCTGAACTTCGCACAAGGGCAACCGGCGCCACCGGTATGCGGGTTCAAATAACAATCAACAATAAGGAGACCCCGACATGGCTAAAGGGCAGACATTACAAGATCCCTTCCTGAATATTTTACGCAAGGAAAAAGTTCCGGTTTCCATTTACCTCGTAAACGGTATCAAGCTGCAGGGACAGGTGGACTCGTTCGACCAGTTCGTCGTGCTCCTGAAGAACAGCGTTAACCAGATGGTCTACAAGCATGCAATCTCTACCGTGGTGCCATCGCGCAACGTGCGTCTGCCATTGCCAGATGACGCAGGAGACGGTGACGATTAACTGCGGAACGCGACCCTCGTTGCAGGAGGGCGCATTTGTTTGAAAGACCGCAAAGCGGCGAACGTGCAATTCTCGTCCACGCGGGCCCCGGCGGCGCACCTGACGACTCCGAGCGTTCGGAGTTCGGCGAACTTGCGCGTTCTGCCGGCGCGATCATCGTCGACGAGGTCGTCAGTGCCCGTAAACGGCCGGAACCGCGATTCTTCATCGGCAAGGGCAAGGTCGAAGAGCTGCGATCGAGCGTCGAAGCCAACGATGCCGAACTCGTTATTTTCGGGGCACCGCTGTCGCCCAGCCAGGAGCGCAATCTGGAACGCGAACTCAAGTGTCGTGTCCTCGACCGCGCGGGGCTCATTCTCGACATCTTTGCCCAGCGAGCACGCAGCTTCGAAGGCAAACTGCAGGTCGAACTCGCCCAGCTCCGGCACCTGTCGACCCGGCTCGTGCGCGGCTGGACGCATCTCGAGCGGCAGAAGGGTGGCATCGGGCTTCGCGGCCCGGGCGAGACCCAGCTGGAAACGGACCGCCGCCTGCTGGGGCGCCGGATCCGGCAGCTGAACGCGCGTCTCGAGCAGGTCGATGCGCGCCGCACGATGAACCGGCGCAACCGCGTGCGCGCCGAAGTACCGACCGTGGCCCTGGTTGGCTATACGAATGCCGGCAAGTCGACCTTGTTCAACGCACTGACCGATGCCGGCGTGTACGTGCAGGACCAGTTGTTTGCAACGCTCGATCCCACGGTTCGCCGCGTCGAGCTGCCCGACGGAATCGACATCGTGCTGGCCGATACCGTTGGCTTCATACGGGATCTGCCGCACGAGCTGATCGCGGCATTCCGCTCGACGCTGCAGGAAGCGCGAGAGGCCGACCTGATTCTGCACCTGATCGATGCGAGTGACCCGAATCGCTGGCAGCGCGTGCGTCAGGTCAATTCGGTGCTGAAACAGCTGGATGCGGATCGTGTCCCGCAGATACGCGTGTACAATAAGATCGATCTGCTGGACCGCAGCCCGCGCCTGACGAGCAATCGCGATGGCGAGGGGCGGGCGGTATGGTTGTCAGCGGCGACCGGCGAAGGTATCCGGTTACTTCTGGAGGCGCTCAGTGACCGTCTGCGCCGCAAGACGCTGCATAGGCTCATTCACCTGCAACCGTCGCAAGGCCGGCTGCGGGCGAGGCTTTTCGAACTCGGCGCAGTACTGAACGAGCAGATCGACGAAGACGGCGGATGGACGCTGGAACTGGAAATGGCGGAGCAGGATCTGAAGCGTTTCATGAAGCGCGAGAACATTGATCCGGAACTACTCGAGCCGTTGCCGGTCATCACATCGGCGGCAACGGCAAATCTGAAATAGACACCCTTCTTACACAAGACTACGTTGTAAAACTATGGCATGGAACGAACCTGGAAACGGCAAGGACCCCTGGAACAGGGGCGACAAAGAGCCCAACGATCTGGACCAGATCGTACAGAACTGGCAGCGGCGCCTCAGCAGCCTTCTCGGCGGTGGTGGTAGCAGCGGTCGCGCGCCGGGTGGTGCCGGAGGCTACATCCTGATCGGGCTGCTGCTGATCGCCTGGGGCGCTACGGGCGTCTACCGGGTCGACGAGGCGGAGCGAGGCGTTGTCCAGCGCTTCGGCGCCTACACCGAGACGACGATGCCGGGTATTCACTGGCACCTGCCGTTCCCGATCGAATCCGTCGATATCGTCAATACCAATGCGGTCCAGAACTTCCCGTTCCGCACCGAAATACTGACGGCAGATGAGCAGTACGTGTTTATCCAGATGGTCGTTCAGTACAGGCGCACGGATCCCGTGAAGTACAGCTTCGAGGTGGTCGATCCCGAGGCGACCGTGCAGGACGTGACCGAAAGCGCGCTGCGCGAGGTGATCGGGACGAGCGAACTCGAGACGCTCGTGACCGGGGAGCGTGACCAAATTGCGCAACGAACGCTTGACACCCTGCAGGTCACGCTCGACCAGTACGAGTCCGGTATCAGCGTCACTTCCGTGTCGATCATCAATCTTGATTATCCACAGGACGTGCAGGCGGCGGTCAACGATACGCAGAAGGCAACCAATGACAGCGCGCGTTTTCAGCTGGAAGCGGAGAAATACGCCAAGGACATCATCCCGCGCGCGCGTGGTGACGCACAGCGCATCACGCTCGACGCACGTGCGTACCAGGATCGCGTCATTCGTGATGCAGAAGGTGAAGCGGCTCGCTTCGTGGCATTGCTGACCGAATATCAAAAAGCGCCTCGAGTAACGCGCGACCGCCTTTACATTGAGGCGGTCGAGCAGGTTTACGGCAGCACCAACAAGGTGCTGCTGGACTCCGCGGGCAGCGGCAACCTGCTGTATCTGCCGATCGACAAGCTGATCGAAGGCGCCAGCCAGCGCCAGTCCGCCCAGGAACTGAACCGCCTCACGGAACAGTCGCGGACCACGTCACCGGAGAGACGTCTCGAACTGGAAGACCGTGAAAGGAGGACAAGACAATGAGTAACGCCATGTTTCGTGTGTTCGTCGTTCTCGGTCTGATTGCCGTCGCCGTCGCCTTGTCGCTCTTTACGGTTAACGAACGCGACCTCGCTATCAAGCTGCAGCTCGGTAAAGTCGTCGAGTCCGGTTACGACCCGGGGCTGCACTTCAAGATCCCGGTGGTGCAGAACGTTCGCAAGTTCCCGCGCCGCATCCTGACGATCGAGGACAGCCCGGACCGCGTCTTCACGGCGGAGAAGAAGGCTCTCAAGGTCGACTTTTTCGTCAAGTGGCGCATCGTCGATCCGGTGCGCTTCTATACCTCGACGGGCGGCAGCCTCCTGTTTGCCGATGACCGCCTCGGCGAAATCATCAAGAACGCGGTGGTCACCGAATTCGGTAAGCGCTCGGTGCGCGAAGCCATCTCTGCAGAACGTGCCGAATTGATGCGCGACATGCTGGTAACCGCTACGACGACCGCCGAGGACCTCGGCGTTGAATTGATCGACTTTCGCGTCAAGCAGGTCGAACTCATGGATGAGGTCAAGAATGCAGTTTACGCGCAGATGAACGAGGAGCGCGCTCGAACCGCGGCCGAACTTCGCGCGGAAGGCCGCGCCGAGGCTGAGCGTATCCGCGCAGAGGCGGACCGCGAGCGCACGATCATCCTGGCGGATGCCAATCGCGAGAGCGAGAAAATCCGTGGTGAAGGGGATGCCGTGGCGGCCGAGATCTACGCGAGCGCATACCAGCAGGACCCCGAATTTTACGCGTTCTACCGCAGTATCAATGCTTACAAGCGGTCGATAGGCAAATCCAATGACCTGCTGGTGCTCGATCCCAACAATGAGTTCTTCCGCTATCTGAACCAGTCGGGCGGCGAGTAATCCGGCTGGCATGGCCTGGACCGAAATCCTGACGGCGCTTGCGCTCGTCCTAATTATCGAGGGTATGGTGCCGTTTGTCGGTCCGCGCAGGTACCGGCAGATAGTGGCGCAGATGGCGCTGCTAAGTGACAATCACCTGCGCACGGTAGGACTGGTCGTCATGATTGCCGGCCTCGTCCTGCTGTTCGTCGTTCGCGGCTGAGCTAAAAACAACGAGAGACCTGAGCGTAATGGGTAAGAATGTCGTCGTCATTGGCACCCAGTGGGGTGATGAGGGCAAGGGGAAGATCGTCGATCTTCTCACCGATCGCGCAGCAGCCGTCGCCCGTTTCCAGGGGGGACATAACGCGGGACATACCCTGGTCATTGACGGCAAGAAGACCGTCCTGCACCTGATTCCCTCCGGAATCCTGCGCGACGGGGTCAGCTGCCTGATCGGCAACGGCGTTGTTCTGGCTCTCGACGCGCTTGTCGCCGAAGCCAACGCGCTGGTCGCAAACGGTGTACCCGTATTCGAGCGGCTCAAGGTCAGCCCCGGCTGCCCGCTGATCCTGCCGTCGCACGTCGCGCTCGACGTCGCAAGGGAAAAGGCGAGGGGCTCAGGCGCTATCGGGACTACCGGGCGGGGCATCGGCCCGGCATACGAAGACAAGGTCTCCCGGCGCGCCCTGCGCGTGTCCGACCTGTTCCTGCGCGAGAAGTTTGCGTCGAAGCTCGGCGAGATTCTCGACTACCACAATTTCTTGCTAAAGAACTATTTCCGCGCGGAACCGGTCGATTTCGCCAAGACGCTCGACGACGCATTACAGGCGGCCGAGCACATTGCGCCAATCACCGCGGACGTGACGCAGATCCTGCACGACCTGTCCGAGAACGGCGATTGCATCCTGTTCGAGGGAGCGCAGGGGACGTTCCTCGACATCGATCACGGCACCTATCCGTTCGTGACGTCGTCGAATACCGTGGCAGCGGCTGCGAGCACCGGCACCGGGGTCGGGCCACGCGATCTCGATTACATCCTCGGTATCGTCAAAGCGTATACGACCCGGGTCGGAGCGGGGCCCTTTCCTACGGAGTTGTTCGATGACCTCGGTGCACACATCGCGGAAGTCGGCGCCGAGTTCGGCGCCACGACCGGTCGGCCGCGCAGGGTCGGGTGGTTCGATGCGGTGGCGCTGAAGAGATCGATCGTCAACAGCAGCATATCCGGCCTGTGTGTCACCAAGCTGGACGTACTCGACGAACTCGAGTCTATCCAGATCTGTGTCGGCTACACGATCGACGGGGAAGAGATTTCCGGGTTACCGATCGTCGTCGACCGCTTTGCAGACTGCCGGCCTGTGTACGAAGAACTGCCCGGGTGGCAGGCGTCCACGGTCGGCATCACCCGTTACGACGATCTGCCGACTAACGCGCGTGACTACCTGCAGCGTATCGAGGAGCTCGCGGGCATCCCGATCGATATCATTTCAACCGGTCCCGATCGGGAACAGACGATTATCAAGCGGCATCCGTTCGAGTGACGCGCCCGGCAGCACTGAGCTTCCGGGCCGGGCCCGGGGCGCTCCAGGCAATTGGCAAGCACGGTTTTTCGGCGGAGCTGGTCGGCACCATGGCGGGCGCCTCCGGCGGGGCGAAATGGCTCGTCCTGAGCAAGCTCGACCGGGTCGTTGCGGATACGCTCATCCCTGCTTTGCGCGGGCCCGTCTACCTCATTGGCTCCTCGATCGGCGCGTGGCGGTTTGCATGCTATGCGCAGCGCCGTCCGCTGGGAGCGATCGAGCGCTTCGAGGAAGCCTACCTGGGTCAAACCTATTCCGAGAACCCGGACCGCGACGAAATTACCTCGAAAAGCCGCGAGATTCTGGACTGCGTGCTCGGCGAGTCCGGAACGGCGGAGATCCTGTCCCACCCGGTATTGCGGACCAACGTCATGACCGTGCGCAGCCGTCATGTAACTGCGAGCGAACGACCGGCCGTGCTGGTTCCCGGCCTGCTCGCCGCGGCGGCGCTCAATGCGGTCAGCCGCCGCTCGCTTGGCGCGTTTTTCGATCGCGTTTTGTTCTACGACGCGAGGGACCTGCCGCCGTTCTTCGATGCGCGCGGCTTTCCGATGTGCCAGGTAGAGCTCAGCGAGGCCAATCTCAGGGACGCCATCGTCGCGACCGGCTCCATACCCATGGTGTTGTCGGGCGTACGCGACATTGCGGGAGCGCCGCGAGGTATCTACAGGGACGGTGGCGTCATCGACTATCACCTCGATTTACCACAGAGTGCCCCGGAAAGGCTGACGCTGTACCTGCATTTCATCGATCGCATCGTGCCCGGCTGGTTCGATAAGAAGCTGTCCTGGCGTAGACCGGATGCTTCGCACGTCGACAGGACGATACTCGTCAGCCCGTCAAAGGAATTCGTGTCGCGGTTGCCGTATTCGAAGATCCCGGACCGGCGGGACTTCGTTAACTTCGAGCCGCGAGAACGCGTCCGCGCCTGGCGCACCGTCGTCGACATGTGCAATGAACTGGCCGATGAATTTCACGAGGTACTGGAGAAGGACCAGCTGGCGGCACGGCTCGAGCCGCTGTGATAGTCTTTGCCGCAAAATAAGAACGACAAAGGAGAGTCGTGTTGACTGACTCGACCGTTGCGGCACATGCCGACAGACCCTATCCCGAACTAACCTGGATCGCCGTCGGCGTCGGCTGGTTCCTCGGCGTCATCATTGCCGTCTCTATCGGCTATGCGGCGCTGATCCTCGGCTTCTCGATCGAAGGGTCGGAGCTGGCCGCGATACTCGGCTTCGGCATCCTGCGCGGCATCCTGCGCAGGCGCAGCATCATCGAAAACAACATCGTGCAGACCGTAGCCAGCGGCGTGAACGGGGCATCGTCGGGCATGATGTTCTCGGTTCCGGCGATCTTCCTGCTGGGCTACGGCGACCGCTTCGACCCGATCATCCTGACATTCGGCTGCATAGCCGGCGCGTTCCTCGGCATCGCGTTCATCATTCCGCTCAGGAAACACATGATCGATTACGAGCGGCTGACATACCCGGGTGGTGTTGCTGTGGCGACGATCCTGAAATCGCCGGGCGCGGGTGTCCGCAAGGCGATCATCCTTGTCGCCGCAGCGCTGTTGAGTGCAACGGTGCATGTAATCACGCTGAAGACCGGGGTGTCGAACTGGAATCTCGGGGCTGTGCTCGGTCTGCCGGAGTACATGAACGGCATCTGGTACCTGTCGCTCATGACCGTAGGCGTCGGTTTCATCGCCGGGCGCGGGGGCATTGCGTTCATTATTGGCGGATTCGTTGCCTACTGGTTCGTTTCGCCCCTGCTGTCCGTGACCGGGGCATTCCCGGTGAACGAGGCAGGCCAGCTCATTAACACGCCTGGCGACCTGCGCCTGCTGCTGTATCGTCCCCTCGGTATCGGCATGCTGATCGGCGGCGCAATCATGGGCGTCATTCTCGCAGCACCCCTGATACTCAGCGCGATCAAGTCGATGCAGAAGGCGGCCTCTGTGGAGACGAGTGTCGCAGCTGAGGAAATGCCCATTAAACTCCTCTACTTCGCGGTCGTCGGCGCAGCCGTGTTGCTCGGCGTCATGGCCGTAACGGCGGTGGAATCGATGACGCTGCTGGGCGGCATATCGATGGCGCTGCTGGGCACGCTCTGGATCTGGATGGCGGGCATCATTCTCTCGGAGGCAATCGGCCGCACGAACTGGTCGCCGTTGTCGGGAATGACGCTCGTCGGAATTACCCTGCTGATTATCGTGACGCAGGCGTTCGGCATGGAGCGCAGCGATTCGATCATCGCCGCCATCATGGTAGGCGCGGCCATGTGCGTCGCGATGTCGCAGGCAACCGACCTGATGCTGGATCTGAAAACCGGCTATCTCGTTGGCGCGACCCCGAGGATGCAGCAGATCGGCCAGTTTGCCGGCGCGTGGCTGGGGCCGATCGTCGTAATCTTCGTGATTTTCGCGCTCAACGAGGCCTATACGCTCGGCAGCGAACGACTGCCGGCGCCACAGGCGCAGGCACTCGCGAGCACCATCGACGGCATCATGGGCGGGGATGTCCCGGTGCAGAAGTACGCTGCCGGCGCGCTCCTCGGCGGCATATTGTCGATCGTCATGGGCGGTCTGGGCATTACGGTCGGCCTCGGTTTCTACCTGCCGTTCAATATCGTTCTCACGTATTCGCTGGGAACGCTGAGCCGTGAAATCGCAGACCGGGCGATGGGCAAGAACTGGGCGGAGCAGGTCGGCATCCCGATAGCAGCCGGGTTTATCGTCGGGGAAGCGCTCGTCGGGGTCGGCGACGCGATACGACACGTGCTGATGGCGACCTAGGAGAAGATGACTATGAAGGGACTGGGCTATTTTCTTCTGAGTGCGGGATTCGTCGTTGCGGCGTACGCGACGGCACTGGATGTCGAGCGCGTCAGCTGGCCACTCTTTGCCGCTGCTGCCCTTGCAGCGATTGCAGGTGTTTTTTTGATCAAGCGGCACGCCAGGTCGCTCGCGCAGTCCCTGGAGGTGCTGGAGAGCAATCGCGTCGAGCTGCGCGAGTCCATCGACAACGTCGTCCGCGATCTTCGCGAGATTGTCAGCAGCGGAAGTCTGCGCGGAGCGGCGCTGCGCGACCGTATCGATACAAAGCTCCATCCGGACCTGATCCGCTTCGTCGATGCGCGCGAGAGCATGGTGCACCTGTTCGGCCTGCAAGCGTACGCCGACATCATGAGTCACTTTGCGGCGGGTGAGCGCTATATCAATCGAGTGTGGTCATCTTCCGCCGACGGTTACGACGTCGAGGCCGCCCGTTACCTGGGTAAGGCGGAAGAGCAGTTTGCTGACGCTCAACGGCAGCTTAAGGCGGCGACGCGAAAATAGGGTCGGTCACTTGCCCTTGCGACGTGCGATCGGCGATCGCCTGCAGGTGCTGGTCAGGTGCTGCTGCAGGGTCTGGACATCTTCGTCCATCAGGTAATCCGCTTCATCCCGCCAGCCGCGCAGCATCGGCAATGTCCGTTCATTGACAACGAGGTGGCCTTCGTTCGACTGGCTTTCGGCGTGCCAGCCCGGCACGGCAATGACGGAGCGAACCCTGACGGAATTCCTCAGCAAGTCGCGGAACTCGTGTTCCAGTTTCGTAGTCTTGGCCGCTATGTCCGAAATCGGGACGCTGATGCCATCAGGCTGGAAGCGGAGTTCGTGATCGGAAAGGCCGACGCTCTCCTTGCGCATCGCCCGCTGAGCGATGACATTTACCGCGTAAACGCCGCTCTGACCGACGATAACGTGGTCGACGACGCCCGCGGCAGTCACGACATCGTGAAACACGCGGCCGTGTCCCGTTGCGATGCGCTGCAGGGAATGGCCAACCGCGATGTTCGCGTCGCGCAGGAACCGCACCTGACGCCACTCGCGGATCGTTTGGACGAGTCGGTAAAGGGCGAACCCGGCGGCTGCGATGAGGGTTGCGAGCAGCAGGTAGAGCTGCCAGGCGGGGTAGCCCGCGAAGAGCTGGTGTGCTTCGAACGTATAGGCCACCGCGAAGATGAAGACGAACATCAGGCCGGCGCCCAGGTAGGTCGACTGCTTGCGCGACAGCATCTCCAATTCGTCGCGGAATCGCTGCGCGGCCTCGCGCATGATGGCGTCCGGAAAATTCGGGTGCGCCCGCATCGTGCGCGCAACCAGCTGCCAGGACTTGGCGGCCAGCAGAAACACGAAGGTGCAGGCAATTGCTACCGTCGCCGAGCCGCTGATTGCCTCTAGGTTCATGCCGCGCGCCTTTTAGACCGAGGTGTAAAGAATATCCGGCAGCGCGGCGGCGCTCTGTGACGGGCATCACGTAGAGCGCGAACAAGCGTCGACAAACCCGCATTTTTCAGCTCCGGTTCAGCGATATACGGGTATTTGTGAATGTCATCACGGCAGAAAGCGTGACCTGGCTGTTAGCGTCAGGCCGATCGGTTCACAGAAGGCGGGGTACGTCATGTACAGGATTTTGGTCAATACGGGATTGTTGCTGGCGATCGCGGTCCTCAGCGGATGCGCGTCGATGAGCAGCGAGGAATGCGTCAACAGCGACTGGGCGGCTATCGGCTACGAAGATGGGTCCAGGGGCTATACGTCCGACAAGTTCGGCAGCCGCCGCAAGGCCTGTGCCAAGCATGGCGTCACGGCCGATTTCAAGGCCTACCAGGAAGGTCGGGACGAGGGACTCGTTGAGTTCTGCCAGCCGAGCCGCGGATACAATCTCGGCGCCAGCGGTGGCACCTACTACGGCGTTTGTGATGTCGCGATGGAAGAAGAGTTCCTCGACGCCTACCGCGTCGGTTCGCAGCTGCATACCCTGCGCTCCAACGTCAACAACGCGAACTCGCGAATCTATTCCAAGGAAGCGGAACTCAAGCGCACCAAGGAAAAGATCCGCGCGAAAGAAGCCGAGCTGATCAGCGAGGACATCACCACGCAGGATCGCGTGCTGCTGCTCGCCGATCTCAAGGAGCTGTCCGAGCGGACGGGTGAGCTGGAGGCGGAAATCGAGAGGCTGGTCGCCGACAAGGCCCGTTACGAGTACGAACTGCGGGACTACGAACAGACCGTTGCGGCGTACGGTTACTGATCCGGCGCCGGCGTCTGCCTAGTACTCGTCCGACTCGTCGCGGCGATCCTGGCCCTCGCGCCGTTCGCTGGCAAACGTCCCGGTTGCTGCAGCCAGCCCCCCTGATGTGAACGGGCTGCGGCGATCCTTGCCCGTTCGCCGGTCTTTATGGTGGATGAAGTGGCAGTCGCATTCGTCGGCATTGCAGCCCGGGAGCGGCATGGTCGGCGCTTCTGACGCGAGGAAACGCTGCCCTGCAATGTCGTTGGCCGCCGAGCACGCGTAGGCGCCGGGCTTGATCGAGACGGCGTGGTACTTTGAACTGTCTTTTGGGCCGCGCGAGATGCGCCGGTCCTGACGCTCTTCTGGCTTGTCGAGTCCCTGGCGGTAGAAGTACCAGGCAATCAGCAGCCCGACCACCAGCAGCAACAGCACCGTCCTCATACCAGCCTCCCCAGGCTAACCCGATATGGGACTAGTTTACTTCAAATAGCGGCCCCGGTAAGGCGAATTGCCGGGTTACGCGCTAATCGGCGTCGGCCGCAGGGTCTGCGGCCTGCGGGGCGCTCCGAGCCTCCAGATCGCGCAGCGGCTGAAAAACAGGCATGGACCCAAACTCGGGAAATGCGTCATAGATTTGCAGGAAGGACGCATGCAGGCCGGGAAAGCGGTCGAGCGTTTGCGCCAGGTCCTGCTGGTACATGTCGAGACGCTGCGCATCGATCAGGCCATTGTCGTGCGCGATCTGTGCCGAGTAATAGAGGTTCGCGAATTGCCATGCGAGACCTTGCAGCTGCGACTGCTCGGTTGCGGTTACGAGGTGGCTGCCCGGCGAGTTCATCTTCGGAAAGAGCCGTGCAAAATCCGGCGTGGTGGCCCGGCTCATGTTCATCTGATTGAAGCTGTCGGCGAGCTGCAGCTCGATCTGCGCCGCGGCGATTCGATTCGACTGCCGAACCTCCCAGGCAACGAGCAGGAGCGCGGCGACGATGCTGATCACCCCGATGATCTCGACGGTTTCGCGCAGGTGACTGTTCTTCATCGTTGCCTCAGCCCGACCAGTACGGCAGGACGCCGAACAGGGCCTTGTGGAGATAGAAGAAGATCGCAAAGGCGACACCGGCGATGACCGCAACAATCACATCGGCGGAAAACGCCACGACCGCCGGTTTCTGCCACTCGCCATCGCGCTTGTTACACAAGATGATCTCCACCACCGCCCAGATACCGAGCCCGCCGAACAGGACGACCGACCGCGAGTCGCCGTTCACAAGGAGATGCGCAACGGACCATAGAATCACGGCCATCATCAGCGGGTGTCGAACAAAGCGCCGGTAGTTCGTGCGGGCTTTCGACGTGACGAAAAGGACGAACGCGAAGAAGATGACAGCGGAGGTTATCGGCCCGCCACCGAAGGGCGGTGCATAGATAGCGGCTGGCGTGGCCGCTTTCCAGCCGAAGACGATCACCACCAGGGAGACGAGGATTACCACAGAAAACAGGGCCCTGTAGGCGTTGTCGCCGAGCTTCCCGGCCAGGTTGTCGCGAGTGCCGGGCGCGGCCGCCGGCAACAGGTGCACGAGCGTAAACAGAAGCAATCCCGCAATCAGTAAAGCCATCGACGCCACTCCTGGCTGTTGGTCGCAGGAATTATACCGGTTTCGCAGCGTTCGGGCGGATTGCCTCACTCGTGTAATAATTCGCCATCGTCCGAACGAGGGCAGGGTATGAAGACCAACGGCAAATTGATGGACATGTTGACGGGCTACGCAGCCTCGCATCAGCATCCGGTGAATATCTTCGTACACATGATCGGCATTCCCACAATCATGCTCGGCGTGCTTATACCGTTGAGCTGGGTATCGGTTGATATCGACGGGTTCCCATTGAGCCTCGCCCACCTGGTGGTGCTCGGCTTCTTCATCTTCTACCTGACCCTCGACGCGTTGTTCGCCATTGTCTTCCTGGTATTTGCCATGGGCCTTACCTTGCTGGCTTCGTGGATCGCAGCACTGCCCATGGCTACTTCAGGCGTCATCGCGGCCGTCCTTTTCTTCGGCGGTTATGCAGCTCAATTCATCGGCCACGCGATCGAGAAGTCGATGCCGGTGCTCGTGAAGCATCCCGTACAGGCCAATCTCGCGGCCCCGTTCTTCACCGTCGTCGAGATGTTCAAGCTTTTGGGCTTGAGGGACGAGCTGTTCAACGAGGTGCAGCGGCAAATCGCGCTTCGCCGCCAGTGAGGCGTCTATGCCGTATCGGCTTGCCGTTCGAGCACGACGACGGAACGGTTGCGCCGTATTCGCATCTAACGACCAAGGGCGTGTTCGTTACGATCGGGCGGGCGGTTACGGCATGGTGTGACCCAGTCCGGCGCGGCTGACAGAATCACCGGGTAGGCTTGTGACATGAGAAAATTAGCCTTACTGACCGGGCTCATGGGCCTTGCATCGATAGTGGCCGCCTGCGGCGGCGGCAGCAGCGGTGGCCTCACGACCGGGCCGACAACACCGCCGCCGCCCCCGCCACCCGGGCTCGGTACCGGGCCCGAGGTTTGCACCGACGGCGACGCGGGCGGCTTTGCGTGCTCTGGCGTAGATCTTCGGGCGCGGTTGCCGATCGCCGCTATGGACGGCAGCGGTGGTAATGACATCTGGGGCTGGTTCGACGCCCAGTCCGGGCGCGAATATGCCTTGATGGGCCTGCAGAACGGCACGGCATTTGTCGACATGACGGACCCGGAGGACCCTGTCTTCCTCGGGCGCCTGCCGACGCAAACCGTGGCGTCCATCTGGAGGGACATCAAGGTCTACGAGGATCATGCCTACATCGTGGCCGATGCGGCCGGCGCGCACGGCATGCAGGTTTTCGACCTGACGCGGCTCAGAGGGGTCACCGGTCCGCAGGACTGGCAGCCGGATACGGTGTATGGCGATTTCCAGAATGCCCACAACCTCGCTATCAACGAGGCAAGCGGGTTTGCCTACGCAGTGGGCACCGATACCTGTAGCGGCGGATTGCACATGATCGATCTTACGGACCCGATCAATCCGATGTTCGCTGGATGTCACGTCGTCACGCCGGATACGCACGACGCGCAATGTGTAAACTACCAGGGACCGGATGCGAATTTTGCGGACCGCGAAATCTGCTTCAATTCGAACGCGAATCACGTCGGAATTGCCGACGTCGGGGACAAGCCGGCGCCGTTCACGGTTTCTGCGACGGGCTACCCGCAGCTCGGTTTCGTCCACCAGGCGTGGCTGACCGAGGATCATCGTTACCTGTTCGTTGGCGACGAACTCGATGAGGCCAACTTCGGCGTGCCGACGCGAACCCACGTGTTCGATGTCTCGGACCTCGCGAGTCCGCAATACCTGTACGCCTACGAGGCGGCGACGTCGTCAATTGACCACAACCTGTTTGTGTTGGGCAATCGTGTGTACCAGGCCAACTACAGTTCCGGCCTCCGGGTACTGGAATTCGGCGACCTGGCCAACCAGGAGATCTCGGAAATTGCTTTTTTCGATACCGTGCCGGCAAGCGGGGCAGGAGCATTCGATGGCGCCTGGAGCGTGTATCCTTACCTGCCTTCCGGAACAGTGATTGTCAGCGACGGTATCAATGGTCTCTTTATTCTCACGCTACAGCCCTAAGCTTCTGCTCGTCTCTCTGCTGGCGTGTGCTGCGGCCTGCTCATCGCCGCAGGCACCACCCGCGTCGCTCGTCGTAACCGGGGCGCGGGTCTGGACCGGCGATCCGGAGTTACCGTGGGCGCAGGCGGTAGCCGTCAGCGACGACGAAATCGTTGCGGTAGGATCGGTGGCCGAGATTGCGCCGCTAATCGGCGATGACACCGAGGTCATCGCGGCACAGGGTAGCCTGCTGGTCCCGGGATTCATCGACACCCACGTGCACTTCCTGGCGGGCGGCGCGGCGATTGCATCGGTACAGTTGAGGGATGCGCAGACGCCCGAGGAGTTCACGCAACGCATCGAGGCGTTTGCGACGTCCGCCGAACCCGGCGAGTGGATCATCGGCGGGGCCTGGGACCACACGAACTGGGGTGGCGAACTGCCGCGCCGCGACTGGATCGATGCCGTCACGCCGGATAATCCGCTCTGGGTTTCGCGGCTGGATGGCCATATGGCGCTGGCCAATTCCTTTGCGCTGCAGCAGGCGGGCGTCGATGCCGATACGCCGGACGTCGCCGGAGGCGAAATCATTCGGGACCGGGACGGAAGGCCGACCGGCATCCTGAAGGACAACGCCATGTTGCTCGTGCAGAAGGCGATGCCCGAGCCGACGGAAAGGCAGCTCGACAGCTATCTCGACGCTGCCATGAAGTATGTGGCGCAGCATGGTGTGACGACCGTGCACGACATGTTTGATAACGTCGTCGACGGTTGGGTCGGCCTCGAGACCTATCGCCGGGCGGAAGCACGCGGCGACCTGATCACCCGTATCTATGCTGTCACGCCGCTCGGCGAGTGGCAGAGGCTCGCGGACGATATTGACCGAAACGGCCGCGGCGACGAGTGGCTGAAAACCGGTGGCGTCAAAGGCTTCATGGATGGCTCGCTCGGGTCGCACACGGCGGCCATGCTGGAGCCGTTTACCGATACGCCGGGTAGCAGTGGCTTTCTGCTCGACTCGCTCGACAACCTGCGCGAAATGATGATCGGGGCCGACGCAGCAGGATTGCAATTGAACATCCACGCGATCGGCGACAAGGCGATCCGGGACCTGCTGGACATCTACCTCGACGTTGTCGAGGAAAACGGCGAGCGCGACCGGCGCTTGCGCATGGAACACGCGCAGCATATCCACCCTGAGGATATCCCGCGATTTGCCGTGCAGGGCGTGATCGCGAGCATGCAGCCGTACCACGCTATCGACGATGGCCGCTGGGCCGAGGCCGTGATTGGCGCAGAGCGGGCCAGGACGACCTACGCATTCAAATCCCTCATCGACAGCGATGCGCACGTGGCACTCGGCAGCGACTGGTACGTCGCGCCCGCGGAGCCAATTGCGGGGATCTATGCCGCGGTGACGCGGCGCACGCTCGACGGAAAGAACCCGGACGGCTGGGTGCCCGAGCAGAAGATAACCGTGGAACAGGCGCTCAGGGGCTATACGTCCGAAGGCGCGTACGCGTCGTTCGAGGAAGACCGTAAAGGCACAATCAAGCCAGGGATGCTGGCCGACATGGTTCTGATCGATCGTGACCTGACGGCAATACCGCCGGATACCATCCGCGACGCAAAGGTGCTGAAGACAATCGTCGGCGGCCGGGTGGTCTACGCGCGCTAGGCGCGAACGCGGCTCGGCATTGGCCGCATGCCGCGAAAAGACCAGACCTTGAGGGAGTTTGAAAATACGGGCAAGCGCCCGTTCCTTATGCTGGCGGCAGTATTCACTGGGAGATCACCAATGAAGCTGGCGCTGAGAGGATTCGGGCTCGCAGTCCTTGGCGGCTGGTTGTTGTATCTGGGCTTCGCGGAGCAGTACCGGTTTGGCGTGGCGATCGTGGCAGGCAGCGTCTTGATCTACGCGGGCGCCGTAATCGTGTACGGTGAGCTGCGGCGCCTGTATTACCGGCATCAGAAAGAGCGGCAGTGCCGCTCGTGTTCGTCAAACGAATAGGCCCTCGAAGAGGGCCAGTATTTTTGGTGCCCAGGAGAGGACTTGAACCTCCACGGGGTTACCCCCACTAGCACCTGAAGCTAGCGCGTCTACCAATTCCGCCACCTGGGCCATGCATTACCGCGTACAATTGCGCGGTGGGCAGGGTGGCGCACTGTACTCAAAGCAGTCACAGCCTGTCAATTGAAAACCAGCCCGGAGTCCGAGCATTTGCCGTCGAGAAAAACCAAAAAGCGCTCCCGCCAGACCAGGAAACCCTACAAGCATCCCATCCCCAGCAGAAATGAGCTCATAGACTTTCTCGAAAAGGCCGGCAGACCACTGAAAGTCAAGGAGATTATAGAGAACTTTGACCTCAAGGGTGAGCGGATGCGCACACTGCTCGAGGAGCGCCTCGAGGCGATGCACCGGGCGGGCCAGATCATCGAAAACCGCCGCCGCGAGTACTGTCTTACGGCCAAGCTGGACCTCGTCACCGGTACCGTCAGCGGCCACCCGGACGGCTTCGGCTTCGTCGTCCGCGACGATGGTAACGGCGACGACGTCTATCTCTCGGCGCGCGAGATGCGTTCCCTGTTCGACGGCGATCGGGCCGTCATCCGGCTCGTCGGGTTCGATCGTCGTGGCAAGCCGGAAGGCAAGCTCGTCGAAGTACTCGAACGCGCGGCGCGGGAGGTCGCCGGGCAGTTCATTCGGGAACGTGGCATCGGCCTCGTCATACCCGACAATCCGAAGATCGTGCACCGGGTCCTGGTCGCCAAGGGAGAAACCGGCGGTGCAAAACACGGCCAGATGGTCGTTGCGGAGATTCTCGACTACCCGACTCATATCGAGCAGGCGACCGGCCGCATCGTCAAGGTCATCGGCGCGCCGGACCAGAAGGGCATCGCCACCGATATCGCGATTCACTCCAACGGGATCCCGACAGAGTGGCCGCGGGCGGTACGCAAACAGGTCACGAAATTCGGCTCGACCGTGCCAACGGCCGCGAAAAAAGGCCGGGTGGACCTGCGCGACGTCGATCTCGTGACCATCGACGGCGCCGATGCACGTGATTTCGACGATGCCGTGTATTGCGAGAGAAGCGGCGAGGGCTGGCGGCTGCTGGTTGCCATCGCGGATGTTGCCCATTACGTCGAGATGGATTCGGCGCTCGACAAGCAGGCGACGGTGCGCGGCACCTCGGTGTATTTCCCGGATCGGGTGGTGCCCATGCTGCCCGAGGAGCTGTCGAACGGCTTGTGTTCGCTGAACCCGAAAGTGGACCGGCTGTGCCTGGTGTGCGACATGCGTATCGGCAAGACCGGCAAGGTTTCCAGGTCGGAATTCGTGGAAGGCGTCATGCGCTCGAAGGCGCGGTTGACCTACGGCCAGGTCAACGATTTCCTGACGGGCAAATCGACCCGATCGGTGCCCCGCCGTCTGCACAAGCGCCTGCAGGACCTGCAGGACCTCTACAAAGCCTTCGCGCTGAATCGCTCCCGGCGGGGCGCCATCGAGCTCGACCTGCCAATGACGAAGTTCGAACTCAACGAGGACGGCGAGATAGCCCGCATTGTGACCGCGCCGCGTAACGATGCGCACCGTCTGATCGAGGAATGCATGATTGCGGCGAATGTGCAGGCTGCAAAGTTCCTGCGGCGGCACCGAATATCCTCGCTGTACCGCGTGCACGCACGGCCGGACCCTGAGCGCTTCGACGAACTCCGTCAGTACCTCGTCTCGCTTGGCCTGAAAGTGCCGCACTCCGAGCACGTCGAACCCATGCAGTTCAACCGGCTGCTGGACCAGGTCGCAGGCCGCGCCGACAGCGCCGCCATCTCGATGGCCATGCTGCGCTCGCTGACCCACGCAGAATACACACCCAACAACGTAGGCCATTTCGGCCTGGCGCTCGATGCCTATGCGCATTTTACGTCGCCGATCCGGCGCTATCCGGACCTGCTGGTGCACCGCGCGATCCGCCACATCATTCGCGGCGGCAAGGCGGGCGGGTTCCCGTACGACAAAGGCAGGATGGAGCGGCTCGGCACGATTACCTCCGCACACGAGCGGCGTGCCGAGGATGCCACGCGCGAAGTCGAAGCCTGGCTCAAGTGCCAGTACATGCTCGATCGCGTCGGCGAGGACTATCCGGGCGTCGTTACCGGCGTGACCAACTTCGGCCTGTTCGTGCAGATCCCGGAGCTGCAGATCGACGGTCTCGTGCACGTGACGAGCCTGCAGAACGACTATTACAAGTTCGACGCCGGCCGCCAGCAGCTGGTGGGCGAGCGCAGCGGCCGGCGCTTCGGCCTCGGGGAGCCGATGCACGTGCAGGTGCAGCGCGTCGATATGGATACCCGCCGCATCGATTTTCGGCCGGTCGAAGCCGAGCGCGAGACCGTTCGATCGCGGCGTCGCCGGTGAGCAAGTCGCGCTACGTCACGGGACTGCGTGCGGTCGAGCAACTGCTCGCCGGCAACGCTGCGGAGGTTCGGCGAATTTGTGTCGAGTATCGCAGCGCGAACCCCCGGGTCGAGGCGCTCGTCGCGCAGGCGCGGGAGAAGGGTGTCGATGTCCAGGAAGCGAACCGGGCGCGCCTGAAGCAGATGAGCGGTGAAGTACGCCACCAGGGCATCGTCGCCGAGGTGCGCCGCAGCACGCAGCTCGATGAAGCCGGTTTACGCACGCTTGTCGAGTCACGGCTGAGCGAAACTGGCAGGCCATTGTTGCTACTGGTGCTGGACGGCATCCAGGACCCGCACAATCTCGGCGCCTGCCTGCGCACGGCCGACGCCGCGGGCGTCGATGCCGTGGTCGCGCCGCGCCACGGCGCCGCCGGCCTCGGGCCCACGGTCAGCAAGGTGGCGGCCGGCGCGGCGGAGACCCTGCCATTCGCGACGGTGGCCAATGTCGGCAGGGTACTCGACTGGTTCGCCGACTACGGCATCACTCGCATCGGCACCAGCGATCGCGCGCCGCAGAGCCTGTACGACGTCGCCCTCGATGGGCACGTGTCCCTGGTGATGGGCAGGGAGGAAACGGGGCTCGGCAAGGCCGCGGCGGCGCGGTGCGACCAGCTCGTGAGTCTGCCGACGCTGGGACAGGTATCGAGCCTCAACGTCTCGGTTGCTACCGGAATCTGCCTCTACGAAGCGCTGCGGCAGCGACGCTAAGCGCCTGAAATTGCGGTGACCTGCTTGCTTCAGAGAGGCGCCTTGGGTAGGATTCGCGTCCCGCCTCATTGGGCGCGGGATCACCTCTTGCCACACCGGGGAGCCGGGTGGCTGTAATCCGCCGGAGTTTTCGCGCGGATTTCATCCAGAAGGGACGACAATGAGACATTACGAAATCGTATTCCTGGTCCACCCGGACCAGAGCGAGCAGGTGCCTGCCATGGTGGAACGCTACCAGGGCATGGTTACCGGTTCCGGCGGTGCGGTCCATCGCACCGAAGACTGGGGTCGCCGCCAGCTGGCCCATCCGATCAACAAAATTCACAAAGCACACTACGTGCTGCTCAACGTTGAATGCGGCGACGCCGTGATCGAAGAGATCAAGGGCGCGTTTCGCTTCAACGATGCGGTGCTGCGCCATCTCGTGCTGAGCCGGAAGAAGGCCATCACCGAGGCGTCGCCGATGGCTGTTGCGGTCGCCGAGGAGAAGGCCAAGGAGAAGGAAGCGCAGCAACGCCGCGATGCCAAGGCGGCGGCGGAAGCCGCGATGCGCAAGGATACCCCGGAGGAGTCGGCCGAAGAAGCGAAGCCTGAAGAGAAGGTTGCGGCCGAGGCACCGGACGCTGAGCAGCCTGAGGAGAAAGCCGACGAGCAGCCAGCCGAGGCTGAAGACAAGGCTAACGAGCAGCCGTCCGAGGCTGCCGGCGAGTCGGATAAAGCCGCGCCCGAGGTGAGCGAGAAATCGATTGACGAGGGCACGGCTGCGGCCGATGCCGCCGCCGCAGAGGAAACCGCTGCGAAAGATGAAGAGGCTGCGCAGAAGAGCGCCTGAGGAGTATTGAGATGAGTCGTTATTCACGCAGGCGCAAGTACTGTCGCTTTACGGCCGAGGGTATCGAGGAGATCGATTACAAGGATCTCAACCTGCTCAAGGCATACGTTACGGAGACGGGCAAGATCGTGCCCAGCCGCATCACGGGTACCAAAGCCAATTACCAGCGGCAGCTTGCAACCGCGGTAAAGCGCGCGCGTTACCTGGCGTTACTGCCCTATACCGACCGGCATTAAGACGCCGGAGTTCAGGACCGATGCGGGCAGTAGCCAACTGGCTGGTGGCCCGGCCGTTGAACGGAATCCTGGTGCTGGCGGCCACGTCGTCGCCTTACCTCGGATTCATCAGCGCTGCGCTGATTGTGTTGCTGGTGCTGCGGGACGGCACGCGCGTCGCGACGCTGAAGGCCGCTGCGGCGGGCCTGTTGCTCGCGGTGATCGGCGTTGTCGTCGGCACGCCGCCGTCGGTTGTTATTGCGGTCGCGGTCGTCTACTGGCTGCCGGCGATGCTGATGTCCACGTTGCTTGCAGTGACGCGGTCGTTGACGCTGACGTTGCAGGTATCGGTACTCGTAGCAGTGCTGGGAATGCTGGTGTTTTTCGGAATCGTCGGAGACCCGGTGGCATTCTGGGAAGCCGAACTGGGAGCTGCCGCCGAGATCTGGCGAAATCTCGGCGCCGTCGAGCTGGCCGACAGCCTGAGCGATGGACAGGCGATGCTGGCGGCGCAAATGACGATGTTTATCGTCACGCTGTTGTGGACGATTTACGCCGCAACGCTGGTACTGGGCTACAAGCTGTTTCGGCAGTTGCCCGGCGAAACGGACCGTTACGGCCGTTTTCGCGACTTGAATTTCGGCCGGGTGATCGCCCTGATAATGGCGTTGTGCTCGGTTATCGCGCTGCTGCTTGGCGCGGCGTGGCTGCAGAACATCGCGTTCGTCATGTTCGCGGTTTTCTGGCTGCAGGGTCTGGCCATCGCGCACTGGATGCACGGTGAACAGATCCTGCCCGGGTTTGCAGTTGCAATGGTTTACGTGCTGATGCTGCCGTTGAGCGCGGTCATCGTCGTCGCACTGGCGGTACTGGGGTATATCGATGCCTGGTTCGACTTGAGACGCAGGGCGCCGGTGGCGCGGTAGGCAATGAATTGAACGACGAGGTTTAGGAAATGAACGTCATTCTGTTAGAGAACGTGGAAAATCTGGGCAGTATCGGCGACCTGGTGAAGGTCAAGCCCGGCTATGGCCGTAACTACCTGCTGCCGCAGGGCAAGGCGGCGCTGGCGACGCCGGAGAATATGAAAGAGATCGAGGCGCGCCGCGCAGAACTCGAGAAGGCGGCCGCGGAAGAGCTGGCGGCAGCCAAAGCTCGTGCTGCCGGGATCGAGGGCATGGAGCTGGTAATTCCGGCCAACGCCGGCCCGGAAGGCAAGCTGTTCGGTTCGGTCGGCCCGATCGATATAGCAGACGCCTTCGAAAAGGTGCAGGTAGAAGTCGAGCGCAGCGAGGTTCGCATGCCCGAAGGGCCGATCCAGGAGCTTGGCGAATTCACGATCGGCGTGCATCTGCACCCTGAAGTGGACGTCGACATCAACGTGCGCGTCGTCGAGTCGGAGTAGGCATTCTGCGGCGACTGTGATGTGGTACCTTTGAACAGAGGTTGGCGACAGACCCGGGGGGTCAGATGGTAAGAGCATTGGAAGAGGGTATTGGCGCGGCTGCAGATGAGCAGCGCATCAAGGTGCCGCCCAATTCCATCGAGGCCGAGCAATCGCTGATTGGCGGCCTGATGCTCGATTCACAGGCGTGGGACAAGATTGCCGACGTCATTGCGGCGGAAGATTTCTACCGCAAGGATCATCAGATCGTATTCGCAGCGATTGCGAACCTTGTCGAGGCCGGCAGTCCCTGCGACGTCGTCACCCTTTCCGAATACCTGGACAAGCGCGGCGAACTCGACGCTGCCGGCGGCCTGGAATACCTTGCGACGCTCGCCAACGAAACGCCCGGCGCTGCCAACGCGAGGGCCTATGCAAGAATCCTTCGTGACCGCGCCGTCGAACGTGCGCTCATTCATGTCGGTAACCAGATAACCGGCAGCGCGTTTGCCACCGACGGCCGTTCGGCAACGGAGCTCGTCGACGAGGCGGAACGCCTGGTCTTCGAGATTGCGGAACGCGGGTCACGCGGCCGCGCCGGGTTCCGATCGCTGAAGCAGATCCTGCCGGATGCGGTGGACCGAATCGACGTGCTGCACCAGTCTGACGGCGACATTACCGGCATTTCCAGCGGCTACACGGAGTTCGACAAGCTGACGGCAGGGCTGCAGGCAGGAGACCTCGTGATCATTGCCGGTCGTCCCTCGATGGGCAAAACGACGCTCGCAGTGAATATTGCCGAGAATGCTGCTATCGGATCGAAAGTGCCGACCGCGATCTATTCGATGGAGATGCCGTCGCAGCAGCTCGCATTCCGCATGATTTCATCGCTTGGCCGGGTCGACCAGTCGCACCTTCGTACCGGACGATTCCCGGACGAGGACTGGTCACGAATCAACACGGCGGTGCAGCTGATGTCGGATGCGCCGCTGTACATCGACGATACGCCCGGGCTGTCGCCGACCGAGATTCGTGCGCGCGCCCGGCGCCTGCAGCGCGAGCACGGGCTCGGACTCATCGTGGTGGACTACCTGCAGCTCATGCAGGTGCCCGGGAACAAGGAAAATCGTGCGACAGAGATCTCGGAGATATCGCGCTCACTGAAGGGGCTCGCCAAGGAGCTCGAGCTCCCCATCATCGCCTTGTCGCAGCTCAATCGCAGCGTCGAGCAGCGGACGGACAAGCGGCCCGTCATGTCCGATCTTCGCGAGTCCGGCGCCATCGAACAGGACGCGGACGTGATCATCTTCATCTACCGTGAAGAGGTGTACAACGCGGATACGCCGCGCAAGGGTATCGCGGACATCTCTGTCGCCAAGCAGCGCAACGGACCGATTGGTGACTTCCCGCTGACGTTCGTCGGTCGTTACACGAAGTTCGAGAACTGGGTACCGGACACCTACGCCGAGGAGGCGTATCCGTGAGCTTCGGAGCTCGGGCCCTGATCCGGCTCGGCGCGCTCGCACACAATCTCGAGGTCCTTCGCAGCGTGGCGCCCGATGCGCGCATCATGGCGGTGATCAAGGCCAACGCGTACGGCCATGGCATGGTGGCCGTGGCGCAGCACCTCGATGCGGCGGACTCTTTTGCCGTCGCACGACTGCCCGAGGCGCAGCTGCTGCGTGAATCCGGTATCGAAATGCCGATCGTGTTGCTCGCGGGGGTCTCGACCGACGAGGAGCTCAGGGTCGCGTTCGCGCAGAATATCGAGCTGGTCGTGCACGACATCGAGCAGGTCAACATGCTGGAGCGCGCAAAGGGGACCGCCGGCGTCGTCTGGCTCAAAATCGACACCGGCATGAACCGACTCGGTTTCCGCCCCGACGAGGCACCGCAATTGCTGCCGCGCCTCGAAGCAGCCGCGGCGGTGAGCGAGCTGCGGCTGATGACACACTTCGCGAGCGCGGACGAACTCGACAATGCCGCGACCAAAGTGCAGCTTGAGGCATTCGTGCCGGTAACCCGCGGTTTCCCGGGCGCGGTGAGTATCGCCAATTCGCCGGCGTCCCTTGGCTGGCCGCAGGTCATCGACGCTCGCGCGGAGCTGGGATTTGCGGGCGACTTCTGGATCCGGCCGGGCATCGCCCTGTACGGCATCTCGCCATTCACAGACAGGACAGGCCGGGATCTCGGCCTGAAGCCCGTGATGCAGTTCGAGGCGCGTCTGATCGCGGTCAAGCCACTGCTAGCCGGTTCCCGCGTCGGCTACAAGGGCGCGTACATCAGCGAGCAGGATACGACATTGGGGATCGTTGCCGCCGGTTACGGCGACGGCTACACGCGCCATTTTCGCTGCGGTACGCCCGTGCTCGTGAACGGCAGGCGCGTGCCGCTGATTGGCAATGTCTCGATGGATATGATCGCGGTCGACCTGGGGCAGGGTGCATCCGATCGGGTTGGCGACATCGCGACGTTGTGGGGCGACGATCTGCCCGTCGAGGAAGTCGCGCGCTGGGCAGACGCTATTCCTTACGAGCTGGTATGCGGCGTGATGAACCGCGAAGACAGCGAAATCATCCCGTAGGCGCGCTTCGACAAAGTGCGCTTAGCTTGCGAAGAACCCCATCTTGACGCCGGCAAGCTGGACGACGTCATTGTCCGACAGTTTGCGGGCCTGCGCGCCGATCGGCTGGCCGTTGACGAGCGGGTAGTCGTCTTCTTTGCCGGATTCCACGTGCACGATGTAGTAGCCTTCGGCGCGCCGGGTAATCGCTGCGACCTGGACACCGGGGCGCCCCAGGGTGGTCAGCGCCTTGGTCAGTTCGAGTTCGCGCCCTGCAAACGCGCCGCTGAGCACCTGCAGCTTGGCAAGCGGTAATGCGTTCGGCACCTGTGACGGATCGATACCCGTAGCAGTAGCCGCATGCGAGACGGGTGCCGCGGTTTCCGTGTGCACAATCGTCTCGGTGTGCCGGGGCGGCGGGGGCTCTTCGGTCAGTGCCGCGGCCTCTTCCGGGTCGAGCCTAACGCTGGCGGCCACTTCCGACGGCGCTTCAGCAGCAGCCGCTGCAGCCGCCGCCTCCTCCGCAGCTCGCTCAGCTTTCGCGAGCTGCTCGGCACTCTGCTGACCGCTGGGAATGACCATGGTTTTTTCGAATTCGTCCTGCTCGCTTTCCGGCACTTCCTGGTCCGTGAAGCGCAGCTGGTGATGACCGATGGTAATGACGTCCCCGTGCTGCAGTGCATGCTTCTTGATCAGCTTGCCGTTTACGTAGGTGCCGTTGGTGCTGTTCAGGTCTTCGAGGAACGAGTCATTGAGTATGTTGATAATCAGGGAGTGGTGTCCGCTGACCGCCGGGTTGTCGATACGTACGTCGTTATCCGGGAGACGGCCAATCGTATAGCGCTCCTTGGTCATGTTGTATTCAGCCAGAACCTGGTTGTCCAGGCTAAGAATTAAACGTGCCATGATTTCTCGCCGTCCTCAGTGAGACCCAAACAAGCAGGGAGAGAAGCACACGAATGAGACGCCAGCCACGAAACCGGCCGTATCGCTCGCCTTTGAATGCAGTCTCCAGATTACCCCTGCAACCCCAACATTAGCGGAACAAGTCTGCGATCTTGACCAGCAGGTTCTTCTTTGCCGCAAACGGCCCAAGAACCTGTGCAAGCATTACCGACACATTGTCGCGTCCGCCGTGGTCGTTGGCCAACTCAACCAGCTGTTGACCAACGACGTCAAGACTAGCATTAAAAGTACTGATAGTTAAGTGAATATCCTCATCTTCGACCATGTCCGGCAGGCCGTCCGAGCACAGGAGATAGATGTCATCGGGAAGCACGTCGTATTCGTGAACCTCGACCTCGACGGTCGGCTCCACGCCCAGGGCGCGGGTGACGTAGTTCCGGTTGGTCGACCGCTGTGCCTCGTCATGCGAGTAGAAGCCGCGATCCACGAGTTCCTGCAGCAATGAATGATCGAGTGTCAGCTGCTCGAACTGATCGCCGCGCAGCCGGTAGGCGCGCGAGTCGCCGACGTGGGCGACACTCACCTTGTTGTCATAGAACATGCAGGCCACGATGGTCGTGCCCATGCCCTCGCAATGCGTCTGGCTTTGTGCGGTCTGGAAAATGATCTTGTTGGCGCGGTAGACCGCGTCGCGCAAGACGATGGACTGGCGCATCAGCCCGCTATGCGAGTCGATATGCTCGCGCTCCTCGCGATTCGCGCCTTCGGCAGCGAGGTCGGACACGATTTGCACGGCGATACCGCTCGCTACCTCGCCGGCATTATAGCCACCCATGCCATCGGCGAGCACCATCAGCCCGATGTCGGGATTGGATCCGATAGCGTCCTCGTTATGGTCCCGTACTATGCCGGTATCCGTGATTTCGGCGATATCCAATTTTCCGCGCAGGCTTTTCAAGGTCGCTCTACTCAGTCCGATCGCTGTTACGAGTATCGGGCGCAGTTTCGCAATGCGATCGCCATCTCGGCGCCGCATGAAAAGCGGTCCTCGGGGCGTTTCGCCAGCGCCTTCGCGAGCACGGCGTCGATACTCGGGGCGAGTCCGGCACGTTTGCCTGCAATCGGCGCGGGGTCTTCGGTGGTAATTTTGGTCATTAGAGCCGCGATGTTGCCTGCTTTGAAAGGCACCTCGCCGATCAGAAGCTCGTATAGAGTAACACCAAGCGAAAACAAGTCCGAGTGGCCGGTCAGTTTTTCGGCGCCGAGTTGTTCCGGCGACATATACATCGGAGTGCCGAGGACAATACCGGTCTTCGTTCGGTTGTTGTCCGTCATGCGGGCGACGCCGAAGTCGCTGATCTTCAGCAAACCTTCCTTTGCGTTGTAGAGCAGGTTGGCGGGCTTTATGTCCCGATGAATCACGCTCTGGTTATGAGCGTAGTCCAGGGCTTCGGCGGCACTGGCTGCCAGTTCGAGCGCGCGCTTCGGTGCCAGCAGGCGTTTGGGATCCGTGAAGTCCTTGAGAGGAGTCCCCGGGACATACTCCATTGCGATATAGGCCAGCCCCTTGTCCTCGCCCGCGTCGAATACGGTGATGATATTGGGATGCGTCAGTCGGCCTGCCGACTCGGCCTCGCGGAAGAACCGGATGCGTGCCTCTTTCAGTTCCTCATCTTCAAACTCTTTCTCGATCGGTATCGCCTTCACGGCCACGGCGCGATTTATCCGCGGGTCCTTGGCGAGATACACAGCTCCCATGGCCCCGCGCCCGATACGGCGCTCGATCATGTAGCGGCCAAGCCGCTTGGGCATGCCTGCAACACCGGCTTGCTTTTTCAGACTCGCTTGCCGCGTACCTTGAGTGCGCTTCATCCATTCGAGCACTGCTTCAGCGCGTTCGGGCTTCGCCTGCGCCTCGAACGCAATGGAGAGCTTGTACATGACCGTTGCGAGGGTTTCCGTAGGCCTGCAGCGCCGGAATTCGGCAAATGCCGGCTCGAGCCGGCCGGCCGCCAGGAAGTCCGAGCCACGTTTGAAGGCGTCCTGCGTCACTTTCTTGGGGTTCCCGACCAGCCACAGACTGAGAAGGCCGACGCCGATGAAAATCAATGCGGCGCGGCCGATGTCGAGGCGCACGCGCAAAACGTACAGGAACAACATTTCCAGGAGCAGCAGCCCGACGAGGGCCGCAATGCAGATGACAGCGATGTTGCGCCGATCGCGTTCCGGCAGGAAGAGTACGGCCAGGATAGCGAGCAGTACCGGCGCCAGCCATTGCAGTGCGCCGGCCCAGGCGGGCAACATTATGCCCCGGTCGTTTTCGAGGTCCGCGATCAATGCAGCTGTCAGCTCCGAACGTGTGATGAACTGCCCAGAGGGCAACACCGCGGATGCACCGACCAGGGCAGGTTCGTGATCGACGAAGATGGTTGCATCGTTCAGGCGGGTGCTCGCGAAATCACCGAACAGGATCTCGTCTACGGACACCCTGGGCAGTTCCTCGTAATTCGACAGATACACGGTATCGTCTGACACCGACATGCGCGGACTCGGGGGGAGGTTTTCGTTATCCAGAGTGACGGCAAGCGGAAGCGAGGGCGACATCACGGCGCCATTGAGCTGCCACAGTCCTGCACGGCGCAATACGCCGTCATCGTCCGGATGGAGGTCCATGAAGCCCGTGTGCGGTGTCATCTCCGCCAACCGGTGCTTGACCGGCACGTAGACGGGCACCGGTCCGCCGAGTGCGGCGGACCACCCGGGCAGGCGCTCGTCCGGGCCCAGTTCGGGCGGATGCGGCAGGATGATCCGGCGTGCCTGGCTGCGAGTGAGCACGGAAAGCAACTGGCCGTAATCAGCGAGGATCTCGTCCTGACTTGCGCGCGACGGGTCGATGCTGATGATGAAGGCATTGTCGAGCGGCCGGTTCGGCAGGCCGGAGGCAAATGTATCGTAGACAAACCGGTCGGCGGTGAGGAACCACGGCGCCAGCGGCCCGTATACCACGAGCAGCAGGACACTCGCGAAGCTCAGCGCGATCAGGCGGTTTCTTTTCTGGTTGTTGCGGATGTCCAAGTCTTCCAGGTCTCTGTTTCAGGCTGAAAAGTATAGAAAAACGCCGCCGCGTTTAATGAGAAAGGGTTGGCATTTTTTTGTCATAACCGGCTGATTTGCGGTGCTATCATCGGTTTCGGCGGCCACCGCCGCTAATCCCGGAATTGCGCGAAGAAATTGATAATAAAACTAATAAAAACAATATGATATACAATTTTTCTCCTTCAGTTTTAGAGATATTTCCGGTACTGAAAGGGTAATTTCGGCAGCAGGAGCGGTATGGCAAAGCCAAAAACAGCCTATGTATGCGCCGAATGCGGTGCGCACAGCGTGAAATGGGCCGGCCAATGTCCTGACTGCGGCGCATGGAATACGCTTTCCGAAGTGCGGCTTGCGGCCATTCCTGCCATTCCTGCCGTTTCCGGCGCGGAGGCAACCGGTCTTGACGCTTTGCAGCTCGACCCGGAAGAGCGATATGCGACCGGTTTCGCGGAGTTCGACCGGGTGCTCGGCGGCGGGCTTGTGCCGGGCGCCGTCGTGCTGCTCGGTGGCGACCCGGGTGTCGGCAAATCAACCCTGTTGCAGCAGGTCAGTGGCCAGATACAGAGGGAGGTGCCGGTGCTCTATGCCACCGGCGAAGAGTCGCTGCGCCAGGTAAGCCAGCGGGCACGCCGCCTCGCGACGGAGGGCAGGCAGCTCAAGGTACTGGCAGACACAGCGCTCGGGAATGTGCTCGGCGAGGCGAGACGCAACGCGTCGCGCATCTTGATCATCGACTCAATCCAGACCATGACGGCTGCGGAGCTGACGTCAGCACCAGGATCGGTGGCGCAATTGCGCGAGTGTGTCGGCCGCATCGTGCAGTTTGCGAAGCAGAACGAGGTGTCTGTGTTCGTCATCGGGCACGTGACGAAGGAGGGCGCGATTGCAGGGCCGCGGGTCGTGGAGCACATGGTCGATACCGTGCTGTATTTCGAGAACGATCCCGCGAGCCGCTACACGTTGATCCGCTCGGTCAAGAATCGCTTCGGCGCGACCGGCGAAATGGGCGTATTCGCGATGACAGGTAGCGGTTTCCGAGAGGTGCGCAATCCATCGGCGATCTTCCTGTCGCGGGATACGCTGGCGGAGCCGGGGAGCGTGGTCTCGATTGCCTGGGAAGGCAGTCGTGCGCTGCTGGTCGAAATGCAGGCGCTCGTGGCCGACGGTGGCGGCGGTTATCCGAAGCGGGTCGCGCAGGGGGTCGACCAGAACCGCCTGGCGTTATTGCTCGCCGTTTTACAACGTCATGGTGACGTGCAGCTGGGGCCAGAGGATGTGTTCCTCAACGTGGTTGGAGGCCTGAAGATCGCGGAGACGGCCGCGGATCTGCCAACGCTGCTGGCGGTGGTCTCGAGTTTTCGCGACCGGCCGTGCCGGAGAGGGCTGGTGAGCTTCGGGGAAATCGGGCTGGCGGGCGAGGTCCGCCCGGTGCGCTACGGCGAAGAGCGAATCGCCACTGCTGCTAAACAGGGTTTCAGCTGCGCGATTGTGCCGCGTGCCAATGCGCCGAAAAGAAAGGCGGCCGGCATCGAGATCCTGCCGGTGACGCGCATCCGCGAGGCGGTCGATGCGGCCTTCTAGTCTCCCGGTTCGGCCATCCTCGGGCCGATTCGCACGGTGCGGACGCGGTTCTCGTCAGACGCGATGATCTCGAGCGGGTAGCCGCGGATCTGCAGGCACGTCGACGGCTCCGGGATCGTTTCCAGCAATTCGAGGATCAGGCCGTTCAGTGTCTTCGGGCCATCGGTCGGGAGCTCCCAGCCCTGTGCCCGGTTGAGTTCGCGAATATTGGCGGTGCCGCTCACCAGGAACGACTCGGGCCCCTCGCGCACGACATCCTCGATCTGGTCGGCCGGATCGGTCGTGAATTCACCGACGATTTCCTCGAGTATGTCCTCCAGGGTCACGATGCCCTGTATGTCGCCGTATTCGTCCACTACCAGCGCGACACGTTCACGGCGGCGCTGGAACTGAACCAGCTGCGTGCTCAGTGGTGTCCCCTCCGGCACGAAATACGGCTCGTCGAGCAATGTCTGGATCGAGGTCTTATCGAACGACTGTGGCGCGAGGTTCGCCAGCCGTCGCAGGTGCAGGATACCGACGACATTGTCAACGTTGTCCTCGTAAACCGGCAGCCGCGTGTGTTCGCTTTTGCTGATGATCGTTTCGATTTCGGCGATCTCGTCGTCGAGGTCGATACCGATTATTTCGTTGTGCGGCACCATGACGTCATCGACCGATACCTTCTCGAGGTCGAGAATGCTGAGCAACATCTGCTGATAGCGTCTGGAAATGCGTCCGCCTGCCTCGTGCACCACGGTGCGCAGTTATGAGCCATACGATCGGATACGTGATCTTCAACAAGGGGTAGTAGATCATCGCGGCAGGAAATGCGAGCCGCTCGGGGTGCAATGCCGCCAGAGTCTTCGGGGCGGCTTCCGAAAAAATCAGCACGACGAGTGTCAGTATCAGAGTGCCGAGCGCGACTGCAGGTTCCCCGCCCATTTCGAGAGCGATAATGGCGACCAGGGATGCCGCGGAGAAATTCACGAGGTTATTGCCGAGCAGTATCAGCCCGATCAGCCGGTCGGGTCGCTGCAAAAGCAGGTCTGCAAGCCTGGCGCCGCGATGACCCTGGCGTGCCTTGTGGCGCAACTGGTAGCGATTGAGGCTCACAAGAGCCGTTTCCGATCCGGAAAAAAAGGCGGAAAGCAGGAGTAATGCAATCAGTAGCCCGAACAGGGCCGATAGTGGAACGTCATCGCCCAAAGGACGAGTACCTCGATATTGTCGCGACTGTCCGAGTTCAGCAGTCGCTCGTCTGCCTGTCAAGGAACCAGGACACCGCCTCTTCCGCTAGCCCCAGCTGCGATCGAGAATTACCTCGAGAATATAGCGGCTGCCGAAATAGGCGAGGCATAGAATAATGAAGCCGCCCAGGTAAAGATATATGGCTCGCTTGCCACGCCAGCCCGCAAAGTGTCGCCCCGCCAGCAGGATGCCGAAAACCAGCAGCGCGATCAGCGACAGTACCGTCTTGTGGACGAGGTGCTGGGCGAACAGATTCTCGACAAACGTGATACCCAGCGCTATCGACATCGCGAGTACCGCAATACCCGCAGACGCGACGCCGTAAAGCACGCGCTCCGTCTTCTCGAGGGGGGCAAAAAGCTGGTTGACCGTGGACAGCTTGGCCGCACGCAGCCGGCGGTCCTGAACCAGCGCATAAATTGCCACGATGGCGCCTGCGGCCAGAAGACCGTAGGCGAACATGGCCGTAAACACATGCGTCTGCAATTGCCAGCTGAGCCCGCTGCCGGTGACTTCCACTGCGCCGCTTTGGGTCGCAAGGGCGGTCGGCGCGGCGAGCACGATGAGCCCGGCCGCAACGCCGCGAAGGTCCGAGTCGATTGCCGCGAGGGTCCCGATGATGGCCAGCTGCAGCCCGATCAATGAGACCGAGGACACCAGCGACACGTTGATGGTGCCGCCGCGTGTGAGGGAATCGAACAGCCCTGCGCCGTGGACGGCAACGGCGATGGCCGCAAGCACGAAGGCGACTGTGCGCATCAGGCCGGCGTACCCGGATTCGTGACGCAGCCGGCTGCCCGCAAAGCCTGCGGCAGCCACGAGGTATAGAAATGGAAGTGTGATTTGAAACACAGAAACCCGTCGGTCGATAACCTACCGTTTCTTGTGATGCATCATCCCACATGGTGGCGGGCAATAGAACCCTCGACGTTATGCGTATTCGAATACTTGGTTGCAGCGGAGGTATCGGTGCCGGGGCACGGACCTCGGCCATGCTCGTGGACGACGATGTCCTGATCGATGCCGGGACCGGGATCGGTGACCTCTCGCTCGCCGAACTGCAGCCGATACGGCACGTATTCCTGACCCACGCGCACCTCGATCACATCGCCGGTCTGCCGATGCTCGTGGACACGGTCTTCGATGAGGGATTCGATACGCCCGTGACGGTCTATGCGCGTGACGAGACCCTGCGCGCAATCAAGGATCACCTTTTCAATGACGTCATCTGGCCGGACTTCGCCAGGCTGCCCTCGCCGGAGCAACCGATGCTTCGTTACCAGGTGTGCAGCCCCGGCGATACCGTCGCTATCGGCAATCGCGATTTTTACGCCGTCGACGTCATGCACAGCGTTCCCTCCCTCGGCTTCACGGTGCAGAACTCCGGCGGCGTGTTTGCGGTCAGCGGCGACACCAAGACGAACGAAACCCTCTGGCCGGTGCTGAATGCCTGCAACGATCTCAAGGTTCTCGTCATCGAGGTATCGTTTCCGGACGAGATGGAGCAACTGGCAACCGATGCGGGCCACTACTGCCCGCGGACGCTGACCCGAGACCTCAAGCGCCTGCAGCACGAGCCGGAGATCTGGTTGACGGGCATGAAGCCGGGTGAGGAGGCGCGCATCCTGAAACAGGTCGTCGCCGCCGCTCCCGAAAAGAACATCCAGATGCTCTCCCGCGGGACCGTCCTCACCATATAGGACAGCCGGGCAGCAGTGCGGCACGGCGAGCCGCTCCGATTCATTTTTCTCGTCGTTACCTCCTCGAAAAAGAATCCTCGCGTCTCGCCACGCGGACTGTCCGGTACGGTCTCGAGCTGGCAAGTTCCCTCGCCCGGCGAAAGGCAACGGTGCTTGCTCGAGGAAGTAAAGCACAGCGAAGCGAGCCATGACGAGAGCAAGCACCGTTGTTTGCAGCCGTGCCGCGGGATTGATCTGTTAGACTGCGCGCCATGTTCGAGAATCTGACGGGACGGCTGTCGGAGGCTGCGCGAAGTCTCAGCGGCAAGGGCCGCCTCACCGATGCCAATATCAAGGATACGCTGCGACAGGTGCGGCTCGCGCTGCTCGAAGCCGATGTCGCGCTGCCCGTCGTAAAAACGTTCATCGAGCGTATTCGCGAACGGGCAGTGGGCGAAGATGTCGCGAGGAGCCTCACGCCGGGACAGGCTCTCGTCAAGATTATCCATACCGAGCTCGTCGCGATACTGGGCGGCGATCACGCGCCGCTCAACCTGAAAGCGCAACCGCCCGTGGTCATGCTCCTCGCCGGCCTGCAGGGCGCCGGTAAGACGACCTCGGCAGCGAAACTCGCCAAGCGCATCATCGACAAGGACAAGAAGCGCGTTATGCTCGTCAGCGTCGACGTGCATCGTCCCGCGGCGATCCTGCAGCTGAAGACGCTGGCGGGCGAGGTTGGGGCGCTGCATTGCGACAGCGACCCCGGTGAGGCGCCGGTTGTCATCGTCGAACGTGCGCTGGACGAGGCACGCCGTTCGCACGCCGACGTGCTCATCGTCGATACGGCGGGCAGGCTGCACATCGACAGTGACATGATGGACGAGGTCGTTGCGGTACATACGGCGGCCGGCCCGCAGGAGACCCTGTTTGTCGTCGACAGTATGGCGGGCCAGGACGCGGTGAACGCAGCGACGGTGTTCAGCAAGGCGTTGCCATTGACGGGTGTTGTACTCACCAAAGCCGATGGCGACGCCAAGGGCGGTGTTGCGCTCTCGGTCCGCGAAGTTACGGGCCAGCCTATCCGTTTCCTCGGCGTCGGCGAAAAAGTGGACGGGCTCGAAGCATTTCATCCGGAGCGGATGGCCTCGCGCATCCTCGGTATGGGGGACGTCCTGTCGCTGGTGGAAGAAATCGAAGACAAGGTCAGCAGGGAAAAGACCGAGAAACTGGCCAGCAAGCTCAAAAAGGGCCGTGGATTCGATCTTTCCGACCTCCGCGATCAGTTCGAGCAGATGATGAACATGGGCGGGCTGGGCGCAATGCTGGACAAGCTGCCCATTCCAGGGAACGTCAACGCGGCGGCGCTGAAGGATGGCGCAGGCGAGCAGCAGATGCGGCGGCAGATCGCGATTATCAACTCGATGACGCCGTCGGAGCGGCGCTTCCCGAAAACCATCAACGGATCGCGAAAGAAGCGCATCGCGCAGGGTTGCGGGCTGCAGGTGCAGGACGTGAATCGGCTGCTGAAGCAGTTTAGCCAGATGGAAAAAATGATGAAGAAGATGTCGCGCGGCGGCATGAAAAAGATGATGCGCGGCATGCCGCGCGGCGGTCTGCCGCCCGGATTCGGCTGACGTCGGGCCAAGCTGGTGTAAATTATCGGTTTTTCGGCGGCTTGAAGCGGCAATTCCGGCCCCGAAAACGCTTCACATTCAGACCGAAATCAGTACAATGCGCGCTTTACTCGGGTCAGCCCGAGGTCAGGCGTGTCCGCCTCCTCAGTCAGTTAACGGGAATGTAATGGTTAGTATTCGTCTTTCGCGCGCGGGCGCGAAAAAGCGTCCTTTTTATCACCTGGTCGTTACCGACAGCCGCAATCGTCGGGACGGCCGCTACATCGAGCGTGTCGGCTTCTTCAACCCGGTTGGCCGGGAGCACGAGGAGAATCTGCGCATCGACCTCGATCGCGTGGATTACTGGATCGGGCAGGGCGCCAGGCCTTCCGAGCGGGTTGCCTCATTGCTGAAGGCGCATCGCAAGGCTGCCGCCAGCGCCTGAAGCCATTGCCGGGCCGCAGTGGCGGGCCGGCGAGCACAGTGTGACGGACGTTCTGACACAGCCGGTGATACTGGGCCGCATCGTCGGCCTGTTCGGTGTCAGGGGCTGGTTGAAGGTGTATTCGTACACCGAGCCGCGAGAAGCGGTACTGGAATACAAGGACTGGTTGCTGGGCCGGGATGGAGACTGGCAACGGATCGCGCTTGCGGAAGGCAAGCGCCACGGCAAGGCGGTCATTGCGCGCCTCGAGGGGATCGCAGACCGGGATGCTGCGGCGGAACTGCTTGGCAGCGACATCGCCGTCGATCGCGATGCGTTGCCGGACCCCGGGGAGGGCCGGTATTACTGGGCCGACCTCGAGGGCCTGGCCGTCGTGCACAAGGATGGCACCGAACTCGGCAAGGTGGCCTATCTCATGGCGACCGGCGCCAACGACGTGCTGGTCGTGGACGGTCCGGCCGAGCGGTTGATTCCGTTCGTGCCGGGGACAGTGATACTGGGCGTGGATATCGCCGCGGGCGTTATCCAGGTCGACTGGGAGTGGGACTGACGTCATGCAGATTGCCGTTGTCAGCCTGTTCCCGGACATGGTCCGTACGGTGGCGGAGCACGGCGTGGTCGGGCGTGCGATGGAGCGGCAGCTCGCTGCATTGCGGATTGAGGATCCGCGCGATTATGCGGCCGATACGCACCGCACCGTCGATGACCGGCCGTATGGCGGCGGTCCGGGCATGGTACTCAAGTACCGGCCTGCGGCCGAGGCGATACGTGCGGCGCGCGGGGCGTTGCCCCGGGGCAGTCCGGTGATTTACCTGTCACCGGCTGGCCGGCTGTTCGACCAGGACGAAGCGTCGCGCCTTTCGACGTTGCCGGGCATGATCCTGCTCGCCGGTCGCTACGAGGGCGTCGACGAGCGGCTGATCGATGAAGAGGTAGACGAAGAACTGTCGCTCGGCGACTTCGTCTTGTCCGGCGGCGAGATAGCCGCAATGGCGGTTATAGATGCCGTTGTCCGTTTGTTGCCGGGCGTGCTCGGTGACGAGGACTCGGCGGCGCAGGATTCGTTTGTAGAGGGGCTGCTCGACTATCCCCACTACACACGACCCGAGGAAATCGAGGGTCGCAGGGTGCCGGCGGTGTTATTGTCCGGCGATCATGCGCGCATTGCGCGTTGGCGTTACAAGCAGGCTCTGGGCCGCAGTTTCCTGAGGCGCCCGGACCTGGTGAGGAAGTTGCAACTGGGCCGCGAGCAGCAAGAATTGCTCGACGAGTTCCTGAAAGAACTAAGGTAGAGTGACATGAGCAAGATTATCGAAGCGATCGAACAGGAACAGATGAACAAGGAATTCCCCGATTTTTCGCCGGGGGATACGGTTGTCGTTCAGGTCAAGGTCAGGGAAGGCACGCGCGAGCGTCTGCAGGCGTTCGAAGGGATCGTGATCGCGAAGCGTAATCGCGGCCTGAACTCCTCGTTTACCGTGCGCAAGATTTCCCATGGCGAAGGGGTCGAGCGCGTGTTTCAGACCTACAGCCCAACCGTGGATTCAATCAAGGTCAAGCGCCGCGGCGATGTGCGTCGCGCCAAGCTTTACTATCTGCGCGGTCGCACGGGCAAGGCCGCACGCATCAAGGAAAAAATCTGACCGCAACCGCGCCGCGGAAGGCGGCACGGTTTCAAATCTGTGGCCGATTCCACATAATTGGCGGCGGCAGGTCGGTTAGCCTGAACCTATTCGCCTGGGCCGGGTCTTTCGTGGCATGAGATCGATTTTTCGCAGAACTCAGGGCAGTGCTCTGCTGCTTGCCTTCGCCAGCCTGTCGCTCGGCGGATGTGCCTCCATGATGTCTTCCGCTGCGAACGGTCTTGCCGACAATCTGCAGAGCGCCATTCTCAACCAGGATGATCCCGAGACCGTTCGGGCCGGTGCGCCGTCCTATATGCTGCTGCTCGACAGCTTCCTCGCGGGTGATCCGGACAATCCCGACTTGCTGGCCGCGGCGGCGACGCTGTATGCGTCTTACGGAGCGGTTTTCGCGGACGATCCGGCACGTGCATCCAGGCTTACGACGCGAGCCCGCAATTATGCCCAGGACGCCATGTGCGAATCGTACGTGCCGTCTTGCGGCTGGCCGGATGACAGCTACGACGAGTTCGTGGCGTCCCTCGACGGCGTGACGGACAGGCAGTCCGAGTTCCTCTACGCATACGGTTTTGCAACGCTCGCGTACTTGCGCGCGCACAGCGACGACTGGAACTCGCTTGCGGAACTGCCGCAGGTTGAAGCGCTGTTTTATCGCTATCTCGAGATCGCAGGCGAGGACGTTGACGGCACGGTACACACCTACATGGGCATTCTGTTGACGTTGCGGCCGCCGTCGCTGGGCGGCAAACCCGAGGAGGCCCGTGAGCACTTCGAGAAAGCAATCGCGATGTCAGGAGGCAAGGACCTGAGCGCCAAGGTGGAATACGCGAAGGGTTACGCGAAGCTTCTCTACGAGCGCGAACTTCACGACCAGCTGCTCGGCGAAGTTGTCGAGGCGAGCCCCTATGCAGACGGACTTACGCTGAGTAACGTGATGGCCAAGGAAGAAGCCGAACAGCTCCTGGCCGAAGCGGACGACTATTTCTGACCGAAACCTCGACAGGCAGACGACTGATGAACAAATTTCTGATTGCTTTCCTCGTCCTTGCACTGGGCAGCGTCGCGAGCGCCGCCACGCTGAAGATCGCTACGGTAACGCCCGAGGGATCGCAGTGGATGAAGGACATGCGTGAGAGCGCCAAAGAGATCAAGGAGCGCACCGACGGCCGCGTGCAGATCAAATACTATGGCGGCGGCGTCATGGGCAACGACACCAAGGTGCTCGGCAAGATCCGTATCGGCGCGCTGCAGGGAGGCGCATTCACGCCCGCGGCGCTGTCCAATATCTATCCCAACCTCAACATATACGGTATGCCGCTGGTGTTCGACTCCGAAGAAGAGGCGGCATACGTCCGCGAGCGGCTCGACAGCAAGCTCCAGGAAGGGCTGGAAGCCGCAGGCTTCGTCAATTTCGGCTTTGCCGGGGGCGGATTCGCGGTCGTCATGTCGAACACGCCCGTGCAAGGGCTCGACGATCTGAAGGGCAAGCGCGTATGGGTACCGGAAGGCGACAGCATTAGCTATGCCTCGATGGAGGCACTGTCGCTGGCGCCGGTGACGCTGCCGTTGACAGACGTGCTGACCGGACTTCAGACCGGGCTGATCGATATCGTCGCCATGTCGCCGATTGGCGCGCTGGTGTTGCAGTGGCACACGAAGATCAAGTATGTCACCGAGATCCCGCTGGTCTACACGCTGGGCTTTATGGCCGTGGACAAACGCGCCTTCAACAAGCTGAGCGACGCAGACCAGCAAATCGTGCGCGAAGTGATGAACAAGACTTACGAGAATTTCGACCGCGTCAATCTCGAGGACAATCGCGAAGCGCGTGATGCGCTCCTGAATACCGGTATAGAGAGCGTTCCTTTCGACGCCGAGGAAGTGGCGAGATTGCGCGAGCGACTCCTCGAATCCAACAGGCGCCTCGGCACGGAGGGCGCCTTCGAAGTGGCGCTCTACGACGAGATGATGGAGTACGTGCAGGAATACCGGGAAGCTCAAAGCGAAGCGGTGGCCGGATCGCAGTGAGTCACGGCGTCCTGTCCTTGCTGGCCCGGCTGGAGCGATTCGGCAAGCTGGCGGAAAATGCAACGCTCGTCGTATTGCTGGGTTCGCTGGTCCTGCTGGCCGTTGGCCAGATCATTCTCAGAGAAATATTCGAGACCGGCTTCTTCCGGGCGGACGAACTGATCAAACTCCTCGTTCTCTGGCTGGCCATGGTCGGTTCGATCGCAGCGACGCGGGACAATCGCCATATCCGTATCGACGCCTTGTCGCACTTGCTGCCCGACAAGGCGGTAACCGCAATCCGCCTCTTCGTTGACGTGTTCGCGGCGGCTGTCTGCGGCGTCGTTGCCTGGCAGGCCTGGCGATACCTGCAGCTCGAGATCGAATTCGAAGATACGGTGTTGATCAATGTGCCGGCATGGATCGCGCACGCCGTCGTGCCGGGCGCATTCGCCTTGATGAGCTACCGGTTTGCCGTCTCGGTAATTCACGAGATCATCCTGATGGTGGCGGGCAGGAAGAGACGGGCGATGCCGTGATTTTGCTCACCGTCATTCTCGCCTTGCTTGCGATACTCGGTGCGCCGCTTTTCGCCGTGATCGCGACCAGTGCCATGCTGGGTTTTTACCGCGACGAGACGGATCTCATGAATATCGCCCTGGAGGTCCTGAGTATCGCGGATCTGCCTTTCCTGGCGGCCATACCGTTATTCACGTTCGCCGGCTACCTGCTCAGTGAGAGCAACGCGCCGCGTCGTCTCGTACGGCTGACGGACGCGTTGCTCGGCTGGATGCCGGGCGGTCTGGCGCTCGTATCGCTTGCCGCATGCGCGTTTTTCACGGCGTTCACGGGCGCATCCGGCGTCACGATCATTGCGCTGGGCGCCATCCTGTATCCGGCGCTGCAGCAGGACGGCTACCCGGACAAGTTCAATCTCGGGCTCATTACATCGTCGGGAAGCCTCGGCTTGTTGTTCGCGCCGTCACTGCCCCTGATCCTGTATGGCGTGATCGCCGAGGTGTCGATCGACTACCTGTTTCTGGCGGGTATCCTGCCGGGCATGCTCATGCTGGTGATGTTGTCGGGCTGGAGTCTGTTTGTCAGCCGCAGGAGCCCGAAGGTGCTGCAGAAGTTCTCGATGCGCGAGTTCGGCCGCGCGGTTCGGGAGACGGCCTGGGAAATACCGCTGCCGCTTGTCGTGCTTGGTGGCATTTACTCGGGGTTCCTCGCGGTGTCCGAAGCCGCCGCCATAACGGCGCTCTACGTATTCATCGTCGAGGTCCTGATACACCGGGAAATTCGCGTCGCGGAATTGCCGCGAATCATTCGCGAATCCATGGTGCTCGTTGGCGGAATTCTCGCCATTCTCGCCGTGTCGCTCGCCTCGACCAATTACATGATCAGCGCCGGCGTGCCGCAGGAACTGCTCGCCTCGGTATCCGGGCTGGTATCCAGCCAGACGTCGTTCCTGATTTTGCTGCTCGTGTTCCTGCTGATCCTCGGCGCGCTGATCGATATCTTCTCGGCGATCGTGCTCGTCGTGCCGCTGATCCTGCCGATCGCGGCGGCCTACAACGTCGATCCTGTGCACCTTGGCATCGTATTTCTTGCGGCCATGCAGCTCGGCTACATGACGCCGCCGGTCGGCCTGAACCTGTTCATTGCGAGCTACCGCTTCGAGAAGCCGATCATGCACGTCTACTCGGCCACCTTCCCGTTCCTGGTAATCCTTATGCTGTCGGTGCTGGTCATCACCTTCTGGCCAGACCTGTCGTTACTGCTGGTACCGGGGTAGTCAAGCTGGCCGGTCGAGCGGCCGCGACGTACACTGTGATTTGACGCAGAGCTGTCAATATTCGCGTCAGGAGATCTGAACTTCATGAAAAAACGAAATCTGCTGGTCAGGGTGCTGTCCGGAATCTGGAGTGGTATCGACAGTTTTCGCAAAGTGTTGCATCTGTTGTTGCTGCTGTTCGTGTTTGCAATTTTCGTCGGTGCGCTGTCCGGAACGACGCCCATGCTGCCGGACCGTGCGGCGCTCACGATCAAGCCCGTGGGCGTAATCGTCGAGGAACTCGAGGGAGATCCCTTCGATCGCGCGATCGCCGAGCTGCTGGACGAGGCGCAGCCACAAACGGTGCTGCAGGATATCGTCGACGCGCTGGAGTATGCGAGCAATGACGATCGCATCGGCGCGGTCCACATCGAGCTCAGCTCGCTGGGTGGGGCCGGCTTGCCCAAGTTGCAGCGCATCGCCCGCGCCATCGAGGCTTTCAGGGAGTCCGGGAAACCCGTCATTGCCAGCGCTGATTTCATGACGCAGCAGGGCTACTTTATCGCGGCGCACGCGGACGAGGTGTATCTCCATCCCCAGGGCGGTGTGTTACTGCAGGGTTACGGTCGTTTTCGGAGTTATTTCCGTGACGCGATCGAAAAACTCAAGCTCGACTGGAACATATTCAAGGTCGGCACTTACAAGTCGGCGGTCGAGCCGTTCGAGCGCATGGACATGTCCGAGGCTGACCGCGAGGCCTCGCTCGACCTGATTGACCAGCTTTGGGGAACGTACCTCGAGGAAGTTGCCGAGGCGCGGGAATTGAGCGTCTCGGATATGGAAGAATATACGGACAAGTACACCGAAGTGGTTGCTGCGGCCGAAGGTGACCTTGCGCAGGCAGCGAAAGACTACAATCTTGTCGACCAGTTGCTGACGCGTACCCAGCTTCGCGAATTGCTCATCGGTTATGTCGGCACGGACGAGGACTCGGATGCCGACCACAGTTCGGTCGGTATGAGTGAGTATCTCGCCCATGAAGACATGCTCAATGGCAAAGCGGTTGACGAGGAAAATATCGGGATCATCATCGCGTCCGGTGTGATCCAGTCGGGCACGCAGCCACCGGGCGCGATCGGTGCCGATTCGACGGCGTCATTGCTGCGGCGTGCGCGTGACGATGAGTCCGTGAAAGCGGTCGTGCTGCGCGTCGACAGTCCGGGGGGCAGTGCATTTGCATCCGACGTTATCGCGAATGAGATCGCCGCCCTCCAGGACGCCGGTAAGCCGGTAGTGGTCTCGATGAGCAGCGTCGCAGCGTCCGGCGGTTACTGGATCTCGGTCGGTGCAGACCGGATATTCGCCAGTCCGATGACGATTACGGGATCGATCGGCATTTTCGGCATGTTACCCACCTACCAGCGCACTGCGGCCCACCTGGGCATCGCGAACGACGGCGTCGGCTCGACACCGCTGTCCGGCCAGTTGCGTCCGGATCGTGAGCTGACGGACGATACAAAGCGCCTGGTGCAGCTCGTAATCGAGGAAGGTTACGACGACTTCATCGGCCGGGTCGCGACCTATCGCGGCATGGAAAAAGACGAGGTCGATGTCGTCGGACAGGGGCGAGTGTGGACAGGCGTCGACGCATTACGCCACGGCCTCGTAGACGAGCTGGGAGGTCTCGAAGATGCCATAGGGTTTGCGGCCGAGCTGGCCGACCTTCCGGAGGGGGAGTACGGTCGAAAACCGATCACGATCGAATTGTCGCCAACGGAACAGATGATTGTAGATATGCTCGGTACCGCAAACAGCTTTGGGCTGCAGCTCGACTTCCTGCGATCCGAGCCGTCGTCGCTGCAAAGACTTGCGGGCATCCTGCAGGGGGCCCTGGCGCCCCTGACGGAGTTCGACGACCCGAAAGGCGTCTACGCGCACTGCCTCTGCGAGATCGAATGAAGCCCTAGTTCCAGTGCAGGATAACCTTGCCGGACTGCCCCGATTCCATTAGCGCGAAGGCCGGCTCGAAATCGTCGATGCCGAAGTGATGGGTAATGACGGGCTCGATGTTCAGCCCGCTCTGCAGCATGCTGGACATCTTGTACCAGGTCTCGAACATTTCCCGGCCATAGATGCCTTTCAGGATCAGGCCTTTGAATATGACCTGGTTCCAGTCGATGGCGGTGTCGTCCGGCGGTATGCCCAGGAGTGCGACCTTGCCGCCGTGATGCATAGTGCGCAGCAGGTCGCGAAACGCGGTCGGGTTGCCCGACATCTCCATGCCGACGTCGAAACCTTCCTCCATGCCCAGTGCCTGCATCGTGTCGTCGATGGAATCCCGTGTCACGTTGAGAGCTGCTGAGGCCCCCATCTTGCGCGCGAGATCGAGCCTGTAGTCGTTGACGTCCGTAATGACGATGTGACGTGCACCGGCATAGCGCGCTATGGCCACGGCCATGATGCCGATGGGTCCCGCGCCCGTGATCAATACGTCCTCACCGACGAGGTCGAACGACAACGCGGTATGCGTCGCATTGCCGAACGGGTCGAGAATTGCCGCCATATCATCCGTGATGGCGTCGGGAAGCTTGAAGACGTTGAACGCAGGCACGGCGATATACTCCGCAAATGCGCCGGGCCGGTTTACGCCGACGCCCTTGGTATTCATGCACAGATGGCGGCGGCCGGCACGGCAGTTTCTGCAGACGCCGCACGTGATGTGGCCTTCCGCAGAAACGCGATCACCCGGCTCGAAGCCCCTGACCTCGATGCCGCACTCGACGATCGTCCCCGAGAACTCGTGGCCGACGGCCAGAGGAACCGGAATGGTATGTTGCGCCCAGTCGTCCCATTGATAGATATGGATATCGGTACCGCAGATCGCACTGCGGTTGACGCGTATCAGGACGTCGTTGTGTCCCACCTCGGGCTGCGGGATGTCCTGCATCCAGATGCCGCGCTCGGGCTTTGCCTTGACCAGTGCTTTCATCAGTCGATCACTCCGAGTTCCCTGCCCACCGCCGCGAAGGCCTCGACCGACACGTCGAGCTGCGCCCGGGTGAGGCCCGCCGACATCTGCGTGCGGATACGCGCCTGACCTTTGGGTACGACCGGGAACGAGAAGCCGATCACGTAGATGCCGCGCTGCAGCAGCCGGTCTGCCATTGCGGTCGCCAGCTTCGCGTCGCCGAGCATAACGGGAATGATGGGATGTTCGCCCGGGATCAGGTCGAAGCCCCGTTCCTGCATCCTGCCGCGGAAATATTGCGCATTCTCGTGCAGCTGCTCGGCGAGCGAGGTGTCCCGTTCGAGGAGATCGAGAACCGCGATCGACGCAGCCGCGATAACCGGTGCGACCGAATTCGAAAACAGGTAGGGCCGCGAGCGTTGCCGCAGCCAGCCGACGATCTCCTTGCGACCGGAGGTGAAGCCACCGGACGCGCCGCCAAGTGCCTTGCCGAGGGTGCCGGTTATGATATCGATACGTCCGATGACGTCACGGTACTCGTGGGTACCGCGCCCCGTATCGCCGAGGAAGCCCGTGGCATGGCAGTCGTCGATCATCGTGAGCGCGTCGAATTCATCGGCCAGTGCGCAGATCGCCGGGAGATTGGCGATTGTCCCATCCATGGAAAACACGCCGTCGGTCACGATCAGTTTGGCGCTGGCACCGGTCGATTCGAGTTGCGCGCGCAGGTCCTGCATATCGTCGTGCTGGTAACGGAGTCGCTGCGCCTTGCAGAGCCGGATGCCGTCGATAATGCTGGCATGATTCAGGGCATCGCTGATAACGGCGTCTTCGGGACCGAGGATGGTCTCGAAAAGCCCGCCGTTGGCGTCGAAGCACGAGGGGTAAAGGATCGTATCCTCGGTACCCAGGAATGCGCTGATGCGCGCCTCGAGTTCCTTGTGGATGGTCTGGGTGCCGCAGATGAAACGAACCGATGCCATGCCGTAGCCGAACTCATCGAGTGCCTTGTGAGCGGCTGCGATGACCTCGGGATGGTTGGCGAGCCCCAGGTAGTTATTGGCGCAAAGGTTGAGAACGTGCTTGCTGCTGCCGTTCATGCGCACATCGATATCGGCCTGTTGCGGGCCCGTAATCAGTCGCTCGGATTTGAACAGACCCTGCTCACGGAGCGCTTCCGTCTGCCCGGCGAGCGATGCTAGAAAAGTTTCCGGCATGGGATTGCCCTCGACCAAGAAAGGCCGCAAAGTATATCAGGACGCCCATAACACGAACGATACCAACAGGCGGGTAAATCCATGCTTTTTACGCGGCAGACGCTTGCCAGCCCCAGCCCGATCACGGACGTCAATGCGCGCTACCTCGCCGACGAGCAATTGCTCGTCAACGAGCTCAGGAATATCGCCGATCCTGGCGAAGCGCTGCGCGCCAGGATTCGCGACACTGCGGCGGAGCTGGTGACCGCCGTGCGCCGGAACAAGGCGCGCGAGGGCGGCATCGACGCCTTCCTGCAGCAGTACGACCTGTCCTCCGAGGAGGGCGTGCTGCTCATGTGTATCGCGGAGGCGCTGCTGCGCATTCCCGATGCCGACACCGCCGACCGCCTGATCGCCGACAAAATTACGGCCGCGAAATGGAAGGAACATCTCGGCACGAGCGAATCGCTGTTCGTCAACGCATCGACCTGGGGTCTCATGCTCTCCGGGCAGCTGCTGAAGATCGACGAATCGGTGCGCGTCAATCCGGCTCAGATGCTCGCCAAGGTCGCGAGCCGTGCCGGCGAACCGGTCGTTCGCACGGCGATGCGCCAGGCAATGCGCATCATGGGGCACCAGTTCGTCATGGGCCGCACGATCAGGGAAGCGCTGCAACGCTCCGTGTCGAAGCGCAACAGGGCCTATCGCTACTCGTTCGACATGCTCGGTGAGGCGGCCCTGACCGAGGCGGATGCGCGCCAGTATTATGAAGCCTATTACGCGGCAATCGGTGAAATCGGTGCGGCTCCGCGGACCGCGGGTGACGACATCTTTTCGGCGCCCAGCATCTCCGTGAAGCTGTCGGCGCTGCACCCGAGATACGAATACACGCAGGTTGATCGTGTGCTTCGGGAGCTGACGCCGCGGGTTCAGGAGCTTGCAGAACACGCGCAGCAGTCTGATATCGCGCTGACGATCGATGCCGAGGAAGCGGACAGGCTGGAGTTGTCGTTACAGGTTTTCGAACGCGTATTCCGGGATACCAGCCTGACCGGCTACGACGGATTCGGGCTGGCCGTGCAGACCTACCAGCGCCGGGCGAGCGATGTTTTCGGCTTTCTGGAGAGCCTGGCCCGCGATGTCGGCCGCCGGATACCGGTGCGCCTCGTTAAAGGCGCGTACTGGGACACGGAAATAAAGCACGCGCAGGAGCTGGGACTGGCGAGCTACCCGGTGTTTACCCGCAAGGTGCACACGGACGTTTCTTACCTCGCGTGCGCGCGCAGGGCGCTGGAATCCGGTGAGACGCTCTATCCGCAGTTTGCGACTCACAACGCGCATACGCTGGCGAGCGTGATGCATTACGCGGGATCGCGGCGCGATTACGAGTTCCAGCGCCTGCATGGAATGGGCGAGGAACTGTATGCGGAGATCATCGATCCCGAGAAGTTCGCCCGGCCGTGTCGCGTGTATGCGCCGGTCGGTAGTCACAAGGACCTGCTGCCCTACCTGGTCAGGCGCCTGCTGGAAAACGGTGCGAATACCTCGTTCGTCAACCGCATAATCGACGAGTCGGTCGACGTCGCCGATATCGTTGCCGACCCGATCGAGGCGACTCTGGCTCACGCGGGGGAACCGCATCCGCGCATTCCGTCGCCGGGCAAGCTGTTCGGTGACGAGCGCCGCAATTCGCAGGGCCTGAACCTTGCGGACGACAGGGTGAGGGTGAGCCTGTTGTCGGACATGGAGGCAGCAAGCGAGCGGCCCACGGCTGCACACCCGATTGTCGGGGGCATGGCTGCATCAGGTGACGTAATCGATTCGGTGAATCCCGCAGATCGCACGCACGTGGTCGGGACTTGCCAGTCAGCGACGGGCGCTCATGTCGATGATGCGATCGCGAGCGCTTGCGCAGCCCAGCCGGAATGGGATCGTACCCCGGCAACCACGCGGGCAGAGATCCTGCAGAAGGCTGCGGACCTCTATGAGCAACACCGGCCGGAGCTGCTGTCGCTGTGCGTCAGCGAGGCGGGCAAGACGCTCCTGGATGCCGAAGCCGAGTTGCGCGAGGCAGTCGATTTCCTGCGCTTCTATGCGGCACAGGCATGCAGGCACTTCGGCGACCCGGTGCAGCTACCCGGGCCGACCGGCGAGCGCAATACGCTCGGCATGCGGGGCCGCGGCGTGTTCGTTTGTATCAGCCCCTGGAATTTTCCCCTGGCCATTTTCACCGGCCAGGTTGCCGCAGCTCTGGCGGCCGGCAATACCGTCGTCGCCAAGCCGGCTGAACAGACGCCGCTGGTCGCATTCCGGGCGGTCGAGCTCCTCACGGAAGCCGGGGTGCCTCGGGAGGTATTGCAGTTTCTTCCGGGCGACGGCGCAACGGTCGGCGGGCGCGCGGTGGCTGACCCGAGGGTTGCCGGGGTTGCGTTTACCGGTTCGACCGAGACCGCCAGGTTGATCAACAGCACGCTGGCCGGGCGAGACGGGCCCATCGGCACCCTGATTGCGGAAACCGGTGGCCAGAACGCAATGTTCGTCGACAGCTCGGCTCTGCCCGAACAGGTGGTGAAAGATGCGGCGTTTTCGGCCTTCAACAGTGCCGGGCAGCGCTGCTCGGCGCTGCGCCTGTTGTGCCTGCAGACGGATATCGCGGATCGGGTCATTGAACTCCTCATCGGGCACATGGAACAGCTGGTTATCGGGAATCCGTCGCTGCTCGCAACGGATGTCGGTCCTGCCATAGACGAAGCAGCACGCAGCATGCTCGAGGCGCACGTCACACAGATGCAGGAAACGGCAAGCGTGTTGTTCCGCTGTCCTCTCGACAAGGATACGCAGTCGGGTACCTTCTTTGCGCCCACGCTGATCGAGATCGACAGTGCCGACGCGCTCGAAAAAGAGGTGTTCGGTCCGGTTCTCCACGTCCTCAGGTTCAGGGGCAGGGACCTGAATGCGACCGTCGATGCGGTGAATGCAACAGGCTATGGACTGACGATGGGCCTGCACAGCCGGATCGACGCGCGGGCCCGCGAGCTCGAGTTACGATCCGGAGCCGGCAACATATACGTCAACCGCAACATGATCGGGGCTGTCGTCGGCGTGCAGCCTTTCGGCGGTCGGGGCCTTTCGGGTACCGGCCCCAAGGCCGGAGGTCCGCACTACCTGCCACGATTCGGGACCGAGTACACGGTCAGCAACAATATCGCTGCCGTTGGTGGCAACGCGAGCCTGCTCTCGCTGGAAAATGACTGATCCATGGCCGCCATCAGCATTTTCGATATTTTCAAAATTGGCATAGGGCCCTCCAGCTCTCATACGTTCGGCCCGATGCTGGCTGCCAATGCGTTCGCAGGCGAGTTGTCCCGACTCGGATCAGGTATTGCGACGGTCGAGGTAACCCTGCATGGCTCGCTCGCCTATACAGGAAAAGGTCACGGCACCGACTCCGCGATTATCCTCGGGCTGGCGGGTTCGCAGCCGGAGACGATCGACCTGGATTCCGTGGAAGAGCGACTCAACAGAATCCATGGTGAGAAGCGGCTCGACATACCGGGGGTCGGGAACATCGATTTCGACCCGCGGGAGCATCTTGTTTTCAACTACGACGAAGAGCTCCCCAGGCATACCAACGGCATGCGTTTTTGCGCCCTCGGGCCGAATTCCAACGTGGTTCTCGATGCAATCTACTACTCGCTCGGAGGCGGGTTCATCGCGCGCGGCGATGAACCCGAACCGATGTCACAAAGCAGAGAACCGCGCCACCATTTCGACAGCAGCGCCTCCCTGTTGCAGCTCTGTTCAGAACACGACCGCAGCATTGCCGCGCTGGTGCTCGAAAACGAGCTGCAGTGGCGGGACCAGGCCGGCATCGAGCGATCCCTTGATGCGATCTGGCGGGCGATGGCGGGCTGCATCGAGCGCGGCCTGCAAACCGACGGCCTGTTGCCCGGAGCGATGGCCGTCGAGAGGCGGGCGGCCAAGCTCCGCAGGCGGCTGGAGGCCAGGGAACAGGCGTCGCCGCTCGACGCGATAGAGTGGGTGAACGCCTACGCGATCGCGGTGAACGAGGAAAATGCGGCCGGCGGCCGCGTCGTGACGTCGCCGACGAACGGCGCTGCGGGCATTATCCCTGCCGTGCTGATGTACTACGTGCGCTTTGTACCGGGAGCTAATGCGGAAGGTATACGAACGTTTCTGTTGACGGCTGGCGCTATCGGTATTCTCTACAAGGTCAACGCGTCGATCTCCGGTGCGGAGATGGGTTGCCAGGGGGAAGTGGGCGTTGCGTGTTCCATGGCGGCGGGGGGACTTGCCGCCGTGCTCGGCGGGTCCAATGACCATGTCGAGGAGGCGGCGGAGATCGGCATGGAGCACAATCTCGGGCTGACTTGCGATCCGATCGGCGGTCTCGTGCAGATCCCGTGCATCGAGCGCAACGCGATGGGTGCCGTGAAAGCAATCAACGCAGCGTCACTCGCCATGCACGGCGACGGTACGCACAAGGTATCGCTGGACCAGGTTATCGAGACCATGCGCCAGACCGGCCTGGACATGTCCTCGAGCTACAAGGAGACCTCGCAGGGAGGGCTGGCGGTAAACGTCCCGGAGTGCTAGGGACGATTCTTGGGGAAGTCGTAGAGCAGCAGCTCGGTGTCCGGTTTGTCGTAAAGGCTCCAGTCGTCGGCATCCAGTTGGACGCTGACGACGCCCGCGGTAGGGACGTTGTTCGTGAGGCCCGGCACAAGGTAGTTGGCTACGTCGGTGAACCCGGGGTTGTGTCCTACCAGCATAAGGCTGTTGAAGCCGACGTCCTGAGAAGCAATCACATCGAGTATGCCGTTCACCGATGCAAGATAAAGCGTGTTGTCCCGTTGCAGGAACTCCCGCGGGTAGCCGATTTCGTTCGCAATGACCTTCGCGGTCGTCCATGCGCGGACGGCAGGGCTGCTGACGATCAGCGAGGGGCGGATACCGGCCGCCACAATACGCCGGCCCATCTCGGGCGCATCGCGTTTTCCGCGCTTGTTCAGCGGACGGTCGCGGTCGGCCAGAGAGGTATCCTTCCAGCTCGACTTCGCGTGGCGGACTAGAGTGAGTGTCTTCATAGCATTGCAACGGCTGTTGCAGGCGAGTTTACATCAATCCGGTTTGCAGGCGCGCTTCCTCGGACATCATGCTCTGGTTCCATGGCGGGTCGAAGACGAGGTACACCTGAACGTCCGCCACCGTGGGAATCACCCCGATCTTTTCCTGGGCATCCTGAACGAGGATTTCTCCCATGCCGCATCCCGGTGCGGTCAGGGTCATGTCAACCTCCACCGAACGTTCCCCGTTGCCGAGGGATTTTACCTCGCAGCGGTAGATGAGCCCGAGGTCGACGATATTGACGGGTATTTCAGGGTCGTAACAGGTGCGCAGCTGATCCCAGATGACCGCTTCGATATCCTCATCCGTGGGGTTATCGGGCACTTCGGGTGGCGTCACGGGTTCCTTGCCCAGGGCGTCAGCATCGCCGCCGGCGATGCGGAACAGGTTGCCTTCGACATACACCGTAAAGCTGCCGCCAAGTGCCTGCGTTATAAAGCCGGTGGTGCCCTCGCGGAGCGTCAGTTCCTCACCCACGGGGATGATTATCGCTTTGACGTCGCGCGATATCGTTACCGGTTCATTCGTGTGTCCGAACATCTGCTGTCCTACTCCGTACTCGCAGGCGCTTTGTCCTGCCGCAATGCCGATCTGAGCGCGTGCCAGGCGAGCGTGGCGCATTTGACCCTGGACGGAAAATCGCGCACGCCCGCCAGTGCGCGAAGCTTGCCGAGATCGACCCGCGCGTCGTCCTGCGGGTCGTCGCCGGCGAGTTGCGCCGTAACCGCCTCGAAGAAGGTGATCGCGTCACTCGAGCTGAGCCCGATGACCGTGTCTGTCAATAACGAGGCGGACGCAACGGAAATAGCACAGCCCGATCCCTCGAACGCGGCGCTCCTGATGGTCTCGTCCGGGTCCACGTCGAGGTACAGTCTGAGTTTGTCACCGCACAGCGGATTGATGCCCTCTGCGCTGTGCGTCGTATGATCGAGCTTGCCGAAATGGCGCGGGTTGCGGGCATGATCGAGTATCAGGTCCCGGTACAGGTCGCGAACATCGTCGGTCTGCAGGCCGCCAGCGATCATGCAAAGATCTCTTTCGCGATCTCGAGTGCGGCGACCAATCGGTCGATATCGTCGAAGTTGTTGTACATCGCGAGCGATGCCCTGGCGGTGCCCGGTATCCCGAAATACTCCATGACGGGCATGGCGCAATGGTGCCCGGTGCGTATTGCGACGCCCTGGTGATCCAGGATGGTGCCGAGATCATGCGGGTGAATGTCGCCGAGCAGGAATGACTGCACGCCGGCCTTGTGCGCGGCCGTGCCGATCAATCGCATATCCCCGATCGAGGACAGCCGTCCTGTCATGTAGTCCGATAGCTCGCTTTCCCAGGATTCGACGTTCTGCATGCCAATGCTTTCAAGGTACTGCGCCGCCGCCCCCAGACCGACTACGCCGCTGATATTCGGCGTTCCCGCCTCGAACTTGTAGGGCAACTCGTTGAAGGTCGTTCCGGAAAAGCTGACTTCGAGAATCATGTCGCCGCCGCCCTTGTACGGCGGCATCGCGTCCAGCAGCGCTTCCTTGCCGTACAAAACGCCGGTGCCTGTGGGACCAAACATCTTGTGCCCGGAGAAGGCATAGAAGTCGCAATCCAGGTCTCGTACGTCAACAGACATGTGTGGCACGCCCTGTGCACCGTCGACGAGGACCGGGATATCGCGGGCGTGCGCCTCGGCGATGATTTCCCTGATCGGGTTGATCGTGCCGAGCGCATTGGATACGTGCGCGATCGCGAGTAACCGGACCTTGTCACTCATGAGTGCATAAAGTGCATCGAGCTCGACTTCGCCCTTGTCGTTGATCGGTGCGACAAGCAGCTCCGCCCCGGTCTGCTCGCAGACGAGCTGCCACGGCACAATATTGGCGTGATGCTCGAGGTGCGTAACCAGCACCTTGTCGCCCGGGTCGAGATTCGGCCGGCAGAAACTCTGCGCGACCAGGTTTATGGACTCCGTTGTGCCGCTCGTGAATACGACTTCACTCGTGCTGGCCGCATTGATGAAGCGGCGAAGCGTGTCCCGGGCTCCCTCATAAGCGTCGGTTGCCCTGTGGCTCAGGGTGTGCACGCCGCGATGGACATTGGCATGGTCGTGGCTCTCGTAGTGCGCCATCGCGTCGATAACCGCCGACGGCTGCTGGGCCGACGCGGCGCTGTCGAGGTAAACGAGGTGGTGCCCGTTCACATCCTGGTCGAGGGCGGGGAAATCGGCGCGGCAAGCCGCTACCGCGGACTGTCCCTCCTTGCGCTGCTGTGCCTGCTTCATACGTCGCCACCATCGGTCAGTTCGGACAGGCGCCGTTCGACCATCGCCGTCAGGTGATCAGCGACCGCCGCGATCGGCGAATGACTCACGATGCTGGCGCCGAAGGCTCGCGTCAGTGCGCGCATCGCGTCCTGCATGTCGAGCCCGCGGGACCGCAGGTAGAAAAGCGCGGCGTCATCGAGTTGACCCACGGTCGTGCCGTGACTGCACTTGACTTCGTCGGCGTAGATCTCGAGCTCCGGCTTTGCGTCGATCTCCGCGCGTTCATCCAGCAGCAGGTTGTGGTTCGATTGCTTGGCATCCGTGCCGTCCGCGCCTGGCTGTACGATGGCCTTGCCGTTCCATACGCACTGGCAGCGCCCTCCGAGGATGCCGCGATACTCTTGTTCGGAGCGCGCAGGCCCGACGCGGTGGTCGATCCGGACATGGTTGTCGATGTGCTGACCATCGCCGGCTATGTACAGGCCGCCAACGAATGCAGTGGCTTCCTCACCCGCGATATCGATGTCCAGGTCATTCCTGATAAGTCGCCCGCCCAGGTCGAAACCGCTGTAACGCACGGTACTTGCGTCCTGCAGCGCTATTGCCGTGCGGTGAGTCTGCGTGTGACCGCTCGCGCGCCCCTGGATACGTACGTAGTCGGCGCTTGCTCTGCGCGCCAGCGACAGTTCCACAATGCTGTTGGCATAGTGGTCGGCGTCGCCGATCGACGCGTGGTACTCGACAAACTGCGCCTGCGAGCCCTCCTCGAGTTCGATAAAGACGCGGGCCTGCGCCACGCCCGGTTGCGAATCTGCACCGTCCACGATCAGCAGACCCAGCGGACGATCGTGACTCGTGCCGGCGTGCACCCGGATGTGGAGGCCGTCGGGCAGCAGCGCGGCGTTGAGATCGGCCAGCGGGTGTTCGAAGCCGGGCGCGTGCGCGAGTTCGCTGAATGTCGCGATGCTCAGTCCGTTGCGGCCGGCAGAATCCATGCCGTCTGCAATCGTGCCGTTACTGATGACGATCCAGTCGATGTCGACCGCTGCCCGGATCTCCGCTACACGATCGCCAATGGACGCGGCGGAGGGTGCGAGAGCCCCGTTTTCGAGCCAGCGCTGGCTGATGTCCGCGACCGCGGCGAGGTCGGTGTATTTCCAGTCCTCGAGGCGCGTGGTCGGAAAACCCCGTTCGAGGAAGCGCGCCAGCGCGGCCTG
>CAMYJB010000010.1:122217-143668 GCA_947258565.1 uncultured Woeseiaceae bacterium
TGCTGCCTCCCTGACCCAGTCGTAGCCCCTCTCCTCCAGTTCCAATGCAAGCGACTTATCGCCGGAACGCAGGATTTCACCGCCCGACAGGACGTGAACCACGTCCGGTTCGACGTAATCGAGCAGCCGCTGGTAATGCGTGACGAGGACGATTGCACGGTCCGGGCTGCGGAGTGCATTGACGCCCTCGGCCACTGCTTTGAGCGCGTCGATGTCCAGGCCCGAGTCGGTCTCATCGAGTATCGCGAGTTCCGGTTCGAGCATCGCCATTTGCAGGATTTCATTGCGCTTTTTCTCGCCGCCGGAAAAGCCCTCGTTGACGCCCCGGTTCAGGAACCTGGGATCCATGCCCAGGATTGCCATTTTTTCCTTCGCGAGCTTCAGGAACTCGAACGCATCGACTTCTTCCTGGCCGTGGTGCTTGCGCTTGGCATTCAGCGCCGCCTTCAGCAGGTAGGCGTTGTTGACCCCGGGTATTTCCACGGGATACTGGAAACCGAGGAAGATGCCCTCGCGGGCGCGCTCCTCGGGCGCGAGTTCCAGCAGGTCCTCGCCCTTGTACTCGACGGATCCCTCGGTGACGACGTAGTCCTCATGCCCGGCGATCACCTGAGCGAGTGTGCTCTTGCCGGAACCGTTCGGCCCCATGATGGCGTGCACCTCGCCGGCCTTCACGGACAGCGACAGTCCGTTGAGAATCGGGGTGCCTCCCGTACTGGCTTTCAGGTCTTTGATTTCAAGCATCGTGTTTTCCTAGCCGACGGCGCCTTCGAGGCTCACGTTGAGCAGATTCTGCGCTTCGACGGCAAATTCCATGGGTAATTCCTTGAAGACTTCCTTGCAGAAGCCGTTGACGATCATGTTGACGGCATCCTCCTCGGATATCCCACGCTGTCGGCAATAGAACAGCTGGTTGGCGGAGATCTTGGAGGTTGTCGCCTCGTGTTCCACGCGTGCAGAGGGGTTCTTGATTTCCATGTAGGGGAACGTATGCGCCCCGCAATCCTTGCCGATCAGCAGCGAATCGCACTGCGTGTGGTTTCGTGCATCGCGCGCCTGCGGCATGACCCGAACCAGGCCCCGGTACGCGTTCTGCGCGCGCCCGGCCGAAATACCCTTGGATACGATTGTGCTGCGGGTATTGCGGCCGATATGGATCATCTTGGTGCCGGTATCGGCCTGCTGGCAATTATTGGCGACGGCAACCGAATAGAATTCGCCGACGGAGTTGTCACCGCGAAGAATGCAGCTCGGATACTTCCATGTGATCGCAGAGCCGGTTTCGACCTGCGTCCAGGAGATTTTCGAGTTCGCGCCGCGACAGTCACCGCGCTTGGTGACGAAGTTATAAATACCGCCTTTGCCGTTTTCGTCGCCGGGGTACCAGTTCTGCACCGTCGAGTACTTGATCTCCGCGCCTTCCAGGGCGACCAGTTCGACGACGGCAGCGTGCAGCTGGTTTTCGTCGCGCATCGGCGCCGTGCAGCCTTCGAGGTAGCTGACATGACTGCCTTCGTCGGCGACCACGAGCGTGCGCTCGAATTGCCCGGTATTGGCGGCGTTGATGCGGAAATAAGTCGACAGCTCCATGGGGCAGCGCACGCCCTTGGGTACATAGACGAACGAGCCGTCGCTGAAGACCGCCGAATTCAGGGCCGCGTAGAAATTATCCCGCTGCGGGACGACGGTGCCGAGGTACTTCTGCACCAGTTCCGGATGATTTTCGACGGCCTCCGAGAACGAGCAAAAGATGACACCGGCCTCGGAAAGCTTTTCCTTGAACGTCGTCGCGACCGACACGCTGTCGAACACTGCGTCGACCGCCACACCGGCGAGGCGTGCACGCTCGTGGAGCGGTATGCCGAGCTTGTCATAGGTCTCGAGCAGTTTCGGATCGACCTCGTCAAGGCTCTGCGGCCGGTCCTTGTCCGACTTCGGCGCCGAGAAGTAGGAGATCTCGTTGAAATCGATGGGCGGGTAGTGGACATGAGCCCAGGTCGGTTCGCGCATCTCGAGCCACTGCCGGTAGGCGCGCAGCCGCCACTCGAGCATGAATGCGGGCTCGTTCTTACGTGCCGAGATTGCTCGTACGACGTCTTCGTCGAGCCCGGGCGGCAGGCTGTCGCTGTCGATATCGGTGACGAAGCCGTGTTCGTAGCGCCGATTGACCAGGCTTTCGATATTGTCGGTTTCTGTCGTCATGAACTCAGGTCTTTTCCTCAACATTGACCGGCAGGCCGGCAAAACGGAATCGGGGTACGGGGCTGCTCGATCGCAGCAGGTCGACGAGACTGACTTCGTGCAGGGCGTTGCGTATGGCGACATTGATCCGCTGCCAGGCACTCCCCACGCCACAGACCTCCTCGATGTCGCAATGACTGTCCGAGGCGCTGCATTCGGTGATCGATACCGGGCCCTCGAGCGCGTCGATGATCTCCGCGGCGCTGATCAGGCTGGCATCACGGGCAAGCTGGTAGCCGCCGTTGGCGCCGCGCGTCGACGTTACGAGTCCGTTACGCGCCAGCGCCTTCAGCAGTTTGCTTGCCGTGGGCAGCGAGATTCCCGTGCGCGCGGCGATGTCCGCGGCACTGCACACGGCGTCAGGCGTGCAGGCGAGGTGTGCGAGCAGCACGGTTCCGTAATCGGTCAGTTTACTGATTCTGAGCATCTGCCGGTCCCACCGGATTAAAAGAGGACTATTTTAGTCCCAATTGGTTCCGGACGCCAAGTTTTTTGCTATGCTGCGCGTTTTCCAGCCCCGGCGGCGATTGCCGCACAGGCCAAAACCGACATGGATACTGTCTCCGATAATCTTATCGAGATCCACGACCTCGACTATTCGTTCGGGGCGCGGAAGATCTTCAATGGCCTCAACCTGACGATCAAGCGCGGTCAGGTAACAGCCATTATGGGGCCCAGCGGTACCGGCAAGACCACGCTGCTGCGACTGATAACGCGGCAGATCGTGCCGGACCACGGTGTCATCCTGGTCGACGGCGTGGATATCGCCACTCTGAATCAAACGGAACTCTACGACCTGCGGAAGCGCTTCGGCATGCTGTTTCAAAACGGCGCGCTGCTCACGGATCTATCCGTGTTCGAGAACGTTGCGTTTCCCTTGCGGGAGCACACTCGCCTTACCAACCGCCTCATCCGGCATGTGGTACTCACCAAGCTGCACGCCGTGGGCCTGCGCGGCGCCGCCGACATGATGCCGCAGCAATTGTCGGGCGGCATGGCACGCCGCGTGGCGTTGGCCCGGGCCATGGTTATGGACCCCGACATTTTGATCTACGACGAGCCTTTTGTCGGGCTCGACCCGATCTCGATGGGCGTCATCGTCCGCCTGGTGCGCAGGATGAACGACGCGCTGGGCATCTCGAGCATCATTGTCAGTCATGATGTGCAGGAAATCTCGACGGTTGCGGACTGCAGCTACCTGATTTCAAAAGGCACGGTCGCCGCGTCGGGCAGCCCGGATGAGCTCAACAATGCATCGTCGGAACTCGTACGACAGTTCATGCACGGCATGGCCGACGGTCCGGTGGCGTTTCACTACGATGCGCCAGACTACGCGGAGCAGCTGCTGGGACGGGATGCGGAATAAGCGGGATGTTCCGGGACCTCTACTACACAATCTTCGATTTCGTACGCACCTTCGGTGCACTGCAGCTGTTCTTCCTGCGGCTGCTGATGTACACACCGGCCGTTCTCTCTCGCCGTTTCGGACTGGTGATTGGGCAGGTCTACAACGCCGGTGCGTTGTCGCTGGTCATCATCATCATCTGTGGACTGTTCGTCGGCGCCGTGCTCGGGCTACAGGGCTTTTCAAACCTGTCGCGCTTTAACGCCGAAGATTCGGTAGGCGCGGTTGCGGCTCTGGCCCTGGTCAAGGAACTCGGGCCCGTGATAACGGCATTGTTGTTCGCCGGGCGCGCGGGCACGGCCCTGTCCTCGGAAATCGGTCTGATGAAAGCGACCGACCAGTTGTCAGCCATGGAGATGATGGCGGTCAACCCGATCCGGCGCGTCGTTGTACCGCGATTTCTCGGCGGGGTAGTGGCCATGCCACTCCTTGCCGCCGTTTTCAGCATGGTTGGACTGCTCGGCGCCCACATGGTCTGCGTTCCTCTGCTGGGCGTCGACGTCGGTTCCTTCTGGCAGCAGATGCAGCAATCGGTGGAGGTGGCTGACATCAACGAGGGCATCATCAAGAGCTTTGTGTTCGGTGTTGCAGCCAGCCTGCTTGCCGTCTGGGAAGGATATAATGCGATTCCGACCGCTGAAGGGGTGGGGCGCGCAACGACGAGAACCGTCGTACTGACTGCGATCGTGGTGCTGATCTTCGATTTCATGATTACGGCCGTGGCGATATAGGGATGGATTTATGCAACAGACACGCACAGTAGAGCTGGGTACGGGCCTTTTCGCGCTGCTCGGTATGGGCGCGTTGTTTTTCCTGACGACTCAGACGACCGGCGGCGAGGACTTCTCCGCAGATGAGACCTTCGAAATTACGGCGCGATTCGACAATGTAGGCAGTCTCAGGCCGCGTGCTCCTGTCTCGATGTCCGGCGTGACGATCGGCCGCGTGACCCGGATCGAATTTGACCCGAGTGCGCTGGAAGCCATCGTGACAATGGATATCGATGCGCGTTACGACCAGATTCCGGAGGACTCCGATGCGAGTATTCTCACGGCGGGCCTGCTTGGCAGCCAGTACGTGGGACTCCAGGCCGGCGGCTCGGAGTTCTCCCTCGAAGAAGGCAGCGAAATACTGTTGACGCAATCGGCGATCGTCCTCGAAAGCCTGATCGGAAAATTCCTCGTGCGCGGAGGCTCTGATGGGGCGGATTAACCGGTACGGGCCGGCAGCATTCCTTGCCTCTCTGCTGCTGGGATTGGCGGCAGCCGCCAATCCCGGTTCGCCCGATGCGGTCATCGAGGGCGCGGTCACGGAGCTCAGTGAGAAGCTCAGTGGACGTAAAGACGAGCTGGCGCAGGACAGCGATACGCTGTACCGGATGATCAACGACATCCTGCTGCCCAGGTTCGACCGCAAGCTGGCCGCGCAGCTGGTCCTGGCGAAGCATTGGCGGACCGCCAGCGACGAGCAGCGTGAGCGCTTCATCAATGCCTTCTACAATTCGCTGTTGCGGAAGTATGCCGATGGAATTCTGGAGTTCGACGAAAATCAAATCGAAGTGATTGAGTTCCGCGGCGATACATCGGCAAAGCGATCGCTCGTGAAAACGAACGTCACGCTCGATGACGGGACAAAGGTCCCGGTGCACTATGACCTCGTCAATCGCGGCGACCGCTGGCTGATTTTCAATGTCAAGGTGGAGGGCGTCTCCTACGTTAGCAACTACCGTACTGAACTGGACTCGGAAATTCGCGCGACCAGCCTCGCGGCGGTCATCGAGCGACTCGAGTCCGAGGCCAGCGTCGCCGCGGATGAGTAGGTTCGAACTCAATGATCTCGGTGAGGGCTATTTCGCGCTCAATGGCGAAATGACCTTCGAGACCGCCGAGCGTATCCTCATGGCGAGCGAAGAGCCGTTCGAGCAACACACGCGGATCGAAGTGGATCTCGAAGGTGTTACGAGGGCGGATTCAGCGGGACTGGCATTGCTGCTGGAGTGGATTACCTGGGCAAATCATACCGTGCGTGAAATTCGTTTCCTGTCCATGCCGGAACGTGTTCTCGCGATTGCCCGCACCACGGAAGTCGAGCAGCTACTGAAGCGTGGCGAGCGTTGGGCGGGCTTCATCGAAGCGCCCGGCGCCTGACTGACGGCTCATTCCTCCTCGAAGAACTCGTCGAACAGGTCGTCATCTTCTTCGGTACTCGGCGGGTTACCGTCGTAGATCTGGAAGCGTCGATTCTGCAGGTATGACTCGCGCAGCGTCAGGTACGGATCCTTGGAATCCTTGAGCAGCGCCTCGGCCGTCAGCAAGCGCATGCGCAGATCGATCAGGCGTAGCACATAGATCTTGTCACGTACGGACGAATTGTCGTAGTGAGTCAATGGGTCGCTGAGAATATCGACCGGAATGGACACGGCGTCGAGCAGTGTGTTTGGCCCGAGAATCGGTATGAAAAGGTATGGACCCTCCGGGAAGCCCCAGACGGCCAGTGTTTGCCCGAAGTCCTCATCGTACTGGGGTATTCCCTCCGCGGTCGCTATGTCGATAAGCCCGGCGATACCAAACGTACTGTTGATGAGGAAGCGTCCCAGGTCCGTGAACCCCGGCCCCGGCTTGCCCTGCAGGAAATTATTAAAGGCAGAGCGGGGCGTAACGAGATTCTGGGAAAAGTTTGTGACGCCGCGTCGGGCGAACTCCGGCATCACGGCCTTGTAGCCGCGCGCAATCGGTTTGAGCGTATATCGGTCGACCGCATCATTCAGGGCGTACATGCTGCGGTTGAGGGGCTCCAGCGGATCGTAGTCGGCGCGGACGGGCGCTTCGCCGCCTTCGTCTTCGGAAGGACTGCTTGCGCAGCCCGCCGCAAGCGCGCCGAGTACGACGAGTATGCATCGTGACGTACGGATTCCGATGCCCGCTCTCATTACGCCTGCCGGACTCTTCGACTCAACCGGAATTACGCGCCGACGCGCCGGCAGGCTGGCTGCGCTGTAATTGCTTGAGCTGTTCCTCGCTCATGTACTCGCGAATGAAATCAATGCGAGCCTCGAAGCGAATTCGCTGGATTTCCTGGAGTTCCGGGAGTGCCAGCGCGCGCTGCAGGAAGCTGATACCGCCGACGAGATTGCCGGTCATGAGGTGGTATTCGGAGAGATAGTAAAGCGCTTCCGCCGTATCCCCGGCCTCGTTAGCAGCCCTTGCAATCAGCCGAACCTGTTCAGGCGTCGGCGGAACGTTGTTCATCAGGTCCAGGAGAATCCTGTGCGCCTTGTCGGCTTGCCCGAGTTGCAACAGCCCCTCGCCGTAATGGATAACCAGCGGCACATTTCGCGGAAACAGGCTTACCGCGCGCTCGAAGGTCGCAAGGCCGCGATCTCGCTGTTCCAGCGCAAGCAGCGTCTCGCCAGCGCCGATATGGTAGGCAATGACTTTTTGATTACGTTCCAGGAGTTCTTCGAAGATCCGGTTCGCATCGCGATATCGGCCGGCGCGCTGGTAAGCAAACGCGCGACCGTATTTTTCGATATCGTTCTGCTGCTCGTAGTCGCGGGATTCGAAATATGCAACCGCGCCGTCTGCCGAGTCGAAGCTCTCGACCTTCATTCGCGCCCGCGCGATACCGTAGTTGACGGAGTCATTGCTCGGCCTGCGGGGGTAGCTGCGCGCCCGGTTTCTTGCTTCCGCGATGCGCTGCGTCGTGACGGGATGGGTGCGCAGAAACTCGGGGAGCCGCATATCAAGATCGGCCGGGGACTGCCGGGACATTACCTCGAAGAACGAGGCCATGCCGTGCGGATCGAAACCCGCGTCACCCATCGCGCGTATGCCGATGCGATCGGCTTCATACTCGTTGCTGCGGGTGAAGTTGATTTGCTGCTGGACGGCCGATCCCTGGGCAACCACGATACCGGCCTGCGCGGCATCGCTGTCCCCGGAAACCACTCCCGCCAGTATCGCGCCCAGCATGATCGCTGTTGTCATTATGCTCTGGCGCTGACTCGCGTGGATGGCGCGCGCGATATGACGCTGGGTAACGTGTGCGACCTCGTGAGCCAGTACCCCTGCAAGCTCGTCCTCGTTGCGCGTGGCCTCGAGCAAGCCGGTGTGCACACCGATGAAGCCGCCGGGGAGGGCGAAAGCATTGATATTCGGGTCGTCGATCACAAAAAACTTGAAGCTCTGGGTGCCGTCGTTGGCGTGGGCGACAATCCGGCTGCCGACCTCATTGATGTACTCGGTAACCAGCGGGTCCTCGACGACGGTCCCGCTCAGCCGGATTTGCGCCATGATCGCGCGCCCGAGCCTGGCTTCGTCTGATTTGGACAGCACGGCATCGGCCGGGCTTCCCATATCCGGTAGCTTGATATCGTCCGCGTCGGCGCCACTGGTCACTACGAGCAGCATGGCCGACAACGACAGAACAAATTTCCAGATGGTGCGTGCGATCAAGGGTTGAGCCCGTTTCAATTGTTTCTGGGGTCTACGACTGAGAGCGTCTGAAACCGTTCCCAATAATACCGGTTGAAACGACCGGCGCGGCTCCTATTTTACCGTGGCTGGAATTCCATCGGCAGCTAAATGACTGAATTTATGATAATTACTGGCCAAGCTCGTTTACGGCCCCCAGCACCTCCTCGGCGTGTCCCTTGACCTTCACCTTGCGCCACTCGCGGCGCAGCTTGCCGTTGGCGTCGATCAGGAAGGTGCTGCGTTCGATCCCCATGAACTTGCGCCCGTACATGTTCTTTTCGCGGATCACGTCGAATTTTTCGCACAGTTTGCCATCGGGATCGGAGAGCAGGTCGAAGGGGAATTCCTGCTTCGCCTTGAATTTCTCATGGGACGCGATGCTGTCCTTCGAAACGCCGAGGATTACGGTGTTTTGCCGCTTGAAACGGGCATGCAGGTCGCGGAAGTCCTGTCCCTCCAGCGTACAGCCCGGCGTGCTGTCTTTTGGGTAAAAGTACATTACGACGTTCTTGCCCCGCAGGTCCTTCAAACGCATTTTCTTGTCGCCCGTTGACTCCGCCGTGAAATCGGCAACGACTCGATTTATTGTGGGTCCGCTCAATGCTCTCTCCTTCGATTCAGGCTTCAGCTCTTGACCGGTTCGAGTATCGCGTCGAGGTTAAGCCGGTCGCTCAACTCCAGAAATTCCTCCCGCAGCTGGGCGATGTGAATGGACGACGGCACATTGACGGCCATCTGTACCGCAAACATCTGGGCGCCCGTATGCGCCGCCGCGTAGCTGCGCGTCGCGACGTCCGCGATCTCGATATCGTGGGATGCGAAAAAGTTCGCGAGGCTGAAAACGATGCCTTCATGATCGAGGCTCACCACATCGACTGCGTAGGGCATGCGGTCTTGCTTGACCTGACGCTCGCCCGTCTTTCGAATGGTAAAGGCCAGGTCCCCGTCGTCGAGCTTCTCGAGGCCTTTCTCGAGCCGGTTCAGCGTGTGCCAGTTGCCAGAGACCAGCATCAGCATCGCAAATTCGTTGCCGAGCGTGGTCATGCGGCTTTCCTCGATGTTGCCGCCGCAGTTCAGGATGACCTCGGTGATGTCCTGGACCATGCCAGTGCGATCGGAACCAATTGCTGATAAAACAATAAGTTGTGTCATTTTTTTAGATTTAGTCGTAAATAATTGTCGTTCAGGATCCGGCGCGTTGGATTTGGCCTCGTCCGGGAATCACCGCGAATGCCGGGTTTCTTGCCAGCACCGACCGTGAACAGTAACATCGCCGCCTCATTTTAAGCGAGGACAACTTGTGCTGAAGGGCAGCCTGGTCGCCTTGGTGACGCCGTTCGACCGCCATGATCGGGTCGATTATGCAGCTCTCGAGAGGCTGATCGATTTTCACGTTGCTGCGGGCAGTAACGGCCTGGTCGTCGCCGGCACGACCGGTGAGTCGGCGACGCTGGCCACCGGGGAACATATCGAACTTGTCGGCCGAGCTGTCGAAATTGCCGCCGGGCGCCTGCCGATCATCGCCGGTACCGGGTCAAATTCGACGGCTCAGACGGTCGATCTCTCGGTCGCCGTGCGCGATACGGGCATCGATGGCTACCTCGTGGTCGTGCCTTACTACAACAAGCCGGTGCAGGAGGGCCTGTACAGGCACTTTTCTACGATAGCGGAGGCGGTCGACAAGCCCGTTATGCTATACAACGTGCCCGGCCGCACTGTGGCGGACTTGCTACCCGAGACCGTGGCGCGCCTCGCGAAGCACGAGAACATTGTGGCGATCAAGGAAGCGACCGGGGACATTGGCCGCTTGCGAGAAATCCAGGCACTCGTGCCCGAAGAATTCGGTTTGCTCAGCGGCGATGACTTCACGGTTTTGCCGTTTATCGAGCAGGGTGGCCACGGTGTGGTGACGGTGAGCGGCAACGTCGTGCCGACACAAATGGCCGAACTGTGCCGGCTGGCCAGCGCGGGCGAACATGACGCGGCAAAAGCCATCGATGATCGCCTGCAGCCATTGAACGAGGCCCTGTTTGTGGAGTCGAACCCGATACCCGTGAAATGGGCCGTGAGCAAAATGGGAATGATTGAACCGCATATTCGGCTGCCGCTGACCGAATTCAACGCGCAGTACCATCAGCAGATGTTGTCTGCGTTATCCGGCGCGGGCGTGGAGATTCCCGCCTGATGCTGACCGGCATTACCAGAGGTGTGTTGATTACAGTCTCGCTCAGCATATTGGCCGCCGTGGCGGCATGCGGTGGCGGCACAGACTTGACGTGCGATGAGCCGCGTCGGTATCAGCAGGCCCTGGAAAATGAACGCCTGACGGCACCCGATGACCTGAGCGCGCCGGAGCCGTATCTCGAGATGCCGGTACCGCAGGCGAATCCCAGGCCCGAACGGCCCAAGGGATCGCCATGCATTGATTTGCCGCCACGCTTATAGACGCCGGACAAGAATATCGGAGAGGTGGCTGAGTGGTTTAAGGTGCTCGCCTGGAAAGCGAGTGTACGGTGATACCGTACCGGGGGTTCGAATCCCCCCCTCTCCGCCAGAAAATGAAACGGCCCCCTTGCGGGGCCGTATCGTTTTCTCGCCGAGTGTGGTGGAGGCTTTCGAAGCCTGTTCGAGCCGGGCAGCGGCGGAGCCGCCTCCGGCGCCGCGTAGCGGCCATCCCCCCCTCTCCGCCAAAACGCAGTGTGTGAAATCGGCTAATCCGCGATGATCAGGAAGTTGCTCGTGTTTTCGATCACAACGGACACCACAATCATGTAGGCAAACAGCACGATGGCGGATTTTAATACAACAACTAGCCAGTTTGATTGATAGACACGGCGCACAGCCAGGACGAAATGTGCGAGGAAGTAGACGAACGGCACAACCTGCATGATCAGAAGAACAATGTGCCGGCTGGCCAGTGCCTCGAGCGGCAACATCATTGCGAGAATTGCGTATGCGACGCTGTGCAGATGAAGCGAAAATATCAAGTGGTCGAAGTACAGTCGATCGTGGTACACGACTTTCATTAGCAGCGCGAACATGGGCAGCATAACGAACATCAAGCGTGGCAGATCATCCGACAGAAAACGTGCCTGGACGGCGGCATCAAAGCCCGGGTCCTGACCGGGTTCGAGCAAGAGGCCACTTTGCGCAACCCACGCAATAATAATGAAAAACGAGATACTGATTGCAAGGTAGAGTCGCAGCGGCGAAGTATAAGTGCGGCGACGACCGGCGAGGAACTCGGAGGTCAGCATTCCTGGGTAGCGGAACAGGGTCTTTACAGTCAACGCGGTCCGCCCGTCTAGTTCGAAGGTCTCTTTGACGACGTCCCCAATCAGACTCCAGATGGGCCGCTCGAGGTCGACGTCTCGCTGGCCGCACGTTGGGCAGTAGGCGCTGGCGAGACTGGTTTGGCAATTCTTGCAGTGCGGCATGCGACAGTGATACCGGGCTTAATACATCACGTCAATTCGGCATGCGTGCAGGCGGCTGAGCGATGATACGATTGCGACCCATGACATTTCCTCGCGTGCGCACAATTATCCTGGCACCACTGGTTCTTTTTGCGCTTTTCTATCTGAGTCTGGTCGTTTTTCTTCTGCTGGATGACGCAACCGTTGCGCCGCTTTCCGGGCAACCAGCAAGACACGACACGGTTGCGATCTTCGGCGCCAGCGGAACGGCAGGCGATGGCATTCTCAAAGCTGCATTGGCCAATCCTGACATTGACGAGATTCACGTAATTACCCGGCGTACAACGCCACGAATCGACGCGGGCATTGCCTCAGGCAAGGTTAAAATGACGCTGCATCTGGACTACCTCGATTATTCGGCAATTCATGAGCAGGTTGCGGCAGCTGATGCCGTTTACTGGGCGATCGGGACAAGCAGTGTCGGCGTTGATGAGGAAACCTACGGCAAGATTCATGTGGATTTCCCGGTGCGCTTTGTCAGGGATTGGCTCACGGTCAGCGAAAACGAAGACATTTCATTTCATTACATCAGTTCCAGCGATATATCAGCCGACTCGCGCATGATGTGGGCCCGTGAGAAAGTACGTGCGGAGAATACGTTGTTCGAGGTGGCGGCGGGCTCGAAACTCCGAGTGATTGCCTATCGACCTGACTACATCGGCCCAACGAAGGAAGAGGCGCACATCGGCCAGAATCTCCTCTATTGGTTCTTTGCGCCGGTCAGTGCGGCGGTGAGGGCGACACAGATAGGTCAGGCTATGTTCGAAGTGACAGCGCGAGGGTCCGAATTCGGGAATGGCGATCGTCTCGGAACGAGAAGCATCATCAGATACAGTGATGCGTATCAGCGGCGGCAAGGTCTGGTTGGCGGAGCATCGCTCGCCGAAGGCTAGCTCCACCGCCAATTGCAGACACGTGACTACGCTAAATTCGTCAATCAAAGCATCAGCGTTAGCACACTATGAATCTCAGCCATATCGAAGTCGTAGTTCAAGAGACGCTGGACAGTCTGCCGGAGTGGGTTCACGAAGGCCTGGACAATATCGACGTGCTGGTCGTCGACGAACCCGATGAAGATCTTGATCCGGAAGGGCAGGGCTTGCTCGTCCTTCACTTAGGCCTGCCTCTGCCTGAACGCGGTGGCGATTACGCCGGTGAGCTGCCAGACGTCATCTACATATTCCGACGTCCGCACCAGGAATTGGGCCTGTCGCAAGACGAACTTCGCCACGAAATGGCGAGGACGCTGATTCACGAAATCGCGCATTATTTCGGCATCGACGACGATCATCTCGACGAGATCGGATGGGGATAGCTGACGACGGTCAGGTTGAGGATGGTCCGCCGATGTCTCGCCTCTCCGCCAGAAAATGAAATGGCCCCGCTCGCGGGGCCGTTTTTCGTTTTTGTCCGAGTGCGGTTAACGTGGGCGCCGTCTAATGCTTTGTATGTCTTATTAGCGTTTCCAGGTAGCGGGATTTGAGCTGTTCACTTGCCAAGACCTGCTTAATCGGCGGCAGCTTCAAGATCACACCCAATACCCCAGCCATGGCGCGGTGGCTCCATAAAACCTGGTTATCGAAAATCAGGTTCTGTAATTTTCCGCGCTCAATGGCCATGACCACTGCCCGGTGTGTTCCGTTCAATGGCGTAAGAACTCGCTTCGGACGCGACTCCAGAGACAGACTATTGTGTTTGTTACAGCTGCGTATACACACGCCGCACCCCAGACAAAGCTCATCGTTCAGCCGGGCCATTTTCATCCTGGGCTTATCCGGATCATGGGCTGAAACCAGAGTCATCGCATCAACCGGGCAAACATTGACGCATTTGCCGCAGCCATTGCAGGTTTCTTCGTCTATCACCGGGATGAAGTTCGTCGTGTGTACAGGGTTGAGAATTGCAAAACGGCGTGCGGCGATCATTGCCTCACAACAGCAGCCACAGCAATTACAAACAAAATTGACACTCTCGCGTACATTCTCGCCGAACTGCACCAGGTTGTTGTCATAGGCCTCCTGCAATAAGTCGCGACATTCCTCCTTGTCGATCTCACGCGCAGCACCATGCCTTGTAAGCGAGGACGCGGTCGTATTGAAGGTCATGCATATATCCTGTGGTGCAGAACACGCCTTGCCCATATGTTCCATTTTGTGCCGGCAGTAACAGCGTCCCACACCAATATGGCTTGCGGATTCAATCACTTCGCTGGCCCGTTCATAATCCAGCACATGCAGTGCATTTTCCTCGGACAAAGCAGGTTCACGTACGAAGGTTCGCCCCAATTGAGTTTCACCGCGAGTAAATAGCTCCCTGATAAAGTCTTCCTCGACATTCATATACTGATGAAAAAGCTCGCTTAATATTTTTTGATCAATATCATCGCGGACACGCATCAGCGAGAACTCAAAGAAACCGGCCATCGGCGGCGGCAGTGCGTAAACTGTCTCACCGTTCTGCTCGAAATCAACGAGAATGGCTCTGTCGGCCAACTCATCCAGTATGTTCTGCGTCTCGGTGAGTTTTTTCTTCCAAATGCGGCCGGCTTTTTCTGCGGTAAATGGTTTGATCGGCATCAGTGAAACCAGGCCAGCTTCTTCCTCACTGAACAGCATCGACAAGATTTTGAACAGGAGATCGGAAGGAGGGGCGCCCTGTGGAAAACGGTTCAGCCTGTCGGTCAGAGCGGAGTAACTCGTCCTTAGTGTTGTATGGGCCATGATTCAAAACCCTCTGGCAGCATCTTGACCGTACCTCTGAATCAGGGCCTGTGGGTATAAGGGAAATTGACAATATCAGGCTGCTTTTTCTGCGAACACGGCGGGTTTTTTTTGCCCAGTGAACGGTGCTGTCCGAAGTGATCATAACGACGTTGCCGGTGGTCGATCGACGATCGACGATCTCCGTTCAAGTTGCTGTTTTTTCGCAGAAATATCACAGAGCAGCCTCCGCGAGGGACTCGCTCCACCGCCAGAAAACGAAACGGACCATCAGAGGGCTTTATTAGTTCTTGGCGGGCGTCAATTTGATTGCAGTACGGTTCGAATATCGGCGTACAGAATGTCCGGGTGCAGGTACGATGGGCTATAGACATTACGAATGCGCTTGTCTGCATCGATCAGGTAGACACGCAATATATGTGACATTGTCGTCAGTGTTTTCCCGTCCGGACCTCGATCGCGGATCACAAACTGGTCATAGGCATCGAGAATAGGGTTGAGTTCGTGGTCGGACGCGGCGGTCAGGAAACGCCAGTCGACGCCACCGCGCCTGAAACTTCGTCCATAATCATCCATGACATCGGGCGTATCGTTTGCCGGATCGAAGCTTATGCTCATGAGTCGCACGTTCGACCTCGTCAACTCATCTGCCGCCAGGCGTTCCTGAACCTGGCCGAGCACGAACGTCGCCAGAGGACAGCCGTTAATATCCGGGCACGACGTATAGATGAAACTGAGCACAATCGTTTTTCCGTCAAACAGATCGTGCAGCGCGACTGTCTTGCCGGAACTGTCGATAAGTGCGCCGTTCGCGGCATCGCCGAGCGACGGCAATGTATAGCTGCCGGCTTCCGGCGCGACAAATTCGAGCGCGGAGTAACCGGGAGCTAGAATCTGCGGTTTTGAAGTCGGCTCGTGATGGGGTTGCTGCTGTGGCGCCGCCATGAGCGGCAGCGTCGACAGCAGCAGAACCGGGAGGAGCCCCATACGCTGGTCAGGGCTGAAGCTACTGACCATAAAGCGAATAGGCACCGAAACGCATCTGGTGAGGCGTGCCTAGTTTCTCGGCGAGGAAGTCAATTGTAAATGCGTGCTCCAGCGCCCCGTCACTCCAGGCGTAGGCCTTGAAGTACTGAAGGTCCTCACCCTCGAGCGCCTCGACCTTGTCCCAGTTGGCGAGCAATGACGACGTGTAATACAAGCGTTCGCCGTCCCAGCTCTGCGACACCATGTTAACTTGCGCGCCGATCTTCTCTTCCTTGACCTGCACCGGCGCGTGCGGGTTGGAGATATCGAACAACCGCGTCATGCCATCGTTCCAGGTGTTTACCCACAGATGCCGATCGTCCGCCGCGATGGAGATATCGACGGGCAGCGGTATCAGGCTGGCATCACCGATGTCGGCGACGGCCTTGGCCTGCCATTCTCCATTATCGTCTTCGTAGATCAGCCAGATCTTTGATGTCAGTGCCGTCGACGTGAAGCAGTAGTTGCTTCTCGGACCCCACGCGCAGCGGATCTCGAGTGGTGCTCCTGGCACGTCGAGAATCTTGCGTGGCTTGCGCGTGTGCAGATCCCAGACGACAATAGTATTGCCGAACCGTTGCATGGCCTCGGCATCTGCCATCAACGTCCCGAGATTCATCATGTAATTGTTCCAGCCTGTAAACGAAGAGGTGATCATGACGTTGCGTCGTGGCAGTACGCGTACGTCGTAACCGTATCCATCCGCGAAGTTGCCACTCTTCATCGCACCCTGAAGATTATCGTCCGTCGGCATCCAGTGGGTCGTGACGTAGTCACCTGCATTTGTATATTCAACGAGCGCCGTGCGTCCGCCATGGTCGGCACTGTTGGACAATCCCGTCAAGATCATACGGCCGGGCAGCGCGTAGTTGGTGTGCGGGCCGACGACCCCGCCGCTTTTCTCGACAAAGTCGTCGATCGTCTTGACCAGTTTCGGCTTACCCGCGTCACTGTGTACGTCGAAAATGAAGATCTTACTGGTGTCGAGTCCGGAGGCCCACAGGAAGCGGCGGTCGTCCGTGAGTCCCGAATGATGTGCTTCGTTGCGGCCGCCTACCGACAGCGTGTTCACGACTTCACCGTATGTATCGGATTCGGGGCGCACATCGATGGTGACGAGCTTGTCCTGTTCATCGCCAAGTCCCTCGACCCCGAGCGTCCAGACATAGACGAAGTCTTCCTGGCCGACAATTTTCGCCATATACGGCGACATGCAGGTTTCGTCGGCGTACGGTTGAGGCGTCCAAAGTAGCAACAGTGCGGCGCCGAGCCAGGAAGCCCGGAGACGCCTAAGTTCGTTCTTTTTCATTTTTTCTCCCCTGTTGAATGGCGTATGGTTTTCTTAGCCGATGGATAAAAAGTATAGTCCGCGGATATTGCATTTGCGATGTAGGTTGCTGAGATGAGTCTGATTCGTTACCGGAGAATATCAATTCGGCGCGCCTGGGCATGGCCGCTGCTTGTCGCCGCGACTATAGCGGCCGCGGATGAGGGCAAGCACGGCCCAGGCGATGTCCGCGACGGCTACGAACGCGCTGATTACAAGACTGACTCCAGTAGCCTGCAATCGAGGCGCGGAAGCGCGACCGACCTGCTCAACGTATTGTCGAATGTGCCGCTCGGGCTGCCCGCAATACCCGTACCGGACGACAATCCGGTGACGGCCGTCAAGGTACAGCTGGGCCGCAAACTGTTCTTTGATCGGCGCCTGTCAGCCAACAATACAGTATCGTGCGCGATGTGCCACATCGCGGAACAGGGGTTCTCGCAAAACGAACTCAGAATACCGGTAGGAATCGAGGGCAAAAGCGTCCGCCGAAATGCCCCGACCATCTACAACACGGCCTATCTCGAGCGGCTGTTCCATGATGGTCGTGAGACCAGCCTAGAGAATCAGGTCTGGGCGCCGTTGCTCGCGAGCAATGAGATGGGCAATGTTTCCATCGGCGCTGTCATCGAACGTATCGAGAGTCTGGACGATTATGGCGAGCGATTCGCGAAGGCCTTCGGCCGTGGTCCGGACATGCAGACGATCGGCATGGCGCTCGCGAGCTATGAACGCGTTCTGGTCTCCGCAGATTCGCCATTCGACCGCTGGTATTACGGCAAGCAGGAGTCGGCTGTGGACGCGTCTGCGAAGCGTGGTTTCGAGATTTTCCGTGGCAAAGGGCGATGCAGTGCGTGCCATACCGTGACGCAGGATTCGGCGCTATTCACTGACGGTCAATTTCACAACACGGGAATTGGTTACCGGGCAACGATGAGGCCCGTCGATACGGAATTCGACGTGCTGCTGGCGCCGGGACAAGCCACGCGTGTCGAGTCGGATCTGGCGCGGACGACCGGCGCTACCAATTTCAGGGACCTGGGTCGCTACGAGGTGACGATGCTTCCTGAAGATCGCTGGCGTTACCGGACGCCCACGCTGCGCAACGTCGCTTTGACGGCACCGTACATGCACGATGGATCGTTAGCGACGCTACGTGATGTATTGGAATTCTATAATCTCGGCGGCGTGCCCAACGAAGTGCTCGACCCCATGATCACGCCTCTCGGCTTGAGTGATGCGGAAATCGAAGACTTGATTGCCTTCCTGCGCTCACTGACCGGGAGCAACGTCGGTTCGCTGGTTTCGGACGCTCACGCGGCTCCGATCGGTGGCAGCTAGACGACAGCAAACTCCAATGACGTGTCCCGTTTTCCGCAAACCAGGAAAGGTTCGCAAAAACAAGCGGAGCATGATTCGCCCGTGTCTCGTTGCACGACCTTTTCGAGTACCTGTCCGGTCCGTCAGGAAGCTTGTGCTTCACGCAGCTTCGACTGTGCGATTACGACCGTCGTCCTTGGCTCGATAGAGCGCCTCGTCCGCCTTCCGGATCAGGGTAGTTTCATCCTCAGCAGGCGTCTCGGGGAAACTGGTGAACCCCAGGCTAACCGTGCAACTGATTGTCCGGCCACGATCTCGCACCGCCATCGTCTCGACGGCCCGGCGTATGCGCTCGCAGACCGCAACTACGCCTTCGCTTGTGGCGCCAGGCAATATGCACAGGAATTCTTCCCCTCCGTAGCGGACCAGCACGTCGCCCTCGCGCAGGTGTAATTTGGCCTTTTTTGCAATATTCACGATAACCCGATCACCGATAAGATGCCCGTGTGAATCATTGACCGACTTGAAATGATCAATATCGAATATGACGAGGCCCAAAGGTAATCCGCTTCGCTTCGCCCGAGAGTACTCCTCGCGCAGGCGTGTAAGCCCAAAGCGCCGGTTGTAACAATTCGTCAGCGGGTCGAGCGTCGCGATACGCTGCAGATCGCCGTGCTTCATTGCATTGGATAAAGCCATTACGAAAGTTCTGCCAAAGATCTGCGAAAGCGAGCGCGAATCTCTTTCGAAAACCGTCGATTTGGCGAGCACAACAGCGCCAATCGCCTTTGACTGGATGATCAGAGGCATGAAAGCAACTTCCCGCGGTTGAAACTCCACCAATCCTGCATTCACGGACAGGCCCTCGGGCAACTCGACATAGACACTTTCCTGTGTGCGCAATGCCAACCGCACGTGGTCATTCTCACATAAGCTCTCGGCCTCCACGATTCCGAAACTGGCCAAAACAGAGAGTTCCCCACCTACATCGGCCAGAATGGCCCCAGCGGAAGAACTCGTTGCCGCGACGAAACCGCTGAGCGCGCCGTTGCATAGTGGGCCGAGTTCCAGCTGACTGGTCATGGTCTTGCTAAAGTCGTCGACCCTTTCCTCAACTTCATGACTGTGCTGAAGAACGCGAATCAAGTGGTTGAACGCGTCAGCGGACTCACCGATAACATCGTCGCTGTCGACCGGCAGTTGACAGCTCTCCGGATCGCAGTCCGTCCAATCACCTGTGTAGGTTGCGTTTTCAACAACGGATTCGATCATTCGCATGCCGTCGACGAGCGCGCGCAATCTGGGCATGACCACAACTCGCATCAAGCGGATATTGATGAGGCCGACCGTGATGCCTGCGAGCAGGCATACGACAAAGAAGAAGGGTGTAAAAGCAACCTCACGTGGTACGCCAAAGCCGACCAACATGGGCGGGAATATCGCGCCGATGATGAATCCGACGCTGATCATCCAGATCGCGAGGTCATCGAAGACGCTTCGGGTCAGTCGCACGGAGAGGCGCCGACCGGATCCACCAGTCTGATCGGAACCTGATTGGAATCGCCGCTCCTGCTTTTCGTGCTCAGGACCAGCTGGCCTCGTTCCGGGAGTCGCGTTCGCCACGCCAGACTCAGGCCGGTTCATTCGCTAATACCTGCATCGAGGGACTCCACATCGCCATGAGCCCAACTTCGCACATGATTGGTTCAATTCTTGGAACTAGTCGACATTTTGAGGAAAAACAGTATGTTTCGCCGTTCTAACCGATCAGATTTAGCGGCTTTAAGAGTTCGGAATTGCAGCCGATCTGGCCGATCTGCGTGTCCCATCGGTTGGACCAAGAGCACTCAGGACGGTCAGGCCATTTCCATGCTAGCTCGCCTTCGCCCACAGGCTCCATGGTGGTCGTTATGCTTGCCATCGACCAGCCGCCCACTTCCCGGTAGTAAACCGGATAGTGCAGCATTGGCTGGGCAGTGTCTGGCAGATGATCCGAGTCCGGCATCGTGCTGGAGTCGTTGTGAAAATAGACGCCAGCGATCCTGGGAACCTTCGTGGCGACAGGACGGAGTGACCCGGGGTATCTGGACACCGGTAAGCTTCAGAGTGGGCTGCCGCGAAGGCCTAAGAGTGAATGTCGGCTGTCTCCGATACCGGCCAGTCAATCAGGCAAGAATCAGGGAATTTGACCGTCGCCTGGCGGCCAGAAGCGGACGGTTAAAAAGACCCTGGCTCGTCGCTGAGTTCTCTTCAACAGAGGCAAGTCATGGCGGTGCCGCGTTCCAAGGTTGGGGCCCTCCTGGGAGGGCCCCATGCCTTTCTTGAGCCTTCAGGCGCTACTTCATCTTGAGGATGTAAAGGTCGCCTCCAAGAAAGTCGCTACCCAGCACCAAGTTGCGATGCGCATAGACGCCCCAAAAGCTGCTGAGGCCTTCGGGAACAAATGCCGCGATCTCACGGGGTTTGGCCGGATTCGAAAAGTCCACGACTCGAATGCCATCGTCGTACCACGAGAGGAACGCTCGGTTGCCGCGGACGAACACGTTGTGCACGCTATAGCTGATCGCCGCATTCGGGTTGTTGAGCGTGTTTTCCGTTGCGTATGCCCCAACCTGTACCGAGTTGGCTGGGTTCTGCGTGTCAAAAACGCGGAGGAAGCCCCATGGCCCAGCGGTGAAATCCTCGTCACCGATAAGCAGCAGGTTCCCCCCGCGAGCGGGAACAGCGACATGGGCATTGCCTTCGTCGCTTTCCAGGGTCTCGGGTTCGAATGCCGTTCCGACGGCCGTTGGGTTGGCTGGGTCACTGATGTCTAGGATGATAGCCCCAGCATCCCAGTAGGAAACGTACGCCAAGGTCCCTTGCTCGTTCACCCACACGTCGTGCGCGAACACCCCAGGGAAATCGTCACCACGACACAACTCATCACCACCCGGCGGGGGTGTGCAGTCCGAGCCAGGTGGGAAGGGGGGGGATGAGGCGAAGGGGGTCCCGAAGGCGATCCCGCCATCCTTTCCGGCCCCCCAATCGCCAACCGTGATTGGATTGGTTGGATCGGTGATGTCAACAATCATGACGTCTCCGATTGTGAAGCCGTACAAGAAGGTGGAGAACACCTCGAAAAACGAGCTGACTGCAGCGACATAGACCCTGTCGCGTTGCTCGAAGATGTAAACGTTGTGGATGAACTCCGGTTCACCGATTTGGCTAACCGCGCTTAACAACTGTGGGTCGGTCGGATCGGAGACATCCCACAGCTGTAAACCCGTAAGACAGCCCTCGTTCCCAACAGCCATTAAGTCACCCTTAAAGTATTTGGTGTTGACGGTCTCGACTTTGACATCCTGAGACGAGCAGAAGAGATCCGGGCTCGCCGCCATCGCTGCCACTGATGGGTTGCTCGGATCGGAGATATCGACGATCTGTACCGGAGTCCCTCCGAGACCAGACAGGTACGCGTA
>CAMYJB010000011.1:0-29552 GCA_947258565.1 uncultured Woeseiaceae bacterium
CTTTTCCGAATTCTCGAAGAAGTACTGCGCGCTCTTCTTGTGGATCGTATCCAGCAGCGTTCCGCCCGCGACCAGGATCGCCATCAGGATCACGTAAATTTGCATCGCGATCGGCGGGATGTGCCCGGAAAGCTCGGCGAATGGATTGATGTTGAACATGAAATCCGGTCTCCTCAGGGTCTAGTCATTGAACGATTGTTTTTGAAACTTTTGGAACAATGGCATTCGCTGCACATTCAGCTTAACATTATAATATTCTAATGAAGCAGTATCTCAATGATTAATCGAGGAAACAACTGTTCGTGCGACCTGCTGTGACCTGACCCCCTAGAACGACTCCAGCTGGTGAGAGAGACTTTCACTAGAATCAAGGAAGAAATCGGATGGTTGAAAGTCCCATTCGGCCTACTGGCCGTGGTCGATGCATCCTTGCTTGGTTGGCTTGCACAGTCTTACACCAAAGCAAACCCGGTCCTCGTGGCTGCTTCCACCATTGCTGTTATAGTTGTGAGCAGCGGCATTTTCCAGTTAAACCACATCGCATATCGTCTCTTTGACGATCTCGAGGAAAGTTGACATGGAATGGTTTGAAGGCGTCAGTCAGGCGAGACAGCCGACCTGTATTTGGCGCGCAGCTCGGCGAACCTGGGTTCCGCCTCTTTGAGCGCCTTGCCGCAGGCGTCTTTGTCGTCGATAAAGCGTTGCTTGAATCGCTTCGCCAGAATCGACACCCCGGCGGTCGCGACGGCGGCGCCCCCTTCGATCAGCGCGCCTTCCGGGTCCAGCGTCAGCATCGGTTTCGCGAACGTGCCACCGAGCTTGACGAAGGGGTTCACGAGATCGGTAACACTCAGCCCCAGTCCCTTCTGCGGTACGGTGCGGATGGTCGCGCTGAACTTCTCGGTGCTGAGATCCACGTCCGCATTGGCAAGAATACGCAGCCGATCGGTCTGGTTCACGAGGGCCGGCTTGCCCGTCGCTTTGCCATTTTCGACCTGCACCAACACCACAGTGCACTGAAAATTCGTATACGGATCTTTCTTGGCAAAGGGGTTGACCGTAGTCACTACTTCGGACAGGAAATCACCGGTAAACAACCGTAGTGCGGTGGCCCTTAGCCGGCCCTCGCCTCCAACCAGGCGCAGGTAGCCGCTGAGCGACGCCGCAAGCTCGCGAGTGGTTGCGCCGCTGCCGACGAGGACCGTGTCGAGCTCGTAGCGCGGCAGCCCGGCGAGTTCTTCCGGGGTCTTCGCAGGCATCCCGAGGATCAGGTTTGAACCTGCGACGTCGAGCGACAGCGCCGCCGCGTCGTCGACCGGGCGCAGCGTGAAGTCGCCCTGCAAAGATCCGCCTATGTTGTTGCTGAGAGTGAACCTCTCGACGGCCAGCGCGCCATCGGCAAGCGAACCCACAAGAATGATGTCGCGGAAAGTTTTTGGCCCAATATCGATCTCCTTGATGTCGATATCGACCGAGGCCGTAACCTTCTTCAGGTCGTCCATCGGGATCGGCGTGTCGGGAATCACGCGATCTTTGGGCTTTGCCGGCGGCGGTTGTTCCTTGCCTGCCTCGGCCGTATCGGCGTCGTCGCGCAGGTAGGGCGACAGGTTCAGCCGCTGGGACGTCAATCCGATCTCGATGTCGGGCACGTCCGCATTGCGGAATGCGAAGTTCCCGGAGATATCGCTGTCGCCGAAGCGGCCATCGAAGCGCTCGAGCCGGATGAGGCCCCGCGATCCGACCAGGTGGAACGTCAGTTGCGCCGGATCGTCCGGAAGCTCACGACCAGCCAACACGCTCAGTGTCCGCAGGCTTGCGATGTTCACGTCGATCGTCAGGTCGGTGCCGTCAAAATTCGGCGGGCCGCCGATGGTGCCGCCGCCAACCACCGTGCCCCTGGCGAGCCCCAGATCGAGTTCGTCCAGCGTGTAGCGGCCGGCGTCCCAGCGGCCACTTGTCTTCAGTCTGAGCGGCACTTTCTCGGTCTGCAGCACCGCATACTCGGCCGGCGTGAGCGGCACCAGGTCCGGCGAATTCGCCTCGAGCGAAAAACGCCCGCGGCCCATGACCGGCGCCATCCCGATGTCGAACGCGGCCGTGGCGTCGAGGCCGGGAAGTTCGACCTCGGCCCCGCTCAGCGAAAGCGTCTCGCCCGCCATTCGCAGCCTCGCAGCAACGCGGAACGGCTTGTTCAGCTTCGCGAAGTTATCATCCTCGGGCAAAAGGCTCGCTAGATCGTCGCCATTTACCTCGACTGTGACATCGGTGCCATCCAGCGTCGGCATGGCACCCAGCCGGCCGCTGACCGTGGCCCGCGCACCGGCGAGCGACGCGTTGATGCCACGCAGCTCGAATTGACTGCCGCGGCTGCGGATCTCCCCGCTCGTCACGAACTTGCCGGGCGGGAGCGCATCGACCTCGATGCCGAAGCTCGCCAGCGTTTTCTTTAGATCGGCCGCCGTCACATCGAAGCGCAGGTCGGTATCGGCCTCGAGCGGCTGTTCGCCGATCAACCCGCTGACGTCGACGCTATCTGCGCCAAGCCGGGCGCGGCCGTCCTCTATCGCGAAGCCGTTACCGACTCGCTCCAGCGACGCTTCGACCCGGAACGGCAGGTCCGGCATGCCGGCGACACCGGCCGCGTCCGTCAGCGCGCCGAGGCTCTCGCCGTGTGTGCGGACCTGCACGCGGGTGCCGACCAGCTCCGGATGGTCGGTGACACTGCCCGCGACGTGCAGTTCGTATTCCAGCTTGTCGCCGATAGCGGCGGAGATATCGTGCAACACAAACTGGTCCTCGCCACGCTCTATCCTGCCGGCCGCACGATAGCGGGCGGACGGCAGCTCGTCGGCATCGACCCCGAACGCCACCAGCGTTGCACCCAGATTAGGCCCCTGCATCTCGAATGACACATCCGTATCGGCCTCGAGTGGCGCGTTGCCGACGAGCCCGCCGAAGCCGAGCTGGTCGTCGCCGATGTTCATCGAACCGTCCCCGAGGCGGATACCTTCCGGCACGCGTTCTAGGTCCATGCCCAGCTCGAAGGGCTTCGACGGCGCATCTGCGAGCCCCAGCGCGTCGGTGATCGTGCGAAGGTCCGGGCCAACGAAGTCGACCCTGAGCGTCGTGCCCGACAGATCCGGTGTATCTGCGACCGTTCCTGCGATCGTGAACTGCACGTCCTCGGCGTTTGCCGCCATTCTGACGGCGGCGCTGCCATCCGGCTGCGGCTCGAGATCGAGTTCCATGTCGAAGGGTCCGGTCAGTTTGCCGGGCAGTCCCAACAGTCGGTTGAAGCGCCCGAAGTCCGGGCCTTCGATGCGAAGCGCGACATTGGCGCCCGCAGGCTGCCCGATGTCACTGATTTGTGCATTGACGACGAAGCGCGTTTTGCCGACATTGACGGCGAATTCTTCCACGTTGATCGCCGGACCCGCACGCGTGACGTTGGCCACAATACTGAACGGATCCTCCGGCACGTTGGGATTGCCTGCCAGGCGGGCTATCGTGCCAACGTTCGGGCCGCTTGCTGCGACGCGCAGGCTGACGTCCTCCAGCGCCTGCAGGTCCTGGAACTGCCCGCTGACGTCGAGCGCAAATTCCCCGATGTCGCCGTTCAGGTTCAGCTGCATGTCGTCGCCGAGCGGGGTGATGCTTGCGACGAGATTGAGCGGGCCGCTCGTGATCTGTTCGACCTGGAGCTTCTCGGTCAGGTACTCGACGCTGGGCCCCGAGACAGTCAGTTGCAGCGTCGGGCGCCGCGGCTCGAGCAGGCTGTCGATCGTCGCCTGGCCCTCGAGCTTGATCTCCCCGAGAGCGCCGGCGAGGTCGACGGTCAGGTCACGATACTGGACGAGGTTCGCCACCTGGCCCGCCCTGGCATCGAGGCCCACGGGCGTGTCGTTCAGCGCGGCATCCAGGTGCAGGTCGAGATAATCCTCGTCGTCGCGTTCGACAGCAAGCTCGGCGACGTTGAAGCGGAGAGGCTGCGGGCGTTCAGGAGTATCGTAGGTCAGCGCCACGTCGACGATGCGCGCCAGGTCCACGATCACTGGCAAGTCGCCAGGCGGCCCGGTCTCTTCCTCCGGCACCTCCTGCTCGTCGGGTTCGAAGAACTCCCAGTTTCCCGTGCCCGCCTCGTCCTGCTCCAGGTTGACGCGCACACGCTCAACGTCGAGCGATTCGATGCGGATCGGCCAGTTGAGCAGCGACAGGAAATTGATCGACGTCTCGAAGCGGCCAACTTGCGCGAGGTTCGGCGCGTCGCCCCAGTCCGCGCCGGCCAATCTGACGTCGGACACGGCAATCCTGACCCGATCGAGATCGATTTCGACGCTGAATTCTCCGTCGATCGCGAATTCGCGACCAAGCGCGTCGGTAACGGCGTCTTCAATCTGGCCCTGGAAACGGCCCAGGTCCATGTTGAGGACCAGGATCAAGCAGATCGCAACAAGGCCGACGATTCCGAGCAGCGCGTACAGCGCTACGCGCGCCCAGCGCTTGCCGCCGGATTCCGCCCCGGCGGCGGGTGCCTGGGCGTCAAAAGGTCCGCTCGTGGGAGGTTTCGCGCCGCCTGAATTATTTTTCGTTCGCACGAAATGCACCTCGCTCTACTTTGATCATAACCGGGCTGCGCCGGTGTGTCAGTGGTGGAAAGCCGCAGGTCTGACGAATTTTCGGCGGCATAATCCGATATAGTCGCTGCAATATTGAACCCGGGGGTACCAAATGAACGATCGAACCAGATCGGGGCAAGCCTTTGCGGGACTGCTGTTCGTGTTTCTCGCGGTCGCGACACCTATCGCGGCGCAAGAGCCCGCCGACGAAGTCACGCAGACTCCCGACGCGATGAGTGCCAGCGTCGCGCAACTCAAATCGGATATCGCCGGGTATTTCCGCCTCGAAGCGCAGCTCGAGGAGGTCGAGCCCGGGTTCCGGACATTGATGCGCAGCCGCCTCGACGAGCGCGCACGTGAGATTTTCGAGCAGATCGATGCCTTCGCCCGGGAGCTGCTCGAGAGCGACGAGCCCATGGACGAGTACAGGGTGGAGGCCGTGAAATGGCTGCAGGCGCTGCAGCAACGCGCCAACGCCTTTATCGACCGTAACCGCCAGACCATACTCGCACTGCTCGAGGAACAAAGCCGCACAGATCCGGCCAGAGCGGCCGAGTCGGTGGTTGAGCTGGATCGGGCGATCAAACGAACGGCGACAACGAACCGCGATCTCTATCGCATGATAGAAAAACTTGACGACTTCGGTGTCGACGTCGCCGAGGAACGCGCGCAGCTGGTGGACCGTGTGCGGGAAGCCGCCGAGATGCTGGCCGTCGCCATCCATCTCGACGCCGATGAACTCGCAAAGCTGCGTGCGCGTCTTGCGGTCACGCCGGACGACGCCGATTTACAGACCCTTATCAAGGTCGCGGACCTGAGGCGCGAGAGCTATGCCGAGAATCTCAGCAGCACGAGCTTGCTGCTACGTGATCTCGGCGTCGACTCGTCCGAGTACCGGCGCCTGGTGCTGCTCGTCACCGGCGACGTAGCCAGCCAGATCCTCGATACGGGTGTCATGGGCGGTCTGGCGAGGGAATGGGGCGTCACGGCACTGGCCTGGATCAATGACAACGGGCTTGGATGGGCCATCAAGCTGATCGTGTTCATCCTGGTCCTGATGGCATTCCGGGCCCTGTCGAAACTCACCCGCCGCTGGGCGGAGCAGGGTATGCGCAAGGTCCAGCTGTCGTTGCTGCTGCGCCATATGATTGTGTCGACGGCCGCAAACCTCGTCATGTTTCTGGGTATCCTGATAGCGCTGTCACAGCTCGGCATTTCACTCGGGCCGCTGCTGGCCGGCCTCGGCGTCCTCGGTTTCATCATCGGCTTTGCATTGCAGGACACGCTGGGCAATTTCGCGTCCGGCATGATGATACTTCTGTACAGGCCCTACGACGTCGGTGACGTGATCGACGCCGGCGGCGTGTCGGGCAAAGTCGAGGACATGACGCTCGTGTACACGATCATCCACACGTTCGACAATCAGAAGATGGTGGTCCCGAACAGCAAGATATGGGGCGACGTCATCAAGAACGTGACTTCTCAGACCATACGTCGCGTCGACCTGGTCTTCGGCATCTCCTACGGCGACGATATCGAGAAAGCCGAGCAGGTGCTGCAGGAAATCGTGAACAATCATCCGCTGACGCTGGACGATCCTGCGCCCACGATCAAGGTTCATTCCCTGGGAGATTCGTCCGTCGATTTCATCGTGCGCCCGTGGGTCAAGAGCGAGGACTACTGGAACGTTTACTGGGACCTGACGCGCGAAGTCAAGATGCGATTCGACACGGAGGGCATTTCGATACCGTTCCCGCAGCGCGATGTGCACGTCGTGGGGGAAGCTCGGCAGCTGCCTGAACCCGGGTAAATTCGTTCATGCGATGGGAATGCGAATCGCGCTTCACTGAGCATAGAAGCGCGGCGACGGCGATCGAAAGCGAATTGCGACGTCGCAGATTCGAGAACTTCACCTTGCGCCGGACAATGTCCTTTGGTATTCGCCGGGTGTCAGGCCGTACCAGTTTTTGAAGGCTCTGTAGAACGTGCCGGGCTGTGAATAGCCGAGCAGATACGCGACTTCCTTGATCGACAGGTAGCCGGTGCGCAGGTACTCACCCGCCAGCTGCATCCGCACATCGTTGTCGATCTGGCGAAAGCTCGTTCCTGCGCCCTGCAGCCTTCTCTCCAGCGTGCGCGTCGACATCATCAGTGATGCTGCTACCTCGTCGAGTTGCGGCGATCGGTTCGGTGGCACGGCAAGAATGCGTCGGCGTACACGATCCACCAATTCATTTGCCGGTCCGAGTTGCTGGACGAGAGCATCGCATTGCAATCCGCAGACTTCCTCTACGGTGTCGTCTGCCGTTTGCAGGTGGCGGCGGAGCCAGTCGGTCGGGAGTGAGACCCGCGTTTCGGCTTTGCCAAACTCGGGCTCGCAGCCTAGGTACTCGCTGAGATCATGACTGTAGCAAGGCCGCTTGTGCGAGAACTCAACCTGAATCGCATCGCTGCTTTGATCTGCGCCCAGCAGCGTGCGCACGACGAGTAATATGCCCGTCACGTGATCTTCATCGATCTCGAGCCGGAGTGAGGCGTAATCCGGTTTTACCCGTTGGCGCACGATTGTGCGCTCATCAACATTGCTGATCGCAACGTCGGACACTTGGGACGTGAGCCGGTGATACTTGACGAGCAACTGCAGAGCCATCCCGAGATCAGGGGAGCTGAGCACGGTGTAACCGAGCACACCGAGATCGAGCAGGTCCCTCGCCATCCCGAAGCGCAGACTGAATCCCGGACAACAGTCGTCTCGATTCAGTTCGTGAAGCAATGCATAGAGGTCGTAATCCGGGGCGGTCTCCGGATGCCGGCGCAGGGCATCGAAATCGAGCCCTGTATTCGCGAAAGCTCTCCGAACTGCATCGAGCGGCTCATGCCGGAGCAGGTCCAGGATCCGCTCGAGGTAGCGCGCCGCGATGTGCCGTTCGAAATCGTGCAGCGGGCGAGTTTCACGCCCTGTCGCCATTGCAGTCCCCCTCGATCGTCCCCGGACAGGTAAGTATGGCGGAAAATGCAACTACTTTGGCGAGAAATGTGATTTAGCGAGGGGGCTTCAGGTCTCACACTGGGCGCTATCGAAAGCCGCAGCCGACCGGAGCCCAAAATGAGCCAGAGCAACGTAGTCCTGACAATCCCGGAACCTCGCAAGGCAGTACTGAAAGAGAGACCCTACCCGAAGCTGGCGCCGGGTTACTCGATGATGAAGGTCGAAATCGCGCCTGTCTGCATCGAACACCAGGTCTACAAGGAACACCGATTCGAGTGGCACTCGGACGAGGAGCGGCAGGGCCACGAGGGCGTCGGCACAATATGCGAGGTGATGCCTGGTTCGAAATTCAGGGTCGGTGATCGCGTCATCATGTACCAGGGCAATCCGTGCCAGGAATGTTTTGTATGCCAACGCGGTCTTAGCCCGACGCATTGCCTGAGCATCCCGTACGAGCACCTCTGCGAAACGCAGAATCCCGATACGGCGCTCGAAGTGCTGGGCGGAGGCCACGCGATCGATGCACCCGGCGGTCTCAAGGATATCGAGAACAAATGCGGCAGCGAATCGGGCGGCTTCGGCTTCTCCCGCTACCGCATCGCGCATGACTACATGATCCAGAAAATCCCGGGCGACCTGCCCTTCCGCTACGCGGCCCTTGCAAACTGCTCGCTGGGCTGCACCTACACCGGCATCGAGGAAATGGATGTCAGGAAGGACGACTGGGTGCTCGTCGCCGGTGTCGGTTTCATCGGCTTCGGATCCATCATCAATGCCAAGTACCGCGGTGCAAGGGTCATCGTGCTTGGGCGCAACCCGTTTCGCATGGAGCAGGCGCGCAAGATGGGCGCCGACTACATTGTGAATCCTGACGACGATGACTGGCTGGAGCAGATTCATGCGTTGACCGGCGACCTCAAGGGTGCGGACCACGTCATCGAGGCATCCGGGTATCCGTACTACCAGAAGAAATGCCTGAAGGCCGTCCGCCGCTTCGGCAACATCTGGCTCTACGGTTTCCTGGTCGAAAATTCGGAGCCCTTGCCGATACGGCTGCTGGACGAGATTCACAACCGCGGCGTGCACTTGAGCGGCAGCCATGACGTCCACGTGAAACACCGGGAGGGCCTGCTTCGCATGCTCTGTAATCCGGAAGTGCAGGCAATGGCTGATCACCTGATCACGCACGAATACAATATGTCGCAGGGCGCGGATGCGTTCGAGGCTGCGTTATCGAAGCAAGCCGGCAAGATCTTCCTGTACCCTCAGGAAAACTGCCCCAACCCCGGCCTTTCTCCGCAACTCAGGGAACTCGTGGCGGACTTCGCCTCGTGACGCCGACCATCTCGAACTGTAACAGGAGTCGAGTATCGTGAGTGATACGAATAAATTCATGGATCGGTACGTTGCGCTCGCTGAAAAATGCAAGCGCGAAGACCGCATGCTCTTCAATCATTTCTGCGTACGTGTCGAGGATATCGATGCGGCCGAGAAACTGCTTGCCGACTCGTTCGGCATCACCGGGTTCGTCCGGCCAGGCGGCAAATTATTCAAGGGTGAACATGACCTGAGCGTTGCATGGATCAACGACGACATGTACCTCGAACTCATGCAGCCTGCCGAAGCGCAGACGCTTGGCTACGATACGGGCTGCGGACATCCCATTGGCCACCTGAGCGAGATAGGGTTTTTCGTGCCAGACATGGATCGGGAGCTCAACCGTCTCGCGAAGCTGGGCTGGAAGGTGACCGACTCCATCGAAGACCACGGGGCACGAATGGTGAAGATCGACACCGACTCGCCCTCCGGATTTCCGACGGAGCTTATCGACGTCGACGTCACCGTGGGCTGATCGGCATGAGCCAGCAACGCGCCATAGTTCAGATCGGTATTGTCGTAGCGGACGCTCGACACGCGATCAGGGAATACGCTCGCTTACTGGGGATACGCACGTGGCACATCAATCACGTCGACAGCGCCAACGGTATCGGCCGGCGCTTTCGGACAGCTGATGGCGACATCACGGTCAAAGCAACGATTGCGTGGGCCGACATCGCAGGAATCGAAATCGAGTTGATCGAACCAAACGACGAGACCAGTCCTTATGCCAGGTATCTTCGGGAGTCGGGCCCCGGCGTGCATCACATCATGTTCGCCACCGACGACTATGACGCGGACGTTGGCTCACTCGAGGAAAATGGTGTGCCGACCCTGTTATCAGGAGAACTGCAGGCGACCAGATTTCAACTGTTCGACAGTGGCGACAGCCTCGGGACGATTATCGAACTCGCACGAGGCGGCGCCTTGATCCCAGACGAAACCATCGTCGTCGACGAGCAGGCAGGGGCTTCGTGAAAGCAGGCATTCCGTAAGGACGGAGGATGTTACCCGGCCGGGGTAAGGCGACTCGAAGCGCCAGCGTGGGGACAGTGACTAAAAGTGCCAGGCGAGGCGAGAAACTGATACGGCACCATCGCGCCTGAAAGCCGAAACTACTGCTATCGCGATAGTCGTGCCAGCGGATGGATTCAATGCCTCGATTCAAAAGGCTGGTGGTGCCCGGATACCCCCATCACGTTACCCAAAGAGGCAGCCGGCGGCAGCTGACCTTTTTTGATGACGCCGATTACAGCACCTACCGTGATCTGCTCGCCGAGCAGCTGCCGAAAGCGGACGTCGATCTCCTGGCATATTGCCTGATGCCGAATCACGTTCATTTGATCCTGATACCGCACCGCGTCGATTCGCTGGCCCGACTGCTGCGCAAGACACATGCGCGCTATGCGCGCCGCACCAATTTGAAGTACGACTGGCAGGGTCATCTTTGGCAGGAACGCTTCCATTCGTTCGTTATGGACGAGGAACACCTGCTCGCGGCGGGAAGATACGTCGAACTGAACCCTGTCCGTGCCGGGCTCTGTCAACTAGCCGACGAATGGCCCTGGTCCAGCGTGCACTTCCATATGCACGAACGCGTCGACCCGTTGATTACCGCCGGCGGCATGCAGGCCTATGTCGGCAACTGGCGTACCTATCTCGACGAGCAACTCACCACCACGGAAACAGACACATTACGTCGTCACAGTCGCAATGGGCATCCTGCGGGTTGTTTGCGCTTCATCGCCGAACTGGAGTCCCTTACCGGCCGACGACTGGTCCCTGCCAGGCGCGGCCCGAAACGCAAGCGGGAGTCGCCTGGCACTTAAAGTCACTGTCCCCTAATTAGGTGGTGGCGGCGAGGGCCTGGTCGAGGTCGGCGATGATGTCGTCGATGTCCTCGATACCGATGCACAGCCGGATCATATCCGGGGTGACGCCCGCGGACTCGAGCTCGCTTTCCGAGAGCTGGCGGTGCGTCGTCGACGCCGGGTGAGCCGCGAGCGACTTGACGTCGCCGATGTTCACGAGGCGCAGGAACAGGTTGAGCGCGTCGTAGAACTTCACGCCGGCATCGAAGCCGCCCTTGATTCCGAAGGTCATCAATGCGGACGGCTTGCCGCCGGTGTATTTCTGCGCGAGATCGAAATACGGCGAATCGGGCAATCCCGCGAAATTCACCCATTCGACCTGCGGATGGTTCTTGAGGTAATTGGCGACCGCGGTAGCGTTGTCGCAGTGCCGCTCCATGCGTAGCGGCAGCGTCTGCATGCCCTGCAGGATAAGGAACGCGTTCATCGGGCTGATCGCGGAGCCGGTGTTGCGGAGCGCCACCGTGCGCACCCGGCCAATGTAAGCCGCCGCGCCCAGCGCTTCGGTGTACACGACGCCGTGGTAGGACTCCTCGGGCTCGTTCAGCATGTGGAATTTCTCCGGGTGCTTCGCCCACGGGAATTCGCCCGCGTCGACGATGACGCCGCCGAGCGAATTGCCGTGACCGCCCATGTACTTCGTCAGCGAGTTGACCACGATGTCCGCACCCCAGGCGATCGGCTTGATCAGCGCAGGCGTCGCCACGGTGTTGTCCACGATCAGCGGCACGCCGTGCGCGTGCGCCATATCGGCAAGCGCTTCGATGTCCACGATATTGCCGGCCGGGTTGCCGATCGATTCGCAGAAGACCGCCGCGGTCTTGTCGTCGATGTGCTTCGCCATCGCATCCGCACTGTCGTCCTCGGCGAAGCGCACATCGATGCCCTGCCGCGGCAACATGTGTTTGAACAGCGTGTACGTGCCGCCGTACAGCAGCGGCACGGTTACTATGTTGCTGCCCTGCTCGGCGATGTTCAGGATCGAGTAGTTCACCGCCGCGCTGCCGGCGCTGAGACCGAGGCCGGCGATGCCCTCTTCCAGTGCCGCGCACCGTTCCTCGAGCACCGCGGTCGTCGGGTTCATTATCCGCGTGTAGATGTTGCCCTCGACCTCGAGATTGAAGAGATCGGCACCATGCTGCGCGCTGTCGAATTCGTAGGCGACCGTCTGGTAAATGGGCACAGAAACAGACTTTGTGGCGCTGTCGGACTTGAAGCCGGCGTGGATTGCGATGGTCTGGTCTTTCATTTCTTCTCCTTCAGGCTCAGGGGATCGTCGGGATCGACGTCCGGCATGAATTGCTGCTTGCGGTCGAGGTTGGTCACGCCGTAGACGAGACCCAGCCAGTTGTTGATGATGGCCTTCGCCGTATCACCCCAGGTGTTGTCGAGCAGGTCGCCAATGTCGGCCTCGAGCGTGTCGCTGAAGGCTTCCCCGGACTCTCGCGCCTGCGCCGCCGCTTCGAGCGCGGCCAATGCGACCGGCTCGGCCGCATCCGAAACGTAGTTCTCCGGCAACGGCGGCGGCGTGTCGCGTTCACCCTCGGCGAAGCGATACAGCTCACGACGGTATTCCTTCAGCAGGCTGTTTGCATCGTACTCGGGGTGGCCCTGCATGTAGATGACGCGGAACTGGTCCGGGCTTGCCGCCATGTGCACGCCGCCCTCCGCGCTTTCGGCGAGGACGGTCAGCCCGGCCGTTTCGAATTGTGCCCGGGAAATGTCGTTGTACCGTGAATGCGGCACGTCGAAACGCGTGTTGATATCCCGCAGCAGAGGATGGCCGCTCGCACTCACGCGGTGACTATAGACACCCCAGCGCTTTTTCGGCAGCGGCTGCCGGTCGATGCCGTGAAAATGCTTGAGCAACGCATGCGTCGCCAGGCAGGAGCACAGTGTGGAGGTGACGTTGTTCCACGCCCACTCGACCACCTCGATGAGCGGCTCCCAGAACGGCTCATCCTCGAGCGACGGATTCGCGACATTCGCGCCCGTGATGATGAGCGCATCGAGCCCGGCGTCGCGCAGGAAGTCGAAGTCGCTGTAGTACCGCTCGATATAGCCGAGCGTCTCGTCGCTGCGCGCGAGGGCCGGGAGGGAAAACGGGTACACGAAAAACTGGGCAATGCGGTTGCAGCTGCCGACCAGGCGGATGAACTGGCGCTCCGTCGCCCGCAGCGCCGCATCGGGCATCATGTTCAGGAAACCGATGTGCAGCTCGCGGATATCCTGGTGCACAGCGCGATCCAGTGACAGGACTTCGTGCCCCTGCTGGCGGAGGTCACGAAAGGTCGGCAGGCTGGAATGGGCGACGAGTGGCATGCGATGGAGTTTAACGTCTCGCGCAGAATTTTGCGGCGCGGGCCAACGTTCTTTAGTCTCATGTCATGGAACAGCCCATGCGAGAGGTCTCATGCTGATATTCCTGTCTGCTGTCGGTGTCGTGCTCGTCGTCTCCTTCCTGTGCTCCATTTTCGAATCCGTGCTGCTGTCGCTTACCCGGCCGCAAATCGAGGTCCTGGGCCGCGAACACGGGCGCGCCGCGCGCCTGCTTGCTGGATTCAAGGAAAACATGGACGTGCCGATCGCCGCAATCCTTATCCTCAACACGGCAGCGCATACGATCGGCGCCGCTGTCGCTGGCGCCAGTTACTCCAGTGTTTTCAACGCCAGCACACTATGGATCTTCTCGATTATCTTCACGCTCGCGGTCCTGCTGCTGACCGAGATCATTCCGAAGACGCTGGGCGTCAGCTATGCGACCGTTATTGCGGCGCCCGTTGCCCACGGCATCAAGCTGCTGACGGTGTTGTTGCGGCCGCTGGTTGCCGTCAGCGAAGCGATCTCGCGCTCCCTGCGCCGCGGTGCCGTCGTGCCCGTGACATCGCCGGAGGAAATCCGCTTGCTTGCCTGGCTCGGCCAGCTGCGAGGCGCGGTAGGTCCGCTGACGGCCGGGATGGTCGTAGGCGCAACCCAGCTGCGGCACCTGCACGCCGATGACGTCATGCTCCCGCGCGAAAACGTGCGCTTCCTCTCCGCCGGCATGAGCCGGGTCGAAGCCGTCGCCTGTATCCGCGAGTCGGGCCACAGCCGGTTCCCGTTCTCGCCGAGCGGCGATTTCGATGATGTCTCGGGCGTAGTACTCGCGAAGGACCTACTGTACTGGCTATTGCAGAACGACGCCGCCGAGATCGACTGGAACGCGCTGCAAAAGGAGCTGCTCGTTGTTCCTGACAGCGTGCTACTGCCGCAACTGCTACGCACCTACCAGGAAGCGCAGCGCCACCTGGCCATCGTCGTCGATGAATACGGCAGCGCAAAAGGCATTGTCACGCTCGAAGACGTCCTGGAGGAGATCGTTGGCGAGATCAGCGACGAGAGCGACGTGCCGGTCAGGGAATTCTTGGAAAGGCCGGACGGAACGCTGGTCGTGCGCGGCAACGTCGATATGCGCAAGCTCTGCAACAGGTTGGGCCTCGCCTGGGACCCCGAACTGGAAGTCTCCACGATCAGTGGCCTGGTAACGGAAATGCTGGAGCGCATCCCCGTCGCCGGCGACACGGTCGAGTGGGACGATTTTCGCGTCGAAGTGCTGAAAGCCGACCGGCGCCGAGCGCGACTGCTCTCGATTCGCCGGCAAGAGTAAAAGGGGACAGTGACCTTAGGTGCCTGGCACTTTAGGTCACTGTCCCCTAATTACGTTTCGTTAACTTACTGGCTGACGGTATCCGCCAGCGCCTTCTTGCAGGGATCGCCCAGTGACTCGCTATTGCCCTCGAGACAGGAAAGGACCCTGCCCTCGCCGGCTTTGACGTCACCGCACAGCGTCTTGATCTCGGTCTCGCAACTCTGGGCAACGTAGGCTATCGCGACCGACAGTTGCTCGAGCAGGGACGCCGCCTGGTACAGCGCGTAGCTGCACTGACCGGACAGCTTGTCTTCGTGTGCTGCAGCACAATGCAGCAATCGTCCCTCACCAGGCGTCACCTGGCTGCAGTATTGCTTGAGGTCCGCCTCGCAAGAGGTCATCACGTACTCCAGCAGCGAGTCCTGGGCGACAGCGGGCGCAGCGGCCGCAACCGCGAGAATCCCTACAGCCATTTTCAGTTTTCTTATCATTTTCATCTCCAATTAAGGTTACTCTTTCGTTTCTACCTTGAACTTTTGTCCACCAACGGAGGCTTCATACATCAGGCCGCCCTTGGCTTGCATAAAGATCGCCACACCACCGCTCTAGTTCGCATCCGCGGATGCGCCGGCGGTAACGGCCACGGCCAAAGCTCGTGCGCCCAGCTCGTAATTACCGCGCTTGCACTCCGCGAGAGACATGTCGTCCTTAGATCTGTCGCTATACTCTAGAACGCCTCGCCGACGGAAAAGTGTATCGCATCACTATCGCGCGACTTCGCGTAGTCCAGACGCATGTTAACTCGTTTGGCGGGCAGCACCGAAAAACGCACACCAGCGCCGTAGCTCGGGATCGACTCACGATCGCGGAATCCGCTAAAAGACTGTGCTACCTCGCCCGCTCCACCGAACGCCACGATGCCCCATCGTTTGGATAAACGCCATCGCAGCTCGGCCTGCCCGGAGTACGACACCTTACCGAGATAATCGGTCGCAGAGAAGCCGCGCAGCTTGATAATGCAGGAATCCCACAACGGAACCGTCCCCTCTCGCTGACAGCCACGAAGCTCCCATGCAAGTACCGCCGAGCCAAATACCTCATGAAACGATTTGAAGCTCACTTCATAGGACTGATATGTCTCGTTGCTGCCGATTGCTTCATCGTTGAATAGCGCGTCGATCTTGAATTGCCGGCCGCTGTAGGTATTGATCGGCAAATCCCGGCTGTCGAATTCCGCCGTCAGCCCTATGCCGACGGAGCGCACATCGTCAGTGTTGAAGCCGGTTGACTCGCCACCAAACTCGAGGCCCTGCCCGGCGTTGATTACACGGACAAACGCTCCCCCATACCAATCGCCGGTAATCCGGCGTGACAGGCGCGAGAGAAAGAAGGCGCCATTGATCCGCCAGTCGACACTTCCGGAGCCGCTCTCTTCGTCCGGAGCGATAAGGGACAGCCGCAAGTCTGCGGCGCCAAGCACGCCCGTGAACCGCCACCGATCGTTGCGCCAGTAATTTTGCTGTACAACGGCGGCGGCGCGGCTGTCGTTGCTCGTATACATCGCCGCGACAGCCGTTACGGAAGCCGGCTGGGTCTTGCGCTGCTCTTCGGTCTGCCCGTAGAAGTTGGCTGCGCCGGCAACCAGCCCGGTATCGAGTGTCGGATTCGAAATCGGGATCGGCACGACGACAAAGTTGCCCTTTTGCAGCTTCAGCTTCGATTCGTCCTCACGGATATCCGGCGCGACGGACGGCCGTGTGTCCATCTTATCCTCGTCTGCCTTACCCTTGTCTGCTCGCGCAGCAGCCGACAGGACCACTGACACTACCAGCAGGACGATCAGCTTCGGGGCTACCTGCATCGATCCTGTCACAGCTTCGCTGCGGTACAGGCTCCAAATACCGTTACGCTCAGGCCATCACGGGCAATCGCTGCCGTCATTCGGCCGGTCTGTTCGTGGATCACGAAGCTGAATGCACGGCCGCCCTCCACGCCCTGCAGGTGGATCAACCCTTCCTTGCGTTCCGATTTCGTGAACTCCGTGGACCGGTTCAGGCCGCTCGCTTTCGTAGTGGAGATCGTCCCCTTTTTCGTGTCGATGATGACGAAATCGGGTACCGAGAGCTCCCAGGGCGTCGCCGCGTAGCAGTCCCCTGTCTCGAGGCAGATCTGGGCCTGGCCGGACGCGCAGATCATGCGCGTGACGTCGGTTACGTCCTCTGCCGCGGCCACACCGGATACGGCCAGCCCTAAACATGCAAAAAGTAGCTTTTTCATAGTATCCCTTCCCCGCGCGATCAGTACTTGACCATGTAGTTCTTGGCCTCGAGACAGACGGAGAAGGCTTTCTTGAAGTTCGCCATCTGCTCCTCCGTTGCCTGTTCGCGCTGCTCGGCCTGTGCGGCCGCCTGCTGCTGCGCCTCTGCCTGCGCCGCTCGGCCCATGCGCCGGCCACGAATGGCACCGGCAGCCGCGCCCCATGCCGCGCCCTCACTGGCGTCGTCATTGGCGATTTCTCCGATCAGGGCACCGGCCGCAGCGCCCCGAACCGCGCCACGCGCACCGCCCCCCTGCCCCGCCTGCTGCGCGGCCTGCTGTTCGGCCTGCGCCTGCTGCTGGTCCGCCTCTTTCTGCTTCGAAAGGTCGAAGGGATCGACGCCGGCATTGCCGACGGCCCATTCATAACACTCGGCCTCGTCCTTCGATTGCTGGGATGAGTCCTGCCCCTCGGCCGGGAACACGTACACGTCCATCGTCGATCCCAGCGACTGTCCCTGCGCGTGGACGGTAGCTACCAGACCGACGCCGACCGCGCCTGCGAGTGCCATGGAGATTAGTGGTTTCATATTCTGTACTCCATTATTTGTTGCAGATCTTCAGCCCGATGTTCCGGTCACTTCTTGTTGACGTCGGACCCGAAAAGCGCTGGTCCATCTGTGGCGTAAATCGCGACCGATTATCCTACAGCGCAAACGACCAGAAGTCCTTAGTAGGGCGGTTCGACGGCATCTCGGCGCGCCTCGGCAGGTCACCCATTTTCAGCCAGCCTGGCAGACCAGGGAAGTATTGCGAATCATCCGGCCAGGCTTTTCGTTTGCCCGCGCTCATACCACGACTTGCTCGCGTTCACGATCTTCACCACGGAGAGCATGACGGGCACCTCGACGAGCACGCCGACGACCGTGGCGAGCGCCGCGCCCGATTCAAAGCCGAACAGCACGATGGCGGTAGCGACCGCCAGCTCGAAGAAATTGCTGGCGCCGATGAGGGCCGATGGCGCGGCCACGCAATGCGCAACGCCGAACCTGCGGTTCAGCAGGTACGCGAGTCCCGAGTTGAAGTAGACCTGGATGAGAATCGGAATGGCCAGCAACGCAATGATCAGCGGTTGCCGGATGATCTGCTCGCCCTGGAACCCGAACAGCAACACCAGCGTCGCGAGCAAGGCTACGAGCGACGCGGGCCCCAGCTTATCGAGCGCGCTCTGCAATGCGGCCTCTCCCCCGGACGCCAGCAGGTGCTTGCGCAGCAATTGCGCGATGATCACGGGCACCACGATGTAGAGAACCACGGATAGGAACAGCGTCTCCCAGGGCACCGTTATCGCGGACAGGCCGAGCAGCAAGCCGACGATCGGCGCGAATGCGAAGATCATGATGACGTCATTGACCGCGACCTGGCTCAACGTGAAGTGCGGCTCGCCATCCGACAGGTTGCTCCAGACGAAAACCATGGCGGTGCACGGCGCTGCGGCCAGGATGATCAAACCGGCGATATAGGAGGTGATCTGATCGGCCGGCAGGTACGGCGCGAACAAATTGCCGATGAACAGCCAGCCGAGAAACGCCATCGAAAACGGTTTGACCGCCCAGTTGATGAAGAGCGTCACGCCGACGCCGCGCCAGTGCTCCCGGACCTGGCTCAGCGCGCCGAAGTCGATCTTGACGAGCATGGGGATGATCATCAGCCAGATCAGCACGGCGACGGGCAGGTTGACCTGCGCAGCCTCCATTGCACCGATCCACTGGAAGACGCCGGAGAAATAGTGGCCGAGGACGACGCCGACAACGATGCAGATAGCTACCCAGAGCGTCAGGTAGCGCTCGAAAAGGCTCATTTGTTTTGCGGTGGCCTCACCGGCAGCGGCTCCGGACATGGTGCTGCTAACTCCCGAGCCTGTCGACAAACTTCTCGATGCGTTTCTCGAGCACCGCGTAAGCCTCTTCGAACGCGGCCCGGCGCTCCTCGTCCGAGTCGCCGACGCCCGCGGGGTCATCGATATCCCAGTGCTCGGTCGCCGGATGGCCGGGCCAGACCGGGCAGGTCTCACCGGCTGCGTTGTTGCAGACGGTAAGGATGTAGTCCATTTCGGGTGCGCCGGAGCCGGCGAACTCGTCCCAGGACTTCGAGCGCAGCCCGTGTGTCGGATATTGCCGCCGCTGCAGCAATTCCAGGGCGCCGGGATTCACCTGGCCCACCGGCTTGCTTCCCGCGCTGAATGCCCTGAACCGGCCGTCACCGAGGCGATTGAGAATCGCTTCGCTCAGGATACTTCTTGCGGAGTTCCCCGTGCACAGGAACAGCACATTGCGGATATGTTTCGTCGTCATAGCAGGCGAATTCTGAACACAAAACGTTACACAGGGAAGTCAAAATGACGGGGAAATGACGGGACAGTGACCTTAGGTGCCCGGCACTTTTGGGGACAGTGACCTAAAGTGCCAGGCACCTAAGGTCACTGTCCCCAATTTATCGCCTGGCACTTTAGGTCACTGTCCCCTAATTATGGGTCAGGGCCAGAGGAGCAGCAGGGCGGCGCCCGCCGTCAATGCGATCGCGCCGGTGCGCAGCATCCATTTCCTGAGCTCCGGGGACCCGAGGAACGACGCCGCCGCGATTTTGAACAGCAGATTCGACAGCGTGGCGAGAAAAATCACCCGCCAGGCATCGAATCCGGCGGTCTCGCCGCCCGAGTAAAGCTGCGCCACGGACAGCGTAAGTGCATCGACATCCGTCAGGCCCGAGATAAACGCGACCGCGTAGACAGCCTCGTCGCCAACCAGTTCGCGAGCCGCCGCCACGGCGAACAGGATGACGACATACAGCGCGGCGAACGCCAGAGCCTGGCGAATGCGCGCAGGGTTGTCGGGCTCCGGAATTTCCGTTTCTGACTTATTTTCGAAGCTTCTGAACGCGATGAAGCTCAGCCCGAGTAACACGCTGGCGAAGACCAGTGCCGGCCCGACCATGGTCTTCACGAGGTCGGGCGCGACCACGGCCAGTTCGATCAATACCCTGCCATAGACGACGGTACTGGCAACGAGTATGACGAGGGCCGCAACCGGACCGAGACTGCGTTGCTGTTTCGACATACCGGCGTAGCTGATCGTCGTCGCGGTACTGGATACGAGCCCGCCGACCAGGCCGGCAACCCATCCCCCGGCGCGGGCCCCGACAAGACGGAAGGCAACGAAGCCTACCAGGTTGATTCCGACAATCAGTACAACGAGAAACCACGCCGTAAACGGATTGAAGACCTGGTACGGCCCGAAGTTCCTGTCGGGCAACACCGGCAGGATGACCAGCGCGATCAGGATAAACCGCACGATGATTTCGAAATCCCGGTCGCCGAGCCTGTCCACCCACCTGTGCAGAGGCTTCTTCCAGTGCAGCAATACCGTTACGGCACCACCGACGACGATCACGGGCAGCCAGTAGCCAGCGACCGCGGCCGCCCCCAGCAGGTAGACGACAAATGCTGCGACGAGCGTGGTAATGCCTTCCAGCTGGCGGTTGCGAAGGTGCATGACGAGGATCATGCCCAGCACCAGGAGGCCGGCCGCGATGGGCCAGCCGCCGGTATCAGACAGCATGAGCGCGGAAATGCCGCCGAAAGCGGCGATAAGTGCGAAAGAGCGGACGCCGACCGGTTTGTTCTCGGCCCATTCGCGCTCCAGGCCGATGATGAAGCCCATGGCGAGCGCGATACCCAGCCCGATGATCTGTGTGTTAAAGCCCGTATCGAAAGCCTGCATGACACCCGCATTATGCACCCGCAAACCGTGCATTGCGCATACGCGCTAACATGGTACGGCGATTCGATGATCGACTTTCAACTGCAAGAGGAGTCAGGATAGTGGGTTTACTCGTTGAAGGGCAATGGCGCGATCAATGGCACGACACGAAGGCCACCGGCGGCCGCTTCAAACGCGACGTCTCGCGATTCAGAAACTGGATTACCCCGGATGGCGAGGCCGGGCCCACGGGCGATTCGGGCCTCAGGGCCGAGGCGGGCCGTTACCACCTGTACGTTTCCTACGCCTGCCCCTGGGCGCACCGCACGCTCATCTTCCGCAAGCTCAAAGGGCTCGAGGACATGATTTCGCTCTCCGTGGTTCACTGGTACATGGCCGATCATGGCTGGACCTTTGCCGACGGCGACGGAGTCATTCCCGACCCGATCAACGACGCCGATTACATGTACCAGGTGTACCAGGCGGCGGACGGGTCCTACACCGGCCGCGTGACTGTGCCCGTGCTCTGGGACAAGCAGGAGAACACGATCGTCAACAACGAATCCGCCGACATCATCCGCATGTTCAATTCGGCGTTCGACGGTGTCGGCGCGGCCGAGGGCGATTACTATCCCGAGCCATTGCGCGAGGAAATCGACGAGATCAATGCCCGCGTCTACGACACGGTGAATAACGGCGTCTACAAGTCAGGCTTCGCGACGACCCAGGAAGCCTACGAAGAAGCCGTCGAGCCCCTGTTCGAATCGCTCGACTGGCTGGACGGCCGTCTCTCGACACAGCGCTACCTGACGGGCGACCAGATCACCGAGGCGGACTGGCGGCTGTTCACGACGTTAGTGCGTTTCGACCCGGTGTACGTCGGCCACTTCAAGTGCAACCACCGGCGGATCGTCGATTTCGGGAACCTGTGGCCCTATGTCCGCGACCTTTACCAGGTGCCCGGCGTGGCAGGCACGGTGCACATGGACCACATCAAGCGCCACTACTACGGCAGCCACGAGACGATCAACCCGACCCGCATCGTCCCCGTCGGTCCGGACATCGACTACTCGCTGCCTCACGACCGCGATTCTTTTTCGGGCTGAACACGGCTGTGTTCTGACGACAACACCAGGTACACGGCGGGCACCACGAACAACGTAAAGAGCGTGCCAATAGCCAACCCGGTTGCAATGACGAGGCCGATATTGAATCGGCCGACAGCGCCGGGACCGGCTGCCAGCAGCAGCGGCACCATCGCCATGATCATCGCGACGGTGGTCATGAGTATAGGCCGCAAGCGAATTGCTGCTGCTTTTTCGATCGCGTGACGCCGCTCGAGACCGTCACGCTCCCGCAACTGGTTGGCGAATTCGACGATCAGGATGCCGTTCTTGGATATGAGACCGATCAGTGTGATGAGGCCGACCTGCGTATAGATGTTCACCGTCGCAAGGCCCAGCGTCATGAAAATCAGGGCGCCGGCGATAGACATCGGAACGGACACGAGAATGATCACAGGATCCCGCCAGCTTTCGAACTGCGCCGCAAGCACGAGATAGATCACGACCAGGGCCAGGAAAAACGTAATCAGCAATGCACTGCCCTGCTCGGCATACTGACGCGACTCGCCGCCATAATCGACGGAGTAGCCGCCAGGCAGAATTCCCGCAGCCGCCTCTCTGAGGAAATCCAGGCCGGCGCCCAGCGACGAACCCGGCGCCATTGTTCCCTCCACGGTGACGGCGTTGAGCTGCTGGAATTGTGTGCGCTGGCTCGGCTCGACCGACCGCTCTACCCTGATCAACGCCGAGAGCGGCACCTGTTCGCCGCCAGCGCCCGGAACATGATAGTCGTCCAGCATGTCGGTCGTGAGACGGAAGTCGCGCTCGAGCTGCGGGATCACCTTGTAGCTGCGGCCCTCGAGGTTGAAGCGATTGACGTAGCCTTCGCCCAGCATTACCGACAGCGTGCGACCGATGTCCGCCATCGCGATGCCGAGATCGCCGGCACGATTCCGATCGATAACGAGTGTTGCTCGCGGCCGCGAGAACTCGATGCTCTTTCTCAGGAAACCGAACAGCCCGCTCTGCATTCCCGCACCGATGAGTTGATCCGCATACGCATCGAGATCGCGAAACCCACCGTCCGACTGAATCACGAACTGCACCGGCAGACCGCCGCGATTGCCAGGCAGGCTGGGACGCGGGAACACACCGACCTGCATACCGGCTATTTTGTTGACGGCCGACTGAAGGTCAGGGAGCACCTCGAGAATGAAGCGATCGCGCTGCGACGGCGGCTCCATCTTGAAACCGCCGAAAATCGTATTCGTAGAGCCCATGCCGAGAAACAGGAAACTGCGGTGCTCTTCGGGCATCGTATTGAATTGCTCGATCAGCTGCCGCGTATACACCTCGTTGTATTCGATCGTCGCGGTCTGAGGTGTCCGGCCCTGCACGAACAGGATGCTCTGGTCCTCCACCGGTGCGAGCTCGTTGGGCGTTGTCACGAACATGAAATAGATGCTGGCCAGCACGATCGCGGCGAACGCCATGGTTACCGGCAGGTAGTCCAGCGTCTGGCTCAGGCGCTTGCGGTAACCCTCTGCCAGACGCTCGAAGAACCGCTCGACCAGGGCCTCGAAGCGGCCGGGTTCACCTTTGCGGTGCAGAACCTTGGCCGACAGCACGGGTGATAATGTGAGCGCGACCACGCCGGATACGACGACTGCCCCGGCAAGCGCGAACGCGAATTCCGTAAACAGCGTGCCGACGAGCCCGGTCATGAAACCGATGGGCGCATAGACTGCGACCAGGGTCGTCGTCATCGCAATGACCGGCATGCCGATTTCGCGCGCTGCATCGATTGCAGCATCAAACCGCGACTTGCCCATCTCGATATGCCGATGCACGTTCTCGACGACGATGATCGCGTCGTCGACCACGAGACCAATTGCCAGCACCATCGCCAGCAGCGTCAACAGATTGACCGAAAAACCCATGAGCAGCATGAGAAAGCCGCCACCGATCAGCGATAGCGGCACGGCCAGTCCCGGTACGATAGCTGCACGCATGGAACCGAGCGATAAATAGATGACGAGCAGCACGATGAGCAGCGCTTCGGCCAGGGTCTTGAATACTTCCTTGATCGAGTCCTCGATGTACTCGCTCGCGTCGTAAGCGACGCTTGCGGTCATGACGGCGGGAAGCAGTTGCTTGACTTCCTCCATCGTACTGCGGACCCGGCCTGCGACCGTCAGAGGGTTCGCCCCCGGCGCCGGCTCGACCGCAATTACCGTACCCGGCGTGCCGTTGAACCAGCTGATCGAATCGTAGCGCTCGGAGCCCAGTTCGATGCGCGCGACATCCTCGAGCCTGACGAGGGTCGCATCGTCGCGCCGCACGACGAGGTTGCGAAAATCCTCTGTTCTTGCAACGTCTGTGGTTGCGGCCAGATCGGTCAGCACATAGGTGCCCTTGATCTGCCCGGCCGCGGCAAGAAAGTTATTGGCATTCAGCACGCCAGCGACCTCGGCCGCCGATACATCCAGGGCCGCCATGCGCTTCGGATCCAGCCAGATGCGCATTGCAAATGCCCGGCTACCGAAGAGTTCTGCCCTCGCGACGCCACTGACCGCCTGGATTTTCGGCTGAACGACGCGCAGCAGGTAATCCGTTGTCTGCGACGCGCTCATCTGCTCGCTGTAGAAAACGATGTACATCAACGCCGTCTGGTCGCCCGTGGTCGAGTCGATGACGGGATCCTCGGACTCGGCCGGCAACTCGCCACGACGGCTTGCGACCTTCGCCTGGATCTCGGCGACCGCCGCTTTCGGATCGTAGCCCAGCTTCATGAATACCTGGATGGCCGAGCTGCCCTGCGTACTCGAGGACACGATGAAATCGATGCCATCGGCTTCGGCGATTGCCTGCTGCAAAGGCGTCGTGATGAACCCCTGGATCAATTCGCCGCTGGCGCCGGGATAGGCGGTGGAAACGGTCACGACCGTGTTGCTGATCTCCGGGAATTCACGCACCTCCAGTGCGGCCAGGGAACGCAGGCCGATCACGAGAATCAACAGGCTGATGACGCTCGCAAGCACCGGGCGCTGAATGAAGTGGTCGGTGAATTTCATTCGCGCGGAGTCAACGCATCCGGATCCACGGAGTTATCGACAGATATCGCCTGACCGTTACGCAACTTGTTGTGGCCGTCGCTAACGACCTCGGCGCCCTCGTCGAGGCCACTGGTGATCTCGACGCGGCCGTTCTGTACCTGGCCCGTCTTTATCTGCGTCAGCGCAACGGTCTTCATGCCGTCCGCTTCGTCCACGACGAAGACCGATTCTCCGTATGGGTTATAGGTCACGGCTCGTTCCGGCAATGTCAGTACGCTGTCCTTCTCATCGAGCAAGGTGTCGACTTTCGCAAACATCCCTGGCCGCAACCGCCTGTCGCGATTATCGATCAGCGCCCGGATCCGCACGCTGCGCGACGCGGTCTGGATGCTGGGACTGATCGCGTAAATACTGCCCTCGAACACGGCATCGGGATACGCCTGCACCGTGACACTGACGCTCTGGCCGATGTCGAGTTCGGACAGGTAGCGTTCGGGCAATGAATACTCGGCGTAGATCGGATTGAGTCCGACCAGCTGTACGATCTCGTCGCCGGGCGCCAGGTACTGCCCGGGATTGATAATGCGGATACCGAGTTCGCCGGCAAAGGGCGTGCGTATCGACTTCTTTTGAATCATGGCCTGCTTCGCAGCGATCTCTGCGTCGGTACGGTCGAGCTTCGCCTGCGCCTCGTCGAGCTCCGATCGCGGGCCGAGATTGTCGCTGACGATTTGCGCAACGCGATTACGCGTAATCTCGGCAAGGCGCCGGTCAGCCTGGAGTGCGTCCAGCTCCGCCCGGTCTACCTCTACATCCAGCTCGACCAGGAGTTCTCCCTCGTCGACTCGCTGGCCGGAGTCGAAATAGATCCTGCGAATGATCCCCGGTACTTCGGCCGAAACAACCACCCCGCGTGTCGGCGTGATGGAGCCGATCGACTCAAGTGCAGGCTGCCAGCGCTCGCTCGTGACACGCCGCGTAGACACCACCGCCGGGGGTGGACCGGTGCTGGCGGCTGACTGTCGCTGCATTTGCAGATACTTCCATCCGAACACGCCACCGAAAACGAGCGCAAGAAATACGAGTACTACTGCCAGTCTCTTGATCAAGGACTCTTCGCCGGATTGAGTGATGTTCTGCAAGCGCCGCCTGCAGGCTCAATGGAACGATTATTGTAACTGACGGCAGCCGGCCAAAGACCATTGTGATTGCCCTGACGCCAGCGGGGTCGCGGCTGTTGGACGACCACGTTATACTCTTGCATGGAGCAACTTTATTAATCTAAACAAGAGCGTGCGCAGCTTTCCCAGAAAACACTGCAGCAAAGGCGTAAAGCGGACCGCCATTATCCTTGCATTGCCGGTGATGCCGGCGCTGCTGCTTGCGAGTTGCGCCACGGCGCCACCCGAGAACGTCGAAAACATCTGCGCGATCTTCGAGGAGAAAAGCGGCTGGTACAAAGCGGCAAAGAAATCGGAAAAGCGCTGGGGCACGCCGACGCACGTGCAGATGTCGATCATCCGCCAGGAGTCGACATTCAAATTCGACGCGAAGCCACCGCGGACCAAGCTGCTCGGATTTATCCCGTGGAAGCGGCCATCCGATGCTTACGGTTATGCGCAGGCGCTCGATAGCACCTGGAAGGCGTACAAGAAAGACACGGGCAGGCGATTCGCCGACCGTGACGACTTCGACGACGCCATCGACTTCGTCGGCTGGTACACCAACAACACACATAAGGCCGTCGGCATTTCCAAGTGGGACCCCTACAACCAGTACCTCGCCTATCACGAGGGCGCGACGGGCTGGAAACGGGGGACTTACAAACGTAAAGGCTGGCTTAAAGACACGGCGCGACGTGTGGACTACCGCGCGCGCGAATGGGGTGCCCAGCTAAAACGCTGCGAAGACGATCTCGACACGGGCTGGTGGATATTCGGCTAGTCACGGGTACCTCGTGCGCAACACAACCGGCTACCAGTAGTACACTGCGTCCATGATCAGCACTCACCGATGGACAATTGCTGCCTTCCTGGCGGCTTCTTTCTGGTTCGCCGGCTGCAGCCCGGCAAATGAACCCGCAGACCAGGCAGCGGCCCCCGCGGCAGAGATTGTCGAACGAACCGCGGCCGTCGCGATCCCCGACAAGTACGGTGCGCAGGTCGCAGAGGGCGTGCTCCGCGCGGGCGGCAACGCCGTCGATGCCGCCGTCGCGGTCGGGTTCTCGATGGCGGTGACGTTCATCGATGCCGGCAATATCGGCGGCGGCGGCTTCATGATGATCTACATGGATGGCGAACCGGGATTCCTAGACTATCGGGAGACCGCACCACTCGCCGCGCACCGCGATATGTTCCTCGACGAACACGGCGACGTGATCGAGAACGCCAGCCTGATCGGCGCGCAGGCCGCCGGCGTGCCGGGCACCGTCGCGGGCCTTTGGGAAGCACATCAGCGCTATGGCAGGCTCCCCTGGAAAGACCTCGTCATGCCGGCAGTGGCGCTCGCGGAAGACGGATTCATGCCCGCCAAAGCGCTCGTCGACGACATCCACTCGATGCAGGAATGGTTCGGCGATACCACCGACTTCTACGATCATTTCGGCAGCATAAGCATTGAACGGCCGTTCCGGCAGCCTGAGTTGGGCAAGACGCTCAGGCGGATCGCGGAACGGGGTCCCGACGATTTCTACCGGGGCGAGACTGCCCGCCTGATCGTCGCGCAGATGGAGCGCAGCCGGGGCCTGATCACGGCAGAGGACCTGGACAGATACCGCGCCATCTGGCGTGAGCCGCTGCGAACAGGCTGGCGAAACTTCGAAATCCTGGCTGCGCCGCCGCCGAGTTCCGGCGGTTTTGCCCTGGTCCAGCTCCTCAAGATGAAGGACTACCTGAACGATTATTTTGAGGGCGTGCCGCAGAATTCGCCGCAGTACATCCATCTCGTTGCGGAGATGGAGAAGCGCGTGTTCGCCGACCGCGCCGAATACCTGGGTGATCCCGACTACGTCGATAACCCGATCGAGCGGCTGATTGCCGACGACTACATCGCGCAACGGGCCCGTGAAGTGAACCCGGACGAGATTTCTCAGCTGGATGAAGTGCAACCAGGACTGGAAAGCCCCGATACGACGCACTATTCCATTGTCGACCAGTGGGGCAACGCCGTCTCCAACACCTACACGCTCAACTGGAACTATGGGAGCGGCGTCGTCGTCGACGGCGCGGGATTCCTGCTGAACAACGAGATGGACGATTTCAGCGTCAAGCCCGGCGTGCCGAACATTTTCGGCGTCGTCGGCAGTACCGCCAACGAGATCCAGCCGGGCAAGCGCATGTTGTCATCCATGTCACCCACCATCCTGTTGCAGGACGGCGAGGTCGCAATGGTTGTCGGCACGCCGGGCGGATCGACAATATTCACGTCCGTGTTCCAGACCATCGTCAACGTGCTCGACTACGGCATGAGCCCGCACGAGGCGGTCGCGGCAACGCGCTTTCATCACCAGCTGCTGCCGCCGGACCTGATCACCTACAGCGTCACGCGCCCCCTGCCCGAGTCGACGATCTCGTTGCTCGGCGAACTGGGCTATCGCGCGGAACCGCACCCCTGGGAATTCGGCGACGTGCAGATCATATGGCGCGAGGATGGCTCCTGGGTGCCGGCGTCCGACCCGCGCGATCGCGGCGACTCGCGCGTTATCTCGTTCAACCCGGCGGATTGACGCCGCCGTAAGCGATGCCCGTCAGCCGCGCCATGTCGGTGCTGAACGTGGTGAGGTCCTCCCAGCCGAACTTGCCCAGGTGATCGTGCCCGGCCGCCCTTGCCAGGACCTGCATCAGCTCGACGGATGCGCCAAGGAAACGCGCAAGTCGCTCCGCCGCGATGTCGACGGGAAGGCGCGACCGGAGATGTTCTTTCTGCGTGGCGATCCCGACCGGGCAGTTGTTCGTGTGGCATGCCCGCATGCCGAGGCAGCCGATGGCCTGGATCGCGGCATTCGACACGGCGATCCCGTCCGCTCCCAGCGCCATGGCCTTGGCGAAGTCGGCGGGGTGCCGAAGTCCACCGGTGATGACGAGCGTCACGCCTGCCGCATCGCAGGCGTCGAGGTGCGTCCTCGCCCTTGCAAGAGCCGGAATCGTCGGCACCGAGATGTTGTCGCGAAAGATCAGCGGTGCGGCGCCGGTGCCGCCGCCGCGGCCATCGAGGATGATGTAGTCGACGCCGATTTCGAGCGCGGCGTCGATGTCCTTCTCGATATGCTGGGCCGACAACTTGAAACCGACGGGGATACCCCCGGTTTGCTCGCGAACCTCTGCCGCGAAGTCCGCGTATTGGCCGAGTGACGTCCAGTCCGGGAACCGTGCCGGTGATATTGCTGCTTCGCCTTCCTCGAGGCCCCGGACTTCGGCAATCTTCCCCTTGACCTTGTTGCCCGGCAGGTGACCGCCCGTGCCGGTCTTGGCGCCCTGACCGCCTTTGAAATGGAACGCCTGCGTTTTCTTCACCTTGTCCCAGGAAAAGCCGAAACGCGCCGACGCGAGCTCGTAGAAATAGCGCGAGTTCGCTTCCTGCTCGTCGGGCAGCATGCCGCCCTCGCCCGAGCAGATACCCGTGCCGGCAAGCTCGGCGCCTTTGGCCAGCGCGACTTTCGCCTCTTCGGACAGCGCACCAAAGCTCATGTCGGACACGAACAGCGGGATGTCGAGTTTCAGTGGCTTTTTCGCGTTGGCACCGATGACGACGCCGGTCTCCACGGGCTCGTCGTCGAGCAGCGGCAGCTTGTGAAGCTGGGCGACGACGAACTGGATGTCGTCCCATTTCGGCAATTTGTCGCGCGACACGCCCATCGCCGCAGAAGGACCGTGGTGGCCGGTCTTCTCCAGGCCTTCGGTCGCCAGCTTGCGAATGAACTTGACGTGCGGCTCATCGGA
>CAMYJB010000011.1:29586-35722 GCA_947258565.1 uncultured Woeseiaceae bacterium
TGCGGGTGTTGCTGCGCCCACTCCCTGATCTCGTCCTCGTCGACGAGCACCTTGCCGTCTTCCATCCAGCTGCTGAACTTGTGCAGCGTCTCCGAGTTGTTGTACTCGCTGATGCCGGTATCCAGGCGGTAGTCCCAGTAATGCACGCCGCAAATCAGGTTATCGCCGTCAACGAAACCGTCGGCCATCAGGGCACCGCGGTGCGCACAGCGGCCGTACAAAACCGAAACGTCGTCGCCGAAGCGCACGATGACGAGGTCGACGTCGGCAACAAGGGCGTGAGCCGGCTTCCGGTCGTCGAGTTCATCCCAAGCGGCAATACTGATCTTGTTCATCTCTTCTCCTTTTCCCCGGAGGGCGCCTGGACCAGCGCTATCCGATGCCGAGCATACCGGGCAAATAATAAAACGGCGAACAAAGCTCAGGCCGACGAATCCGGATTGGTTCATAATGCGGCCTGATCGATGCACTCAGGGGATCCATGCTGTGCCCAGACGTTTCACCGCACGAATTTCTTGCCTTGCCCGCCGTTTCAGTCTCTATTCCCTTGTCGCATTGCTCGTGCTCGCAGGCAGCCTGTCGTTGGCCGCGTCGCCGATCCCTGCTATTCCGACCGACGGGACGGTCTCGGCGGAGCAAATCCAGTCTGCAATTGCAGCGGTGGAAGCGCGCGAAGGGCTGGACGAGGAGACGCGCGCCAGGGTCATTGATCTGCTTCGCGATGCCCAGGCCCAGCTGGAGAACATGCAGTCGTCGCAGGCGGCGGCCGCCGCTTTCGCCGACTCGCTCGGGACGGCGCCGGGTGAAACCGAAGAATTGCGGCAACGCCTGAATCAGGAAGCACCACCTGCGCCCACACCGGCTTCACTGGGTATCGATGAGAGCACGCCGCTGCCCGACCTCGAACAGGCCCTCTCGACAAAGCTCGCCGAAGTCGCCGCCGCGGAAGCCGGGCTTTCCGAACTCGAAACCCTGGTGTCGACACAGACAGAGCGTCCCGCCAGGGCGCGGGAGCGCATCAATGCGCTGCGCGGCGGCATGGACGAGCTTGCCGCCGTTATCGACGCGCCGCCACCACCGGGAGAGCTGGCGATAGTCACCGATGCACGCAAGCTGGCGGCGGAATTGAAACGCGATGCGAGAACCGCGGAACTCAATCGCCTCGACCAGGAAATTGTCAGCAACAGTGCCAGGCTGGAGCTGACACGAGTACAGCGCGACATGGCCGCACGCACGCTGGGCAATCTGCGGCGCGAAGCGGAGGTTCTGCAGGCCGCGGTGAACGCCAAGCGGCAAAGCAGCGCTACGCAGGCACTGCAGGAGACGGCACTCGCCGAACTCGCCGCCGCAGACAAACATCCCGTCGTTCGGCAGCTCGCGGAAGGCAACGCGGAGCTGACTCGCGAGCTACCTGCAGTAGCTGCGGATATCGAACGCGTCACCGGCGAACTGTCGGCGATCGAGGAACAGGCCCGCCAGATCGAGCAAAGCCTGGCGCGCTCGAGGCAAAGGCTCGAGGTTGGCGGGGTTACCCAGGCTATCGGCCGGCTCTTCGTCGAGGAGCGTCGCAACCTGCCGCAGGTCTCCCAGTACCGGGCGGAAGTTCGCGCGCGACGTCAGACCCTGTCACAGATCGGGCTCGCCCAAGTACGTATCGAGGAGCAACGTCGCGACCTGACGGCGCTCGAAGATCGCGTCGAAGCGGCGATGGCGGAGGTAAGAGAAGATGCCGCCGTTGACGACGACCTCCAGTCGATACAGGAGGAAGTCGAGGAACTACTTCGGAACCGGCGCGACCTGCTCGTCCAGGTAGCGGCTACGTATACGAGCTATATCCGTGCGCTCGGCGACCTGGACGTCGCGCAACGTCGCCTGCTCGATGCGGCGGACGAATACAAACAGTTCCTCGACCAGCACCTTCTCTGGATTCCGAGCGCATCACCATTCTGGCTGAAGGACATCCGCAATCTTGCGCCCGCGATAGCGTGGGTAACTTCCCCGACGTCCTGGGCGGAAACCGTAAACCACCTGGCTGAAGCCCTTGGACACAGTCCCTTTGGCATGGCTGCAGCAATACTTTTGCTTGCGCTCGTCTTCCTGCTGCGTCGCCCGCTCGGCAGGCGCTTCAGGGAACTGACCAGCAAGATTGGCCGTTTATCGACCGACAATATCTGGCTGACGTTGCAGGGCCTGCTGATCTCGGCGCTGCACGCACTGCCGATCCCGTTGCTGTTCGCCATCATCGCCTGGGCCCTGACACGAAGCCCGCTGCATTCGGAGTTTACGGCCGCAGTCGCCCAGGCGCTGGTAGCAACCGCACCGTTTCTCTACAACACGCTGCTGTTCCGGAGATTGTGCGCAGAAGACGGCGTAATGCAGGTGCATTTTGGCTGGAGCAAGGAGCGGCTGCCCGTTATCCGCAGGCAGCTGGACCGGCTGACCGTCGTCGGGGTCCCAATCGTCTTCGTGGCCGTGCTCGCCTACGGAGCGCCTTTCCCGGAGTACCGCGAGAGCCTGGGCCGGGGCGCTTTCGTTATCGTCATGATCATCTTCAGCGGCGTACTACATGCATTGCTGCACCCGACGAAGGGTGTCGCCGCCGCCTACTATGCGTCGCGATCTGCCCAGTGGACCAGCCGCCTGCGCTGGCTTTGGTATGTGCTGGGCGCGGGCAGCCCCTTGCTGCTGGCGGTGGCGGCGCTCGTCGGTTATCTCTATACCGCCGCAACGCTGACCGGGCATCTCATTGATACGCTCTGGCTCGTCCTCGCCATCATTGTCGTCAACCTGGTGATAACGCGCTGGCTCGCCCTGACGAAGCGCAAGATCGCATGGCAGATGGCAATCAGGGAACGGGAGGCGCGCAAGGCGGCCGGTGAGGCGGAAACAGAATCCGACGCGCCCGCCGTCGAGAGTAAACCCCTCGACCTGGATGCGGTGGACCAGCAGTCGACGCGGCTTCTCAACGCCGGCCTGGTTTTCATCGGGGCTCTTGCCACTTGGGGCATCTGGTCGGAAGTCGTGCCCGCGCTCGGCATACTCGACCAGGTTTCCCTGTGGTCCCAGACGACCACGATCGATGGCGAACAAGCCATCGTTCCCGTGACGCTCGCGGACCTGCTCCTGGCCCTTGTGATCGCCGGTGTCACGGCGATCGCGTCGAAGAACCTGCCGGGCCTGATGGAAATAGCCGTATTGCAGCGGATGACGCTCCAACCGGGCAGCAGTTATGCGATCAATACGCTGCTGAGATACGTCGTTATCACGATAGGCGCAATCACGGTGCTGAACGTCGTCGGCTGGCAGTGGTCGCAAATCCAGTGGCTGGTGGCGGCGCTCAGTGTCGGCCTCGGTTTCGGTTTGCAGGAGATTGTTGCGAACTTCGTGTCGGGCCTGGTGATCCTGTTCGAACGACCCGTGCGCGTCGGCGACACGGTCACGGTTGGTGAGCTTACCGGTACCGTTTCCCGCGTCCGGATTCGAGCGACAACGATTACGGACTGGGATCGCAAGGAGATCATCGTCCCGAACAAGTCGTTCATCACCGAGCAGGTGATCAACTGGACGCTGTCGGACCCGATCACCCGAATCGTAATTCCGGTCGGCATATCGTACGGTTCGGACGTGCAACTTGCCCATCGCGTGATGGAGGATGCCCTGCGGGCGATGCCGCTCGTCCTCGACGAACCGCCACCGCGAGTCTATTTCATGGGCTTCGGCGACAGCTCGCTGAATTTCAATCTCTACGTTCACTCCCGTGAGCTGTCAGATCGTCTGCCGCTGATGCATGCCGTGCACGAGGAAATACTCGGCGCATTACGCAAGAACGGCATCGAGATTCCGTTCCCGCAGCGCGACCTGCACCTCAAGTCGGTGGACGACGAGATCACTGCACTCAAGCGTGATAGCGCGGGCAAGGACGAGCAGGCCGACTGAGGAGTCGTTTCAGGATCAGGGCTTGAGGATTGCCCGGCCGGCGAAGTCGACCCGGCCCATCAAGGGGCGGATGTTGTGCGTTGCGAAGTACTCATCGACGGCCTTGCGCGCGCCTTGCCAGTAGCCGTAGTCGTCGAGGATCAGGACGCCGTTCTTCACGAGTACAGGATAGAGGTGCTGCATCTCGTGGCGCGTCGACTCGTACCAGTCCGTATCGAGACGCAGGATAGCGACCGGACCAGCCGGCATATTGCCGGGGATGGTGTCCTGGACCTTGCCCTTTATAAAGTGAACCTTTTCGGCAGGGTAGCCGGTGCTGTCGAGATTCTGGCGAACGTCATCAATCGGTGACCGGCACCACTCGGATGAGTCTTCCGTGAGCTGGCGCTGGGTAAATTTCCTGTCCGCCGACTGGCCGCCAACGTCGACGTCCTCCTCGGTCGGCGCGCTCATGCCTTCATAGGTGTCGTACAGCCAGAGTTCGCGCGATTCGTCACCCAGCTCCTTCAGCGCCAGCGCGGCCGCCATCGACGAGCCACCCCGCCATACGCCGCACTCGATGAAGTCGCCCGGAATATCGTTCGCGACGACATAACGGACCGCCTCGACAAGCGCCGCGACCCGTTCCGGGCTGGTCATCGTGTACGGGTTGACGGTCTCGAATATCCGCGTCGTCAGCTCGTCGAAATCCGGGGGCAGCTTTGCGGCACGCTCGCGCTTGCGCTTGATACCGATCGCACTCGTGAAACTCTTTATTCGCGGGCGAACGCGTGTGTAGAAGAAGTTACTCATTGCCGGTCGCCTGCTTGTACAAGTCGAGATATTTTTCGGCCATGGCATCAGCCGTGAAGTTGCGGGAAAACTCCCTGCCGCGAGCACCCATGGCGCGCCGCAGGTCCGGGTCATCATAGAGCCGCAGGATGGCGCGTTCCAGCTGATCCGGGCTGCGGGGATCGATCAGGATTCCGTTCTCGCCATCCTTCACGATCTCCGGCAGACCGCCGACGCGGCTGGCGATGACGGGGAGCGCACGATCCATCGCATCCAGCAGGATGCCGCCGATGCCTTCCTTGTTGGATGGCAGAATGAACAGGTCGAACGCGGCCAGGTAATCTCCGACCCGGTCGGACCAACCCTCGAAGCTGATATTGGGGAGATCGCCGGCAAGCTCGCGCAGCATCGCTTCGTCATCGCCGCCGCCCACGAGCAGGAACTGGAACCCGGGATGCGAATCCTTCATCCGCCTGGCCACCTCGATGATGTATTCCTGGCCCTTCTGCGCATTGTCCAGGGCGCCGACGTTGCCGATGATCCATTTACCCGGGAAGCGATCCCTGATGGACTTCGCGGACGGGCTGTCCACGGGCAGTCCGCTGCTGCTGCTGTGAATCACGCAGCTATTCACGTGCTCATCGAATGCCTGCACGATCCGCGCGACGTCGGCGGCAACCGACGCGACGAATGCCGCGCGCGTGTAAGCCCTGCGCGTCAACCAGCTGTCTCCGAGCGGGTTGTTGACGCGGCGCGTGATGATGTAGGGCGTGCCGGAGAGCTCGTTGCGCAGCCACGCGGCGTAGACACCGCGGCCTTCGTGTGAGTGAACGATGTCGACCCCGCGGGTGGCCCGGTAAGCGGACAGCAGGCCGGAGCACTGGCGGACCTCTATGCCGGCATCGGCGAGCCGTTCGGCCAGTGGACGATGCGCCCGGGCGATCAGCACCTGCTCCACGCCGAACCCGCCAAGGGCACGAATCAGCAGCTCGGCCTGGCGTTCGCCACCACGGTAGCCTTTTGCCAGGTTGATGTGGGCGATTCGCATGTTCAATGAAGCCCGCGGGTCCGGAGTGGCCGCTAGCGTACCACGCTCGTAATCGGCGCCGGCATCGTTCGTTGCGGGCCGCGGGACAAGCGAATAGAGTATTCAAGTATCGGCTCCGCCGCGAAACGGGAGTTTCAACATGTGTGGCTTCGTCGGCGGGACGGACCCCTCCTGGGATTACACGGCTGCGCTTGCATCCATTGAACACCGCGGGCCGGATGACGGCCGCCTGCATCTCGATGGGCCGGTACGGGTCGGCTTCCGGCGGCTATCCATTATCGACCTCGACGCAGCCGCGATGCAGCCGATGTTCGCCGGAGACGGCGAGACATGGATTGTCTTCAACGGCGAGATTTACGGATTTCTCGCGCTGAGGGATGA
>CAMYJB010000011.1:35759-62520 GCA_947258565.1 uncultured Woeseiaceae bacterium
TGGGACGCGCGGGACAGGAAACTCAGGCTCTATCGCGACCGGCCCGGCATCAAGCCACTCTACTATTACTACGACGGCCGGCGATTCGCGTTCGCGTCTGAACTGAAGGCGATCGAGGCCGCACTCGATGCCGCGGATCTCGAGTTCGACGAAACGGCACTCTACGATTTCCTCGGCTACCGCTATGTGCCCGCACCCAAGACGCTTTACAGGAACTGCTGCAAACTGCCGCCGGCGCACTGCGTCGTCTTCGACCCGGATGTCGGGAAGCTCTCCGATCCCGCACCGTTCTGGTCGGTGCCGGTTCCGGACCGGGCACGCGCAATCTCCGTCGATGCCGCCGCCGAGGAGCTGCGAGAACTCATCGACGAGTCGGTCCGGGACCAGATGATCTCCGACGTGCCGCTCGGCTTTTTCCTGTCGGGCGGCGTCGATTCCAGCACGATTGTCGCGTCGGCATCCGGGCTCGGCGCCGACGTCTCGACGTTCTCGATCGGTTTCGATTCCGATGAAAAGTCGGAAACGCCTTATGCGCGCGAAGTGGCCAGTTTGTTCGGTACCCGGCATCACGAGCGCATGCTCTCGCAGGCTGCCGCGGGCGACCTCCTGCCGAACCTGAAAAAATGGTTCGACGAGCCGTTCGCTGACGAATCGGCGATGCCGACCTACCTCGTATCGAAGGTGGCGCGGGAAAACGTGACCGTGGTGCTCACCGGTGACGGCGGCGACGAAGTGTTCGGCGGCTACCGCACCTACCCGCGCTTCGAGCGCTACGAAGGGCTGCCGTCGTGGCCGGCCGCGATGGACCGGGCTGTTCATCGCATTCGTAAACCGTTCGGCCGTCGCAGCCCGGTCACCCGGATGACCAAGGTACTCGAGATCGCATTCGCAAAGGGTCCCGCGTTATGGGCGAAGATCATGCACGGCATGCCCGAGGCGGCAAAGACCGGGTACCGGGATCGCTTCGGCATCCCGCGCGACTACGACGACTGGTGGCACTATCGCGAGCACTGGCGTGACGACCTGCCGGTCCGGACGCGCCTGCAGCTCCTCGACTTTCATACCTTCATGCCGGGCATGGTGTTGACGAAAGTCGATCGCACCAGCATGGCAGTTTCGCTTGAAGCCCGCGTGCCGTTCCTCGCCCGCAAGATCATCGAGTTTTCCTTTTCCCTGCCGGAAGACATCCGCTACCACGAGGGTGAACTCAAGGGCATCCTCAAGTACGCCTACAAGGACATCCTGCCGTCGAACATCCTGCACCGGCGAAAGAAAGGCTTCGGCATCCCGCGCTACTACCTTCAGGACCTGGACGGCGGCAAGCCGGTCCAGGAACACCTGCTGCAGAGCCTGTTCCTTTGATACGACGGCGGGACGGGTTGGATTCGCCGAGCCAACCGCAATATCCTGAGCGTTCGGACTGATTCGCAACGCGCCGGTCATTGGATATGCAGCGTCGGCTCCTCGCAGCGATCACGTTGGCGGTCCTCACTACCGCCCAGGCAGGCTGCGCTTCCACCAGCCCGTCTGCAGATTCATCGATGGACGAAGGACGCCCGCCGTTCCTCGCGCTGAGCATCACCCGGCAACCGCCGGCGGACTTTTCCAGCTCGCCCGCGCCCGCCTCGGTGAGGACCAAGGAGAACCAGGTATTCGCCGGTTTTCACCGCTTCAATGCCAGCAACGGCACGCTCGACGCCGGTCTCGACTACCAGTACACGCGTTACGTTTACGACGGCATCGACGGCCGCAATCGAGACCTGCACCGTTTCCAGTTCCCGCTCCGCTACCAGGGCACGGTAAGCGGGTGGAATATCGATGCCAGCGTTGCACCGGGCATATCGACCTCGTCCAATGTCCTGAAGGAGTTCTTCGACAGGATCAGCAGCGACGACCTGTTTGCCACCGCCCGCCTGGAAGGCTATCGCGAGTCGGGGTCGCGCAAATGGGTGCTCGGCCTTGCTTACGATCGCGCTTTCGGGAGACCCCTGGTCTATCCGATTGCGGGTGTCGAGCTGTCGCCGAGCGACGCGCTCGATATCCGGCTCGCGTTCCCCGACCCCGGGTTCCGATACCGCTGGTCGGACAGGCAATCGCTATCCGGCAGGCTGTTTCCGGCGGGTCACCAGTGGCATGTCATGACTGACGACTTCAGCGCCGAGTTCGATTACCGCGTCGAGGGTATCCGCGCGCAGCTCGGCTGGAGCATCAGGCTTTGGAAAGCGATCACGCTGGATATCTCAGGCGGCTACGAGTTCGGGCGCAAGCACTACCTCACCGACGACCTCGGCGTGCAGATCGAATCCGACGTGGACGACCAGTGGCTGTTCCTGTTCGGTTTGCGTGCAGGCCCTGCACCACTCCCATTTACCCATGGCAGCCAGCTATGATGCTCGGGCAACACAGGGCGCACACGAGGCGTGTTCCAGGCGGTTTGGAAAATTACGGCCGGTAGCGCAAAATGCAGGCGGTCTTGCCCGGTTGCCGATCACCCGGCTTATACAAGTGCCTGACAAAAATTTGAAAATCAGAAACCTGGCGGTCCTTGCAGGGGCGCTTTTGTCAGGCGCGGCGCTCGCCGGCCCCGTGTACCAGCCGCCGGGAGCCAACCTGACCCTGGGTGACGTGACACACGGCAATCGTGTGCAGTCGGCATCCAGCAACCCGGCAGCGGCGGCGGCAGACCGGGCTCGCGGAAGCGGCAAGCCTGTCCGCGGCACGGTGATCTCGGGCGCTGCGGGTCTCGAATACGGCAACGTGGACAACCTGTTCGCACTGTATGACGAGCTTACGCAAGCCTACGAGCCGAGCGACCCGGGAACGGGAGGCGGACCGGGCCAGGACCCCGACAACAAGCCCGACGACGGCATCAGCATCGGCGACGTCCTCGACATGCTGGATCCCGAATACAAGGAGCTGCTTGACGCCGTGGCCGACGAGGTCGCCAGGCAAACCGTATTGCTGCTCCTGATCAGGGAAGAAGGTTACGCGAAGGCCTGGCTGGCTGCCGATGTGCCCTTCGTATTCGACAGGCAGTTCCTCGGCGGCACCTGGACATTCGGCGTGAACTGGTCGGGCAGCTCCAAGGCCTACGGCCTGTCGGAAGACATCGAATTCGACCGGGACGCCGCGCGCCGGGCCATCGACGACTGGGTCAATTCGCTGCCCATTGACCGTCCCGACGAATTCCCGATCAGCGACGACCTCGAGCTGGCGCCCGAAAACAACGCGGTTTTTCTTGCGACGATCAACGACAGCTCACTGCTCAGCAAATCGACACAGACCACCGAGTTCAGTTTCAGCTACAGCCGCGAGGCTATGTCTGCCGGGAGCGGCAACCTGTTTTTCGGCGCCAGGGCCAACATCTACCTGATGCAGCTGTCGCGCGTCAGCGTTCGCTTCGGCGACGTCACCGACTCCGAGGAGCTGTTCGAGGCGATCCGGGATGCGGATTTCCGCAGTGATGAGGGCGCGGGTATCGACCTGGGTCTGCTCTGGGTCGCCGACAACTACCAGCTCGGCGCGCAGGTAACCAACATCAATGAACCGGAATTTCGCTTTCCCGACGTGAACACGGAGCCTTACAACAGCGAAGAGGCTGTCCGGTTCCTGGAAAGCGACGCGCTCTACACGCTGGATCGCCAGCTGAAGCTGGAGGCTTCATTGTTCTCGCAGGATCGGCGCTGGTCGGCGCACCTGGGATACGACGTGGACCCCGTCACCGAACCGTTGGGCGACCGCTTCCAGTGGCTGACGCTCAGCGGCGGTCTTAGCACCGACAGCGGGTGGATACCCTCTGTCCGCATCGGCTACCGGCAGAATCTCGCCGGCACCGAACTCGGCTATGTCAGCATCGGCGCGACGCTTTTCAAATTCGTGAATATCGACATCGCGTCAGCCCTCGACACCGTCAAGATCGACGGCCGGACGCTGCCGCGGGGCCTCATGGCCAGCATTGGCTTCGAGATCAGCTGGTAGCCCGCGCCGCGTTACTCGGCGGGCGTTTCCCCGTGCTCGTAATGGTGCAGGTCCGGCTCGACGTGCGGCAGGTGATGCTCGAATTCTTCCGTCAGGTGCTCCGCGTTGCGAATCCAGCTGCAGGTCTCGCAGGTGCACGTCGTCTCGTCATGCCGCAGTTCACTGTGCAGCGCCTCGACGAGTTTTACGCCTTCGCGCAGTGAGTCGGCCAGCTCTTCGTTCGATTTGTCGTCGCGGTGGACGAAGTCTTCAAGGCACTTGTCCCAGCCGCAGTCCGCGGATCCGTCACAGGTATGGCAGCGCTCACCGGTGGCCGCGAAGAAACTCTTGTGCGGATAGTTTCCTCCTTCGATGAGTTGCCTGACGAGAATGCCGGGATACGTGAGCGCTTCTATTAGTTGTCGTCGCATGACCCTCTCCTATCAGCTTCACCCCCATACTAGGCGGAACACCAGGTGCACTCAAGCGCATGCGGCGGCCTGATCGTAGGTAATTGCCGTAGTTGAATTTTTTTCGAATGCGCTGCCGCGTCAGTAACGATAGGTAAACTCCAGCCCCACCTGCCGCGGGGCGCTCGGCCACGCGATATCGGCGGGCAGACCAATGAAGCGCGCGGCGAAGAACCACTCGATGTACTGTTCGTCGAACAGGTTGTTCACGAACAGCCGCGCCGCCCAGTTGTCCCGCTCCAGTGCAAAACTCAGGTTAACGAGGTCGTAGGCCTCCTGGGTATCCAGGTTGTCGAGCGTCCAGTAGGTCTTGTCGCGATGCTCGTAGTCCAGCCGGCTGACCAGGTCGAGCGAACTCGAGAGCGCAGCCATATGCTGCAGGCCGAGGTTCAGTGTCCATACCGGCGCGCCCGGCACCTGGCTGCCGAGTATTGCCTCCGCGGGCACCAGTACGCCCTGGATGTCTTCATACTCCCTGATTTCGCTGTCCGTGTAGCCGAATGCGAAGTCGACCTGCAGCGAATCCGTGGGCAAGGCCGTCACCTCCAGCTCGCCACCCCACAGCTCGCTTTTCGGAACGTTGATGTTGGCCTGCGTGCCGGTCTGGTCGAACAGGAAAAACTGCTGGTCGGTGTAGTCCGTGAAAAACACGGACATGCCGCTGCGCAGCCGGCCATCGTATGCCGACCATTTCAGCCCCGTTTCGTAGCTGATCAGCGACTCCTGGTCGAACCCCGGTGCGAAATTGCTGCCTTCGGACAGGTTGTTGAAGCCGCCGGCACGGAACCCTTTGCCCACCGTCACGTAGCCCAGGAGCCCCTCACGGAAGCTGTATGCAAGGCTTGCCTTGGGCTGCAGCTCCGTGAACGTCTCGCTGCGGCCCTGCGTCAGGTCTTCCGGCGTCTCCTCGTCGTAGCGAAACGCCAGCGTCAGTTCGAAATCGCCGGTCAGGTCGAAACTCATGTTGCCGAACACCGCATAGTTCCTGAGCTTCAGGTCCTGTGCTGCCGGCGGTACCGGGAAACCGAGAAACGTGGTCGCGAGCGAGCGGAAACGGTCCTGGTCGAAAAAGTAGGCGCCGGCGACCCACCGCATGCGCTGATCGGCGTGGGAGGTGAGACGAAATTCCTGCGCGAGCGTCTGCGAATCGTCGATCACGATGATGTTGATCGCGTCGACGAGCGTCTGGTCGAGGTCCTGGTCATTACCGGATTCGACGTCGGTGTAGGAAGTGACCGAGGTTAGAGTGCCCCAGGAAAATTCGTAGTCGATTTTGGCCGACAGCTCCGAGAATTCCACGAAGGACTCGCCAATGCGATTCGATTGGATCTCGTACGTCGGATTGCCGAAGAAGATCGGCTCCGCCGGCGGCGGCAGCGGCAGCACGCCCTCACTGCCCGGCATGAAATAGCCGGAGCCGCCCTCCTGGTCGGAGTATTGCCCCCTCATGTCGATCGAGAGCCTGTCGGTCGGCTTGTAGAGCAGGCGGCCGCGAATGGACTGCGATTCCTTGAAGTCCACTTTCTGGTTGTCGAGGTAGGCGTTTTCCAGCTGGCCGTCGCGATCCTGGAGACGCACGGCAGCGCGGTACAGGAGCTTGTCACTCCCCAGCGGCCCGGACGCGTTTGCGGCGACAATGTAGTCGTTGCCCTCGGCCGCGGAAACGCGAAGACCAAACTCTGGGTCGGTCGCGGGCTGTCGTGTCGAAATCAGTATCGCCCCGCCGATCGCATTGCGGCCGTACAGCGCACCCTGCGGGCCGCGCAGGACGTCGACGCTTTCGATATCAAACAATTCCTGTGTGGTAAGCAGGTTGTTCGTCGCGCTGATGCCGTCGATGCGGAAGGACACGGGCGGCTGCCCGGTACCGCGATTTTGTCGCACTCCGCGTATGACCAGCGTGCTGATGCCCACTTCCTGGTCGTCGGAAAAGCGCAGGTTGGGAGTGAGCGCGGCGACGCCGTTGATGCGCTCGATGCGGTGGCGCTCGATGTCTGCGCGGGTGAATGCGGTGATCGAGTCCGGTATCGCGGAGAGTTTCTCGGCGCGATAGCGCGAGGTGACGATGATCTCCTCGATGCGCGGATCGGTTTCGTCGGTGACCTGTGCGTGGCCGGCCTGCGGCAGCGCGCCGAGCATCACGGGCAGCAGGCACAAAAGAATGCGTGGCACTCGATTATCGGTGTCTTGCAACGGTATTTCCTTCTTGTAGCGACGGGGGAACGCCCAAGCGTCGCCCGGACATTTGCCTACACGACCCGGATTGTCAATAGGTGAAGGCCGCTGGCCAAAAACCAGTCAATACAGCCGTATCGCGCGACGCGCAACGAACAGGATCATCAGCGACATGAGGAAAAATGGCGTCAGCAGTCCGCCGCCACCACCACCGGTCCCCTCGTTGACGCCGACGATGACTGTGCGGGTAACGCTGGCGCGATTGCCGGCACGGTCCGCCACGCTGTACGTGATGGTCTGAGTACCAACGACGGTCGAATTGACGCTGCCGGACACCTCGATCTTGTCCGTGATATCACCGTCGATATCGTCAATTGCTGTTGCGCCGGGATCGGCGTACTGCTGTCCCGCCGGGATATTGATGCTGGCCTCTCCGAGCAGCTCGATCTCCGGGCCGATACGATCACCCAGGCCCAGCCGGCCAATACCGTTGTTCGCGTGAATTTCGAGCACACCGGCATCCAATCCGGCAAGTATCAGGTCAAGCGACTCATCGCTGTTGAAGTCGGTGAGAACGCCGCGCCGCATCCCGGCGCTGACGATCTGCTCCGGCGCCAGCGAGAGATCGCCGCTCTGCGAGCCGAGATACAGCTGATGCACGCCCGCCTCGTTGATCGCGACTATGTCGAGCCAGCCATCCGCGTCGACGTCACCTGTCGCGAGTGCCGTTACCGGCGACGCGCCGAATGAAGGACCGGGCGAGAACTCGCCGCTGCCCTGCTGATAGAGGACCTTGTTTTGCGGCGCACTCATGTCGTTGCCGTCGATCGCCAGCAGCAGGTCGGCAGCGCCGTCGCCGTTGAGATCACTTGCGCTGACGTTTGCAACGCTGCCGAGGTCGAGCGAGGTAACGCTGGCGACAGTTCCGTCACCGCCGTTGAAGTTGAGTTCGACCCTTCGATCGGCCGCGAGCACGACGACGAAGTCCCGGTCGCCATCCTGGTCGAAGTCTGCGATGGCCAGATCGCGCCCCGCGCCCGCCGCCAGTGCTGTCACGTCGATCCCTCCATCCGCGGCGCGGCGCAGCAGCGCCGTGCCTCCGGAGCCCGTGACCAGCAGCTCGGAGACGCCGTCGTTGTCGAGATCCGCCGCGAGCAAATCACTGACGTTGGCTACGCCATCACCCGCCGGTCGGCCGGCACTGGAGAAACCGCCACTACCATCGTTAACGAAGACCTCGACGGAACGTCCGTTCAGTCCGCCGACCGCGATGTCCGGCGAGCCATCGCCGTTCCACTCGAGTATCGCGACCGCAGACCCGCCGCTATCGGGACCGAGGCTAATACCGGGCGTCGTCACCGCGCGGTTGCCGTTATTGAAAAAGACCATGGTCTCGGCGCCGGCCGTGACAATATCCGCCGCTCCGTCGCCGTCGAGGTCCCCCGCCTGCAGCGCGGCACCGGAAACATCGACGATCTGCGTGGGCCCTTCGCTGAACTCGGCAACGACGGCCATGCTGGCGAGATCTTCGTTATCGCCGGGATTCGGATCGTCGGCAGCAACGGCGCCAATGAGAGAATTATCGCCGTCGCCGTCCTGCACACCCTGCACGGTGAGCGTGAGCGACGTGCCAGTCTCCACGAAGCCGACCGCGCAGTCCATGGCCGGTGCGCTGGTGCCGTTGTTCGTAACGACGCAGCCCTGCGGGGCCGTGACCGTCAGGGAGGGACCGCTCGTTACCCAGCCGGCAAACAACCGGCCTTCCTGCAGGTCGGCGGGGCCTTTGTTCCGGATCTCGATATTCCACTGCGCATCCTCGCCGACCGTGACCGGATTCGTTGCAGGTGCAATGCCCAGCACGAGATCGCTGCGGTTGTCGCGCAGTATGAGCAGCTGAAAACTCAGGGTGGCGGTGGCGCCGGCGCGATCCTTCGCCTGTACCTCGATCGTGTAGGGTTCGTCGCGAGTATCTTCGCGCAGCGGTGTCCCCGACAGCACACCGGTCGCGGCGTTGAGCCGCAGCGTACCGCTTGCCGGCAGACCTCTGCTGCTGAAGCGCAGCACGTCGCCGTCATCGGGATCGTCGAAGTTTGCGGCAAGGTTCAGGCTGTAGGCGATTCCCTCGATCGCCTCCTGGTCCGGAACCTGTGCGACAACCACAGGCGGCTCATTGCGGCGCACAATGAGCAGCTCGAACTCGAGGCTGGCCGACGCGCCCTGCCGATCGGTAGCCGTGACCCTTATCTGATAGGGTTCCTCACGCACGTCGGCGGCAACCGGCGTGCCCGCGAGCACCGCAAGATCCCTGTCGAACTGCAGCGAGCCGCTGCCGGGCAGGCCTTTTATACTGTAACGAAGCTCATCGCTGTCGTCGTCGTCATCAATATCCGGGTCGTCGAAATTCGCCGCGAGTTCCAGGCGATACGCAACTCCCTCCGTTGCCGTCTGGTCCGGGACGTCGCTCACCACGAACGGCGGCGAGTTCGGTACGTCCTCGATCGTAATCTTGACCGTTGCTTCCCGCGAAAGACTCGTGCCGTCAGAAGCACGATACTTGAATTCGTCGTCGTCTTTGTCGCTGCCGTCGTGCTGGTATCGGAAGGTCCCGTCGCTGCGCAGCAAGAGGGTGCCACGCTTGACGTCCTTGACGAGCACTGCCGTCAGCGGGTCGCGTTCCAGGTCGAAGTCGTTATCGAGCACGCTGCTCGCGCCCGTCGTCAGCTCTTCGACGGTGCCGCCGCGCGTAACGGTGGCGAAATCTCTCACTGCGAAGGGCGGCCAGCCGCTCGCCCATGCGATCGTGGAAGCAAAGAGAACCATCACCAGTGCGGTGAACCCGGCAATGGCGGGTCCCCTGGTCAGACGTGCCCGTACAGTATTCAAAACGCGATCCCCTGCTCTGTTGTTGTAGTCGTGGACTGCGTTGCACGAATTGTAGCGGAACACCAGGACAGGTAAAAGACATAATGCTTTGAGTAATTATGGTAAATTACTGAATTAACGAAAAAATTTTTGACACATAAGTATAAGTCTCTATGCCGGGGTCCACGATCGAAACCGGCGATGGCGAGTATCCGCAAGCAAGTCAGCAGGCTGAGGCAACGGAAGAGGACGGTGATCGTAAGCCCTGTTCTTCTTTGATCAGCGTCCGGCTGCCGGCGCATTTTTGACGGCAACGGATTTGATCTGCGCCAGTACCTGTTCGCCCGGCCTGAGGTTGAGCCGCGCGCGGGACCGGCGTGTAACGCGTGCGAGGATGCGTTCGGAGCCGACGGTAAGCTGCACGAGCTCCGACGACTCGCCGTCGCCGCGAATCGAATCTATGCATGCCGGCAGCACGTTGAGCACGGTCGACGTCTCCGGATTTTCGCGGCTCAGGCTGACGTCGTTCGCCCGAATACGCAGTCGCAATGGTGCCCCGGTTGGGTAGCTTCCCGGTACCCACATCTCGACGCCGTCGAAGGCGATCTTGGTCAGGCCGTCTTCGGGATCGTACGTGACCACCCTTGCGTGGATAATTGCGCCGGCTTCCTCGCCGCCGAGCAGGGGAAGATCTGCACGCAACAGAACCTCCTGTATCTGTCCCGCAGCAACGATCCGGCCGCGCTCCATGACCAGCAGGTAGTCGCACAGGCGGATGACTTCCTCGATGCTGTGGCTGACGTAAATAACCGGTATGGAGAGGGCGGCGTGCAGCCTGTCGAGGAACGGCAGAATTTCATCGCGGCGCGCCCGATCGAGCGACGCAATCGGTTCGTCCATGAGCACGACCCGCGGAGATCGCAGCAGCGCCCTTGCGATCGCGACGCGCTGAGCCTCACCGCCGGACAGCGTGTCGACCCTGCGGTCCAGCAGGCAGCTCAACCCGAGCAGTTCCACGGCCTCGTCAAAACCGACGTCCTCGCGGCGGCCGCGGCGCTGTCCGTACTCGATGTTCTGCCGCACGTCCAGGTGTGCGAACAGTCGCGGTTCCTGGAATACGTAGCCGATCTCCCGCTCATGGGCCGGGCGCGATGTCGTCACGTCCTGCCAGACGTCGTCTGCTACGACGAGGCGGCCTGCTGCGCCTCGCTCGAGCCCGGCAATGCAGCGCAATAACGCGGTCTTGCCGGCGCCGGATTCGCCGAACACCCCGGTGATGCCCCGCATCGGTATCTCGACGTCGACATCCAGCGAGAAATCACTGCGCTGCAGCTCGTAGCGTACCGAAATATCGCTGCTCACCGTGACCGTCCCTCGAGCCGGCGGTTTACCAGGAACATCGACAGGAGCACCGCGAACGCGAAAACCACCAGGATGATCGACATCTGGTGAGCACTGGCGTAGTCGAGCGACTCGACGTGATCGTAGATCGCGATCGATACGACCCGGGTCTCTCCGGGAATATTGCCGCCGACCATGAGGACCACGCCGAATTCGCCCAGCGTGTGCGCGAAGCTCAGCACCGTTGCGGTGAGAAACCCGGGCAGCGACAGCGGTATGGCTATGGTGAAGAATGCGTCGATTTCCGAGGCACCCAGGGTTCGCGCCGCCTCGACTTCCTGCGTACCCAGCGCATCGAATGCACTCTGCAGCGGCTGCACCGCGAACGGTAGACTGTAGAAGCACGAAGCGATGACCAGGCCGGTGAACGAAAACGTCAGTGCTTCACCGCTAACCTCGACCCACCAGCGGCCGATTGCGCCATAGGGCCCGAGCACGATCAGCAGGTAGAAACCCATGACCGTCGGCGGCAGGACGATCGGCAGGGCGACAACGGCCTGGATTGCAGGCTTGAGGCGTGAACGGGTACGAGACAGCCACCAGGCGAGTGGCGTTCCCAGCAGCACCAGGATCAGCGTGGTCAATGCGGCCAACTGCAGTGACAGCAGCAGGGGCCCCAATGTCGAAGCCATTACTCCTTTACCTCGGGCAGCCTGTATCCATGGCGCAGGATAATGGCACGTCCTGCGGCGCCACGCAGATACGTGAGGAACGATTTCGCACCCTCTGCATCGGCTCCCCGCCGCAACAGTATCGCCTGCTGATCGATGCCGGAATGCATCGTTGCCGGTACCGGCCAGCTGCAGGTCGCCCGCGGCAGTGACGGCGACTGCAGCTGGGAGCGAGCGATGAACCCGAGCTGTGCATTGCCCGACGCGGCAAACTGCAGCGTCTGCGCGATGTTCTCGCCGATGACGAGGCGGCCGCGCAGCGATTCCCAGAGTCCCGACCGCTTCAGGAACGATCTTGCGGCGGCCCCGTAAGGGGCGGTCTCGGGGTTTGCGATGGCAACGCGCCCACCGTCATCATGCCGCAACGTCTCGCGGCACGCGTCCACCTGCCGCGACCACAGCACGAGCCCACCGAACGCATAGGTAAATCGGGTACCGGGGACGCCCGCCCCCGAGGCTGCGAGGCGTTGCGGCCGCTCGGCATCGGCAGCCAGCAGTATGTCGAACGGGGCGCCGTTCACGATCTGGGCATAGAGTTTGCCCGTCGAGGCCGTGATGATGCGGACCTCGAAGCCGGATTCCTGCGAGAACTGTCGTGCGATGTCGCGCGCCGTCGCGGCAAAGTTACTCGCCACGGCAACGGTGACGTAATCCTCCCCGGTCGCGGCGACCGGTAACAGGATCAGCGCGGCGAGGAGAAATTGTCGTGCGATGGTGTTACCCCGAACGGCTGGCCTTCAGCTGCTGACGATATTCGTGAAGCAAGGGTTCAGTATAACCGTTCGGCTGTTCGCAACCTTTCAAGACCAGGTCGCAGGCGGCGCGGAACGCGATGCTGCCGTCGTAGTCGTCGCGGCGGGATCACCGGCATTCTGGTCGTCGACGATCGCTGCCATGCGCTCGAACGTCTCGCGCACCTGCTTTTCATCGGTAATGCCGTGCAGCAGCCAGTTGGCCATGTGCTGGCTCGAGATGCGCAGCGTCGCACGATCCTCCATGAGACCCACATCGTTGATGTCGGGCACCTTGGAACAGCCGACGCCGTGGTCGATCCAGCGCACGACGTAGCCCAGTATGCCCTGCGCGTTGTTGTCCAGTTCCTTCTGTATCGTCTCCGCGTCCAGCGTGGCGGGATCGCAAAGCGGCGGTTTCAGTATGTCGTCGATGCTTGCCAGCGAGCGCGGTGCGAGTTCGCGCTGGCGCGCCGCCACATCGACGAAATGATAGTGCATGACGTGCAGCGTCGCGGCCGTCGGCGACGGCACCCACGCGCAGTTGGCGCCCGCTTCCGGATGCGCCTGCTTGGTGTCCATCATCTGCTTCATTTCGTCCGGCTTCGGCCACATGCCCTTGCCGATCTGCGCCCGGCCGGGCAGTCCGCAGCGGATGCCGATGTCGACGTTCCAGTCCTCGTAGGCGGTGATCCAGGGCTCCTGCTTGATCACTTCCTTGGGCTTCATCGGGCCCGCAAGCATGCTCGTGTGGATCTCGTCCCCGGTGCGATCGAGGAAACCCGTATTGATGAAGACCAGCCGGTCCTGCACGGCGCGAATGCATTCCATGAGGTTAACCGTCGTGCGGCGTTCCTCGTCCATGACGCCGACTTTGAGCGTGTTGCGCTCGAGACCGAGCAGGTCTTCGACGCGCGCGAACAGGGTGTCCGTAAACCCGGCCTCGTCCGGCCCGTGCATCTTGGGCTTGACGATATAGACGCTGCCGTGGCGGCTATTCGGCTGGCTGTCCTGCAATTTGCGATTGGCCAGCGCGCAAGCCGTCGTGATGACGGCATCCATGATGCCCTCGAACACTTCGTCGCCGTCACGGTCGAGGATCGTGCTGTTGGTCATCAGGTGGCCGACGTTGCGGACGAGCATGAGGCTGCGGCCCGACAGGACAATGCGTTCGCCGTCGACACCCGTGTACACGCGATCCGCGTTGAGGCGCCGTGTCAGCGTGTCGCCGCCCTTGGCAAACGTTGCCTCGAGCGTTCCCTGCATGAGCCCGAGCCAGTTGCGGTAGACGTTGACCTTGTCCTCGGCGTCGACCGCGGCAACCGAGTCCTCGCAGTCCTGGATGGTGGTGATGGCCGATTCCAGGACGACGTCGGCGACATTTGCGGCAGCTTCACGGCCGATCGGGTGATGCGGGTCCGTCTGAATCTCGAGGTGCAGGCCATTGTGCGCGAACAGGTAAGCCACGGCGTCGCCGTCACGAGCGTGGCCCCTGAAAGCGTCTGTATCAGCGAGGCTCACGGTCTTGCCGTCGACGACCGCGACGAACTCGTCTCCGGCGAGTCCGTAATCCGATACATCCGCGTGGCTCGCGCCGACGAGCGGGAGCACCCGGTCGAGGAAGCCCTGCGTATAGCGGATAACCGCGCAACCACGCGTCGGGTTGTAGGGCCCTGCCCGCTCCCGGCCGTTGTCTTCACTGACGACGTCGGTGCCGTAAAGCGCGTCGTACAGGCTGCCCCAGCGCGCATTCGCGGCGTTCAGGGCGAAGCGCGCATTGCTGACCGGAACGACCAGCTGCGGACCGGCGACCTCGGCGATTTCCGGGTCGACATTTCGCGTGCCGATCGAGAAAGCATCGCCGACGTCGCGAAGATAGCCTATGGACTTCAGGAAAGCGACGTACCCGGCATGGTCGTAGTCGCTGCCCGGGTGAGCGCGATGCCAATCGTCGATTTGCTGCTGCAGGCTGTCGCGCGTTTGCAGCAGCTCACGGTTGACCGGAGTCAGATCATCGATCAATGCCTCGAAACCGGACCAGAAAACGGACGGCTCCACGTCGATCGCGGGCAGGAGTTCTTTTTCGACAAAATCGACAAAGGCCGTGTCGATGCGGAGGCTACCGACTTCCCGCCGCCCTTTTTCATCGTTGCTCATGACACCGGTCTGTTTATGCGACGAACTGTTCTTCCTCGGTGCTGCCTTCCAGCGCGGTCGTCGATGACAGCCCGTGCATGATCGTATTCTGCACGGCGTCGAAGTAGCCGGCGCCGACGAAGGACTGATGCTTGGCCGCCCTGAAGCCGTGCTGTTCGTCCGCGAACTCCCGCTGCTGCAAACGCGAATAAGCGTACATGCCTTCGGCCTTGTAGGCGCGGGCGAGCCGGAACATGCTCGAGTTCAGCACGTGCCAGCCGGCGAGCGTGATGAACTGGAACTTGTAACCCATCTTGCCCAGTTCCTCGCGGAAGACCTTCATCGTCTGGTCGTCGAGGTTGGCCTGCCAGTTGAACGACGGCGAGCAGTTATACGCCAGCAACTGGTCCGGGAATTCCGCATGAATTGCATCGGCGAAGCGCTGTGCCTGCTCGAGGTCCGGCCTGGAAGTCTCGCACCAGATCATGTCGGCATAAGGCGCGTAGGCAAGGCCGCGCGCGATCGCCTGATCGAGCCCGGCATTGGTACGGAAGAAGCCTTCGGGGGTCCGCTCGCCGGTGATAAATTGCCTGTCCCGCTCATCCGAATCAGACGTAATCAGGTTCGCCGCGTCGGCGTCGGTGCGCGCAATCAGGACGGTCGGGACGTCGTATACGTCGGCTGCGAGACGGGCAGCACACAGTTTTGCGACCGCTTCCTGCGTCGGCACGAGCACCTTGCCGCCCATGTGGCCGCACTTCTTGGCCGAGGACAGCTGGTCCTCGAAGTGAACACCGGCTGCGCCTGCGCGAATCATGTGCTTCATGAGTTCGAACGCGTTCAGGTTGCCGCCGAAACCGGCTTCGGCGTCGGCGACGATGGGCGCGAACCAGTCGATGCTGTCGTCACCGTTGAGCGCATGGATTTCGTCCGTGCGGATGAACGCATTGTTGATGCGCTCCACCATCTTCGGCACGGAATCGACCGGATACAGACTCTGGTCCGGGTACATCTCGCCCGCGCTATTGCCGTCGCCGGCCACCTGCCAGCCGGAGCAATAGATCGCCCTGAGCCCGGCCTGCACTTCCTGGATCGCCTGGTTGCCCGTGAGCGCACCCAGCGCGCACAGCGGCGCGTCCTCCTGAACATAATCCCACAGCTTCTCGCTGCCGCGTCGCGCCAGCGTGTATTCGATCAGTACCGATCCCCTGAGCTTTACGACGTCGGCAGCGCTGTAATCTCGTTTGATGCCCTTCCACCGCGGGCTCTCGGCCCATTCGGCTTCCAGTTTGCTGGTCTGCTGTTCTCGATTCATCACGAACACCCTGTCCCGTATCCAGTTGTCAATTCACGTGAAAGCACGGCCTCCAGGCGCTATAGTACGCAGGCGAATTATGAAATTTCACAGCAAAAATTTCACAGTGTCAATTTCACAACTGTCTTATGTCTTCCCCGCATAGCCTCCGCCGCAAGTCGCATTTCCTCGGCACCAAGATGCGCATGCTCAGGAAACGCAACCATCTTACGCTCGAAGACCTCTCGGTGCGATGCGTGCAGATCGACCCCGAAGCCGGTCCCTCGGTTTCCTATCTTTCGATGATCGAAAACGGCAAGCGAGTGCCGTCGGAACGCCTGCTTGCGATCATCGCGGAGATATTCCAGAAGGACGTTCAGTGGTTTCTCGACGAATCGCTGGACGAGACCGCGATCGATACGGCGCCCGAGGCGCCTGTCGGCGGCATGCCGCTGGAGCCGGGCTTCCTGTTTTCGGAGAGCCTGCTGCAGCTCGCTATTCCGGAACTCCTCAGCCAGACGGGCACGACCGGGCGGCAGTTCGCGCACCTGTTGATCCGCGCGCACCAGGAAACCAACCAGAACCGTTTCCCCGATATCGAGCGCGCGGCCGAGAGCATTGGCAACAAGCTGTTTCCGATGTCGCTGGACACCGTGTTCGACATCGCGAAGCGCCTCGGTCTCGAAATTCGCTGGTTCGACAAGCCACCGGCCAATGATCTCGGCGAAGACCTTCCGATCAAGTCGCTGGTGCGATCCTTCTATGACGCGCCGAACCGGGTCTACCTGAACCGTGCGCTGGAGAAGGCCCCCGCGCGACTGAAATTCGATCTCGCGAACCAGATTGCCCACCAGGTCCTGCACGATGGCGACGGCGCACGCATCCCGCAGATATCCGGCGGCAGGAGCTCGACACGCCCCGCCGACGACGGCGCCCAGAATGTCGACGCGCGCGACATTCTCCATGCCTGGCGGGACTTCGAATGCAGCTATTTCGCCGCGGCGCTGCTCGCACCGAAAACCCCGTTCCGCCAGTTCCTCGCGCGCAACTCGTACGCGATCAACGCGGGCGACAAGGTCGACCTGACGACCACGCTGGTCATGCGGCGCATGCCGAGCGTATCGCCGTACCCCCACTGGCACTATTTCGACGCCTACCCGCCGGGCAGTTTCCGTGCGGTGTATCGGGGCAACGGCATCCCGTTACCCTGGGGCAACATGTCGATGATCTCCGACCCGTGCCAGCACTGGGCCGTGTTCCGGATGCTGCACAGCCGCTCGAACAAGCCGTCGTCACAGATATCGGTGCTGCCGGCGGGCGACGACACCCGGCTGTACTGCTGCCAGTCGATCCGCAGCCGCGACGCCGCCGGCAACCGCCACGTGCTTTGCGCGGGCGTCGATCTGTCGCCCGCGCTGGAGTCGCAGGGCTTCAATCCGGCCGACACCATCGACATGATCGAGTCAAGCTGCAATGCCAACGGCGGCTCCGGCCCGATCCCGGCCGAAGCCCGCAAGCAGCTGGACAGCATCGGCCGGATCCTCAATATCGGCTGGATCGCGGACGGTGCGCAAAGAGAAGCGACGATTATTTGCCCGCGAAGCTCCGCCTGTCCCCGCGACAAGCATTGCCTGGGCAAGCGACCCCGGGCCATCAAGCCGCAGATCGACGAAATCCGCGAATCGGTGCTCTCGGGCTGACCTCGGTCAGGCCGTCTTCTGGAACTGCCCCGGGCTCATCCCCGTCCAGCGCTTGAAGGCGCGGGCGAAGTTGCTCTGGTCGGAGAACCCGATCATGTACGCGATTTCCGCCTGCGTGTAGTCGCCGTCCCTGAGGTACTTTTCGGCGAGGCTGCGGCGCGTGGTCTCCAGAATGTCGCGGTAGCTCGTGCCTTCGGCACTGAGCTGGCGCTGCAGCGTGCTGGTACTCCGGTACAGTCGATTGGCAATCGTATCCTGGTCCGCCTTGCCGGACGGCAACATCTGCACGAGCAGGCGCCTGACATCCGTGGCCACCTTGCTCTGGTCGAGCGACTCGAGGTATTGCTCCGCGATCCGTGACGTGGAATCCAGTACGTCGGGAATGTACCCGGGCAGGCGCTCCTCGAAGATCTCTTTCGAAAAATAGAATTTCTCGCGCTCATTGCCGTAGGTAACCGGGCACTGCAGGAATTGCTCGATATAGTCGCGGGCCCTGTCGGGCGGGAAGACCAGTTCCGCCTTCAGGGGCCGTACGGGCTCGCGCCTGATGATTTCGCAGAGTTTGAAAAAAGCAACCATTCCTGCCTCGCCGGCGGTGCGATTGACCACGATCGACGGATCGGGAAAGGACTCGACGAATACGACCATGCCATCCTCTTCCACAACCTCCGCGCTGGTGATCGCTGTCGACAGCACGTGGGCATACCGGCACAACCGCTCAAGCGCCCCTCTCAGCGTGGCGCTCGCCAGCCACGCGTGCCCCAGAACGTAGAAGTCACTGGGTTCCACACGCACGCCCGCTTTCAGGCCGAACTGCTGGTCATCGGTAATGAAGACTGCCGTGTCCCAGAGGTGAGTCATTTTCGACAGGGGCACACGTGCACCGGGCCTTTCGAACTTGTTCGTGTCTATCTTTACCTGCTTGAAGATCCGCGCAGGATCGATGCCGTAATCCTTCTGCAGCGTTTCGCCGATGATCCGGGCAACGTTTGCCAGTGTCGTGGGTTCGTAGAGCATGGCTCCCGATAGTGAACCCCAATAAAAGCACCGGCTCAAGCGATTTCGCAGCTTGATGCCGTTTGCACAACCGCTGACCGGTATTGACCAGAACGGGCGTGCCGGCCGGCCTACAGTGGACCCCGGATTTCGCAGGAGAAAGACATGCTCAGCCTGGTCCCGGACGACACCGAGCGTTACTCAACATCCGAAACCATCCACGCCGAGGTTTCCCGTTATCTCTACGAGGCGTTCACGACCGACGACGGACTGCTGGCCAACGTGGACCGGTGGACACAGCGCGGGGTCACCCTGGAAAACCTGACCAAGATCGAGCTGGCGCATGCGTCCGAGGATCCTGTCGAGTATTGCTACCAGAACCTGATACGCGAGATCGACGCAGAGGCGCAGACCGGGATATTCCTGGTAGGCAAGGGCAATGCCGACGCATCGCTGGGTTCGCTGGCCAACGAGCCCGGTGTGTCCGGTGAATTGAAGGACCAGGTCGCCCACATAGCGCCGACCCTGTTCCGGGACGCGCTCGCACATTCCGACGACCAGCTGGATATCGTCTGGGTGACGATCCGGGCGCGCTTCGAGCGTGCGCGCGTCGATGCCGAAGTATCGAGAATTGCGATGGGGGTCCTGATGCACGATGCAGAGATCGCCCAGGACATGGCCGCCGCGCTTCGGTCCCTGATGTATCCCTTCCACGAGTATGCGACCAGGCATCATTGCCGGCTGCCGTCGCTGCTCGATGAGCGCCAGGCACGCGAACTGACGATCATGGTTTCGCAGCTCGAAAAACGTGCCGGCGACTACGAAGAAAGAATTCGTGAAATTGCTTCGAGGGCAGACACGCAATGAACAGCGGCATCGTCAGGACCGGACGACAACACAACCTTATTCCCCCTCAAGCTGATAGCAATATCGGCCATTCGGCGGGCCTCATGGCCCGCCTCTTTTTAGTCAAGCTGGTAGGAGGCCACGCGATCGGTGACACGCTGGTCCGTCGTCATGCCGCCTACCGTGAGCCACTGGCCTTTGAACGGCACGAGCCCGCGATGATCCATCGTCGCGTCACCCTCGAACTCGAGCACCTGCCAGCCTTGCGTATCGATGTCGAATAGCAGCGCTCCCTGCGCGGGTTCGGATGGCTGTCCGTTGTAGCCGATGCCATTGTAGTTATAGGCATTCTCGCTGCCGCCGATAAACAGCACGCCGTTAACTGCCGGCACGCCGGCCGCCGCCATGCGATAGCGCGGCAGCCCCGGATGATAGTCGACACTGCGCCAGTCTATACGGCGTCCGTCCTGGTCATCGATGATCCCCAGGAAGCAGTCGGGCGCCGCCACAAACTCACGCGGACGATCAGCAAACGATTCGATGGTAACGCCGTCGCAATAAACAATCGTATTCCCGACAATACCGCCGGCATGTCCGAAGACGGGTGGACCCGGTATCGGTGTCGCCTGCACCCACGCATCTTTGCGCGTGTCGTATCGCTGCACGAGGTTGACGTTTCCCAGGTCGTGCCAGCCGCTAACCAGGTATACGTAGCGATCATCAAAGGTAACGGCAACGGCGTCGTCGACCGGAACGGGTATCGGGGCGCGTTCCTCGAATACTCGCTTGCGCGGATCGAACATATGGGTCCACGGAGAAGAGGCCTCGCTGCCATCCTCGTCAACCGTATAACCCCCGAAGACATAGACTCGCCCATTCGCCGACGCGGCGACCGACGCAAGCCGGCCGGCGCCGCCGGGAACCGGGCCGGCTTCGGACCAGCTCTTCGAGCGGGAGTCGTAAACGTAGGTGGACGCCAGCGCATCGGCGTGCGTCTTGCCTTTCGCAAGGCCGTTGAAGCTGACCACGTAATGCCGCCGCCCCACCTTTACCGACGCTACGGCATTGTTACTAACGGCAGCCGGCAACGGCGCAGGAATTATCTCCTGCACGAGGGTCCGGGCGTGCTCGGCAGGTCCGGCGCCAGCGCTCGAAGCAAGAAACGCAGCGGCGAATATCGTTAGTCGCAGCTCGACTCCAGGGCGAGTTATTCGTTTCTCGGTCATCACCGGTCCACCGCAAGGGTTGGCGTGACCGAAACCTGACCGATATTGCCGGCCCGAGTCAAGCCGGCATGAGTCAGCTGCCCTTGAGGCGCTTGGCCCCCAGCATTTGCAGCACGAGCTTCTCGTAGTAAGGCTCCGTCTTCGCCGTACGGACCTTGTGCAGGAAGTATTTCTCGTAGGCGACCTTCGCCAGGTGAACCCACTTGCCCGCCGATGACCAGTTGGTATTGCGCGGCGGAATCTGGGGCAGTGCGACGAACGCAACGCCGGTATCGCCGAAGTCCGCGAGGCAGACCGCGTTCCACGTCGGGTGCTTGTCGGGTGCCTTGCCGGACAGTTCATTGCTGATGTTGTGGGTGGTCGCGGTAACCATCGATTCGATCATGTAGCCGGTTTTCGGCGCACCCGTCGGCACGGGTGTGGGCCCCACCGGAGGAATGGCGACGCAGACCCCGACGGCATAAATGTTACTGAATGTCGGATTGCGCTGGTGCTCGTCGATGAGGATGAAACCGCGCGGATTGGTCAGCCCGTCGATATCCATGACCGCGTCCACGCCCTTGAATGCGGGCAGTATCATCGAATGCACGAACGGCAGCTCGTGCGTTTTGCGCTCGTTACCGTCAGCATCGAATTCGGTGAAATGCATCCTGCCGTCTTCCACAGCGGTGATCTTTGCGTTGCAGGTCCACTGGATGTGACGGTCGCGAAGCTCCGATTCCATGAGGCCCTTGGTATCGCCGACGCCGTCGAGCCCGAGGTGGCCGACATAGGGTTCCGGCGTCACGAAATGCATCGGCACCTTGTCCCGGACCTTGCGCTTCTTGAGCTCCGTGTCGAGGATGAACGCATACTCGTAGGCCGGGCCGAAACACGATGCGCCCGGTGCGGCGCCGACGATGACCGGGCCGGGGTTATCGACCAGTTTCTCGAAATCCGCCCGCGACTCGGACGCATGACCAGTCTTGCAAACGGATTGCGTGTAGCCGTCGTGCGGCCCCAGGCCCGGAACCTCATCGAAAGCAAGCTTCGGTCCGGTCGCGATGACGAGAAAGTCGTACTCGACCGAGCTGCTGTCGTTCATCTCGAGCCTGCTATCTTCGGGCTGCAGGCGCTTGACCCCCTGGCCGTCGAAGTCGATGCCGTATTTCTTCATCAGCTCCGGCAGTTCGATGACGATCTGCTTTGCCTCCCGCATGCCCACGGCTACCCAGGGATTCGACGGCGTGAACTCGAATCGGTCGGAGTCGTTGACCACCAGGACCTCGTGATTCCTGCCGAGTTCTTTTCTTAATTCGTACGCCTGCGTGATGCCGCCAATGCCGGCACCCATAACCACGATCTTCGCCATGACGGGTCCTCGCTGCTGTTTGTACGGGATCGACATTGAATATAGTATTCGAAATTACATTAGTCTAGTCTAATTTATAGATTTCTAATTTATTATTCGCTATAGTAGTTGCCGTTCGACGCCCAGCGCGGGGAAGACGGGTGAAAAGCGAAAACGGCTCGGCTGAAAAGCAACGTTCTGTGACAATGGAGGCTGAGGAGATGCAGGCACATGCGGCGGATGCGGCCAGCCTGATGCGGGCATTCGGCAATGAAAGCCGACTCATGATCCTGTGCACGCTCGCGGAAGGCGAGCACTCGGTTGGCGAACTCAACGAGATCATCCCGTTGAGTCAGTCCGCCTTGTCGCAGCAGCTCGCGCGCCTGCGCCGCGAGGGGCTGGTAAAGACGCGGCGCGAGTCCCAGGTCATTCATTATTCGCTTTGCGACGGGCCGGCCGACCGTGTCATTAACGTACTTCACGACATTTTTTGCGGGACGCGAACGCCTCCCGCCACAAAGGAACAACATTGATGGACACCAAATTCGGATTCGGCAAACCCGTCGACCTCGGCTTCGACGAAGCGGTTGAGACGGTCACCAAGGAACTCGGCAAGGAAGGTTTCGGCGTTCTGACCGAGATCGACGTCCAGGCTACCCTGAAGGAAAAACTGGGCGAGGACATGCGCCCGTACAGGATTCTCGGCGCCTGTAATCCGCCGCTCGCCCACCAGGCGGTCACCGCGGTCCCCGAGATCGGCCTGCTGCTGCCGTGCAACGTGCTCGTGCGTGAAGACGACGCGGGCAAAGTTCACGTGAGCTTCATGGACCCGGGCAGTGTACTCGGCCTCGTGGACAACCCGGATGTCGAGCCGCTCGCGGAGCAGGTCAAGGAAAAGCTGGAGCGCGTCCTCGCAGCTTTATGAGCGCGCTTTCCGTCACGGCGTTCTTCGACGAGGCCACATTCACAGTTACCTACGTTGCCGCGGACCCCGGGTCTGCGCAGGCGACGATAATCGACCCGGTCCTCGATTACGATCCGGCATCCGGCCGCACGTCCACTGCATCCGCTGACAAGGTCGTCGCTTTCGTCAGGGACAACAGCCTCACCGTGGACTGGATACTCGAAACCCACGTACACGCCGATCACCTGACGGCCGCTCCTTACCTGCAGGAAAAGCTCGGCGGCAGGATAGCCATCGGCAGGAACATCGCCGCCGTGCAGGATACGTTCAAAGACGTTTTCAACATCGAGGACCTGGCGACGGACGGAACCCAGTTCGACGAACTGTTCGAGGACGGCGACGAATTCAAGGTAGGCAGCATTGCAGGCTCGATCATTGGCACCCCCGGCCATACCCCCGCCTGCATTACCTATGTCGTCGGCGACGCTGCCTTCGTCGGCGACACCCTCTTCATGCCCGACTTCGGCACAGCGCGGACCGACTTCCCGGGCGGCGACGCGGGAATGCTGTACGACTCGATACAGAAGATCCTCGCGTTGCCCGAGGACACACGCCTTTTCATGTGCCACGACTACAAGGCGCCGGGGCGCGACGAGTTTCGCTGGGAGACCACTGTCGCCGCGCAGCGGGAGGCCAACATCCACATTAACAGCAGCGTAACGCGGGACGAGTTCGTGGCCATGCGCGAAGGCCGCGACGCCGAACTCGGCATGCCCAAACTGATCATCCCCTCCATCCAGGTCAATGTACGCGCGGGTCACCTGCCGGGCACGGAATCGAACGGCGTACGCTACCTGAAGATACCGCTGGACTCCCTGTAACCCGGGGTCCTGACCGCGCGAGCCAGACGACGTGTTTGCGTCATTCATGGCATGGCCCGGCGCCATCGCGATCGGCGTCAGCCTGGGCCTGCTGGGATCCGGCGGCTCGATACTTACCGTGCCGGTACTCGTCTACCTGGCCGGACAGGACGAGAAGGTCGCCATTGCAGGATCGTTGTTCATTGTCGGCAGTATTGCGCTGGCCGGCAGCCTGCAGTTCATTCGCGCGGGGTTTATCAACTGGCGCAGCGTGGCGACTTTCGGCTTGCCCGGCATGGCGGGCAACTACATCGGCGCGGCGATCGCGGCCTACGTCAGCGGACTGACCCAGCTCGCATTGTTCGCCGTGGTCATGTTGCTCGCGTCCTACCTGATGCTGCGGCCCATCAATCTCACCGAAGGCGGTCACGTCCCACGCGCGCTGTGGAAGATTGCGGGTGACGGTCTCGTCGTCGGCATTATCACGGGACTCGTCGGCGTCGGCGGAGGCTTCCTGATCGTCATGGGAATTTATATTCTTGCCCGGTCGCTGCCTGGCGCGCTGGGTTTTCACGCGTGAGAGAATACCGGCAATGAGAATCGTAGAACTCTCTGACAATTACTCCGTTACGATGCAGATAGATCCTGACGATGTCGCGTCCTTTGCGCAGGAGGGTTTTACGACCATCATCTGCAATCGCCCGGACGGCGAAGACCTGGGCCAGCCCACCAGCGCCTCCGTGCGCGAGGCCTGCGAACGACACGGCATCGCTTTCCACATGATTCCGATGCAGGGCAGCGCGGTCAGCCCGGAAACACTGCGACGCTTTGTCGAGGTCATGAGCAACTCCGACGGACCTGTGCTCGGCTACTGCCGCACGGGTACCCGCTCGGCGATTCTCTGGCAGATTGCGGCGCAGGCGGAGTAGCGGCAGGCCTTCCATATCGCCCGTCCAGCGCCCACAATGGTGCGCCGGAAACAGGGCATCGCCGCCAGAAGGACAACAACAATGAACCTTGGCATCACTGACCGCCTCGAACCGGTCCTCGAGGCCGTGAAGCGCTTCATCCGTGACAGGGCAGAGCCCGTCGACGCGGAATTCCTGGCCGAAGTCGGCAACGGCGAACGCTGGGCACTCAATGCCCGCCAGGAGGACATCCTCGAGGGCCTGAAAAGCGAGGCGCGCAAGCAGGGACTGTGGAACTTCTGGCTGACCGACAGCGAGCGGGGCCACGGCCTGACAACGGTCGAATACGCATACATCGCCGAAGAGACCGGACGCTGTCACCTCGCTGCCGAAGCCTTTAACTGCAGCGCGCCCGACACGGGCAATATGGAGGTGCTCGAGCGCTTCGGGTCGGAGGAACAGAAGCGCGAGTGGCTGGAACCGCTGCTCGAAGGCAAGATCCGCTCCGCCTATGCAATGACGGAACCGGGCGTCGCCTCGTCGGACGCAACCAATATCGCGACGACGGCCGTGCTCGAGAACGGCGAGTGGGTCATCAACGGCGAGAAGAGCTACATATCCGGTGCAGGCGATCACCGCTGCAAGATCCTGATCTGCATGGCGCTTACGAATCCCGAGGCCGCCCGCCACGTGCAGCATTCGCAGATCCTCGTACCGATGGATGCGCCGGGCGTGGAAGTCGTGCGGCCAATGGACGTCTTCGGCAATGACGATGCACCCCATGGTCACATGCACCTGCGCTTCACCGACGTGCGCGTGCCCGAGCGCAATATCATCCTCGGGCCCGGCCGCGGTTTCGAAATCGCGCAGGGGCGGCTGGGACCGGGACGAATCCATCACTGCATGCGTGCGATCGGCATGGCCGAAAAAGCGCTCGAACTCATGTGCGCGCGATCGGTGTCGAGGACAGCATTCGGTAAACCGCTCGCCAAGCTCGGCGGTAACTACGATCGCATCGCCGAAGCCCGTATGAACATCGACATGGCACGGTTACTGACGCTGCGCACGGCGTACGCAATCGATACCGCGGGGGTGCAGGAGGCCCAGGTCTGGATTTCGAAGATCAAGGCAGTCGTGCCGCAGATCGCCATCGACATCATCGACGACGCCATCCAGCTGCACGGCGCCGCGGGTGTGTCGCAGGACTTCCCGCTCGCCTTCATGTACACGAACGCGCGGACGTTACGCCTCGCCGACGGGCCCGACGAAGTACACCGCATGGTTGTCGCACGCAACGAGCTGCGGCCGTACCTGGGAAAGCCGGGGCGCTGAATGCCGACGCCGATCAGGGAAGCGGACCTGCCGTCGCTGGCGGGGACCGAACTCGAACCGTCCGACTGGTTCGAGATCACGCAGGCGCGCGTCAACCAGTTCGCCGACGCAACGAACGATCACCAGTTCATTCACGTCAAGCCGCTGCGTGCGAAATTCACGCCGTTCCGCGGCACGATCGCACACGGCTTCCTGGTCCTGTCCCTGGTAAGCCACCTGGCCCGGCAGAATGCGCTGCATCCCGACGGCCTGAAAATGGCGCTCAACTACGGTTCGGACAAGGTTCGCTTCCTGAAGCCCGTCCGCGTCGGCAAACGCATCCGCGCACGCCAGAGAATTATTGACGTCACCGAGAAAAAGCCCGGTCACTGGCTCATCAGGAACGAAATCACGATCGACATCGAGAATGAAGAAACGCCGGCACTCGTCGCCGAGATGCTGGCAATGTACGTATTCTGAATACAGGAAAAGGAACTCAAATGCGCGAAGCTGTCATCGTCTCAACTGCACGTACACCCATCGGCAAGGCCTACCGTGGCGCATTCAACAACACCGAGGCGGCAACGCTCGGCGGACACGTGGTGCGGCACGCGGTACAGCGCGCCGGCCTGGATCCGGCGGACGTCGAAGACGTGGTGATGGGCTGCGCCCTGCCGCAGGGAACCCAGGGCCACAATATCGCACGCCAAACCGCGCTCGCCGGCGGCCTGCCCGTCACCACGGCAGGTATGACTGTCGACCGCCAGTGCTCCTCCGGGATGATGGCTATCGCCGTCGCGGCAAAAACGATCATGGCCGACAACGTCGACATCATGGTCGGCGGCGGACTCGAGTCGATCAGCCTGGTGCAGAACGAGCACATGAACCTGTTCCGCGCCAAGGACCCGCGGCTCCTGGAGATGCACGAACACATTTACATGCCGATGATCGACACCGCCGAAGTCGTTGCCAGGCGTTACGAG
>CAMYJB010000011.1:62635-165943 GCA_947258565.1 uncultured Woeseiaceae bacterium
ACGACGCTCGAAGGACTGCAGGGACTGCCCCCGGTCCGGGAGGACGGCTTCATCACGGCCGGTAACGCGAGCCAGCTCTCGGACGGTGCATCGGCAGCCGTCGTGATGGAGGCCAGCGTTGCCGAGAAACGCGGTCTCGAACCGCTCGGCTTCTATCGTGCGACGGCCGTCGCGGGCTGCGAGCCCGACGAGATGGGTATCGGTCCCGTGTTTGCCGTGCCGAAACTCCTCGAGCGCAGCGGCCTGAAGATGGACGACATCGACCTGTGGGAGCTCAATGAAGCATTCGCGGTCCAGGTCGTCTATTGCCGGGACACGTTAGGCATCCCGAACGAAATCCTCAATGTCGACGGCGGCGCGATATCCATCGGGCATCCCTACGGCATGTCCGGCGCCCGTATGGTCGGGCACGCTTTGATTGAAGGTAAGCGCCGCGGCGCGAAATACGTCGTATGCACCATGTGCATCGGCGGCGGACAGGGCGCAGCATCGCTGTTCGAGGTCGCCTGATGCGAGCACTCGTCTGCAAGGCCTACGGGTCTCCGGATGAACTCGCCGTGGAGGATGTCGACGACCCGGTCCCCGGCGCCGGCGAGATCCTGGTCGACATCAAAGCCGCCGGGCTGAACTTCCCGGACATCCTCGTGATCGGTGGGCAGTACCAGGTAAAGACACCGCCACCGTTCATTCCGGGCCACGAGGCTGCGGGGGTCGTTGCCGCCGTCGGCGAGGGCACCCGTCGCTTCAAGGTTGGCGACAGGGCCATCATTACGCCGTCCACCGGCGCATTCGCCGAGCGTTGTGCCGTCCCGGAAAGCCTCGCGATGTCGGTGCCCGACGGCCTCGACTTCGGCCAGGCCGCGGGATTCACGATCACCTACAGCACGAGTTATCACGCCCTGGTCCAGCACGCCGGGCTGCGGGAGGGCGAGACGGTTCTCGTCCTCGGCGCGGCCGGCGGCGTCGGCATCACCGCCGTCGAGATAGCAAAGGCGCTCGGTGCGCGCGTCATCGCCGCCGCCAGCACGGACGAGAAGCTCGAGTTCGCAAAGTCGGCCGGCGCGGACGAGACGATCAACTATGGGGAGGCGTCACTCAGGGACGCCGTCCGCGAGATCACGAACGGCAATGGTGCCGACGTCATCTACGATCCGGTCGGAGGTGACATCGGCGAACAGGCGCTGCGCTCGATCGCGCGCGGCGGCCGCTACCTCGTCATCGGATTCGCCAGCGGCGCGATCCCGAGCTTCCCGGCCAATCTCGTGTTGCTGAAGGAAGCGAACGTCATGGGCGTGTGGTGGGGCCCCTGGGCCACCAGGAACCCGCTGCTCCAGGCGCAAAACCTGCAGGCGATGGGTGAGATGATCGGCAAAGGGCTGTTACACCCGCGAGTTACCGGGAGCTATTCGCTGGACGAGTTCAAAGAGGCGTTCCGCGCCATCACGACTCGCCGCGTTCGCGGCAAGGTCGTGTTCCAAATGGATTAGGGCCTGCTAACCGAGCGTGGCGCCGCCGTCCATGACCAGCGTCGTGCCCGTCGTATAGGCCGCCTCATCGGACACCAGGTACAGCACGCCGGCCACCATGTCCTCCGGCTGCCCCGCCCTCGCCACCGGGAGCCGCTTGAGCCACTTCTGCACGCCTGGATCGGAGGTGAGCGCTGCCGCGAACTTCGTTTCCACGACACCCGGCAGGATCGCATTCACACGCACGCCGCCCTGGCCGTATTCACGTGCGAATGCCCGGGTAATGCTGATCAGCCCCGCCTTGGTCATCGAGTAGACGGCCTGCCCCGGCATCGACAGCAGCGCCGCGATCGACGCGACATTGACAATAGCGCCGCCGCCGGACTCGATCATCAGCGGCACCGCGTGGCTCATGAAGTAGTAAGGCCCCTTGAGATTCACCGCCACGGTCTTGTCGAAGGCCTCGGGCGGAAGTTCCGTCGCCGGACCGTAATAGGGATTGGCCGCTGCATTGTTGATCAGGATATCGAGGCGGCCGCATTCGTCCTTTACAACGTGCATCTGCGATTCGATCTGGCCGAGGTCACCGGCATTGCAGGCGTGTGCGAGCGCTTCTCCGCCCGCGGCAATGATCGCGTCCGCGACCGCCTGCACTCCGTCGATATCGCGGCTGGTGCAAACCACCTTCGCGCCGCAATCCGCGAGTCCGTGCGCGATGGCCTCGCCGATACCGCGTGACGCGCCGTTGACCAGCGCCACTTTTCCAGACAGGTCCGTTTTCATTGTTCTTCTCCCATGAGTTTTTGCCGGAAACGCTGCATGCCGGCGATCCAGCGATCGTGGTCGGCCGCCTTGCGCTGAAAATAGGTGCGCACCTGCGGGTGCGGCAGCACGAGGAAACGCCCTTCCTGGATTCCGGCCACGATATCGTCGGCAACCTGGCCCGGCGACAGGATGCCATCGACGTCGTTGCCGCCGAAGCCGCCGTCGACCGATTCCGCGCCGTCCTCGATCCCGATCATGCGGGTCGCAACCGCCTGCGGGCAGACGACCGATACCCGGATACCCTGCTCGCCATGTGTAATCGCGAGCGACTCCGCAAACGCCACCGCCGCATGCTTGGTCGCCGAGTATGCGGCGTCGCCGATCTGGCTCAGCAGCCCTGCAGCAGACGCGACGTTGACAAGGTGTCCTCCGCCACGCCCGATCATGCGCGGCAGCAGGGCCCGCGCGGCATAGACGTGCGCCATGACGTTGACGTTCCAGCAGGCCTGCCAGCGGTCGTTGCAGGCAATCATGCCGCCTTCTTTAGATGCCGCGCTGCCGTCCGCGTCACCGTAGCCGACGCCCGCGTTGGATACGAACAGGTCGATCGGACCGACGTCGCGTTCAACATCTTCGACCAGCGCCAGCACGGCCGCTTCGTCACCGACGTCGACGACCTGCGCGATGCCACCGATATCAGCCGCGACGCTTGCGGCCGCACCTGCCTCACGATCGGCAACGACAACCGTGGCGCCTTCGCGGGCCAGGCGCTTGCACAGTGCGCGGCCAATGCCGTGGCCGCCCCCGGTTACGACGGCAGTGTTGATCTCGACAGTCATTCGTTTCTCGCTGCGGCGTCAGGCAGGTTCCGCAGTTGCGCCAGCCCGCTGAGCGGTAACATACTGTAGGTACAGGAGGTGGTCCAATGCTGCGCATGCTGATGTTGTTGTTCCTCGCCGCTACCGGCGCTGCGTGCCAGCAGGCGGATCGCGGCGGTGACACGATGGAAACCAGCGCCGAACAAGCGAGGCCTGCTTACGTAACGCCGAAGGTGGCCTACGAGCAGGCATGCGCGGACTGCCACGAGGAAGGCAAGGACGGTGCACCGCGCACGGGCGACCCGGATGCATGGGCAGGGCGCTCCGCGCTGTGGGAGGCAGTGCTGTTCGAACATGCACAAAAGGGCTATTTCGACATGCCGGCGCACGGGCTGGACGGCCGCTTTACCGACGATGAAGTTGCGCTCGCGGCACAGTACATGCTCGAGATCACGCACCCGGACCAGCCGCGCGACTAGCCAATTCGCGCTTCAGGAAGCCGCTCCTGCCCGGATCTAAAGCCGGTCTTTCATCGAGTAGTACAGCATCCCGAGCACCATCCCCGGATACCGCAACAGGGTTCCGCCCGGGAACGTGTGAATCGGCAGGCTGGCCATCACATCGAAGCGTTCCGCCGTCCCGGCGATCGCTTCGGCTATCACCTTGCCGGCAAAGTTCGCGGTCGAGATGCCGTGCCCCGAGTAACCGTGTGCAAAATACAGGTTCGGCCTGAGGCGGCCGAAGTGCGGCATCCGGTTCACCGTGACCGACAGCGTGCCACCCCAGTCGTAGTCGATCCTCGTATCTCCGAGTTGCGGGAACACTTTCAGCATGTACGGCCGTACGAAGTTTTCGATGTCGCCCGGAAAACCGCGGCGATAGTTTTCGCCGCCGCCGAACAGCAACCGGTGATCGGCCGAGAGGCGAAAGTAATTCACCACAAAACGGGTGTCGTGCACGCCGAAGCGCCCGCTGATCAGCTCCCGGGATCGTCTCTTACCCAGCGGTTCCGTCGCGATCATGAAGTTATTGATCGGCATGATCTTGCGGGCCACGCGTCCTTCCAGCCTGCCGAGATAACCATTACAGGCCAGTACGACGAACGACGCCCGCACGCTGCCGTGTCGGGTCTTTACCTCCGATGGATCTTTGCGCGTATACCACCTGACCCGGGAATTCTCGTATATCCGGACGCCGGCCTCGCTCGCGGCACGCGCAAGCCCGAGCACGTAGTTCAGCGGATGCAGGGTCATTGCCTCGGCATCCCAGAGTCCGCCGAGAAAGGTCGGCGTTGCAACCATTTCCCGAACCTCGGATGCATTCAGCGCCCGACAGTGCGGGTAGTCGTAACGCTCCGCCAGGGCATCGGCGAGTTCCTGCGGCCAGTCGCAGTAACTCTTCTTGTGTACACCGACAACCTGTCCTTTCTGCAGGTCGCACTGGATGTGATGCTTCCCGACGCGGCCGCGTATCTCTTCTTTCGCGGCCTCCGCGAAGTCCCACAGCACCCGCGAGCGCTCCGCACCGTAGAGATGCTCCATCTCCAGCACGTCCTTGCGCTGGCCGCTGCCGATCAGCCCGCCGCAACGGCCCGACGCGCCATAGCCGACCCGCTCGGCCTCCAGCAACACGACGTCGAAACCTCTTTCGGCGAGATTCAGCGCTGCCGAAACACCCGTGAAGCCCCCGCCGATCACGCAGACGTCCGCGCGCTCTGCGCCTGACAACGCCGGATGCTCGGCCATCTCTTTCACGGTGGCCACGTAGTAGCTCGACGGGTGCTTGTCGGCGCGCTGCCCGGCTTTTTTCTTTTCCTCGCGCATGAGGCGCAAGCTTCGATCAGCCGCGCGGCAAGGTCAATGGCGATGTTCCGAAGCTGCGTACTGCTATAGTAGTCGGGCACGCCGTCGGAATTCTTAAAGGGGGGTTGCTCCGGTGACAGCCAGGAAGACAGGCAGGAAATACTCGCGCCGCGCGATAACCAGACAGCTGGGCTCGATCGCCGGCGGCGCCGCGTTGTTCGGACCCGCAATCGCGAGCGCGCTGGCGAGGACGCCGGCGCAGACCGAGGGCCCGTTCTACCCGCCCGCGCCGCACACAGAGACCGACGTCGACCTGACATTGCTGGACGGTCACACGGAGAGGGCTGCGGGCGACACGATACTCGTGCGTGGGCGCGTAACCGACCTCTCGGGCAAGCCGCTGGCCAATGCCCGGGTCGACATATGGCAGACCAATCACTGGGGCCGCTATGCGCATCCGGATGACAGGAATCCTGCCCCACTCGACCCGAACTTCCAGGGCATCGGCATCACCCATACCGACACCGGCGGCTATTACGGCTTTCGCACCATAAGGCCCGCGCCGTACCCCCTGTCCGCAATGGGCGATTCGGGCATGCGGCCCCGTCACATTCACTTCAAGGTCGCACACGAGGATGCAGGGAAGGTCACGACGCAAATGTATTTCGAAGGTGACCCGCTTATTGGGGACGACATTGTCATGCGCAACACGCCTGAGGAACTGCGCCACCTGCTGATCACGTCGGCCGCCGAAGACCCGGAGACCGGGCTGCCGCTGCACCGCTTCGATATCGCCCTGGGCTGATCGACGCTATCATGGCCGGTCTATGGTCATGAAACCGAACGCGGCGAAGGCCCCGCAGCTGCAGAAACTTTTGCGCCAGGGCTTCCAGGCGCTGAGCCGGGGACAGGTCCAGCAGGCGAGCGACTGCTGCCGGCAGATCCTCGGAATCCAGCCCGACCTCGTCGAAGGGCATTTCCTCGTTGGCCTTGTCGCGCTCGAGATGCGCGACCGTCGCACAGCGCTAAGCGCGTTCGGGTCGGTCACAAAGTTGCAGCCCGATCATCCGGCCGCCTGGGCGCAGCTTGCCAAGCTGTTCATTGGTGATGGCCAGCTGAATCGCGCCGATGCGGCGCTCGAGAACGTGGCACGTGCCGATCCCGACGATCCGCTGGTCTGCGATCTCGTCGGCACGATTTATACGCGGATGGGCGAGCACGGCAGGGCAAGAGACTGGTACAGGAAAGCCATAGAGAACAAGCCGAATCACCCGCCCTACCTGCTCAATTACGCCAACAATCTCGTCTACCACGGCGAGACCGGCGATGCAGAGGCTGTATTGCGCGATATCATCGCCATCGACCAGAATAACCCCCAGGCTCACTGGGTCCTCGCAAGTGCACGCAAGGCTGCGGATCGCAGTCATGTCGAGCAGATGCAGGGATTGCTCTCGTCTCACGAGCAACATCCCCGGCTCGAGGCGTTTTACCACTACGCGATCGGCAAAGAGCTCGAAGACCTGCAGGCGTGGGACGAGGCGTTCGAGGCATTCCAGCGGGGCGCAACCGTTCGCCGCAAGACCGTCGAATACGACGAGGCAGCCGAGATCGAGATGTTCGAGTTTCTCGAACGGCAATTCACTGCCGACTGGGTCGACGACGGCTCGACAGGCCACGAGGCCAGCGCGCCCATCTTCGTGCTCGGGCAGCCGCGAACCGGCACCACGCTCATCGAACGCATCATCACCAGCCACTCGCAGGTCCACTCCGCGGGCGAGCTGCAGCAATTCGGCATGGCCGTTCGCCGCCTGAGCGAGCACACGGATCCGAGGCGTTTTTCGAAACAGCTGTTCGCGGCCGCGCTCGGGCTGGACTGCGCAAAGGTCGGCGCCGTGTACATGGAATCGACCAGGCGCGTCCAGGGCGATACGCCCAGGTTCGTCGACAAGCTGCCGCAGAATTACTTTTACATTCCGATGATCCTCAAGGCATTACCCGGTGCGAAGATCGTGCACCTGACACGTGACCCCATGGATGCCTGCTTCGCCAGCTACAAACAGCTGTTCGCCGACGCCTACCTGCATTCCTACGATCTCGGGGAGATGGCGCGGCACCACTGCCGCTATCGCCGCTTGATGGATGTCTGGCGCAAGCGTTTCGGGGACCGCTTCCTCGATATCTCCTACGAGGAAACGGTGTCGGACATCGAGCCCAATGCGCGACGCCTTATCGAGTTCCTCGATCTGCCCTGGGAAGAAGCCTGTTTGCGTTTCCATGAACAAAAGCATGCCGTGTCGACAGCCAGCGCGGTCCAGGTCCGCGAGCCGGCGCACACGAGATCGATCGGTCGCTGGCGCAAGTACGAAAAACAATTACAGCCGATGCGAACGATTCTCGAACAGCACGGCCTCGAAATTCGCGGCCAGGCAGCATGATTTTTCGTTAGGGTAAACCGCCAATGTTTGCTAGATTTGTTGCTGTAACGAAAAGGCATTTGGCGTAAGTGTCCGAATGCATCGAGGGGGAGTCATGAAGCGCAACACGAACAAGCACACAAGTGTTTTTCCGCAGCGTTCTGCGGTCGCCGCGGCGGTGTCGGCCGCACTGCTTGCGACCAGCCTGCCCGCGCAGTCGCAGCAGGTCGAGGAAATCATCGTCACCGCGACGAAGCGCGAGGAAACACTGCAGGAGGTTCCGCTCGCGATCACCGCGCTGACGGGCGAATTCACCGAATCGGTGAACCTGGACGACGTCAAGGACCTGATTTCCTTCACCCCGGGCATCACCGGCAACAGCCAGGACAGCTTCATCGACGCCGTGAGCATCCGTGGTGTAAGAACGCAGGACTTCGGCGTGGGCGGCGACCCGTCGGCGGCCATTTTCAAGAACGAGCTCTACGAAGGGCGCAACGGCTCGGCCGTTACGAGTATGTACGACATCGATCGCTCCGAAGTGCTGCGCGGGCCGCAGGGCTTCCTGTTCGGGCGTAATTCGATCGGCGGCGCGATCAGCGTGCACACGCGCAAGCCGGACATCGATGGCGGCTATTCGGGGTACGTCGATGTCGATGCCGGCGAACGCGGCCGCTTCACGCTCGAGGGAGCAATCAATATCCCGGTGTCGGATTCCTTCGCCATGCGCCTGGCCGGTTATCACTCACAGGAAGACGGCTTTGTCTACAACTTCGCCACCGACACGGACCTCATCGAACACGACAAGCAGGGTATCCGCTGGTCCACGGCCTTCGAGAAGAACCAGCTCGCGATCAACACCTGGGTCGAGTACGAGACCCGCGAACAGTCCGGCTCGGTTTACCGGGCGGTAACGCAGGGCGACACCTGGGACAATCTGCTCGATATTTTCGGCAACGGCATTACCCCCGCCGGCGGTGAGCGAGATGCCGACTCCGACCAGTCGCTGGGCGACAACGACGACGCAGATATCCTGACCCTCGGCGCCCGGATCGACTACGAGATGGATGCATTCACGTTGACGTCCATCACCGGGTACAAGGACCACGACTTCTTCTACACGGAAGACTACGACGGCACGCCGCTCAACATTAACAACTACCGGCAGGACCAGACCGGTGATTACTTCCAGCAGGAATTCCGCCTTGTTTCCAACAATGATGGCCCGTTGTCCTGGTACGCGGGTGCTTCCTTCTACAGGGAAGAGATCGACACGCTGTTCACGAACTCCGGTGCCGAAGATAATTTCTGCAACTATTACGGCAATTACTACTATCCCGGCAATGACATCACCGACTGTGCGAGTTATTACGAATACCTTTACCCCGGGTACCCGTGGGAGCCCAGCCCCGACGGCCTGCTGACCGAGCCGGGCCGGATTATCGGCGAATACCAAGGCTGGGCCGCCTACCTCGACCTTACCTACGCGTTCACCGACAGCTTCGACGTCAGCTTCGGCGTACGCTACACCGATGACGAGAAAGACTTCAGCACCAACGTACCCAACCCGGAGAGCAATCTCGGACCTTACTGGGCCTACCTCTTCAGCACGGATGGGCCGATCAACTCGTCGAACAGCTGGTCGGATACGCAGATGCGCTTGGTGGCACGCTACAGCCTGAACGACGACCACCTCGTCTACGCGAGCTACACGGAGGGCTTCAAGTCGGGAGGCTTCGGCAGCTTTGCGCTCGTCGATGCGAACGGAGACCGCGTCGGCTGTTGCGAGACCGACCTGAGCGAAGCCGACGGCTACCGGGCCAGGCAGTTCGAACCCGAGAGCGTCGATTCCTACGAACTGGGCTACAACGGCTCGTTCGCGGACGGCAGGGCCGATCTCCGGCTGACCGGGTTCATCTACGACTACCAGGACCTGCAGATCAGCTTCTTCGATACCGATTCCGGCGCGAACACGGTCGAGAACGTCGGCCAGGTGGACGGTGCCGGCCTCGAGGGGTCGTTGACGGTTGCCTTTAACGAGAGCTGGGACCTTTACCTCGCGGCGAGCTGGCTCGATACCGAGGCGACCGGCGTGCAGCGGGTCTGCGATAGTGAAACGGTCGACGCCTGCGAAGGCAGCCCGCTGTTCTGGGCGCCCGAATGGGCCGGCGCAACCGTGCTGACCGGCAATTTCCCGTTGGGCAACGGTGCAATAAGTGCGAGCCTCGAGGGGTTTTGGGAAGGTGAACGCGGCGGCGGCTGGGGCGCTTTCCCCGAGACGACGATCGACTCCAACCTGATCGCATCGTTCAGACTCGACTACGTGTCGGACGGCAACTGGAGCGCAGGTGTCTACATCGAGAACCTGACCGACGAGTTCACCTACGACGGGCAGAACAACAACGGCGGCATCCTGCCCTCACACTTCTTCGGTCACAGGATGCCGCGGACGGCGGGGGTGCGCTTCCGTTACGGCTGGGACTGAACGAGGTAGCAACGCAAACAAGAAGTCCTGGTTCGGCTGATACCCGGAGACGGCTTCCAGCGCCTAGACGAGGTCGGGTGGCGTGAGTCCGCGCCGCTTCGGGAACCAGAACGGTTTGTCGACGACCTCTGCCCTGGCCATCTTGCGCGACCAGTGCATCTCGCGCTGGTAGAAGATCTCTACCCACAGGGTCGATCCGGGATTGCCGTGCGGCGTCCTGACCGTGCCCAGGGCGATGTTCTGCTTGCACACCGGCGACCAGGCGGCCGAGGTAACGAAGCCGATGTTCCTGCGCGCCTTTGCATCGGCGAAGATGTAGGCATGGTGCGCGGGCTTGTTGCCCTCGATATCGAGTTTCACGAGCCGCCAGGTCGAGCCGCTGCGTTTTTCCTCGGCCAACGCGCGGCGGCCATTGAAATTGGGTTTCTTGAAATCCACGAGCCAGTCGAGCCCGAGTTCGAGCGGCGAGCGGGTCCGTCCTGTGCGCACGGTCGCGTGAGCCGGCAGGAAATCGATGTACGCCGCGATATAACCCGCCTCGATTCGGGCGTGCTCCAGCGCATCGGTGCCGATCGCACGAATGCCCGAAATTTCGCCGGCGGCGAATAACGTATCCCAGAGGAATTCCGCCCTGTCCGGATCCAGCCAGAGCTCGTAGCCCAGGTCGCCGGTGAAACCGGTGCGCGACACCATGAGTTCGGTCCCCTGGAAATCGACGTGCATGAGTCCGAACGGCTTCAGCTCGTCGAGTCCTTCGATGCCCATGCGGTTCAGGATCGCAAATGACGTCGGCCCCTGCACCGCCAGCGCCGCCACCTCCGCGGTCTCATCCGTGATGCTCACGTCCAGCCCGATCGCCGAGTCCATCAGCCACGCGCAGTGACGTTCCTGCGAACACAACCGGTACTCGCCTTCCTTCAGATGGAAAATGGTGCCGTCGTCGATCACCTGTCCCTGGTCGTTGCACCAGACTGCGTAGGCCACGCGGCCCGGCCTGATCTTGCTCATGTCGCGCGTGACGAGACGATCGATATAGACGAGTGCATCCGGTCCCTTGATGCGGTACTTGGTCATCGGCGTCAGGTCGAATACACCGGTGGAGTTGCGGATCGCGAAGTACTCGGTGTCGGCACAGTAAAGTGCATCAGGCACCGTGTAGCCTTTCCACGTATGCCAGGAATTGAGCGTGTCGAGTGCGGCGAGACGCGCACAAAAAGGTGTCCGCAACCGCCCCTGCGGTACTTCCTGGACGCTCATGCCGCCCGCTCCCTGAGAATGTACTTCGCCGCGTTTCGTCCCGCGGCACCGCTGACACCGCCGCCCGGGTGTGCGCCCGCGCCGCAGAGGTACAGCCCGTCGAGCGGCATCCTGTACTGTGCCGCGCCGCAAACCGGGCGAACGAACAGGAACTGGTCCAGGGCCAGTTCGCCATGATGCCAATGGCCGCCGGTGATATGGAATTCGCGCTCGATGTCCGCCGGCGTCAGCAGTTCGCTCGCGGTGATACGCGACTCGAGGTCCGGCGCATATTCGCTGATGGTCCCGATGCAGGTTTTCGCAAACGCGTCTTTGGTCGCTTCCGTCCATCCGCCCTCGAGCGCGTAAGGCGCGTATTGCACGACACAGGACATGACGTGCTTGCCGGTCGGCGCGAGCGACGGGTCGCGGAAACTCGGAATCGTCATCTCGATAACCGGCTCCGGCGATGACTCCCCGTACTTCGCCGGGTTGAACGCCCGCTCGACGTAATGCTCGTCCGGCGCGATGACGAGGCGGTCACCGAACTCGGTCTTCGCAAGTCCGCTGATCGTCGGCAGGCCATCCAGCGCCAGGTGCAGTTTGGCGGCGTTGCCGCGCATGCGGATGTTGTTGATCCGGCGCGTGAAACCGGTCTCCACGTGCCGGGTGCCGACGAGCTCCATGATCGTGCGCTTCGGGTCGGCATTCGAAACGGCGATCAGGCTGTCGAAACGCTCACCACCGGCTGTCTCGACTCCCGCAACCCGCCCGTTCTCCACGACGATACGCTTTACCGGCATGTTGGTGCGAACGGTCACGCCCGCCGTACGCGCCACCTGCGCCAGTTGCTCGGCCAGCGCGCCCATGCCGCCCCGCGGAACCGACAACTGCCCATGACCGGCCGCGAGACGATACAGGTAGGTCATGATCGTATTGGGCGAACGCGGTCCGAGATGGGTCCCGAGCACCGCATCGAAACTAACCGCGCCGCGGAGCAATGGGGTTTCGAATCGCTCGGTGACCTCGTCGTGGATGTTGATGCCGATCAGCCGCAGGAAAGTGCGCATGTCGTCCCTGCCCAGCCGGCGCAGGTCGACTCCCAGGCGCGCCAGCGTCGCAAGGTCGCGGAATTCGCTGGTGCCGAGTCGCGGCGGCGTCAGGTTGAGGTAGGTATTCAGCAGGTCCGCAAAGCGCGTCATCTGCCGGTGGAACTGCCGGTACGACCTTGCGTCGCCGTCGCTCACGCCCGTGACGGCACCGTCCGAGTAGCGGACGTGTTTGCCGTTTCGCGACAGCGCGACGTTTCGCATCCTGTCGCTCGCGGGTTTCGCTGACAGCCCGAGTTCCTTGCGCACCTTCGGCTGCAACTGGTACAGCAGGTGGGCACAGGCAGATACGGAATAGCCGCTGGCAAACTCGCGGGTCACCGCTGCGCCGCCGACCTGATCGTTCGCCTCCAGCACCAGCACTTTCTTGCCCGCTTTCGCGAGCAGTGCCGAGCAGACCAGTCCATTATGGCCGGCTCCGATGACAATGGCGTCGTACCGGTCAGTCATCGCCGAAGTTCTCCGGCACGGTGTTGGGACGTTTGAGGTCCGAGAGAATCTCGCGCGCAGCGTTCGCGCCCGGCGCGGCCATTACGCCACCACCGGGATGCGTGCTCGAACCGCACATGTACAGGCCGGCAATCGGCGCCCGGTACTGCGCGTAGCCGGGAACGGGCCGGTTGAACAGCAGCTGGTCCATCGTCAGTTCGCCGTGGAAGATATTGCCCTCGGTGATGCCGATCTGCTCCTCGATGTCGGCGGGTGTGCGGACTTCGTAGTGGACGATCAGGTCCCTGAAGTCCGGGCTGTAATTCGCGATCTGGTCGATGACCGTTTGCGCGAAAGCCTCGCGCTCGAGATCGGTCCAGTCGCGCCCTTCGAGCTCGTAGGGGCAGTACTGTATGAAACAGCTCATGAAATGCTTGCCCGGCGGCGCCATGGTCGGGTCCACGGTCGTCGGCATCACCATGTCGATGTAGGGGTCCTTCGACCAGGTGCCCGCTTTCCAGTCGTCATAGGCGCGTTCCATGCGCTCCATCGAATCGATGAAATGCATGTCGCTGACGTGCAGGCTGCTGCCCTCGGGCAACGCCGGGAAGGTCGGCAGGCCATCGAGCGCGATGTTGAGTTTCCCGGATGAGCCGCGGATCTTGAAATTCTCGACCCGCGTGTAGAAGCCCTCGTCGAGTTCACTCCTGTCGATGCACTTCAGGAACGTGCGCTTGACGTCCATCGCCGACACGACAATGTTCGCCGCAATCTCGTCGCCATTATCGAGACCCACGCCGCGGGCCTTGCCGTTCCTGACGATGATCTTGTCGACGCCTGCCTCGGTACGGATTTCGCCGCCGTAGGACTGGAAGGCACCGGCGATCGCGCCGGAAACCGCACCCATGCCGCCGCGCGCAAAACCCCAGCTGCCAACGTTGCCGTCCACATCGCCCATGTAGTGGTGCAGCAGGACGTAGGCCGTGCCCGGCGAGTGAACGCCGAGGGCTGTGCCGATAATGCCGCTGCCGGACATGGCCGCCTTGATCACATCGGTCTCGAAATACTCGTCGAGGTACTCGGCGACGCTCATCGTCCAGAAGCGGATGGTCTCGTAGATACGGTCCTCCCCGACCTCCAGGAACTTCCTGCCGATCTGCAGGAGCCCGAGCAGGTCCTTCGGCCTGAACGAGGTGGGGTCCGGCGGCGTGGACAGGAGAAAATCGCGGATGATGCGGCACTGGCGCATCGTGTCGGACCTGTAGCGTTCGTAGGCATCCGCATCCCGGCGCGAGAACCTTGCGCGCTCGCGGTAGGCGACCTCGGCGTCGTGATAGGAGCCGTAGTAGTCGCCGTTCTCCATGAACGTGAGCGAGCCGCCGAAGGGCGTGACCTGCAGGCCGTGCCGGTGCAGCTCCAGCGCACGGTATATTTCCGGGCGCAGCAGACTGCAGACGTAGGAGCAATTCGAGTAGATCCAGTCCTCGTGCAGGTTGCGGCTGACGGCCGCCCCGCCGATGTAGTCGTTCTTCTCCACGCAAACGACATCGAGGCCGGCCTTGGCCAGGAAGGCAGCAGTCGTCAGCCCGTTGTGCCCGGCACCGACGACGACAGCATCGTAGGTCTTCATGTCCCTGTTCCCGTTCCGGGCTGTGGCCGTGCCAACTCGTGCAGGATCCACGCCACGTAATTCCGCTCGGCGCGCTCCATCTCGGAAAACGGTCCGGGCGTGTAATAACGCGAGCGTACACCCTTCCAGTTGTTGACGATGATGGTCTTGTCGGCCGCGGTGGTTACGTCCCAGAGCCAGGTAAGCTCATCCACGTCGTAATCCCTGCCCTCTGCGGCATTACTCCGCACCAGCCAGTAGATTTCGCAACGCGAGTTCAGGTGATCGACCGGCGTGAACACGTAGCAGACCACGTGATCGCTGTAGGCCAGCAGGAACGAGAATGCGCCGAAGGAAAAGTCGGACGCGCCGCCGTCGTAATCCGTAAGTTCGCCGAGCAGCGGCGCCACCGGCTTGCCGTCCCGGCTGCCGGTCAGGTAGCCCTCGAACAGCGCGGTGCGGCTGTAGCCGTAGCCGATCTCGCCCGGGCGCGCCTTGATGTCCAGGAAATCAATGAAGATCTCCTTCAGGCCGCAGGCTTCCATTTTCCCCAGCATCTCTTCCTGCACGCGCCCGCGCTTCGACGGATCGAGCATGAGTGTGTGCATGCGAGCGTACTCCGGATGTGCCGTCGCACAGTGGTAGCACTCCTGGTAATTCTCGATGCAGAGCTTCCAGTTGGCCGGGATGTCGTAGGTCCTGTTCGCGGCGAGCTTCAGGTTCGGGAAATCGAACAGCGCCATGGGTTCTGTCAGGTCGCGGATCGCACCTTCGAGTGACGGCGGGTCGTCGCAGAAGCAGATGAACATCAGCCCGTGGATCTCGCCGTACGACACGGGCCACAGTGAATACTCCGACTTGTCGAAACCGTCCGGCATGCTGCGAGCGGCGATGAGCCTGCCGTCCGAGTCGTAGGTCCAGCCGTGATAGGGGCAGGCGAACTTGTGCGTATTGCCACGGGATTCGAGGCATACCAGCGACCCGCGGTGCCGGCAAACGTTGGCGAAGGCCCGTATCGATCCGTCGTTGCCACGCACGATAATCGCCGAATCCCGCGCAACATTCAGAACCTTGAAGTCGCCCGGCTCGGCCAGCTCGGACACGTGTCCGGCAAGAAACCAGTTACGCGAGATTATCCTCCCGAGTTCGAGCTCGTAGATGGCGGGGTCCGTGTAAAAGCGCTGGTCAAGGGCATATCCGGGCTTCTGTGCCGCAATCAACGCTGCGATCGACTGCGATTCGTGTTCGTGCATTGCTGCGCTCACCGGGCAAAACCAGCCTATCGAACCATGTCGTCCTTGCGGAGTCTTTTGGCGAGCTGGCGGGCTTCGCTGATGATGATCTCGGACGTGGTCTCGGCAAAATCCGTTCGCGACTCGACCGTGTAGATTCGCTCCTCGGTCTCGACGTCGAACATGTCGGTCTTGAACTGCACGTTGACCCGGTAGTCGGTCTTTGCCGGTGTCTTCGCTTCCTCGTAGTCGTAGCGAAAGAAATCGACGAGCCCGCCGCCTTTGACCTGGGCCTGGACATCGGTACGTGAAGCCGTCACTTCGCGCTGGGCGCTGACGAGACTCCCGGTGACAAAAAGAATGGCGTCGGCCCCCCGCTCCTCTGCGATCTGGCGAACAACGTCCTCTTTGACGTCCGCGCGCGAAGCGGCCCGGTGGTAACCGATCGCATTTACGCCCATGTCAGTGAGCCTGGCCGCAAGTGCTTCCTCGAACTCGCGCGCCGTGGCCCCACGCTCCGCTATGGCAACGATAAGGATGTCCGAGTACGGCGCGTTAGGCAGTTCCTTGGCTCGCGCCACGCGATCAACATAGCTCTGCGAGGTCGAACCAGTGCAGGCCGCGAGCAGCGCAGTCGATACCAGAACAATTGCCAGCCCGGCTGGCTCGCGGAGCAAGTTTCTCATTACCGTGTCATCCCTTTTCGCCCAGTGAGCTATCCAGCCAGTTTCGGAACAGGCCAGCCCAGTATTCTGCAGCGCGCCTTACGTCGTCCCAGGTCGCGTCGTCGTTCGCAGCGGAAATATCGCTGGACTTGTCGCCGGCGCGCGCCAGCACCTGGCCCGATACCGAGTCGCTCATTTCCATCAGGAACGTGAGCTCACCGTGCGCCACCACGTCCCTCAGGCGACCGCCGGGGTCGAACGTGGCCCCGCCGCTGGTCATCTTCATGTCGATGACCTGGCCGCTGACTTTGAGTACTCCGGGCCCGGGCTCGGAGACGACCTCGTAGTCGTCGCCGATCGCCGCTGCAAAAGCATCGCGAAAGTAGCCGCGGACCCGGTCGACGTCCGCCGGATCGGGCGAGTTTTCGCCTTCCGGGTAGTAGATTTCCAGCCCTCCGTTCATCAGCTTCGTGTACTGGCTGAAATCGGCGTCCTGGTTGATGTAGGCATATTCGACGGCGGTATTCGGCACGCGGTCGAAGGACCCGACGACGACGGTCTTGGTGCAGGCAGCCGTTGATACCACTACCAGGGCCAGCAGGATCCCGGCGAGCCGGCCGGCGCGAACATTGCCAATCATCCTGAAGCCTCCTGCGGAGTCCTGCGCGGCAAGCCGGCCGCGGTCCGAATGGGGTGAAGTCGAGATGTTACAGCGCCTCGGTCCAACAGGGAAACCGGGCGAAACCGGCAGCGGGCGCCTTACACCGGGCTTGCAGCTTGCTGTCGCCGGATGCATGATTTCCCGTCGGGGCGCGTGCGGCGACCTGCCCCAACAGGGTCAGAAATTCGGGGGCGATCCGGCCCGGCGCCCCTGCTGCCGTGATCCCGGCGAGTATGCCGCTCCGGCCGATAATAAAAGTAATAAAGCAGGGACCCGTCTTATGTTCCGACGTATCGAGAATACCGCAACCCGGCACAACGTCGCGCTCGCGACCCTGGCATTGACGACGATCCTTGGTGCCTGCGGCGGCCCGGAACCCCCGACAATGCCGCCGATGGAGGTCGCGGTCATTGATGTGCAGCCACGAGACATTCCGATCTACTTCGACATGATCGGACAGACGCGGGGCTCCGTCGATATCCCGATCCGGGCGCGCGTCGACGGGGTCCTCGAAGAGATCCACTTCCTGGAAGGGCGCCCGGTAGAGAAAGGCCAGCTGCTGTACGTCATCGATCCGGCGCCGTACCAGTCGAAAGTCGTCGAGGCGCAGGGGCGGCTCGCCGAGGCGCAGACACAGCTCGCCAAGGCCACCAGCGATCTCGAGCGCATACGTCCGCTGGCCGAGATCGATGCAGTCAGCCAGCAGGACCTCGACGGCGCCGTCGCCCAGTACGAGGCTGCACGGGCGTCGAAGCAGTCGGCGGAGGCGCAGGTCGAGCAGGCGGAGATCCAGCTCGGGTATACCCGGTTACGATCTCCGATCGACGGCCTCATCGGCATCACGGAGGCCAAGGTCGGTGAGTACGTCGGCCGTGACCCGAACCCGGTGGTACTCAATTTCGTCTCACAGATCGACCCCATCCGCGTGCGCTTCTCGATCAACGAGCGCGAGTACCTGAGGTTCAGGCGGCAATTTGCCGAGAACGTCCACGACAGGGAAGACGTGGCACCCCGCAACGCGGCCCTGGAGCTCATTCTCGCGGACGGCTCGATCCACGATCACCCCGGCGGCATCGTCACGTCCGATGCCGCTATCGATCCGACGACGGGAACACTGACGCTCGAAGCCGATTTTCCCAATCCGGATCGCATAGTCCTCGCGGGCCAGTTTGCGCGGGTGCGGGGCGTTGCCGAGGAAAGGACAGGCGCCCTCGTCGTCCCGCAGCGCGCCGTCATGGAGATCCAGGGTTTGTACCAGCTCGCCGTCGTCGGTGACGATGGCACGGTCGAGATTCGCCAGGTAGAGATGGGGCCGCGCGTAGACGATGAGTGGGTCGTCAATTCCGGCCTGCAAACCGGTGAACGGGTGGCGCTTGAAGGCCTGCAGCGCCTGCGTCCGGGCGCGAAGGTGGTCGCGAAGCCGGCGCCGGCCCCCGAGGGCGGATAGCCAGTGGCCGAGTTCTTCGTCCGCAGGCCCATCGTGGCCATGGTCATCGCGATCATCATCGTGATCGTGGGTTTCGTCGCGATGTCGGCGTTGCCCGTCGCACAGTATCCCGAGATCACGCCGCCGCAGGTGTCGGTGACCGCCAATTACACGGGCGCCAATGCCGTCGCAGTCGAAGAGTCCGTCGCGACGCCGATCGAACAGAAGGTCAACGGCGTCGAGAACATGATCTACATGAAGTCCACGAATGCCAGTAGTGGCTCCATGCAGCTCCAGGTTTCGTTCGAGGTAGGCACCGACCTCGACATGGCGAACGTACTTACGCAGAACCGTGTCTCGGAAGCGCAGGCCCTGCTGCCCGAGGAAGTCAAACGACTCGGTGTCACGGTCAAGAAGCAGCTATCGTTCCCGCTACTGCTCATTTCGCTGATTTCGCCGAACGGTACCTACGACGAACAATTTCTGACCAACTACACGACGATCAACATACTCGACGAGATCGCGCGTATCCGCGGTGTCGGCCAGGCCGAGGTCGCGGGCGGAACTGCGTTCGAGTACGCGATGCGCATCTGGATCAAGCCCGATCAGCTGGCCAAGCTGGGCCTGACGGTGCCGGACATCACGGCGGCAATCCGCGAGCAGAACGTATTGATCCCGGCAGGACAGATAGGCGGACCGCCTGCCCCACCGGGCACCGAGTTCACGTACACGGTGAAGACGCCGGGACGACTCATCACCTCGGAGGAATTCGGCAGCGTGGTCGTGCGCTCGAATCCCGACGGCTCGCAGGTCTTTCTCCGGGATGTCGCGAGAATCGAACTGGGCACGCAGAATTACGTCGTCACCGCGCGGCTGAATTCGGCGCCGTCCGCCGTCATGATGGTCTACCAGCTGCCAGACGCCAATGGCCTCGAGGTCGCGGGCGAGATCTTCGCCGCGCTCGAACGCCTGAAGCAGCGGTTCCCCGCCGACGTCGACTACGTGATCTCGCTGGACACGACGCGCCCCATCGAGGCCGGCATCCGCGAGATCGTGGTCACGCTGTTCCAGGCCGTGGCGCTCGTCATTTTCGTCGTCTTCATCTTCCTGCAGAACGTCCGGTCGACGCTGATTCCGACGCTCGCCGTGCCGGTCTCGCTGATCGGCACCTTCGCCGTCTTCCCTTTGCTCGGTTTTTCCATCAATACCTTGTCCCTGCTCGGACTCGTACTCGCGATCGGCATCGTGGTCGATGACGCGATCGTCGTGGTGGAGGCCGTCGCCCAGAAGATGGAAAAGGGGATGGGTGCAAAAGAGGCCACGATCGAGGCGATGCGCGAAGTATCGGCGCCGATTATTGCGACGTCGTTATCGCTTATCGCCGTGTTCGTCCCGGTGGCGACGATGGGCGGCATCACGGGCAGCCTCTACCAGCAGTTCGCGATCACGATCGCGATATCGGTCGCGATTTCCTCGATCAACGCGCTCACGCTCAGTCCCGCATTATCCGCATTGCTGCTGAGACCGCCCGGCGAGTCGAAGAGCACGTTCCACAAGTTCTTCGATGCCTTCAACCGGAACTTCGAGGTAGCGACCGGGAAGTTCATGGTCTTTACCGCCTTCTTCACCCACAAACTCGTGCGCGCCGGCATCCTGCTCGCTGTCCTGGTCGTCGCACTGTTGCTGCTGTTCAGGGCGGTTCCCGGCGGCTTCGTGCCCGAGGAAGACCAGGGCTACCTGATGGCTGCGCTGCAGCTGCCGGACGCTGCTTCGCTACAGCGAACCGACGTCGTGATGTCGAAGGTCGAGTCCGTGCTTGCGGAGTTCGACGCGATCGACAGTTACACGACGATCGCGGGCTTCAGCCTGCTGACCGGCACGACGCAATCGAACGCCGGCTTCATCTTCCTGCAACTGAAGGACTGGGACGAACGGCCCGACAGGAAGGACCACGCGAGCATCCTCGTGCGTCGCCTGAACTTCGCTTTCGCGAAACGCGTGTCCGAAGCCGTGGTATTCGCGTTCGGCCCGCCCGCGATCCCCGGGCTCGGCACCGGCTCGGGTTTCACGATGATGCTGCAGGACCGTAGCGGCAGCAATCCGGCGTACCTGGCCGGGCAGACACAGAATTTCGTCGCGGCGGCACAGCAGCGGCCGGAGATTGCCAGCATCGGGTCGCTGTACCGCGCCAGCGTGCCGCAGGTGGCCGTCGACATTGACTCCGCCCAGGCGCTCAAGATGGGCGTGTCGCTGTCCGACATCAACACGTCGATCGGTGCATTCCTGGGCGGCGCCTATGTCAACGACTTCAATCGCTTCGGCCGCCTGTACAAGGTGTACGTCCAGGCAGAACCCGAGTACCGCGCGCGCGAGGACGGCATCCGCATGTTCCACGTGCGTAATCGCGATGGGGACATGGTGCCATTGGCGACGCTCGTGACGACGGAGCGTACCCAGGGTCCCGAATTCACGAATCGCTTCAACCTGTTCCGCTCAGCGGAACTGACCGGCCAGCCTGCCGCGGGATACAGCTCCGCGCAGGCGCTGTCCGCACTGGAGGAAGTTGCCGATCAGACATTGCCGGCCGACATGAGCTACGCGTGGGCCAACATGTCCTTCCAGGAAAAGGCGGCCGAGGGCACGGGCGCCATCGTGTTCGTCATGGCGCTCGTCTTCGTGTTCCTGATCCTCGCCGCCCAGTACGAGAGCTGGTCACTGCCGCTCAGCGTCATGCTGGGAACGCCGATCGCCGTCTTTGGTGCCATCCTGGGCCTGTGGCTTGCACGCCTGGTCAGCGAGAGCTACGTCAATAACGTCTTCGCACAGATCGGGCTCGTCATGCTGATCGGCATGGCGGCCAAGAACGCGATCCTGATCGTCGAGTTCGCGAGCCAGGAAATGCAGGCGGGCAAGGATGCCGTGCAGGCCGCGATGGACGCCGCCAAGTCCCGCTTCCGGCCGATACTCATGACCGCGTTCTCGTTCATCCTCGGCGTCGTGCCTCTCCTGATCGCATCCGGCGCAGGCGCCGAGGCGCGCAAGGTCATGGGCATGACCGTATTCAGCGGCATGCTGGCTGCGACAATCATCGGCGTACTCGTCGTCCCCGCGATGTTCGTGTTTGTGGAGAAGTACGTCAGCAAGCGCAAGCCGGCCACCGGGGGGATCGTCGACTGATGCGGGCCCGAGCGTATCTTCCCTTCGTCGTTGCCGCTCTCGGCGGCTGCACGCTCGGGCCGGACTACGAGCGGCCGGAACTCGAGACGCCCCCTGTTTACATCCAGCCGGTCGAGCAAGGTGAGAGTTTCGCGAACACGCTCTGGTGGGACTTGTTCCAGGACGAGCAGCTGCAGGATCTGATTCGCGTCGCCCTGGAGGAAAACCAGGATCTCGGCATCGCCATCGCCCGGATCGAGGAATTCAGGGCCATCCTGGGCGTGACTCGCGCCGACCAGTTCCCGACCGTCGATATCAACGCATCGGGCGGCCGCACCGACCCCAGCCAGAACACTATCCAGGGCAGCATCTCGGACGGCTTCAACGACAGTTACCGCCTGAGCGGCGATGTTTTCTTCGAGCTGGACCTTTTCGGGCGTTTGCGGCGCTCGACGGAAGCGGCACGAGGGGAACTGCTCGCCGCCGAAGAGTCCCGTCGCAGCATCACGATCAGCCTGATTGCGAACGTTGCGAGCACCTACATGTTGTTGCGCGACCTCGATGCACAGCTGGAGATCGCGCGGCGCACCGAGATAACGCGAACCGACAGCCTGGGCATCATCGAGGCGAGGTTCGAGAAAGGCACGGTACCCCGCGTCGACGTTAACCAGGCAGAGATCGAACTTGCGGTTGCCAGCGCCGCCATCGCCGCGGCGGAGAGACAGGTTGCCCAGACGGAGCATGCGCTGAGCCTGCTCCTCGGGCGCAATCCGGGGCCCATCGTCCGCGGCCTGCCGCTCGAGCAACAGGCCGTGCCGCCGGATATTCCCGCGGGCCTGCCATCGGAATTGCTGCAGCGGCGGCCTGACGTGCTCGCGTCCGAAGCGACGCTCGCAGCACAGACAGCCCGGATCGGGGTCGCAGAAGCCTTGCGGTGGCCGTCGATTTCGCTAACCGGCTCACTCGGTTTCGAGAGCCAGGAGCTGTCGACGTTGACGGACAGTGGTTCGGACTTCTGGAGCTTCGGCGGCAACATATTCGCGCCGCTGATCAACAGCGGCGCCGGCCGCGCACGCGTCGATGCCGAGATAGCACGCACCGAGCAGGCCCTGCTCACTTACGAGCAGACCGTGCAGCGCGCGTTTGCCGAGGTCGAAGATGCGCTGGTCGCGGTCCGTACCTACCGCAAGGAACACGAAGCACGCGTGCGGCAGGTCACGGCCGCTCGGAGCGCGGCTTTCCTGTCGCGAGCCCGGTACGACGGTGGCGTCACGAGTTACCTCGAGGTCCTCGACTCCGAGCGCTCGCTGTTCAGTGCCGAACTCGCCGAATCCCAGACGCTGCGGCTCTACATAAATTCCGTGATCGAACTGTACAAAGCGCTCGGCGGCGGCTGGGTGCCAGAAGAATCCTGATCAGGCCGTCTTCACCTTGTAGAAGATCGAGTACAGTACCGGAACGACGACCATCGTCAGCACGGTTGCGAAGCCGAGACCGAAGGCGATCGTGACCGCCATCGATACGAAGAAAGCGTCCGGGAACAACGGCGCCATGCCGAGGATCGTGGTCGCTGCGGCCATCGCCACCGGTCGGAGACGACTCACCGCGAAGTCGAGTACCGCGTCGATCGGCGACTTGTCCTGCGTACCCTTCAAGTTGATCTCGTCGATCAGCACGATAGCGTTCTTGATGAGCATGCGGGACAGGCTCATGAACCCGGGCAAGGCCATGAAACCGAACGGTTGACCGGTTACTCCGAGGCCGACGGTCACGCCGATTACGGCGAGCGGCACCGTCAGCCAGATTATCGCGGTCTGCTTCATCGAGTTGAACAGGGCGACGGTGATCACGACCATCATCAGGAAGAACAGCGGCATGGGGCCGGCTAACGCGGCCTTCGCCTTGGCGCTGTTGCGGAATTCACCCCACCACTCCAGGCGGTAACCCGGCGGTAATTCGATGGCTTCGATCTGGGGACGCAGGTCGTTCAGTAGCGGCGGCGCCTGCGCAGATCGAGTTCCTGCCGGGAAACCGCTCCGCGGTCGACAATTTCCTTGTAGCGCTCGAAGAAGGAGTGATTCAGCGCGGCACTGCGCAATTGGGAAACCTTCATCGACTGACCTGGACTTTTTTGGTCGTTATTTTGCGGCCTGAGAAGCCTTGTGTTTGCCACAACGTACTGGCTTACTACGATGATGACAGGGCCGGCTTTTGACTTTGCCAAGTCCCTGAACGACAACGAATAAGTAATGAAACCTATCGGCGAGAAACTGGCGGATCTGCAGCAGAAACCCGCTCCCTGGTACCTGGGACCGTATTTCATTCTCACACTGGCGCTGCTCCTCAGCACGATCGTGTACCCGGTCGGGGCGGAAATCTTCGGATCCGGCCTGTTACCGATCGTCAAAACCGCGTTGCTATTGGCCTCGGTGTATGCCGTCGTAAATCACGCGTGGCTGTTTCGCCTGCTGTTGATTCTCATCGTACCAATCCTGAGCGGCAATTGGCTTGTCGACCCGTATGACGACAATGAGATCCTTGACTTGATTACGTCGCTCTCAACCAATGCGTTCCTGTTTTCCGTCCTGATCGCCGTATTTGCCGACGTGATCCGAAGCAACCGTGTTACGGCGGATACGATTTTCGGTGCAGTAGCCGTCTACCTGTTGTTCGGGGTCGTCATGGCGATGTTGTTCCATTTCCTGAACAACCTTGATCCGGGTTCCGTCATTGCCAGCGTCGGAGAAGCGACTACTGTCATCGAGCGTTACGATCAGTTCGGCGACATCCTTTATTTCAGCTTTGTTACGCTGACGTCGGTGGGCTATGGTGACCTGACACCGATCGCCGCACCCGCGCGTAGCCTGGCCATGTTCGAAGGCGTCGTCGGCCAGCTGTACCTGGCGATACTGATCGCCCGGCTCGTCGGCATACATGTCGCACAGGAGTAACAAGTGACCAAGGCAATACGGCTGATCCTCGGCAGCGGCGGCGCCCGCGGGCTGGCCCATATCGGCGCGATCCGCGAGATCGAAAAGCGAGGCTACGAAATCAAGTCCGTTATCGGCTGCTCCGTGGGTGCAATCGTCGGCGGCTATTATTGCGCCGGGAAGCTCGACAGGTTCGAAGAATGGGTGTGCAGCCTGAGCGAATGGGACGTCGTGCGATTCATGGATTTTTCGCTTTTTTCCAAGAACGGCATCATGAAGGGCGATCTCCTCACGGATACGATGCGCGAACTCGTCGGCGAGCAGCGTATCGAAGACCTGCCGATTTCGTTTGCCGCGGTTGCGACGAACCTGAACGATCACAAGGAAGTCTGGCTGACCAGGGGAGACCTGTTCGACGCCATCCGTGCATCAATGGCGATACCAGGCCTCATGACGCCGAAAGAAATCGATGGCAAGACGCTCGTGGACGGCGGCCTGCTGAATCCCCTGCCCGGTGCACCGACGTATCTCGATGGCACGCAGTTCACCATTGCCGTCAGCCTCGCGGGAAGAGACGTCGATCAGCCTTTCGGCCCCAACCCGCCGGAGCCGAATGAAAGCCCCATCGACCGGTACCGGAAATCGATCGATGAATTTCTCGGCTCCATCCAGGACAAGCTGGGTCTGGAACCGAAGAAGCAGAAAGAGGTGAAGGAAGAACTCGGCGTCTCGGGCGTCATGCTCGAAGCATTCGACGCGATGCAGCAAACCATTGCCCGCTATCGGCTTGCCGCCTATCCGCCCGACGTCCTGATCGAGATTCCGAACAATGTTTGCCGGACGCTCGAAGTCTACAAGGCCCGGCAGCTGATCCACGCCGGTGAGCACTGGGCCCGCGAGGCGTTCGAGCACCACGCACACCTGGCGGAAAATTGAGTTTTACACAAACTTACAGTTTCCCGCGGTAGAATCCGGCGCCGTGACAAATGCTCAACGTTCCAGGGGATCTTCATGCTTCGTCGATTATTGCGAGCCGTCGCTGTCGGGGCGCTTGTTCTGCCAGCCACGGCGCTTTCTGCCGAGCCACCGAAACTGATCCTGCAGATCACGGTCGACCAGCTGCGCGGTGACTTGCCCACGCGCTACTACGACAGGCTCGGGGACGGCGGCTTCCGCTATCTCTGGGAGCGGGGCGTCGTCTATCGCAACGCCCATCATGCCCACGCCAACACGGAGACCATCGTCGGGCACACGACGCTCGCAACCGGCGCGTATCCGTCGGGGCACGGCATGGTGGGTAACCTGTGGTTCGACCGCGAGAGCGGGTTCACGACCTACAACGTCGAGGATGCCGCTTATCCCCTGCTGACGAAGGGCGCCGACGTCGACGAGGACACCGAGATCGACCCGACGCAACGAGCGGCGCGCAGCGAAGGCCGTTCGCCCGCCGCAATTCTCGTGTCGACGTTCTCCGACGAACTCAGGAGCAGCACGAACGGCGAGGCAAAGGTGGTTGGCGTGTCGGTCAAGGATCGCGGCGCGATCTCGATGGCCGGTCATTCGGGCACGGCCTACTGGTTCTCGAAAGCCAGCGGCGAGTTCGTTACCAGCAAGTACTACCTCGACGAGTATCCCGGCTGGGTGACCAAATTCAACGAGGCACGGCCGGCGCAGGCATTCGCGAATACCCGCTGGACACTGTTGCACGACCGGGACAGCTACCTGTTTGGCGACTCCGATGACCGTGAGTGGGAGACCGACGTCGCGGGATTCGGCCGCACTTTCCCGCATGCCTTCGGCGACGGCACCAGCCGCTATTTCACGACCTGGCTGACGCTGAGCCCGGCCGGCGATAGGCTCGTGCTGGACTTCGCGAAAGAGGCGCTCGTCAACGAGCAGCTCGGTTCTGACGAGGTTACGGATTACCTGAGCGTGAGCTTCTCGTCGACCGACTACGTCGGGCACGTATTCGGCCCATCGAGCCTGGAAGGCGAAGACAACATCCTGCAGCTCGATCGCACGCTGGCCGACCTGTTTGCCTTCGTGGACGAACACGTGGGGCTCGACAATACCCTGATCGTGCTCTCGGCTGACCACGGCGGGCCGGACACGCCGGGCTACCTGAACTCGCTCGGCATCCCCGCGGGCTACGTCGAGCCCGAAAGCTGGGACAAGGAAGCCGCGATCACCCGCATCAAGGAGCGCTTCGGCATCAAGGACGAACTGATCGCGACCTACTCACACCCGTACCTGTATTTCAGCACAGACGTGAAGAACAACCGCAAGATCGACCAGCAGGCGCTCGAAGCGGCCGTGGTTGAAGAGCTGATGAAGTTCCCGGGCGTATCTCTGGCCGTTTCCAGCACGGCGCTGCGCAAGGGGAATGCCGCCGACACGCCGCTGATGCGCGCCGTGAAACACAACTTCCATGCCAAGCGCTCGGGCGATGTGTTCATCGTGTTCGAACCGAACTGGTTCATCAACGATTTCGAGGGACTCATCGTCGCCTCGACGCACGGCTCGCCGTGGAATTACGACACCTTTGTGCCGATCGTGTTCGCGGGTGCGGGACTCGAGCCGTCGGTTATCGACCGGCGCGTGCTGACCGTGGATATCGCGGCGACGCTCGCCGCTTACCTCGGCATCAAGGCGCCGTCAGGGGCTGTGGGCAATCCACTCAGAGAAGTCGTCGGGAACTGACCTCCGCTCGCCGAAACCTCTTGCGTGGCTTTTGTATCAGCGGCGGCTCGCTTCCGAATGGAAAAACTTGTACTTGAACAGCGCCTCGGGGCCGTGACAGTCGGCGCAGAGCGGCTCCACGAACTCGGGCATCCTCAGGTGCAGGCCCTTCAGATCACCCGGACGGCCCTCGGCAACCTCCCGGTGCACGTCGTGGCAGGTTCCGCAGCCGATGTTGCCCACACGCGCCTGCCGCCCATGCTTGTCGAAGACTGGCATCTCGCCCGGAGTGTTCGAGAATATCGTGCCTCGAATGTCCTGCGACCAGGCAACGATCTGCGGCGGATGCTCGCCCGGGTTCGGCGCATCGTCGTGGCAGCTCCGGCAAAGACGGTCCATCGGCAGCTCCGCCTCGCCGAGATCGCGCGCCCACATCAATGGCCAGTCCGAGCCGTGTGACGCGTGGCAATAGCCGCAGGTGCCGCGCTTCTCGAAGTCCTTGTTGCGGCGGCCGCCCTTATCATGCGCGCTGCCTTCGATGGCCAGTTGCTCGGTATGGCAGGCCGTGCAGATGTTGCCGCCGCCGGCGGACTGGCGCATGAACGGCTCGACCTTGGTCGGCGCGCCTTCGGCTTCGCTGAGGTGCGCGGAATGGCAGGTCCCACAGTACACGTTGCCGTCCTCGTTGAGTGGGAATTCCGGCGAGCCGTCCAGCTCCGATATCGTCATGTCGGCCGGTGGCGGCATCCCCAGGCGGTGTCCGCGGTAGCCGCCTTCCCACATCGCCCGTGAATCCATGACGTAACCGTCATGACAGGAGAAACACATGGCCGGGGAGCTGGCGACATCCTGCTTGCCCGTCGGTAACTCGGGGAATTCCTCGACCGGCGTCACCGGGTTGGCGCGGCGGCCCTTGAAGTCACGGATCTTCATGGGGTGGCAGGCAGCGCAGTCGAACTGGTCTGCGGCCTCTTCGGCAAGCGTGACCTCCTGGGATGGCAGCAACACGAGGATCAGGCCCGCGGCAGCGAAGAATGCGCGAAGTGCGTTCATTCCGCGGCCTCATCTTCCGGTGCGGGCGGTGGAGGCGCCTGCGGCTCGAGGATCGCGACCTTGCCCGCCAGCATCTGGGTAACGTAGAGGCGTTCGCCTGCGGCCGCGAGACCGACCGGGGTATCGTATACGGTCGCCGTGCCGTCATCGCCAATAACGTACGCGAACTCACCATCCGGGTTGAAGACCTGCACGACACCGAGGAAGCTGTCCGAGACGTAGATGTTGCCCACATCGTCGACGGCGACACCCTTGGGACGGTAGAAATTGCCGGCCTTGCCGCCGAGCTTGCCGATCGTGAGCAGGTGGTTGCCTGCCGCATCAAACTTCTGAACGCGGGCATTGATCACGTCAACGACGTAGACGTTGCCTGCTGCGTCGATGTCGATGGTCGCGGGATAAATGAACTGGCCATCTTCCTCGCCTTCCCCACCCCAGGCGCGCAGGAACTCGCCCTTGTTCGAGAAGACGACGACCTGGTGCGTGTTGTTGGAGGTAATGAAGAGTTCCCGGCCCCTGGGCCCGACCGCGACGTCGACAGGAACGACGCTCTCGCTTTCTGCCTCGAGCTCGAACGCCCTTCGCGGGCTTCCCTTGGCATCGAACATGACGATGCGTTCGTTGCCTTTGTCCGCAATCCAGACTTCGCCCTTGGCACTTACGCCGATGCCCAGCGGATTCATGAGCTGGCCCTCTTCATCGCCCATCATGCCGAGCGAGGTAATGCGAGTGCCGGACGCGTCGAAGACCGCGACCTGGTGGTTGCCGCTGTCGACGACGTAGGTCTGGCCGTCGCTCGCGATCGCGACGTCGGAGGGCATCAGCAACAGTTCGAGTTGGGCCGCCTGGTTCGGCGCGCCCGTCGGCATGTCGGCGGCCAAAACGATGGACGATAGCAGCAGGCCAGTTAACGCCAGGCCATTGATGAGTTGTTTACTTTTCATGGCACGCCTGGCAGATATCGTCTGCCCTCAGCCTGTGCTCGGGTTGCTGAGCAACCGGGCCGCCTTCGAATTCGTGGGGGTCATGGCAGGTGCCGCAATAGATCTCTCCGTTATAAGGGCTTAGCGGCAGACTCGCGCCCGTTGCCGCCTGCCATCTTTCGATCTTCCCAAATACGTCAACCGATGGTCTTACAAGGTGTACCCAGCCCTCTGCTTGCGCACCAAAGGACACCCCTGTCGGGTGCGGCTTCACGTCGTGACAGCCGCGGCACATGTCATTGAGGTCGAGCTGCATATTGAACGATACGCGGATTGCTTTGGTGTCGTCAGGTTCCGGAACACCGATATGACACAACGGGCAAGTGGCTTTCGGCGGATCACCGGCCGCACCATTGTGAGGATTCAGGGCAACGTATTCCGATTCTCCGTGGCACTTGAAGCAATAATCCTCGGTGTAGTGTGAGGTCCGGTCGCGCAAGAATCCACGATTTTGCAGCCTGAAATGCGGTTTCGGTCGCTCGCACTGGTGGACAAGGTCGTGACAGGTCGAGCAGACGACCTCTCCATCCTTAAGCGACGACTGAAGGCTCTCCGCGATCGTCAAACTGCCCGCCGAAATGCCCGATGAGTGCCTGCAAGACAGGGCGTCGCCACGACTGCCGTGACAGCTTTCGCACAACGCTTCCGCGTCGGCGGCCTTGAGATTGACAACGCCTTTGGCTGGAGCCGCCCCCACATGGCAAGCCTCGCATCCGCTGGCAGTCCAGTGCGGACTTGCATTGGCATCGTCCTGTGCCGACACAGGGAAAGACAAGAAAATCGCAGCGACCAGCGCAGTCCCCGCTAGTCCGAGATGTCTAGTTCTGATAATCAAAATTGTTATGGTCCTCGCCGTGGCATTCGAGATAGCAGGTTCCCGCGAACTGGCCCTGGTCCTCGAAGCGCAGATCGCCGTTGCCGCGCGGGAATACGATCGTTGTGTCGAAGTTGATCAGGTTCGAATTATTTGTCGAGTTACCCTGCGTCGAACTGATGCCGTGCGGGTCGTGACAAATGTGTTTGTCGTGCTCCTTGAAGCTGTCATCGCCCAGGATGCTGGATTCACTGTGGCAGTTGTAGCACAGCTGGTACGCCGCGGTGCTCTCCTGCGTGTTGTCAGCAGTCTCGTACCGGTCTACCAGTATCGGCTCGAAGGTCGAGCCATGCGGCCCTTCAGGCCCGTTGCCTCCGGCACTGCTCGCATTATTCGAATTGTGGCAATCGCCGCACGTGATGACCGACTGCTCTGTCAACGGGGGGATCAGGCTCGGCACGTTGTTATTGCTCCCGGGAGAACCAATCGGATGGAACGACGGGTTCGTCGCCTGAATCTCGAGGCGGACATTCGTCTGTTCGTGCTGCCGAGGCGTACGGGATGCGGGCCTGCCGGGACTGTCGCCGTGGCAGCGCAGGCAAATTTCGTAGGTGTTGTTGGCTGCGCTGACCTCGGTACCGGCCAGGTTAACACCGCGTACGTTGGCCGGCGTGTCGCCAGGCAGACGCGCCGAGTTTGTCGCATGCGCATTGTGGCAATCCGAGCACTCCACGTGGCGAGTGTCGACGACGGCCGGCTCAGCCGGGTCATGCACCCCCGTGTTATCCGCAATACCGTGCCGGAAAGCCTTGTTGAATTCTGCTTCGATATCGTCCGCCGCAACATTGCCGTTGTGGCACGCGAGGCAGTTATCTTCTTCAATCGCATGGTTCAGAAGACGCGGACCACCTGTCGCAAGGTGTGGCTGATGGCAACTGCCGCACGCATTCTCACTCACCGTCACCAGGTTGCTGTTCGGCCAGGGATCGGGTGGCTGGTTGTTCCAGGTCGCACCCGACTGGCTATGCGAGGTCTGCGACCAGCCGGTCTTCAGGTGGCATGTCGTGCACAGCTGCGAGCCCACGTTCGGCATGATGAGAAAGCCGCCGAAGTCATTGCTATGGGCGTCGTGGCAGGCGGTGCACTGCAACTGGTTACCGCCTTCGAGTATGACGCTTGACGGCAGCGCGGAAGGTGCCTGCAGCTCGCCGTTCTGGGATGCGAGCGAGCCCGTGTAGGCAAACGAGACAGGATGGTCGTGCGTGAGATCGGTGCCGATCAGGCCTTCCCCAGGGGGCATCGTCGTTACGCCACCCGACATCGCAATATCGTTCGGCTGGCTGACGATCTCGCCCAGTGCGATCGTGCCATCGTGACAGCTCAGGCACATCAGCGAATGCCCGGTCGGCTGCCCGGGTTGCGCCACCGCGGTAGAACTCGTATACGGCACGTAGGCTGCGGAAGGCGTATTTCGATTCCACTGGGGCGTTGTCGAACTCGAGGAATGCGAGGTGTGGCAGAAGATGCAGACCCGGTCCTCTGCGGCCGCCGTCACGTTCCCCGGGCCCGCCACCGACAGATTGTGCGACGTATTGACGATGCTGCCGGCCTGCGCAGAGACGATGGCCATGATTCCCATGAGCAATGACAATAACCGCAGGACCTGCATCATGTCTCCGTCCCGATATAGCGCAATACCTGGATGCGACGATTGTACGAGTCCGCAACAAAAATCATGTTGTCTCGTGTCACATGGATGCCATTCGGCAGCCAGAATTCTCCAGGCCCCTGGCCCTGCTCGCCGAAAGCCAGCAGCAGCATACCTTGACGGTCGAATATCTGTACACCGTTGAACAATGCGTCGACGACGTAGATGTGGCCCAGTGCATCGACCGCCACGCCCTTGGGACGCGCGAAGTCGCCAACCTGGTCGCCGTTCTTGCCGAAGGCATGCAGGAATTCCCCATCCGTCGCAAATTGCTGGATGCGGAAGTTAAGAGAGTCGGTGACGATGAGTTCGCCGTCCCCGGGAAGCCACAGGTAGGTCGGGAAATTGAACTGGCCCGGTTCCGTTCCGCGCTCCCCGAAGCCGAGAACTTGTTCGCCTTCGGGGGTGAAGGCCTTGATGGATTGCGCGCCAGTGTCCGTTACGAACAGCACGCCCGCGTCTTCGTCCCAGGCGACGCCGGTCGGCTGCTGCAGGGCCTCGCCCGTATCCAGGCGCTGCAAATACTTGTCACCTGCGCCGATTGTGAAAATGCCGCGTAATAGCGAGTCGGCGACGTACACTCGGCCGGCCGGCGTGATCGCAAGACCGATCGGCGAACCCAGGGATTCATCGCGCGACACCCGGAGACAATCGTAACGGCTGCGTTCGAGATCGAAGCGGTGGACGCAACGCGCGTCGGGGTCGGCGACATAGATCATATCGCCGCCTGTTGTCGCCACGACGTCCATCGGTCGCACCATGGCGTTTTTCGGCGCGCCAGCGACGACGCTGACCAGGCGACCCCAGAAGCCGGGCCGGATGCCCAGGTCATCCGGCCGGGCAATTGCCTGCACGAATGCGATTCGCGGCGGGTCCGGCGGTTCCGGCCAGATGCGTCCTTCGCTGGCGAACGGAACCACGTCGGGACCGCTCGCACACGCGTACATCGTGCCGAGGAGCACGATCATGCAGAGGAATGTCGCACGCCTCCGGTCCACGACTAGAACACCCTCGTCAGCTGAGCCGTCACGGTAACATTGTTCCACTCGGATACGCCCAGCTCGTCCTCTGAAATCGTCGCACGCATTTCGAACCGCATCTGGCGATAACTCCATTGCCAGTTCAACCGGTGCCGGAATTGCTTGCGGGGCAGGCTGCCACCCGTATCGTCGAGCAGGAACGCATCGTAGGAAAGGTAGCTTCTCCGCAGTACGCGCCCGCGCAACCCGATTCGATACGTAACCTGGCTGATGTCCTCGTTGGAGTTCTCGTAGTCGGTCTCGTTCAGGCCAGCCGCCAGCGTCAGTGCCAGCGTACCGCCCAGGCTCGTCGTAAAGCTGACGTCCAGCTGATCGCTGACAAAAGGCGAAGTCTCCAGGTCCTGTCGCAAATGGCGGTACTGTGCGTCTAGCGTCCAGCCGTCCAGGAACTGGTTGGTCGTACCGATTCCGAACTCCACTATCTCGCCGTCATTCAGCGGATTCGTCAGCTCGCCTTGCCTAATCTTTGTGTCCTGTATGTCGTAGCGAACGTGCGCCCTGAATGTCCGCAGGAAATCGGCGCTCAGCGCAATACCCGAACCGTAGGTATCGAATTCCGCTGTGCCGGACGTGCTGTAGCTGTAGTCGACGAGCACGGTCTCGCCGTCCGTGATGCTGCTGTTTACCAGCCTCTGTACCGAGGTCACGCTACCGGTCTCGATCAGGCGGTAGTCGAGTCCTTCCACGTAGGTCTGCGTCTTGTCAGCGTTGCGGACCACGACCGAACCCGGCACGACAAACTCGTTGCGAAGATCGACCGGGTTGGTACCGATGAGAATCAGCGGCTCGTCGAATACGTCGATCTCATCGGCCGTTGATTCCTGGTCGTTTCGCTCCGCTCTTGCGGATCCCGATATGCCGAACCCTCCGAATCCCGTTTCGCGAGAATATGTGGCAGCGCCCCTCAGCGAATTCCGATCGCGCGTGAATCCCGTTTGATCAACCGTCGAGTGGCCGAGCGACGCACGCGCGAAGGTGCTCTCGGTCAATTGTTCAGCCGCCCCGATTTCCAGGTCGGTGAAATCCTGGCGGGTCGAATCCCGTTTCGATGTCACGTCGCGAAGATTTAAGAATGCGTGCCCGTCGCCGTCATACTGCCAGTGGACGTTGCCGTTATACGTACGGTCGTCCAGGGTCGAGACGATCGTCGTCACGTTTTCCTGGTCCATTTGCCGCAGGCGTTGCGAGATTCTGACCTGCTCGTCGGCACCAAAAACATTGTTGGCGCGTACTTCGGCGATCTCCTGGTCGAGTTCGGAACGTACGATCGGCAAACCCGCGCTGCCGCTGGCCGACTCCTGTTCGAGTTTGTCGAACTGGAATGTGATGTTGTCCGAATTTCTGTATGTCGAATCCAGCGCGAAACTCTTCGTTTCGGCAGACGTGTCGACGACGGAACCAAGCCCCGACCCGTCGGCCTCCTGGCGAGTTATTGCGTACCGCAATGTCGTCCTGTCCCTCAACAACTGGGTAACGTGGCCCCTCACTCCGTAGGCGTCGTTCTGCACCAGGAAGCGGCCGGACCGGCTGGTCGTCACCGACGGGTGAGTCCGCTCGTAGTAGACCGAAACCGGATAATTCTTCAGGTCCAGGATGTTCAGGCGGCCGAGAAAATTGAACAGCACGTCATTGTTGCTGGCCTCGTCGACATTCGTATCGAATTGTTGCTGCACGAAGACGGGGCCGCCGCCGAGATCCATGTTCAGGAAACCGGGGTGGTAGACGAAGCTCTTGGTCAGTACGAAGAGCTCCTGCTCCCAGCTCGACTGCTGTTCGAACGATTTTTCCAGGGAGGCCCCACGTTCACGGTCGTCGAACAGGTAGCCGACGCGCACATGCCCGGTTACGTCGAGGAGACCGAACGGCTTGATATCGTCGACTTCGTGGTATTCGGCGGCGCACACAGCCGGCATCAGCAGGATCAGTGCGAACTTCCTGGCTGCTTCGGCCCACCCTTCTGGATTCCTTTCTCTCAAAGCGCCGCCCCTACAAGTCCTCAACGCCGGGGTTCGGATGTCACTCGCGCCGCGAGCCGTAACCGAATACCGTGACGTTGTTGTTGCCGAACTGGCTCGCGACGAGGACCAGGTACTCGACGTCGAAATCCGGTGCGATGTACTGCTCGAAATAGGCAACGTTGTCGTAGTCGATCTTGATGGCCGTTGGGAGGTTGATACTGTCCCTGCCGCCGCCCTGGGCGCCGAAGAACATCAGCGCACCGCCGTCCTGTGCAAATACCTGGATGTTCTCGAACGCGGCGTCAGTCACAAAGACATGCCCCTCGCGGTCTACCGATATTCCCTTCGGGCGTGAAAACGTGCCCGGCACCATACCTGCCTCCCCGAATTCACGGATGAACTCGCCCTCCAGCGTGAACTGCTGCACCCGGAAATTGATGGTATCGACGACGTAAAGCGTATCGTCCGCCGCAACCGACAGGTTCGTCGGGTTATTGAACTCGCCCGGCGCCGATCCGAGACCGCCGAAGCTCAGCAAGGTCGCCCCAGTGGACTTGTCGAGCGCGTGCACCTTGTGTTGCATCAGGTCCGTGACGTACAGCCTGTCCCCGACGATCGCGACGTCGACCGGCTTGAACTGGCCCGGTTCGCCATAAGCCCTGAGAAAACGGTTTTGGCCGTCGTAGACCAGCACCTGTTCACGACCGGTATCGGTGACATAGCGGGTACCGTCGTCGTCGATCGTTATGTTGATGGGCTTCTTGAGCGTTCCCCCACCCTTCGGGCGCACGACCGCAGATTTGCGATTCGCGAGATCGAAGACCGCCCACCCGGGACCACGCGCGTCAACAACGTAAATGGCGCCCTCGTGAATTGCGACACCATAGGGTTTCTCGACCAGGTGATTCTCCTTGTCCTCGCCGCCGAACACGAAATCCCTGAAACTGCTCTTGCCGGACGACACGTCCAGTGCCGAGGAGAAACTTGCCAGAAACTGAAAGCGGGGAAGATCGGGCGGCAGCGGATAGAACAGGTACTCCTCCGCTTCATCGCCCGAGTCCGCGCGCAGCACGCCGATCGGAACTGCGAAAAGAACTACGGCCGCCAGCACAGCGGGCGAGAAAATTGCCAGGCTATGTCGATTCATCCTCTGCCTCCCGGGCTATTAAGTCCAAGGCACCGAAAATCAAAAACGCCGCCACCGGCCGCCGCGCCGATGGCAGCGTTGATGTTACTCGAGCGTTACTTGTTATGGCACGTCAGGCACATTGCGCTCGCGCTATTGGCCAGGCGCAGGAACGGCGCAATTTGGTCATCATGTACGTCATGACATGACGCGCATTCCAGGCTGCCTGCAAACAGCATGTCTGCATCGATCGTGCTGCCGAGCCCCGAATTTGCGGTCGCCGGGTCGGCCAGACCGCCGTCCGTTGTCGCGAGCGCCGTATCGTAGACGAACGAGATCGGGTGATCGTCACTCAGGTCGGTGCCGATAAGTGCGTTGCCGGTAATAGTGTTGCCTCCGGTGCCTGCATTACCGCCGAAAGCATCTAAAGCGACCGTGCCATCGTGGCATGACAGGCAGAGCCTCGATGCACCGGCAGGCTGGCCGGACGGTCCGCCGTCGAACGTCGGCGAAGCGTACACGGTAAACGTCGCCCCGGTAACTTCGTGGTTCCAGAGCGGTGCTCCCGATACTGTCGTGTCTGCGTTGTGAGGCGTGTGGCAGACGATACAGATTTGGCCGCCCGTGTTCGGCTCAAGGCTTAAATCATGATCCGTACCCACAATCGTCTGCGCCGATGCCATTCCGCTCAAGAACAGGCCAGCTACCGCTGTCAAACCTGCTAATTTCTTAAACATTTCCTACTCCTCGAATTTTCCCTTGCGCAAAGTACATATCCGGAGATTCGGCCTTTAGATCAGGACTGCTTCGCGAGTCCCCGGAATAAATGTGTCCCCAAAAATCTTGGCCTGACCTTTTGGAACAATTCGATTATCGAAGAGTCAACAAACCCTATTAATCGTGCGAGTCGCGTACTCTATTGGGGGAACTACCTATAAGACGAGGGTGGTCACGAAACACGGGATTGTGGTAAGGTGTTGGAGAATTCTGTGACATTTTGCAAAGACCGCATTTCCTACGCCTGACCCTTGCGTTCTTATGTAAACCCCCGTCGCAGAAAACCGCGATTTAAGCGCTAATTCGCTGAGAAAACCCCGCCCCCTGCGGGGTTTTCTTTTTTGGACTGGGTGACGAGCTGCACCAGCATTTCCTGCTACCACAAAAAACCCCGCCTAGTTGACAATATCCACATCCAGGGTGCGGGTGTTGTCGGCCGTATCCGTCTCGCCTGTCACCGTGTCTGCGGTCGCTGTAAACGTCCGCAGGCCGCAACCGTCATTCCTGTCGTAAGTCCAGTTGTAGACCAGGTCGGCCGTCGCCCCGGATGCCAGGCTGGCGACCGTTTGCGGGTCGAAGTTCTGGTCGTCCGGGTGGTCGGACGCCAGCGCCACGGAGAAGTTGGACTCTGTCGCGGTGCCCTGGTTTTCGACCGTCACCGTTATCAGGATATCTCGCAGCCGCGAGCCGCAGGTGGCGATCGGCGACGGCGGATTGACGGACATGGCGATAACCGCCAGGTTGTTCACCGGACCCGCTGCAACCACGTCGGCCGTCGTGCTCGCCGAGTTGTCGGCCGTGTTTGTCTCGCCCGGTACCGTGTCCGCCGTTGCCGTCAGCGTGTGCGTCCCCACGGTGGTGGACGCGTTGGTGTTCCACGTAAAGTTCAGCGTGGTGACGTTACCCGCTGCGAGGGCCCCGCTGCTCAGTGTCTGGATCGTGCCATCCTGGTCGGATACCAGGGTCACATTGAACATTTCCGTAGCACCACCGTTGTTGGTCACCTGGACGTCCACGCCGGCAGATGTACCCTGCGTGACCGTTGGCGGCGCCGTGACGGAGTCCACGGTTACGTCGTGCGTGGTCGCCGGGATTACCTCGGATGTCGTGCTTGCCGAATTGTCCGCGGTATCGGTCTCACCCGGCACCGTGTCGGCCGTCGCCGTCAGCGTATGCACGACCTCGGTCGCACCCGTCGTATCCCAGGTGAAATTCAGTGTGGTCGACGCGCCGATTCCAAGAGGTCCGCTGCTCAGTGTCTGGATCGTGCCGTCGAGGTCCGATACCAGGGTAACGTTGAACGTTTCCGTATAGCCGCCCTGGTTGGCAATGTCGACGGACACTGTCGCGCTGGTGTTCACCTCGACCTGGGGTGGCGCCGTTACGGCCGTCACTGCGACGTCGTGGATATCCAGCACCGCGACCGTAACCGTGTTGCCGGTGAGCGTGTTGTTGGCGACGTTGACCTCGGCGATCACCGGCTGTGCCTCGGCAGACACTGTGTGGAGGCCATCGGTCGTCGTTGTCCAGACGAAGACGGCCTGCCCTGTGCCGCCGGCCGGCGGCACGTCGCCAACGGCGACAGTGCCGAGCAGGCGGTCGATGCTCGAATAGAACTTGACCCTCACCACCTCGGTCGCATCGCCGAGGTTGGTGAAGTCGGCCGTTATCGTCACGGTCTGTCCCGAGTTGACCGATATAGGCGCCGCCACCACGCTGTCCATCCGGACATCGCGGTTGGGCATGGTCCAGGGCGTGCAGTCAGCGCCCTTGTCGAAACAGCCGTCGTGCAGGTGGCAATCCGTGCACGTGCGGTCCTGGTTGTGTAGCGAGCAGTCGGCTGCGTCGTCGTAGCCGCAGGCATTCTTGGACACGACCGTATGACACATGTGGCAGATCGCGTCGTGCCCACCACCCGCGGTATCACTCCACTCCGTAATCGTCTCCCAGGTCGCGTCCGCAGGGCTCATTCCGTCTTCGTCGTGATCCGCCCAGCCATGGATGGTCACGTTCGAATCGCTCGCATCACGGTTCTCGAAGATGACGTGCCGCTTGCGCGTCACGTAACAGTCGTTCTCCACCGTGTCGTCACAGGATTGCGTGACTGTCGTATTGCGGTCGGGAATGCCGTCCTTGTTCATGTCCCGTTCCTTCGTGATGATGATCGCGTAAGGCGTTTCACCATCCGGGTCCTCACGCCCGACCATCTTGGTGTTGACACCCACCGGCCAGCCACCGGGCCGGGTGTCGGTACCGTCGCGACCGGCCGCGTTGTCGTCCGCCAAGTGGTTCGGGTCGTTCAGGCGCCAGTTCGGCATGTTGTCATGCACTTCGTGACAGTCGGTGCAGGTGCTGTAGTGCTCCGGATAACTGCCTTCGCCCCGATGCGGTTGCACCGCGGCAGTGGTTCCGTTTGCCGTGAGGTGGCATCCCATGCACAGCACCTCGATATTGACGGGGTCGCTGCGGGGCACAAAGCCGGTGTCAGACCCGTGCAATGAATGGCAGTAGCCGCACTCATGGGTGGGCAACAGGGCGTGCGCGTTGTCGGACGCCAGCAACAAGACGATGGCCAGGAGCAAGGTCGAGGTCAACGATTTCATGAAAGCGCTCATTGCACGAGATCCTCCATGTTGAATGCCTCGATCCGGGTCAGCATCGTGTTGGCGACCAGCGTTCGTCCTGTTGCAGCATCAAACAGCACCCCGGTTGGCAACAGGAGTTGCCCCGGTGCCGTCCCCTTGCCGCCAAAGACGCCGAGCGAGCCGAACGTGTTGGGAGAAACCTCTTCGAACACGAGGACTTCATGGCGGAAACTGTCGGCCAGGTAAACGCGCCCTGCGTCATCCACGGCCACGCCCTGCGCACGGGAGAAATTCTGGCCGGCGTTCCCGGTGTTGCCGTCGATCGCAGCCAGAAACGCGCCGTCGTAATCGTAAACCTGGATGGCGGAGCCGAGCGAACAACCCATCCAGGTGCATGTCTCGATGCCGTCGTCGCTGACGAAGATGCGCTGGCCGACCCGGTCCAGGGCGATGCCCTGCGGCTTGCCCAGCGGCGCCGCACTGCCCGGCCCGCCGATGGTACGCACGAGATTGCCGTCAGCGTCGAGCACGAGGATCGCTTTCTCAACCTTGCTGGCGACGAACAACAGACCCTGCCCTTCGTCCGCAACCATGGCCGAGGGCTGCCCGACCGGCGCCGCCGTCAGGCTGGGCGAGGTCTGCACCCATTGTGATTTGCTGTTTATGCTGGACGAATCCTTGATGCCTTTCTTCTTGGGCTTGCCGTAGCCGAAGACCTGGATGCGGCCGGTGTATTCCTCGCCGACGTACAGGCGGTTGTTCATCCAGGCAACGCTCAGAGGTTTGCCAGCGGTCGCCTGCGTTTCATCGGTATAGATCGGCAATGCGTCCAGCGCCTGCATGGAAAGCGGATCCACGATGACCACTTTCCTGCCGACATAGTCGCCTACGACGAGCCCCAGCGGGCTCTCGGCCATGCGAAGCGGCCCCACGAACTCGAGGGTCTGAGCAAAAGAAACTGGCGACGCCAGGCCCGTTACCACGGCAAGCGCACACAGCATCGCTGCCATCCGTGCGCCTGAGAATCCAGAAAGTCGGAAGATTGAAATTCGAAACATCTCGGCTTGATCCCCATTGTTGGCAATCCCGACGGGGTCCGTCCAACGGGCCCCGGGGAGCCTGAAGCGACAGCCGCTGACAGCCGCTGTCTCCTGACCATTCTTTTGTGAATCATGGAGTCGCACAAGGGTGGTTTATACGGATAACCACGCGCATCGCAGCAGGTGTGTCCCGGTATAAGCTATTGATTTATTATCGATTCCAGGCTCGATCGTGCAATCGATGAAGAGAGCGTTAACCCCCGTGCAATCAATGCTCTTGTGACAAGGGTCTCAGTCCCTCCGGGCGAGCAGGTCGCCGCTAGCGGGAACTGTTAACTGCGCGAGCGCGGCTCAGTAGTCGCCGCCCAGGAGCCGGTCGAGACCCTCGCTCGCTCCGGACGCCCAGCGGCCGACCAGCCGCTCGACGCCTTGCCAGGTCGAGACCACGCCGCTGCCGCTCACCATCGCGGCGCCTTCGACGGCCTGGCGGTCGAACGCGCGCACCAGCACTTCGTCCGATTGCGAGTCGCGCAGCTCCAATACCAGCGTCATCTCGCCGACGGTTTCGAGGGCGAAACCGGCTCGCCCTGCACCACCGACCCGCCGGCCCGGTGCCCGCGCAACGATATCCTGGACACGCACGTGCAGCGCCAGAACATCCGGCCCGGGTTCGGTAACGAGCTCAACATTCTCGAGCTTCCCGAGTTCCTCACCGAACGCGGTCGCCATGTCCGCCCTGAACCGGGTCTTCTGGTCTTCGCCCAGCGGAAACTGGTTCTGCTCCCGATCCGGGGTGCGGAAAGCCAACTCGAGTTCCTCGACCATGAGCTTGCTGTAATCGGCAAACGTGACGCCCGGCCGAAGGAACGCGGCTTCGAAATTCCTTGCGGTAACCTGCTGCAGACCCTCGATGTTGACCTCGCCGGTGGGCTTCGGCTGGGTGGGCTGCGGCGCGCAGGCGCTCAGAACGAAAGCAGCCAGCAACACGATGCCGTGACTGATTGAAGGAGTGCGGGTCATTACTGTCACCGGAGCGAATTGTCGGAATGCCACATCCTACCGTTCGCTGCGGCAGAGCAGAAGCGCGTCGTCCACTTTAGGCAACACCCACAATTGCGTAATCGGGATTCCGACGCCGCGCTGGTCCCTGTATGATGCCTTCCGTTTCCGTGTCGAACATCCGGCTGACGCGCCTGCGACGACGCAGGAACGCGCGTACACGTCGCCGATCTGGTACACCCCTTAATTAATGTATAGAGAGACATCATGAGAAAACTGCTTTGCCTGTCCGCATCCGCACTCCTGGTCGGCGCCTGCGGGCAACCCGCCGAGGAGGCAGCCGAGGAAAGCGCGGCGCCGGCGCCGGTCGCGGAGGAAACTGCGCCGCCCGTCGCCGAGGTGACCAAGAGTCCCGGAGTCGTCAACAAGCTGTACTGGGGCGACACGCACCTGCACACGTCGTATTCACCCGACGCCTACCTGATGCAGAACCGCTCGGCGGATCCGGATACGGCCTATCGCTACGCGAAAGGCTACCCGGTCGTGCACCCGTACCACAAGGCACGTATCGAGATCGGTACGCCACTCGACTTCCTCGTAGTCTCGGACCACGGCGAGTTCATGGGTGTCGTGCCGATGGTGCTGCAGGGCGATCCGCGCGTTGCCAATACGGAGACCGGAATACGGTATGCGCAGATGGCCGCCGAGGGTCGCGAGATCGAGGTCTTCGGCGAACTGATCGCACAGATTAATGGCGTCGTCCCGGTGGACCAGAACCTGAACAACCCCGAGATCAATGCGTCGGTCTGGGGTGAGATCATGGACGCCGCAGACCGCCACAACGAGCCGGGCAAGTTCACGGCCTTCATGGGCTGGGAGTGGTCGTCGACGCCACAGGGCCAGAACCTGCATCGCGTGCTGATCATGAAAGGCAGCAAGGTGAACGGTGAGAAGTTCATCCCGTACACGAGCCTGGACAGCAATAAGCCGGAGGACCTCTGGGCCTGGCTGGAGAAGACCTCCGCCGAGTCCGGCGCGGACTTCCTCGCGATCCCGCACAACTCGAACATCTCGGGCGGCCTGATGTTCCCGCTCGTGGACAGCAACGGCGCAGGTGTGGACCAGGCTTATTCCAAGCTGCGCATGCGTTGGGAGCCGGTCGTGGAGATGACGCAGATCAAGGGCGACTCTGAGACCCATCCGCGGCTGTCACCGAACGACGAGTTCGCCGATTACGAGACCTACGAGCATCTCATCGCGGTCGAGGGCGCCGAGGCCCCAAGCATGTTCAGCGATGGCTTCCTCGGCACGCTGAGCCCCGAGGACAGGGCGGTTATCGAATCGCAGGAGAAGCGCATCGTCGAAAATGGCGACTATGCGCGCACCGCATTGCTGCGCGGGCTCGTGCTCGACAATCGCGGCCGCGGCAACCCGTACAAGTTTGGCATGATCGGCTCCACGGACTCGCACACGGCAATGGCCTCGGCCGAGGAAGACAATTTCCACGGCAAGATGGCGATCGACTCGACGCCGGGCACCAAGAAAGAAGACATCATTCCCGGCACGCCGGGCTGGGACATGGGCGCTGCAGGTCTCGCCGCCGTGTGGGCACCCGAGAACACGCGTGATGCCATCTTCGACGCGATGAAACGCAAGGAGGTCTATGCGACGACGGGCCCGCGCATCAAGCTGCGCTTCTTCGGCGGCTTCGATTACAACGCCAATGATGCGTCGCTCAACAACCTGGCGGCAGCCGGCTACGACAAGGGCGTGCCAATGGGCGGCGACCTCTCAGCCGCGCCCGACGGCAAAGCGCCGTCGTTCCTGATCCGTGCCGTGAAGGACCCGGTCGGCGCCAACCTCGACCGCATCCAGGTCGTCAAGGGCTGGCTGGACGACGAGGGCATGCCGCAGGAAAAGGTCTTCAATGTAGCCATGGCGGACGGCCGCGTCGCAGGCAGTGACGGCAAGGCGCCGCCGGTCGGCAATACCGTGGATATCAGCACGGGCAACTACACCAACAGCATCGGAGATCCGGAACTGACCGTGGTCTGGAGCGACCCGGAATTCGACCCTGCGAAGGCATCGTTCTACTACGTGCGCGTACTGCAGATCCCGACACCGCGCCATACCCTGTTCGACGCGATCGCGCTCGGCATCCCGGTCGAGGAGACCGGCAATCCGGCGACGATCCAGGAGCGCGCGTACTCATCGCCGATCTGGTACACGCCTTGAGTCAAGCTCTGTTGGCGACTCGGCCGCTGTGGACTGGTAAGGCGTCTTGAAGAAATTCCTGCGGGAACCCCTGGTGCACTTCCTGGCGATAGGCATTGGCCTGTTCGTTCTTTTCGACCTGGTCGCGCCGGAGGAGAGCAATCTCGACAGCAAGACGATCGTCGTCGATCGCGATGCGCTGCTCACGTTCGTCCAGTTCCGCTCGAAGGCCTTCAACCCGGAAGTCGCAGCGGCGAGGCTCGACGCCCTGGGCGATGCCGAGTTGTCGATGTTGATCGACGACTACGTGCGCGAAGAGGCCTTGCACCGGGAAGCCCTGGCGCTGGGCATGGACCAGAACGACTACGTCATCAAGCAGCGGCTGATCCAGTCGCTGCAGTTCATTACCAACGGCTTCGTGTCGGCGGCGGTCGATGTATCCGACGAAGAGATCGCGGAGTATTACGAAGCGAACCGGGACGACTATTACGTCGATCCCTATGTGACGTTTACGCACGTATATTTCAGCAACGACCGCCACGGCCGGGAGCAGGCACGGCAGCTTGCAAAGGCGAAGCTCGCCGAACTCAACGACGCGAGCGTGCCGTTTTCGGAAAGCACGCGTCACGGCGAGCGCTTCCTGTACAACGTCAACTACGTCGAACGAACCGAGGATTTTGTCGCCAGCCACTTCGGCAGGGCGATGGCGGCAGCGGTGTTCGAGCTCGAGCCGGATAGCAGGCAATGGTACGGCCCGTTCGAATCGGCCTACGGGCATCACCTGGTGATGCTGACAAAGCGGACGGACGGCCTTTACCCTCCGCTCGGGGAAATCGCGGACAGCGTCCGCGAAGACGCATTGCGCATCAAGCTCGATGAGCAGAACGATCGCGCCGTGCAGGCGATCGTGGATACCTACGAGATTCGCATGGGCGACGTACGCGGTACGGGCGGATGAAATTGCGTGGTCTCGCAACGGCCTGCCTGTTGTTGTGTGCTGCCCTTGCGCAGGCGCATGACTCGCGGCCCAACTTCGTCGAAATCATCGAGACGGAACCGAACGTCTTCAGTGTGCAATGGAAAATCCCTGCGACCGTGCCCGATGCGGCGCTGCCGACGATACGCATGCCCGAGAGCTGCACGACGGACGCGCGCCTCGCGATGCAACAATCGAGCGGTGCTTACCAGGGGCGGCTGGTCTACAACTGCCCGGAGGGGCTGTCCGGCAAGGAGGTCAGGATCGAGTTCCCGGTCATCAACCCGTCGCTGTCTTCGCTGTTCCAGGTGCGGCTCGCGAACGGGGAGCAGTACGTCAAGATTCTCAAGCCCGAAGAGAGCAGCTGGACGGTGCCGGAGGCAGAGAACAAGCTCGCCGTCGCGGGCCAGTACACCCTGCTCGGTATCGAGCACATCTGGATCGGCATCGATCACCTGCTGTTCGTCACCTGCCTGCTGCTGATTGCGCGCACGCCGCGGAAGGTCCTCATAACGATTACCGGGTTCACGGTCGCACATTCGATAACGCTTGCACTCGCGGCACTCGATGTCATCCGTATTCCTACGCCGCCGGTAGAAGCGGCGATCGCCCTGAGCGTGGTATTTCTCGCCTGGGAGATCGTGAAGAACGACGAGTCGCAGCTCACCTATCGCTACCCGGTTGCGGTCTCGATGTCTTTCGGCCTGCTGCACGGCCTCGGGTTCGCCGCTGTCCTGCGCGACATCGGGCTGCCGCAGACCGAGCTGCCGACGGCGCTGCTGTTCTTTAACATCGGCGTCGAGATCGGGCAGATCCTGTTCGTGCTGGCGCTGGTCGCGGTATTCCTGCTGGTGCGCCCCGTGCTCAGGAAGGTGCTCGAGAGCGACGACCATGATGTGCACTGGAACTGGATCACGACGCCTGCCAGCTACGTGATCGGCGGGATCGCGAGTTACTGGCTGATCGATCGCATCTCGGGATTCTGGGTATGAGACTTTTCTTTAAGACAGTACTGATTTTGAGTTTTGCCGTAACGAAAGCCGCGAGTACCCAATAGTTGTCGCATGGGAATAATCGACCGGATTCCGCGATATACTGCGCAATCCGCACAGCCCGATCAGAACAACAACATGGGGAGGACATGGCGGACGACCTGCATTTGAATCCACTCACCGGTCACGGCGAGTTCGACCGCCTGATCGCCGAGTTCTCGGAATTGCGCGACGCCGATGCAATGGAGTCCGCGCGGCAAGGCATCTGGGAGCAGTTCGGCGTGGAAGGCGCGGTCTTCATCTCCGACATGGCGAGCTTTTCGAGCACGTCGAGGAAGATCGGTGTCTGCCACTTCCTGAAGCTGATCCATCGAGCGCGCCAGTTCATCGCACCTCTGATTGCGCAGAACAACGGCCTGCTCCTGAAGTGCGATGCCGACAACTGCTACGCATTCTTCGAGAGCACGGACGACGCCATCCGCGCAAGCTTCGACATCAACGCCGAACTTTTCCGGCACAACGACGAGTTCAGCCTGAACGAGCAAATCTACCTGTCGGTCGGCATCGACTACGGCCGGGTCCTGCTCATCGGCGACAATGAATTCTTTGGCGATCCGGTGAACACGGCGTCCAAGCTCGGCGAGGATCTCGCGATCAAGGCCGAAACGCTGGTCACGAAACGCGCGCTGGAACATGCGACGCTCAGGATCCCCGAAACGGCAGAGCGCATGGTCGCGCGGATCTCGGAAATCGAGATCAAGTACGTGCGCCTGCCGATGACGGAAATCGAGCGGGACGAGCTGGAATGAGCCGTCAACTGAGCGAGGCGCAGGCACTGCGCAGCGTGCTCGAGGTCACGCGAAAACTCAGTGCGCCATTCGACCTCGATACGATGCTGACCGAGGTCGTCGATGCGGCTCGCGAAGTGCTCGACGCCGACCGGGGCACGGTATTCCTGTATGACGAGAGTTCGCACGAACTGGTGGTGCGCGTGGCAACCAGGCTAGGTGGCATCCGCATCCCCGCCGACAAGGGCATCGTGGGCGAGTCTGCGATGTCGAGGAAGCTCATCAACGTACCGGATTGCTACGCCGACGAGCGCTTCAATCGCGCCATCGACAGGGAGACCGGGTACCACTCCCGCTGCATGCTCACCATCCCGCTGATCGGCTTCGAGGAAACGCTGGTCGGCGTCCTGCAGATCCTGAACAAGAACAATGGCGTTTTCGACGACCAGGACGAGTTCGTCGCGACCGCCCTCGCCGCTCAGGCCGCCGTCGTGCTGCACCGGGCCAAACTGATCGAATCGATGATCGCGAGCGAGAGGCTGGATCGCGAAATCACGGTTGCACGGGACGTGCAGATGGGCACGCTGCCCAAGGAGATGCCGGTCATCGAAGGCTATGGTTTCGCCGGCGCATTCTCGCCAACCGACCAGACAGGCGGCGACCTGTATGATTTCGTGCCGCTTTCGGACAAACGCCTGTTCCTGCTCATGGGCGACGCGACCGGTCACGGCATCGGGCCCGCGCTCAGCGCGACGCAGGTTCGCGCGATGCTCCGCGTTGCTTTGCGCCTCGGCGCGGACCTCGACGATGTATTCGTCAACATCAACGACCAGCTCGTCGAGGACCTTCCCGAGGACCGTTTCGTAACGGCGTTCTTCGGACTGCTGGACGCGGATACGCACACGGTCCGGTTTCACTCGGCCGGCCAGGGGCCCATCATGCACTTCCATGCTGCCGCCAAGAGCTACGACTGGCACGAGCCGTCGACATTCCCGCTCGGTTACATGGGCCAGCAAGACCTCGGACCCGGCGTATCCATCCGGCTCGAACCGGGCGACATCGTCGGCCTGATCTCCGATGGCATCTACGAGTACGAGAATGAGGTTGGCCTGCAGTTCGGGCAGAAGGGCGTCAGGTCGGTCATCGACGCGATGCCGGGCGGCAAAGCGGAGGAATTTGTGCCGGCTATCATGCATGCCGCGCGGATGCATGGCGGCAGCGCGCCCCAGGCGGACGACATCACCATCGTGCTCGTCCGGCGCAACTTCTAGCGCGATGGCCGGCCAGTCGTTCAAGCGCAGCATCGAATCGGTAGCCGGGATCTACCGCTTCAGCGAAGACATCATGGCCGCGGACGATATCGACGAATCGATCCGCTTCCCGGTCCATCTCGCCATGGAGGAACTGTTCGTCAACCTCGTGACCTACAACCCCGGGGCCGAGCACGACATACTGATCGACGTTCAGATCGTCAACGATGGCGTGGTTGTTACCATTGTCGACCATGACGCCGCCGAATTCGACGTCACCAGAGAGCGGTCCGTCGATACGGCAGCGTCGCTTCGGGAGCGCAAACCGGGCGGGCTGGGCCTGCACCTGATACAACATATGGTCGATACGCTCGAATACGACTATCGGAACGGCCGGAGTAAAATTCGCTTCAGCAAGGGGCCGGACACACGCGATGTTTGAGATCGATTACGCCGAAAGTGGCGAGATTGTTTGCAGCGGGCGCCTGGATGCGGCGCAGAGTGCGAAGGCAGAGGCGTTCCTCGGGCGCCTGGATGCCAGCCATACCCTCGACTTTGAGCGCCTGGAATACATTTCGAGCGCCGGGTTAGCTATACTGTTGAAGACACAAAAAAGGCTGTCCGAGAGCGGCGCAGCGATAAGAATAATAAACGTCAACAGGCACATACACGACATCTTCCGCTATTCGGGCTTTAACACGATCTTCGAGATCGAGACCCTGTAGGGGTTTTTGCAACGTAAAGAGGGGGGTTCATCGGCCAACTTTTCTTGCGGCCGCCTGTAGGTATGAGTGAGCCAGACGACATCAAGCTGATGGAGCGGTGCATTAACGGCGACAGGCACGCGTTCGAGCTGCTGTTGGCCAGGTACGAGAAACCGGTCTTCAACGCAGCGTACAGGATGCTCAACAGCCCTGACGACGCGCGCGACGTAACGCAGACCGTATTTCTGAAAGTGTACGAGCACCTCGACCAGTACGACCCGAAGTATCGTTTCTTCAGCTGGATTTACCGCATAACGCTGAATGAATCCATCAACTGGCTCAAGAAGACGAATCGCCTGGACGCGCTCGAGGGAGACACGGCTGATACCGCGGGCGGTCCGGAACAAGAGGCAAGTAACGAACAGTTGAGCGAGGGTATGCAGGCAGCGCTAATGACAATCAATCCGGATTATCGGGCCGTGATTGTCCTGAAACATCTGCTCGGATGCAGTTACCAGGAAATCAGTGAGGTTCTCGAGATTCCGGAGAAGAAGGTCAAGTCGAGGCTCTACACGGCGCGCCAGCTCCTGCAGGAAACCCTCATCGCAAGCGGATTACACTGATGACTATCGACCCGAAATATTTCGAGCTGATCCAGGCAGACATCGACGGTGAGATCGACGATGCCGGCAAGGCCGAGCTCGAGAACTTCCTTGCCGACAGCGAGGAAGGCCGTGCTGTCTACGAGGAACTCGAGACGCTCTGCCGGTCTCTGGACGGCCTGCCGGCAATAGAGCCCCCAGCGCATCTCAGGCACGTGCTGCTGAACCAGGCGCCGCTCAAGGCCGCGCCGCAGCCGGCGCCCGGCCTCCTGCAGCGGCTATTCTCCGGACCGGCGCTCGGTTACGTAGGCGTGTTTGCTGCCGGCATTGCCCTGACGCTGGCACTGGTCGATTCCGACCAGATTTCGCGAGGCGCCTTTGACGACGTCACCGGGCTCGTCGGCACCATGGCCGACTCCAAGTTCTCCGCGCCGGAGCACGGCATGATCTCCGTCGATGAGAGCGAGGTAGCGGGCACCGTAACGCTACGCAGTACGGGACCGTTGCTCATCGTCGATTTCGACCTGAGCGCACGGCAGCCCGTCGAGATTGTCGCAGGCTACTCGGACAAGACCATCTGGTTCAACGGCTTCGCCCAGCTCGAGAGTACGGGCACAAGTATCGCGGCGGAGACCGGCGCCGTTACGCTGAAGATGGACGGCAAGCGGCGCTACGCCGTCTATCTGAACAACCCGGGCATGCGCCCGGCAACGATCGACCTGCGTTTCATGGCGAACGAGCAGGTGATCCACGAGGCACAGCTCAGTTTTTCGGAACGCGATTAGCTACGCCGCGAATCTGACCAACTTTTCCTGCCCGGTCGGGTACTGGGTTATAGGAGAAACAATAGAAGTGTCCTGCAATAGTGGACACAAGGGGACCGAAAATGGCTACGAGCAACAAAGCAATTCCTATCGCAATTGGCGCAATCGTCCTGATTGCGGTTCTCTACGTCGGCAGCAATATGTCGACCGATGACGAGGTAACCGGTACCGTCGCACCGGCGGAACGCTATCGTGCAGAGCAGCCGAGCGGCGATGAGATTCAGCTTGGAGACCAGGAGATTCAGGAGGTCCTGCAGAGCGACGTCTTCGATCGGCTTATTCACGACGAGGCTTTTGTTGACGCAATGAATAACGCCGCATTCGTAGATGCGATGAACAACGCGGCCTTGCTGGACGCAATGAGCAATGCGGCGTTCCTGGACTTGATGAACAATGCGGCGTTCCAGGATCTCATGAATAACGCGGCGTTCCAGGATCTCATGAACAACGCGGCGTTTCAGGATCTCATGAACAATGCGGCATATCAGGATGTGATGAATAACGCAGCATTCAACGACCTGATGAACAACGCGGCATTCCAGGACATGATGAACAATGCGGCATTCCAGGACATGATGAACAATGCGGCCTTCCAGGACATGATGAACAATGCGGCCTTCCAGGACCTCATGAACAATGCGGCATTCCAGGACCTCATGAACAATGCGGCATTCCAGGATCTGATGAACAATGATGCAGCCTTCCAGGACCTGATGAACAACGCCGCGTTTCAGGATCTCATGAACAGCGACGCCGCGTTTCAGGATCTCATGAATAGTGCCGCTTTCCAGGACGTCATGAACAATGCCGCGTTCCTGGGTGCGATGAACAACGCGGCTTTCCTGGACGTCATGAATAACGCCGCGTTCCTGAATGCGATGAACAATGCGGCATTCCTGAATGCGATGAATAATGCAGCGTTCCTGAACGTCATGAACAACGCCGCGTTCCTGAATGCGATGAACAATGCGGCATTCCTGAATGCGATGAATAATGCGGCGTTCCTGAACGTCATGAACAACGCAGCATTTCTGGACGTCATGAACAACGCCGCGTTCCTCAATGCGATGAATAATGCGGCGTTCCTCGATGCGCTGAACAGTGCAGCATTCCAGAACGCCATGAACAATGCAGCATTCCAGAACGCGATGAACAATGCGGCATTCCGCAACACACTGCAGCGGGAGGCACTGAACGCGGCCTTCAACGCGCGGTAAGGACGAGCCGAAACGCCCGATAAATAACTAACATAAGAAGGCGCAAGGCAGACAACAAAGAGGACGCGGCAGGTAATGCCGCGTCCTCGAGTCTTTTTGGGGAGACAGGGGATACATGGGTGGGTCCGGACGCTTTATCCTGATACCGGCGTTGCTTTTTTGCGTCGCGGGCCTCGGCCATGGGCAAGGCCTCAAAAGCGTCGAGACCGATTATCTGCGCTTGCTCTATTTCGATCCGACGGAAACCTACCTCGTTCCCCGCACGATTCAGACCTACCACGACTCGCTGGACCGTCAGCGCAGTATTCTCGGCTATCAACCCCGGGAAAAGACCACCGTTCTGCTGACGGATTTCGCAGATTACGGAAACGCCGGAGCCAGCGCCGTGCCCCGGAATTCCGTGATCGTCGATATTGCGCCGCTGCCGCTGACTTTCGAGACTTCGGCACCTGCAGAGCGTATGTATACCTTTATGAACCACGAGATGGTCCATGTCGCGACCATGGACCAGCCCGCAGCAAAGGACAATCGCTATCGAAAGTTGTTCGGTGGCAAGGTGATTGCCACGGCGGAGCACCCGGAAACGCTCCTGTATCAGTACCTCACGGCGCCGCGGAAATCTACGCCACGCTGGTACCTGGAAGGTATCGCCGTTTTCATCGAAACCTGGATGGCCGGCGGCCTCGGGCGCGCACAAGGCCCTTACGACGAGATGATGTTCCGCTCCATGGTTCGGGACGGGGCACACTTCTATGACCCGCTGGGACTTGTCGCCGAAGGCGTCAAAGTCGATTTCCAGGTGGGTGCTAATGCCTACCTGTATGGCGGGCGTTTCATGACCTACCTCGCCTACACCTATGGGCCCGACATGCTCATCGAATGGGTCAAGCGCACTGACGAAGGCGAGCGCTGGTACGAGAACGAATTCGAGCGCGTCTTCGGCATCACTTTAAACGAGGCGTGGCAGGACTGGATCGACTGGGAGCACGAGTTCCAGCGCCGCAACCTCGCGGAAATCAGGCAGTTCCCGATCACGGAGCATGAGGACCTCGCCGACGGGGGGCTGGGCTCCATCTCCCGGGCTTATTACGACCCGGACAGGAACAGTCTGCTCGCCGGGCTCCGGTATCCCGGAGTCGTCGCTCACATCGGTGAGTATTCGCTCGAGACGAGACGCGTCGATCGGCTGGAAGACGTCAAGGTACCGATGCTCTATCGCGTGAGCTCCGTCGCCTACGATCCGGACTCGGAGACTGTTTTCTACACGACCGATAACTACGCCTATCGCGACCTGATGGCGATCGATCTGACGACCCGCAAGGAAAAGATGCTGCTGCACGATGCGCGCATCGGCGAGATCGTCTACAACCGCAGCGATCGATCCCTGTGGGGAGTCCGCCACCTCAATGGCTATGCATCGCTGGTGCGCATTCCTTATCCCTACGCTCAATGGGACCTGATACATACTTTTCCGTACGGGACCATCATCTACGACCTGGATGTATCACCTGGCGGGGGGCTTCTCTCCGGGTCGTTCGGGGACGTTCAGGGCAATCAATCCCTGAACATCCACAGGATCGACGACCTGCTCGCCGGCACTGTCGCGCCCGTTGATACGTTCGGCTTCGGGCAGGCTGTCCCGGAGGGTTTCGTGTTTTCGCCGGACGGCCGCTTCCTCTTCGGTAGCTCCTACTTCACCGGTGTGTCCAATATTTTCCGCTTCGAGCTTGCAACCGGCGAACTCGAAGCCGTAAGCAACACTGAAACGGGGTACTTTCGGCCGATCCCGCTGGATAACGAGAATCTGATTGTTTTCCACTACACGGGCGAGGGCCTCGTTCCCGCCAGGATAAAGGCGAAACCCCTGCAGGACCTTGCGGCGGTTACGTTCCTGGGAACGGAGACAATCAAGAAATACCCTGAACTAAAAGCCTGGCGCGCCGGGGCGGGAGAGCAGATAGCCGCAGAATCGAGAATCACGGCCAGCGGCGACTATATCCCGATTCGCAATATGGGTTTTGAGTCGATCTATCCGGTAATACTCGGTTACAAGGATTCCGTCTCCCTGGGTCTGCGCGCAAATTTCTCCGATCCGATTCGATTGGACACGCTAAGCATGTCGGCGAGTTACAGTATCGATAACGACCTGCCTTCCGACGAGCGGCCCAACGTCGCTATCGACTATCGGCATACAGTCGTGAGCAATACGCCGCTGGCTGGCACCTGGCGATTCGGAGCACGGCACAACTTCGCCGATTTCTACGATTTGTTCGGACCGACCAAACAGAGTCGCAAGGGCAATCGATTTTACGTTGGCTACGACAAGACGCTCCTGTACGACGCGCCGCGCCGGCTCGAGGTATCCACGGAGATCAATCATCACACGGATATCGACGCACTACCTCGCTACCAGGACGTCCCCGCATCTATCGACAAACTGTCCAGTTTTGAGGCACGGCTCGGGTATTCGAACGTTCGCCGGTCACTGGGCGCCGTCGATGACGAGAAAGGCCTCAAGTGGAATATCGCAACCTTGGTCAACCATGTGGATGGCGACACCATTCCGAAAATCGGCGGCAACTTTGACTTCGGAATTGCCCTGCCTCTGAAGAACTCTTCAATCTGGTTCCGCAATGCGGCGGGAGTCGCTTTCGGCGATGCGGATGACGAATTCGCCAATTTCTTTTTCGGTGGTTTCGGCAACAACTACGTAGACCGCGGGAACATACAGCGATACCGTGAGTTCTACGCAATGCCCGGCTTCGACCTCAATGCGATACCCGGACGCAATTTTCACCGGGCCATGCTGGAATGGAATTTGCCGCCATGGCGTTTCTCGCGTGTAGGCAACTCGAGCTTCTACCTCTCCTGGGCTCGCCCGGTGTTGTTCGTCACCTCGCTGATTACCAACCTCGACGATAGCGCAATTCGCCAGGAAGCCACCAACGCCGGGGCGCAGATGGACTTCCGCTTTACCGTGCAATCGCGACTCGATATGACCTTGTCCTTCGGCTATGCCGTCGGCTTCCTCGACGGCTCGCGTAACGACGACGAATTCATGGTGTCGCTGAAGATACTTTGACAAACTCCGGCCGATGACCGCGGACTTTGTGTTACATGCCCTGCTCGGCCTGCTGCCCGTCTGTTGCTTCCTGGCGGCTCTGGTCTACCTGGACAGTTACAAGCTCGTGCCACTGAAATGGGTGGTCGGCACGATCGCCCTCGGCTGCGCGACCGGTGTCGCGAGCTACCCGTTGAACATGATCGGGCTGCAGTGGCTCGATGTCGATTTCACGGTCTATACACGCTACGTCGCACCGCTAATTGAGGAGGCGCTCAAGGCAGTGGTCATCTGGGCCCTTATGCGCGAGAACCGTATCGGTTTTCTTGTCGATGCCGCGATTCTCGGCTTCGCCGTGGGCGCCGGATTCGCTATTTTCGAAAACATGTACTACCTGACGATCCTGCCCGACATGAAACTGGGCACGTGGATCGTCAGGGGCTTCGGCACGGCGATCATGCACGGCGGCGCAACGGCGATGTTTGCCGTTATCGCGCACACGATGCTCGAGCAGTACCCGACAAGAGGATGGGCCGCCATGCTGCCCGGGCTCCTGATCGCAGCAATAACGCATTCCGTGTTCAATCATTTCTTTTTCACGCCCATTGTCAATACAGCACTGGTCCTCGGTATCCTGCCGCTGCTTTTTACGATCATCTTCGACCGCAGCGACAAGGCCCTGTCGGACTGGCTCGGTGCCGGCTTCGACGCCGACACGGAGCTGCTGGAGCTCATCAACTCGGGCGAGCTCTCGACGTCAAAGATCGGACTCTACCTGCAATCGCTACGAGAGAAATTCGAGGGGCCGATCGTGGCGGACCTGCTGTGCTACCTGCGACTGCACACGGAGTTGTCGATTCGCGCCAAGGGCCTGCTCATGATGCGCGAATCCGGTTTCGTGAACAAAGCGGGCGAAGCAACCCGTGCAAAGCTCGAAGAAATGAAGTACCTCGAAAAGAGCATCGGCGCAACGGGCAAGCTGGCGATCAAGCCCTTCCTGAGGATGAGCCAGAAGGACCTCTGGCAGTTCTACATGCTTTCGGGCTGACGCCAGCTTGGGGAGGACGCTCTCCCGCATTGGACCGTTATCAATCAGTGACTTACGAGTCAGTGGCGGCCGATCGCGGCAACTACCTATTCTCAACTGGCGCGCGCGGTTCTATTTTGAAAGCTGTGGGGGAAACGCCTGCCCGGAGCGGATGTGACCGAGTCAAGCGTAAAGCGCCGCCTGGTTGATATCGACACCAGCGAGCCCGTCTGGGAACGGTTCTTTACGGTCGCGCCGCTCGTGCTCATCGGCACCGTCGACGCCGACGGCACACTCGACATGGCGCCCAAGCACATGGTGACGCCCATGGGCTGGCAGAACTACTTCGGCTTCGTCTGCTCGCCCAGTCACGCGACCTGCACCAATATCGAGCGCAGTGGTGAATTCACCGTCAGCTACCCGAAACCGTCGCAGGTTCTTTACACGAGCCTGGCCGCGTCGCCACGCATCAACGGTGGCAAACCGATCCTCGAATACTTCGATACCTTCCCGGCCGAAAAAATTGAAGGTGCGTTCATCGAGGATGCATACCTGTATTTCGAATGCAGGCACTTCAAGACGGTGGACGGCTTCGGGGAAAACTGCCTGATTACGGGCGAGATCGTCGCCGCCCACGCAGAGTCATCGTTCCTGCGAGCGTCGGAGCACGACAGCCAGGACCTCATCCACGACTCGCCCCTCTTTGCCTACCTGTCGCCAGGCCGCTTTGCCGCTATCGACAAGTCCAACGCGTTTCCGTTTCCGGCGGAAATGAAAAAGTGATGCCGGCATGGCGGCTGCGATTGTCGATCAGGTTAAGGATTTCATCGGTAGTCAGCGGGACTCGTTAATCAGTCTTCTGCAGGATCTCGTCGAGGCAGAGTCGCCGTCTGCGCACCCGGAGTGCCACGACAGTGTCCGGCGCATACTGGCCGGCGCGTTTATGGATGTCGGCTACGTGGTAAGGGAACCGGGGATGCCCGGCGGTGCCCGGCATATTTTCGCGCGACCCGCGCAACGATTCCGCGATCGCGGCAACCAGCTGCTGGTCGGGCACTTCGATACGGTATGGCCGATCGGCACGATCGACAAGCGGCCATTCACCGTGAACGGAAATACGATTCGCGGCCCCGGCGTGTTCGACATGAAAGGCGGGCTCGCCCAGATCGTTCTCGCATTGCGTGCCATCCGTGAGCTCCACCTCGAGCCGCCGTTGACGCCGGTAGTGCTCGTCAACGCGGACGAAGAAATCGGCAGTCGCACGTCGTCGTCCTATATCCGCATGCTGGCACGCTGTTCCGAGCGGGCGTTCGTCCTCGAGCCCGCGATGGGTGAAGAAGGCGACATCAAGACCGAGCGCAAGGGCATCGGGCGCTTTACCGTTACGGTGTATGGAAAAGCCGCGCACGCCGGCCTCGACCCCGAGGGCGGTGCGAGCGCGATCCTGGAACTCTCGCACGTCATCCAGACCCTGTTTGCGCTCAACGACCCCGACAAAGGCGTAACCGTCAACGTCGGTACCGTCGACGGTGGCATTCAGCCCAACGTCATCGCACCGCACAGCACCGCTGTCGTCGATGTGCGCGTGCCGACGGTCGAGTCCGGTAAGTCGATCGAGAAAGCCATTCACGGCATCGAGCCAACTACGCCCGGCGTGCGGCTCCATATCGAGGGCCGCATTGGCAGGCCGTCGATGGAAGCAACGCCGCGCAACTCAGCTCTGTGGCGGCAGGCGAAATCGCTCGGCGGCGATCTCGGCCTCGACCTGCGCTCCGCGCGCGCCGGCGGCGGTTCCGACGGCAACACGACGAGCCAGTACACGGCTACGATCGACGGCCTCGGGCCCGTGGGTGACGGCGCCCATGCCGAGCACGAGTACCTGTATATCGACAAGACCCTCGAACGGGCAGCATTGATCACCTTGCTGGTGCTGTCGCGACCGGTCACTGAAGCGGAGATCCTGCAATGAGCAAACGGGTGCTCGGATCGCTTGCCAGGATCGCGGACTTCGATACGAACCCGTTCGAGACCGCTGTCATTCCGCGCGGCGACTGGGAAACCGGCGACCTCGTGCAGGGACAGGTCGTGGGAGAACCCACCCGGCTCTACCAGGTCGAGAGCACGACCGGTGAGATGATAGCCGTCGAACCGGGTGACGAGGTCATCGGCGCGTTCGGGCATCGCGCCGCGACCCTCGAGGGCGTTGGCAGCTGGATGGAAATCGACGACGGCGAGATGCATGCCCTGACGAGCGCCGGGCTCTTCGGTCGCTTCACGTCGCTCTCGAAGTTGTTGCCGGGGCCGCTGCAACTGAAATACACGGGTCACCTTATGCGGTCCGGCCGGCGAATACGCATGCGCGACTTCGCGATTGCGGCGCCGCAACGTGAACTGGATCTGCCGGCCATCCTGATGGTCGGCACCTCGATGTCCGCGGGCAAGACGATGACCGGCAAGTTTGCCTGCCAAATATTGTCCGACCTCGGTTACCGGGTTATCGGTACCAAGCTGACCGGAGCCGGACGCTATCGCGACATCCTGAAGTTCAGGGACCATGGCGCGGCCGAGGTCTACGATTTCGTGGACGCGGGCCTGCCCTCCACGGTCGTCCCCGAAGGCGAGTTTCGGGCCGCGATTCGGCCGTTGCTGAGCCACATCGCGAGCCGTGATGCGGATTTCATGGTCGTGGAGGCCGGCGCCTCGCCGCTGGAACCCTATAACGGAGCCGCGGCAATCGATTAACTGGGCGCCAATGTCCGTTGCCGCATCCTCTGCGCCACCGACCCGTATGCCGTTGTCGGCGTTCAGAAAGCGTACGGGCTGAGGCCTGACCTGGTGGCGGGACCGGCAACCAACACCACGGCCGCGCTCGACCTCGTCGAGAAGCTGACGGGGCTTCCCGGCATCAACATCATCGATCCCGAGCAGTTGCCTGTGTTCCGCGACTTCCTCGTCCACATCCTGGAAATCGGGGAGAACCCGGCAACGCAGGCGCCGCATTCCGCCTGACGGTGGACGAGACGGACCTCGGGATTATCGGGTTTTGGCAGCGATTCCATCGTGTATTTGCGCTCCATGACGAACGCGTAGGTGAATGGCCCGCCGCCATCGGCCGGCTGCGAGGTCACCGGCGCCGTCATGTTCATGCGAACGCCTTCTGTGGACTCTACCGGCGCCGTCATCTGCATCTTCTGCTGCGGTTCGTTGTCGCCAAAGATGTAGCCGGCGAGGACTCGGAACGCGCTATTGCCGGCGCGCTTGAAGTCGGCATCCACATCCACTTCGGCGACGATAAAGGGCTGGTACCGGCGAATCTCGTAGTGCTTTGTCTCGAGCAGCACTTCGTAGGCCGGTTCTTCGATGGCCATTGCAGAGTGTCCTGAAAAGCTGAGTACCAGGAATAATAGCCAGGCTCTGTTGATCATTAGCTTACCTCTGCTCACGGGTGTCAATACTCGATGGGTGAGCCGTCCCAGGCAAATACCTTGCCGGAGTCCGCCGGTGCCAGGCGATCGATCACCGAAAGCATGTGTTGCACCGACTTCGATGCAGTGAACAGCTTGCCTTCAGGGACCCGGCGCTGGAACGGCGCCGACAGTTGCGTATCGACGGTCCCCGGATGCAGCCCGGCGATTACGGATTCGGGAAAACGCCGCGCATGTTCGATCGATAGCGTTTTGAGGATCATGTTCAGCGCCGTTTTCGACGAGCGGTACGATACCCAGCCGCCCAGCCGATTGTCGCCGATGCTGCCGACGCGGGCCGACAACGCTGCAAACACCGACTTGCTCCCCGGACGCATATGCGGCAGGAACGCTTTCGCAATGAGTGCGGGTCCGATCGCGTTGACCCTGATCACATCCATCATCGCCCCGGCATCAATGTCGCGCAGGGATTTCTCGGGACGAATGGCCTCACCGCGATGCAGTATGCCGGTGGCCACGATGACGAGATCCAGTTTTCCCGCCGCCGTGACCTCTGCAGCCGCGGCGTCAACGGAGTCTTCATCGCAGATGTCGATGTGCTCGTTAAAGACCTTCGCCGCCGGGTCGTTAACCGGATTTCGAGCCAGCGCGTGGATCCGGGCCACGCGGTCGTCCTGGCTCAGCTGGCGCACGAACTCCGAGCCGATACCGCCCGAAGCGCCAACGACGACGACGTTAAGGGTGTGGGGAAATGAATTCAGAGCAGACATAGAAAAGTGGCGGCACGTCCCTGTGCCACCACGCTACCACAGCTTAGGAACCGGGCAGGATAACCGTGTCGATGACGTGGATGACGCCATTGCTTGCGCCGATGTCGGTCTTGATGACGTTTGCGTCATTAATCTGAACGCCATTGTCAGCAACCGTGATGGACACTTCCTGGCCGTTTACGGTTTTTGCTTCGCTCAGCTTGACCACATCCGCGGCTTTTACTGTGCCAGGCACGACATGATAGGTAAGGATCGCGACGAGCTGTTCCCGGTTCTCGGGCTTCAGCAGCGACTCGACCGTGCCTGCCGGCAGCTTTGCGAAAGCGGCGTCAGTCGGTGCGAACACCGTGAAAGGACCGTCGCCCTTCAGCGTGCCGATGAGGTCAGCGGCTTCGAGGGCAGCAGCCAGCGTCTTGAACTGGCCTGCGGCAACGGCCGTGTCAACGATATCTTGCGATGCGGGCTTCGTCTCGTGATGCCCGGCCCCTGCCTGCGCTGCAACCAGTACGAACTGTGCGGCGATAAGCAGTTTGAAAAATCCTGCGATCTTGCGTGTCATTGAGAATCTCCATTTATCGAGGGGGTTGATAAGACGCAGGAGACAGTATCAATCCGCCGCGGGAAATGGGTTTCAAGAGTGTGATGATTTGTTTCAGGTCGTATCTTTATCGTGTGCAGCGCTGCAGAAACGCCTCTGCCGCGGTAAAGATCTTCTCCCTGCGATCGCTATCGAGCCGGTCCAGCGCCTTCGGCATCAGCGCAAGACGGGGATTCGATGCGAAGAAATCCCGGTGCGTGTCGATGAAACGCCAGTAAAGTCCATCAACGGTTGCGCACCAGTCACCCTTCCCGTAATCGCTCATCTTGCGGATGTAGTTCGAGCCGCAGATGTACGGCTTGGTGGCGAACATGCCGCCGTCGCTGAAGATCCCCATGCCGTAAACGTTCGGCCCCATCACCCATTCCGAGGAGTCGACGTACATCTCCATGAACCAGCGCCAGGCGCTCGGGGGACGTATCTCACACAGCGTCATAAGGTTGCCGACGACCATCAGGCGCTGTATGTGGTGCGCCCAGCCCAGCCGCAACGAGGTGTTGATCGCATCGTCGAGCGGCTCGATCCCCGTCGTCCCGCAATACCAGTCGTCCGTAAGTTCCCGCTCATGGCCCCAGAAATTGCGTGACTCCTGCTCGTCACCGTAGACGTGGTAAACGCCGCGGATAAATTCTCGCCAGCCGATGACCTGCCGGACGAAACCTTCGATGCTCTCGATGGGCAGTGCGTTCGCCTCGTAACGCGCCAGTACGGCGTCGATCACCTCGTGCGGCGTCAGCAACCCGATATTCAGGCTCGGGCTCAGCGCGCTGTGAAAGACGGTTGCCGATCGCGTGCTGATGGCGTCTTCGTACGGGCCGAACTGCGCCAGCCGTTCATCAAGGAAATCCCGCAGCCATTCCCGCGCCTGCTTACGGGTTGTCGGCCACCAAAAATCGGCCGCGCTTCCGGGGTGATCGGCAAAGTGCCGTTCGACGATGCCGATGACCTCTTCGACATGACGGGTAAGCGGCGCCGTTGCGATGTCGGGAGGCTGCACGTCCTTCGGCAGTTTCTTGCGATTGGCTTCGTCGAAGCTCCACTTCCCCCCTTCAGCCCCGCCGTCCGCGTCGAGGAGAATCCCCGACTCTTGTCTCCGCAGCCTGTAATAGTCCGCCATGAGGAGCCGCGATCGGTCGTTCGCGAAACGTCGGAAATCATCGCGCGATCCATAGAACATCGGTGATTTCAGCTCGACGCGCCCAAGCGATCGCTGCTCGCAAAAATCGACGAGGCGGCTTGCCATGGGCTTGTCCTCGATCTCGAAGTGCCGCAGCTCGTCGCACTCGATATCGGCGATAACCTGATCGAGCTTGTCTTCATAGCTCGAGCCGTCGTCCGGGTCCAGCGAGACATAGCGGACGTCGAAGCCCGCAGCGCGCAACTCGTCAGCGTAGCTGCGCATCGCGGCCAGGAACAAGACGATCTTCTGCTGATGATGTTTCACATAGGTGCAGAGACCGACGTCCTCGGCCATGAAAACCACTGCATCGCGGCAGTCTTCGAGGCATTCCGGCGGGAACAGCTGGTTGCCCAGCACCACGAGGAGTCGGCGTTCACTCACGGACGAGTCAACCGGCGAGATAGCTCAGGTTCTCGGGGGAAAATTCCGCGGGTTCACGCTTGATCAGCGCGGCCAGCGCGTCCGGCTCTGCCGTATTCCCGTCCGCCAGCATCGTGAGCTGGTCGCGCGTGACCGGGAAGAAGGAAAGCCAGTCGAACAGTGCGGCACCGAGCTTCATGAAACCGATCGGCATCGGCAGGATGAGCTTCTTCTTGCCGACGGCCGCGGCAATGCGACGCAGCATTTCCGGCCAGGAGACGACTTCCGGGCCGCCGAGCACATAGCTCTGGCCGATTGTGGATTCGTCTGCCAGCGCGTTCACGAACGCATCGGCCACGTCGCGTACGTGCACCGGCGACATGAGGACCTCGCCGTGCGCAGGGCTCAGACCCGTATGGAAGCCTACGGCCGGCATCGGCATGCGGACCATGTCCTGGTAGAGCTGCGTGGCAAACTCCATGGTGCCGCGCGGGTCGCCAAAGATCACCGAGGGCCTGAATATCGTGTAGTCGAGGCCGCTCTCGCGGATCATCGCCTCGGCCTGGAGCTTGGTCGTCTGGTACGGCGTTTCGGCGCTGTCGATGCCGTTTGCACTCATCAGCAGGAAGCGCGGTATACCGGCACGCTGCGCCGCCTCCGCCGCGGTCTCGGCGCCACGGTATTGCAGCGCTTCGAAGGTGATGCCGTCGCGCGGGAACTCACGCAGGATGCCGACGTTGTAGATAACCGCATCGCAGCCCGCCACGACCGCATCGACGGCGTCAGGCGACCCGAGGTCGCCTTTCGTGACCTTGCACTCGCTCGCGCGACGCAGCTTGCCCTCGCTGCCGGAACGCACCAGCACGTGGGGCTCGTGGCCGGCGTCGAGCAACGCGTCGACGATATAGCTGCCGACGAAACCGGTTCCGCCGATGATTGCTACTTTCACTCTGTTATCCTGACAGGACGACCATTTTCTGATTTTCGCATGACACACGCCTCGCGTTTGTCACAAAATGTAAGTCTGCGGCAAAGAATCATAATTATGGCAGACCCGTCCGACCGAATCAGTCAGCTGAAGATCGACCGGACCGCAAATGAAAAGGCGGGCACTGGCTGGGTCTGGTGGGCGGCCGGCGCTGCAATCGTCTTGGCTGCCGTGGCCTGGATGATCGTACTGCGACCGGAATCGTCGGCCCTGCTCGTGGAAACCGACGTTGCCCGCAAGCCGCCGAGCGCTGCCGCGGCCAGCAGCGTGCTCGATGCTTCCGGCTATGTCGTCGCGCGCCGCCAGGCCACGGTTTCGTCGAAAGTTACCGGGAAAGTCGAACAGGTGTTCATTGAAGAGGGCATGCGCGTCGAGGAGGGAGAGATCGTTGCGACGCTGGACGACTCGACGCAGCAGGCGCAGCTCGAACTGGCAATCGCTCAGGCGGATTCGGCGCGAGCTGGGCTCGTCGAAATCGAGGCCCAACTGCGGAACGCGCGCCTCGAACGAAACCGTCTGCGGGATCTCGCAGGACGAGATCTCACCAGCAAATCCAGCCTCGACACAGCAGAAGCGGTCTATGACGAGCTCGCCGCAAGGCTCGCCACCGGTCGCGAGAATATCGGCGTCGCCGAACGCAACGTGGCGCTGGCCCGCGATTCGCTGGCGAACATGACCATCAGGGCGCCTTTCGCAGGGATGGTCGTGTCGAAAAACGCGCAGCCAGGAGAAATGATCTCGCCGGTCTCGGCCGGCGGCGGCTTCACCCGGACCGGCATCTGCACGATCATCGACACGGGTTCACTGGAAATCGAGGTCGACGTCAACGAGTCATACATCCAGAGGGTCCGCGCCGGCCAGCGAGTCTCTGCGGTACTGGACGCATACCCCGACTGGCGAATCCCGGCGGAAGTCATAGCGATCGTGCCGACTGCAGACCGGCAGAAAGCCACGGTTCGCGTGCGAATCGGGTTTCTCGAGCGTGACGAACGCGTGCTCCGCGATATGGGCGTAAAGGTCTCGTTCCTCGGTGACGAGTCGCCGCAGGAAAGCGGCGCTGATGTTCAGGGCGTTATGATTGCAGCTGACGCGCTGCGCTCGGATGCCGATGGCGATTTTGTCTGGCTGGTGCGTGGCAACAGCGTCGAACGCCGCTCGGTTTTTGTCGGCGGTCCGCGCGACCGGCAGCGGATACTCGTTGCCAGCGGGCTGGTGGCGGGTGACACTGTTGTTCGTGCGGCCGACGGCCCGCTCAGCGCCGGTCAGAACGTGAAAACTCGATAACAGGGAAACGACGATGGCAGAAGTGCTCGCCCGGCTCGAAGGCGTTAGCCGGACCTATCAGAAAGGCAAGGAAAAAGTCGAAGTTCTGCACAATCTCGACCTGCAGATTCCAACCGGGGACTTCGTCGCAATCATGGGGCCCTCCGGATCGGGAAAGACGACCTTGCTCAACCTGCTCGGTGGTCTCGACCGGCCGACGTCCGGCACGATTCATGTCGGCGGGGCGGAGCTGACCGCCATGTCCAACAGTCAGCTGTCGCACTGGCGCTCCACGAATATCGGTTTCATTTTCCAGTTCTACAATCTGCTGCCCGTACTGACAGCGCAGAAGAACGTCGAGCTGCCCCTGTTACTGACCAGCTTCAGTTCGAAAGAGCGTGCCGAACGTGCCGCCATCGCACTCGATATTGTCGGGCTTGCCGATCGCGCCCGGCATTATCCGCGCGAACTGTCGGGCGGACAGGAACAGCGAGTCGCGATCGCGCGTGCCATCGTCTCGGATCCGTCGTTGCTGTTGTGCGACGAGCCCACCGGTGACCTCGACCGCGAGACGGCTGACGAGATTCTCAAGCTGATGCAGATACTCAATCGCGAGCACGGCAAGACGATCGTTATGGTGACGCACGATGCGCAGGCTGCGCAGTATGCAAACCGGACGCTCCACTGCGACAAGGGGACGCTCGAAGCAAGGGAAGCCGCATGAAATACTTCGGCCTGATCTGGCACAACATCTGGCGCAAGAAGATACGGACGTCTCTGACGATACTGTCTATCCTGGTCGCGTTCCTGCTGTTCGCGCTCTTGTCCGCGCTGGGCTACGCGTTCAAGTACGGCGAAGAGTCGGCGGATGCGGAGCGGTTGATCGTCATTGACAAGGTGTCGCTCATCAACCTTTTGCCGATCGCCTACCAGAACCAGATTGCCTCCATCGCCGGGGTTCACAGCGCTACTCATGCGACCTGGTTCGGTGGCTACTACCAGGATCCGAAGAACCAGTTCGGGCAGTTCCCCGTGGATCCGCACGAGTACTTCGCGATGTATCCCGAGTTCAAGATGCCGGAAGAACAGTTCGATGCCTGGGTGAAGAACCGCACGGGCGCCGTAGTCGGCAAGGACATTGCGGACGCCTTCGGCTGGCAGGTCGGCGACCGCATCCCGATCCAGTCAACGATCTGGACGGCGAAAAGCGGCGAGAAGACCTGGGAGTTCGATATCGAAGGCATCTTCGCGAATGAGGAACCGCGGGGCAACACGTCCATGCTGCTCTTCCACTACGACTATTTCGACGAGGCCAGGGCATTCGGCCAGGGGCTCGTCGGCTGGTACATCGTGCGCGTGGACGCCGGAGCGGATCCCGTGCAGGTGCAGAACGCGATCGACGCCGAGTTCGAGAATTCGCGAAACCAGACTGAATCCGCGCCGGAGGCCCAGTTCGCAGCGGCCTTTGCCAAGCAATACGGCAACATCGCATTGATCGTGTCCCTGGTGCTCGGTGCGGTGTTTTTCACCTTGCTACTCGTGTCCGGGAACACGATGTCGCAGTCGGTTCGGGAACGAATCTCCGAACTCGCCGTTCTGAAGACCCTGGGCTTCAGCGACCGGGCGGTGCTGGGCATCGTACTGTCGGAGTCCGTCCTGATCATGCTGATGGGTGGACTGCTCGGCGTGGGTATCGGGGTGATCGCGGTGAGGGGTGTTGCTGCAAGCGCTGGCGCGTTCCTCCCCGGATTCCATTTTTCGCCGACGGCGATGGCGATGAGCCTCCTCCTGATGGTTGGGGCGGGTGTCGTCGCCGGGATCTTTCCTGCACTGAATGCAATGCGTCTGTCCATCATCGACGCACTGGCCCGGGCGTAGGAGCTGGCGATGCGCGCACTCAGGCAGATATTCGCGGTCACGCTGCTGAACCTCAAGAACCTGCCGCAAAGGCTCGGGTCGTCGGTCGTTGCGGTTGTCGGCGTTGCCGCCGTCGTCCTGGTGTTCGCGGCGGTGCTGTCGATGGCCCGCGGTTTCGAGCGCACGATGGTGACGGCCGGTGCGGAGGACACGGCAATCATCATGCGCAGCGGCGCGACGTCGGAAATGAGCAGCGGCTTCGGCGGAGACCAGGTGCTCGTCATCGCCAGCGCTCCCGGCTTGCTGAAGGACGGTGACACGCCCGTGCTCTCTGCCGAACTGTTCGTCATTGTCGACGTGAAGAAGAAATCGACCAATACCGACGCCAATGTTCCGTTTCGGGGAGTGCAGGCCAGCGCGTTCGATGTTCGCCGCGACGTCAGGATTACGCAAGGCCGAATGTTCGAGACCGGCAAGAACGAGATTCTCGTGGGCCGGGCGGCTCAATCGGAGTTCCAGGGTCTCGACGTCGGCTCGACGATCCGCTTCGGCAAGACTGACTGGACCATCGTCGGTGCGTTCGAGGCCGGCGGCAGCGTATCCGAGTCGGAGCTGTGGACGGATGTCAGGGTCCTGCAGAGCGCGTACCGGCGCGGCAACTCGTTCCAGACCGTGCGCGTGAAACTCGAGAGTCCGGAGAGCCTCGATATTCTCGAATCGAGTCTGAAAGACGACCCGCGAATCGATCCGGACGTGATGAGCGAACGCGAGTTCTACTCGAGCCAGTCAGAGCAGGTCACGCAATTCATCAAGCTCGTGGGCTATCCGCTCACGATCCTGATGTCGGTTGGCGCCATCTTCGGCGCCCTCAACTCCATGTATTCCTCGATCTCCGTTCGCGGCAAGGAGATTGCCACGCTGCGCGCGCTCGGTTTCGGACCGATACCCGTGCTCGTGTCGACCATTGTCGAATCGACGTTGCTGGCGCTTGCGGGCGGCATCGTCGGTGGCGCACTCGCGTTCGTGGTATTCAATGGCTTCCAGGTGTCGACGCTGAACTTCGCGAGCTTCAGCCAGGTTGTCTTCAATTTTGCCGTGACGCCCGACCTCCTTCTGGAGGGATTGCGCGTCGCGGTGATTATCGGCGTCGTCGGCGGACTGTTCCCGGCTATCCGTGCAGCACGGCTGCCGGTTGCCCAGGCACTCAGGGAACTCTGACGGCGCCCGCCGCGCCTGTAATGCTCGTATGGCAGTGTCGACGACAGCATCGGTTTCGCCGCGGCAGCTGCTGACGCGACTTGCGGTCTACTATTTCGCCCTGTTCGCATCAGTCATCGCCGTAATCAACTATTGGCCGGACGCGATGCAGTACCTGCCATTCGGTGGACGCGACGCGCTCGAAGGCAGCGATGTGCAGAGCGCCGCAGAGTTTCTGAAAAACGCGTCCACCGAATCTTCGAAGCCGCTCGTAAGTATCGACAGCGGGACATCGGTGCAAAATATAATCCTGTTCGTTGTCGGCCACCTGTCGGGGACGATCCTCCTGATGTTGCCGATAACCTGGACGTACACGGCCATCAATTACGAGACGGGCTTCAGGAGAAGCTTCGCGCGCGCTCTGATCGTGCTGCCGATTTGTGCGACGACCGTTGTCCTGTTGGTTCAGGACAGCCTCGCCCTCGCATTCGGGCTGGCGGCACTGGTTGCAGCGGTGCGATTCAGGGTGGCACTCGACGAAGCAATGGATGGCATCTACATATTCGCCGCCATTTGTGTCGGTCTTGCGGCCGGCGTCGGTTATCTCGGCATCGCGTTGATGATGAGCCTGTTCTTTTGTTTCGCAAACACGATCATGTGGGCGACGAACTACGGCACCAATCCGGTTGATGAGGCCCGCGTTTCGCGCAAGCGCAGCAAGCTCGCGGGATAGTCTCGGCTTTTCCGGATAGCCGCCGGCACGCGCCGTCGATAAAATAGGGCCACGCATCTGGCGGAGCGAGCATGACCGCAAGGTCGCAATTGCTGCTACCTCTGGCCTCCATGCTGACTGTGCTGGCGGCCTGCGTATCTGAATCCGAACCGCTTGAATACCCGACGCTCGTCGGCCGCTTCGCGGACGAAGCTGAGCCCCCGCCGCTAATTGCCGAAGAAGCCTGGCTGAGCGATACCGACTTCTACGTCCGCTTCCGTCGCGGCGACGATACCCGCTACGGCGGCGGCAACTGGGCGCGTCGAATACCGATCCTCGAGCTGAGTGCAGGCGGCCAGTACGATGGGCCTTACCTGCTGCCCCTGCAGTACGAGCAGGACGAGGCCTGGGATGACCTTCCGGAGGACCGGGTTCCGGCGAGACTCCTCGGTGTTGCGGACTGGCACGCGATGCGCGCCCGTCTTTTCGACGCCATACTGCCGCGCGGCGAGAAGTCCGGCATCGTGTTGCATTTCAACGTCGACGATTATTTTCTTTACTACGACGACAACGGCGATTTCCACGCCACCGTCATCGATGCCAAACCGGGCGACTATGCCGTCGCAAGACGGGTAACGATGTCGGAACTCGTCGACCTGGGCCTGCCGTTGCTGGAAGCGTTCCTCGCGGAACGCGGCATCGAGGACCGCCGGATCGCGTTCAATACCGGCGACTCTGGCTACTACTCCCTGCCGTTCCTGTACGTCAACCGTGACCTGCCCATCGCCGTCTTCGTGCGGATGCCCGGTCCCGGGAGGCGCTTTTCGGCCGGACCCGCGTCAGCACCCTACGTACAGACCGCCGGGCACGTCGCGGGCAGCCACACGGCCGGCATCGTCTTTCGCCCCGTATCCTCTATCTACCGCCTGCTGTTCGTAACCAGCGATACGGTGGCCGAGACCGTCGCGCCGACCTCCCTGCACGAGTTCTCGAACGAGCCCGTACCGCCGGTCTCGTCGCTGCCAGGGATGGACCCCGGCGCATGGGAGGCAAGGCTTGACGAACTGACCGGGCGGCAGTCATCGAGGGGCACCATGCGGTTTCTCGTGGACGGCCAGGCATTTTTTACACGGTTCATCGATGCCGTTACCCGCGCCGAATCATCGATCTCCCTGCGGACCTATATCTTCGACAACGACGACTATGCGGTGAGGATCGGGGAACTGCTGAAACGCCGCTCCAATGAGGGCATCGACGTCAGGATCCTGCTGGACGGACTCGGCACGATCGTCTCCACCATCGAGAAACAGCCGACACTCCCGAAAAATCATCGCGGGCCGTCCTCGGTGCGCCGGTTTCTCGAGCGCGACTCCGGGATCGACGTACGCCAGGCCATCAATCCCTGGCTGACCGGCGATCACGTCAAGACAGCGATCATCGATGAGAAGCTGGCGTTTACCGGGGGCATGAACATCGCCAGGGAATACCGTTACGACTGGCACGACCTCATGACGGAACTGCGCGGCCCAATCGTCGACGTCCTGCAATACGAGTTCGAGAAAGCGTGGGCACACGCGGGACTGTTCGGTGACCTGGGTTACGCGGCGGTGCGCCTGGGCCCGAAACCCGATAGCGCCGATGACATCGGCTATCCCATCCGGCCGCTTTTTACCCGCGCGGACGATCACGAGATATTCAGGGCGCAGCGAGAGGCCATCCGCAACGCGCAACGCTACATCTACGTCCAGAACGCGTACTTCACCGACGATGCGATGCTCTACGAGCTTGCCAAAGCACGCCGCCGTGGCGTCGACGTGCGCGTCATCATGCCGCTCGTCACCGACCGCGGTCCCATTACCCGCAACAATGCGCTGGCAGCCAACGCAATGCTGGAGCACGGCATCCGTGTCTATATCTACCCCGGCATGTCGCACATCAAGGCGGCCATTTTTGACGGCTGGGCATGCATCGGGTCAGCCAACTGGGATCGCTGGAGCTTCCGCATCAACAAGGAACTGAATATTGCGACGTCTCATCCCGCGGCCGTCGCGGACCTCGAACGGCGCGTCTTCAAGGCCGATTTCTCGAATTCGGTCGAGCTGGCGGAGCCATTCCCGGAGCGTTGGACCGACCACCTCATCGAGGTCGTCGGCGACTACATTTTCTAACCGAAGCTCCGCTCGCTCACCAGGAATAACCGATGGACGTAGTCAGGGTGTAGTCGGCTTTCTCGGCGCCCGTCGGCGGGTTGGTCGTATACGAATGCGACAGGGTCACGTCGAAAAACAGGTCCTCGACGAACTCGCGACGAAAGATCAGTTCCGACTCTGCGCGATACTGGCTCAGGTCCTCCAGCAGCGGGAAGATGTTGGTCGTAAACGTCACGTTCGCCTCCGGATCAAGGCTGCGGTGCAGGTAGCGCACCTGGATCCTGCCTTCGACCGTCTCGGTGGATGGATCGTCACCGGTGAAATCGGTGCTCGTGACGTTCAGGCCGCCGGTCAGTGACAGCTGGTTGCGGTTGGTCTGCACGAGGTATCGCCCGAGTGCACCACCGCCTGAAACACGCGACTGGATACCCAGTTCGTCATGTCTCTCCCAGCCGCCGAACCAGTCCGTAAACCAGCGATTACCCCTGAAGCGCTGGTAATTGACCCTGAGATTGGTGCGGTTACGTGTCTCGTCTTCGGCCTGGGTCGTGTTGTTGAGCGTCGCCTGCAGGCCTACGAGGTAGCGCCGCGTCCGATAGCTGACATCCGCATTGGTACGCAGGGTGTTCACGGCGCTCGATTTCTCCGAGTCGAAGCCGAGGCTGAACGAACCATCGACCCGTTCCCAGAACGTCTCCTCCGCGTCGATTGGCACCATTCTGACAATTTTCGACGTGTGCAGACCGATGTCGCCGCCCAGGGTGATGACCTTGATCTCGAAGCGATTATCGGCCGAATCGAGCCGGCCGAAGTGGCGGGTACCGTCAGACTCCTCGACCTGCAGTGTCTGCTTCGTGGTGATACTGACGATGTCTTCCCAGTCGATCGACACCGTGCCCATCGAGTCGGTGCTGTAGCGCAGGACACCGAACTCCAGAGATTTGATCTCGCCGGTGATCGTGTTGCCGTTGACCAGGAGCACCGCGTCGGTCTTGGCGGCCAAAGATACTGCAGGCGCTGACAAAAGCAGCGCGAGTATAAGAAGGACACTGGGATATCTCATGATTCGTGATGACTCGCTATTGCTCACAATTTTCTGACCTGTTCCAGCCCGAAGCTGTTGCTGTACAATTCGCCCTCGCCCCTTCATCCACTCGACAAACGGGACAATATCGTGAGCTTCGAACAACAACTCGAGAAAGTAAAAACCAAGCCCGGATTCATCGCAGCACTCGACCAGAGCGGCGGCAGCACGCCGAAGGCTCTGGGCCTGTACGGCATAACCGAAGACGCCTGGTCGAACGATGACGAAATGTTCGGGATTGTGCACGAGATGCGCACCCGAATCATCACCAGCCCCGCTTTCAATGGCGACCGGATACTGGGCGCCATTCTGTTCGAGAACACCATGGACCGGGAAATCGAGGGTCAGCCGACGGCGCGCTACCTCTGGAACGAAAAGAACGTCGTGCCGTTCCTCAAGGTCGACAAGGGCCTGGCGGACGTGGAGAACGGCGCGCAAGTCATGAAACCGATGCCGGGCCTCGAGGCTCTGCTGCAGAAGGCCACGCTAAACGGCGTCTTCGGCACCAAGATGCGCTCTGTCATCAAGGAGGCGAATCCGGCAGGCATCGACGCGGTCGTCTCGCAGCAGTTCGAGATCGGGCGCCAGATTGTCGCTGCCGGCCTCGTGCCGATCATCGAGCCCGAGGTAGACATCAATTGTCCGGACAAGGCGGCCGCGGAGGACCTGCTGCATGCGGCCATCATGAAGGAACTCGACAGCCTCGGTGAAAACGAGCTTGTGATGCTGAAGCTGACGCTGCCCGAAAAGGACAACCTGTATGCCGACTGCATCGCGCACGCGAACGTGCTGAAGGTCGTGGCGCTCTCCGGCGGTTATTCGCGCGAAGAGGCAAACGAGCGCCTGGCGCGGCAGAACGGCATGGTGGCAAGCTTCTCACGGGCATTGTCCGAAGGCCTGACCGCCCAGCAATCCGACGAAGAGTTCAACGCGATGCTGGATGCGTCGATCCAGAGCATCTTCGACGCCTCCAGCTCCTGACACCCGATTCGGGTTGTTGCGCTGCAGTAACGGCGCAGCGGCCCGAGCCGGGCATTCGGCAGAACTGCGACACAGGTACCAGCTAGCGCACGGGTGACCGGCTATATTGCCTTCAGTTGCTGTGGGGGCGCCTATGATAGCTGGACAGGAACGGCCGTCTGACAAGAGCTACACGATTGCGGTGTGCCTATCCGCGATCTTTGGTGTGGTCGGCATCCAGCATTTTTACCTCGGACGCTACGTCGAAGCGACGATCGATCTCGTGTTGTTCGTCACGACCCTGTACCTGTTCGTTTCCGGACAGATCCTGTTTGCTTTCCTTGTTGGCGCAATCGACGCAATTCATACGTTCATCGTCACGATCATGTTGCTAACCGGCTCCTTTCGCGACGGTAGCGGCAATCTGGTCCTCTACCCCGGGCAGACGCTCAAGACGGGAGAGCCAGTGTGACGGATGTATCAATGGGTGAAACAGGAGACTTAGCCATGAGTGAAAAAGGGTTCGTACCAACTATTCTGTTGTGTTTCTTCCTGGGTGCCTTCGGCATCCACCGTTTCTATGTCGGCAAGGTAGGCACAGGGATCCTGATGCTGCTGACCTTGGGTGGCCTGGGAATCTGGACGCTGATCGATTTCATTATCATCGTCACCGGCGGCTTCAAGGATGGCAACGGCTTGCCGATCAAAGCCTCGAACTGAGTGCCTCCAGCACCTCGGCCGGGTACGGATCGGTCGCGCCGCTGCTCCAGCCACGCTCAGCCGTGACCTGATGGAGCGCAGCGATCCGGTCGCTCAAATGCGGGTGCGACGAGAAAATTTCCGGCAATTCGCTGTCCCCGTGAACCGCCGCGAGGGTCTCGAATACTGTGGTAGCGCCGCCGACGTGACCGTAATGATCCTGTAGTGCCTCGAGCGCTATTCGATCCGCGGCCTGTTCCTGGGCGCGACTGTAAGTATTGAGCAGCATCTCGAAGCCCGTCTCGGTGCTCGCGGCGACGTCGATGCCCCCGCTGCCGGACAGTGCAGAGATCATGACCTGCAACAGAATGCCGCGACTTGCGCCTGAGAGCGGGTCGCGATTTTTCGCGTGCGCAATTTCATGCGCTAACACCATGGCCAGGCTGTTCTCGTCATCGAGCTCTCTCACCAGGCCATCCAGCACGAATATGTAGCCACCAAGGGTGGCGAAGGCGTTGCCAGACGATCCTTCGATCACAAAGAAATCCAGCCGCAGATCGGGCGGCAGATCCATGCCGGCCGCGATCTCGCGCCCGAGATCCTCGACATACTCCTGCAGCACCGGCGCTCCGGGATCGAGCAGATGCTCGTTTACCCATTCGACGTGGGGCGCAATGAAGCGGCGCTCCGCGTCGTGTCCGATTACCGTAACCCAGGTCCGCGCCGTCGCGACGGCGACGATGATCAATACCACGAAGGCGACTGTACCGATCGCAACACCGTACAGGAAGCGCTGGATCCGTCTGGCCTCGTCGTCACTCACCCTGTGCACATAGTCAGTCATCACGCACCACTTGCTGCAGGAGGCGATCACGACCGTCGACCGGCGGCGCAACGTCGATCTGCAGTAACCCGAGCATCAGCGGGTAGATTTCGACGGCGCTGACCTCGCCGACCTCCGCGCCTTTCGGCAATGCCGGGCCTGTCGCCAGGAGTATCCCGTGCATGGCCTTGTTGTAAGGCTCCCAGCCGTGGTCACCCTTTTTTAGCCTGTCCACGCTTTCACGGTCTGCGACAACGGCGTGACCGAGCTCCGGAACGACGAAAATCTCCGGATACCGCAGGCTGTCGCCAACGCGCCATTCTGCGGGCGCTTCGTCGCGCAGCAGAGCGCGACCGTGCGACCAGTTTTCGTTGATCGCATCGCGGATCGCGCGCGCCCGCTCCCGGTCGGGCTGCTCCTGGTAGATCCACGCGTAGGCGCCGTCCGCAATGATCTCCAGCCCGGCCGGGTCAACATGGTCTCGCAGAACGAAACTCTCTTCGGGATTCACGTAGCTTGCCTGGCCGTGATCCGATACGACCAGCACGGAGAGCTCGCCGGAAAGGTTCAATTCGTCGATGGCATCGAGCAGGCGCCCGATATGCGCGTCGACCTCCGCGACCGCCCGCGCCAGCTGCGGCGACCCGCGCCCGAAATCGTGTCCTGCCGTGTCCACGTGCTCGAAATACAGCGTGATGAGATGCGGCCGCCGGTCCGCGGGCCACCGCAGCCAGTCGATGACCTGATCAACGCGATCACCGGCGGGCACCGATGCGTCGAAGCTGTGCCAGTGGCTCGGCGGCACGCCCTGGATGGCCGCTTCCGTGCCGACGAAGTAGTACGCCGCGCTCACGAGGCCGTTTTTCTCCGCCGTCACCCAGATCGGCTCGCCCCCGTACCAGCGCCCGTCCTCCACGCTGCTGCGATCCCAGAGGTGGTACCAGTTATCGCGTGCCTCATCAGGAAAATGGTTATTGACGATGCCGTGTTCGGAGGGATACAGACCCGTGGCGATCGAGTAGTGGTTCGGAAAGGTCAGGCTGGGGAAGACCGGCCGCATCGACTCGGCCCGAATGCCGGACGCCGCAATCCGGTCGAGTGCCGGCGTCGGGTAGATCGACAGGTAGTCCCAGCCAAAACCATCGATCGAAATCACTACCAGGTACGGGCTTTCCGCCATGTCGGGCGCATTTCGCCCGCCGCTTCCCGGCACCTCGCCGGCCTGCGCCACTGGCACGAGGGCGAGCACAAATAATGCCAAAATGGAAGTCGCAAAATCCGCGGTTCCCTTTGGCGCCATGGAATGTAGTCTCATGGCGTTATATTGTAGGCGCTTTGCGATTTACGCGCCCCGACAGAGCGCCTCAATAAGGGAATAGTCGTGTCACCAGACTCTACTACGGTTACAGGTCCGTCGACGCAGGAGTTTGCAGGCGATTCGCCTGCCCAGGTATCGAAACGCCTGTTCAACGCCATGCGGCCGAAGTTCTTTCCGGCCTCCGTCCTGCCCGTGCTGGTCGGTTCGGCGTGGGGATACATGGTTGCCGGTCAGTTCGACCTGTCCGCCTTCATCCTGGCTCTGGTCGCCACGGTATGCGTGCACGCAGGCGCGAACGTACTGAACGACGTCGGCGACGACTCGGGCGGCACGGACCGGCAGAACGAGGACAGAATCTATCCGTACACGGGCGGCTCGCGATTCATCCAGGCCGGCATCATGACGTCGAGCGGCATGGCCCGCCTCGGCGTCAGCCTGCTGGGCGTCGCGGCCATCGCCGGCCTGATCCTGCTCCTCAGCAAGGGGACGATGGTCCTGTGGTTCGGCATCGCGGGCGTGTTGCTGGCTGTGCTCTATTCGCTGGGCCCGGTGCGCCTCGCCTCCATCGGCCTGGGCGAGCTCTCTGTCGGCATCGCGTTCGGCGTCCTGCCGGTCACGGGCGCCGCTTGGCTGCAAAGCGGTTCCCTGGGCCTCGATGTGCTGCTCTTTTCGATACCGGTGAGTGTCTGGGTCACAGCCATCTTGCTGATCAACGAGGTACCGGATATTGCGGCCGACGGTGCGACCGGCAAACGCACGTTACCGGTGCGTGTCGGTCTCGGCGGCACAGCGATCATCTACCTCCTGCTGCACCTCTCGGGTGTTGCAGCACTCTGCTGGCTCGCCCTGCGCGGCGGAATGCCGGTTTGGACGGTGATCGTACCCGTGTTGCTGCTGGTGCTGGCCGTGCAGGCGGCCCGCGCGATCCGCGTGGGCATCGCGGACCGCCCTGCGATGACCCGGGCGATCGAGATGACGCTCGGCATACACACTATCGGATCGATCTGGCTCACGGGCTGCGCAATCTTTATAGCTTTTTTCTCCGCGTAAGCGGCGCATAACTCCCAAGACCTCAACAGCTACATGCGAATCAAAATCAAGAAAGGCCTGGACATCCCGATCAAGGGTGAACCCGAGAAGGCGATCAGTGACGGCGCCGCGATCAAGACGGTCGCAGCGGTCGCAACGGACGTGTCGGAAATTCGCCCGCGGATGGCGGTACAGGTCGGCGACAGGGTCCGGCTCGGACAGGTTCTGTACCACGACAAGCGCAACCCCGAAGTACCCTTTACGGCACCGGGTTCCGGCGAGGTTGTCGAGATAAACCGCGGTGCGCGGCGTGCATTGCAGTCGGTCGTCATACGTCTCGATGGCGACGACGCGGAATCGTTCGAGTCCTGGCCGGCGTCGGAACTGGCGACGCTCGACCAACAGGCAGTCCGCAGCAACCTGATTGCGTCCGGTCTCTGGACGGCGCTGCGTTCCCGCCCCTTCAGCCGGATACCGGCGCCCGACGAGACGCCGGCGGCGATATTCGTCACTGCGATCGACACCAACCCGCTCAGCATCGACCCGGCATTCTTCATCGAGCAGGACCCCGAAGCATTCAACGACGGGCTCAACGTACTGTCGCGCATCGCGGACTGCCCGGTCTACCTGTGCACGGCGCCGGAATCCGGTATCAGGTGCCCCGAGTCGGACCAGTTCCGTCACGCCGAATTCGAAGGTCCGCACCCGGCCGGCCTCGTCGGCACGCACATCCATTTCCTCGATCCGGTGAGCAAGAACAAGACCGTCTGGCACATCGGCTACCAGCACGTTATCGCGTTCGGCAGGCTCTTCACGACCGGGCGCCTGCCCACAGAGCGCCTGATAACGCTTTGCGGGCCGATGGCGCTGCGGCCGCGCGTCCTGCGCACGCGCATCGGTGCCAGCACCGTGGATCTTCTGCAAGGTGAGACTGCGCCCGGGAACCTGCGGGTCATCAGCGGTTCGGTGCTGGGCGGGCATCGGGCAGCGGGACCGCTCGGCTACCTGAGTCGCTACCAGACCCAGCTCACGGTGCTCGAGGAAGACCGGGCCCGCGAATTCCTGGCCTGGATCCTGCCGGGCGCCGACCGGTACTCGCAGACGCGCGCCTTTGCCGGCCGTATTTTGCACCGCGACAAGTTCGGGCTGACGACCACGCAGAACGGCAGCCCGCGCGCCATGGTCTCGACGGGCGCGTTCGAGAGCCTCATGCCGCTCGATATCCTGGCGACGCCGCTGCTGAAAGCGCTGCTCGTCGAGGACACCGACCGCGCACAGGAACTCGGCTGCCTCGAGCTGGCCGAAGAAGACCTCGCGCTGTGCTCGTTCGTCTGCAACGGCAAACACGACTACGGCGCCTACCTGCGCATGAACCTCACCGAGATCGAGGTGAACGGCTGATGAAACCACTGCGCAAGTTCCTCGACAGCCTCGAGCCGCTCTTCTCGCGCGGTGGCCGCTTCGAGAAATTCGAGGCCATCTACGAGATGGTCGACACCCTGTTCTACTCGCCAGCCGACGTGACCCGGAGTTCGCCGCACGTTCGCGATGCGATCGACCTCAAGCGCGTAATGATCACGGTGGTTTTTGCCGCGACGCCCTGCGCCCTGATCGGCATGTGGAACGTCGGTTTCCAGGCCCATACCGCGATGGCGTCGCTCGGCATCGAGTGGGTCGAAGGCTGGCGCGGCTCGATGATGGCCCTGCTCGGCGCCGGCTACGATCCGGCGAGCGCGTATGACAATTTCATCCACGGCCTGCTGTATTTCCTGCCGATCTACATCGTGACGATGGCCGCCGGCGGCTTCTGGGAGGTGCTGTTCGCGAGCGTGCGCAACCACGAAGTCAACGAGGGCTTCTTCGTCACGTCGTTCCTGTATGCACTGATACTGCCGGCGACGACGCCTCTGTGGCAGGTCGCGCTGGGCATCAGCTTCGGTGTCGTCATCGGCAAGGAAGTGTTCGGCGGCACGGGCAAGAACTTCCTCAATCCGGCACTGGTGGGTCGAGCGTTCCTCTACTTCGCCTACCCCGTGCAGTTGTCGGGCGACGCGGTCTGGGTGCCCGTCGACGGTTATACCGGGGCAACCGCGCTCGCGGTCGCCGCGAACGAAGGGATGGCTGGCCTGCTCGCCAGCGGCCTGACGTATTCGCAGGCCTTCATCGGGCAGATGCAGGGTTCGCTGGGCGAAACCTCGCTCGCCGCCTGCCTGTTCGGCGCGGCGATGCTGATCTACACGCGCATCGCGTCGTGGCGCATCATCGTCAGCGTGTTCGCGGGACTGATAATCCCGGCGCTGCTGTTCAGCGGCGGCGTCGACGCGGCCAACCCGATAGCCGAGATGCCCTGGCACTGGCACATCGCGGTGGGCGGCTTCGCTTTCGGCGCCGTGTTCATGGCGACGGACCCGGTCAGCGCGCCGGACACCATGCTCGGCCACGCCATCTTCGGCTTCCTGATCGGCGTCCTGACCTGGGTTATCCGGGTCATCAACCCGGCATTCCCGGAGGGCATCATGCTCGCGATTCTGCTGGGCAACATCTTCGCGCCGCTGATCGATTATTTCGTCATTCGTGCCAATGTCAGACGCAGGGTGAAACGCAATGCCTGACGCAAAGAAACCCGGATTTTCACGAGACAGCATCAGTAACACGCTGATCGTCGCAGTCGGCGTCAGCCTCGTATGCTCCGTGCTGGTCTCCTCGGCAGCCATCGTGCTGCGCCCGCTGCAGGAAGCGAACCAGAACGAGTTCCGGCAGCGCATCGTCCTCGAGGTGGCCGGGCTCTATGATCCCGCCGTGCCGGTCGACGAACAGTTCGGCAACATCGAGACACGTCTTGTCGATCTCGAGACGGGGGAATACGTCGACGGCATGGACCCGCAAAGCTTCGACCCGGAAGCCGCGGCGAACGATCCGCAGCTGGGCGTGACCATACCGAAAGAAAGGGATATCGCCGGTATCAGCCGGCGCGCCGTGTATGCGCCGGTTTATATCGTCAAGGAAGACGGCGCGCCACGGCAATACATCCTCCCGGTGCGCGGCAAGGGACTCTGGTCGACGCTTTACGGGTACCTGTCGGTCGAGCCGGACGGCAACACCGTCAGCGGCCTGCGCTTCTACGAGCACGCCGAAACGCCCGGGCTCGGCGACCAGATCGAGAAAGAACCCTGGCTGGCGCAGTGGCCCGGGAAGAAGCTCTATGACGAACAGGGCAACCCGCAGATCGAGGTCATACGCGGATCGGTCCAGTCCGGGCCGAACGAGATCCACCAGGTGGACGGTCTGTCGGGAGCCACCCTCACCGCCAACGGCGTGACCTACCTCATCAGGTACTGGATCGGCTCTCACGGCTTCGGTCCGTATCTCGCGCAAGTTTCAAGCGAGGCGAACGACAATGGCTGAGACACGCAAAATCATCCTGGACCCGGTTATCGACAACAACCCGGTGATGCTGCAGGTGCTCGGCATCTGCTCAGCGCTGGCGGTAACGACCTCCCTGCTGCCCGCACTGCTGATGTGCATCGCGATGACCAGCGTTGCGGCCCTGTCCGGGGCGGCGATCAGCAGCATCCGCGGCCGCATACCGAACAACATCCGCATCATCGTGCAGATAACGATCATCGCCTCCTTCGTTATCGTCGTGGACCAGTTATTGAAGGCCTACGCGTTCGAGACCTCCAAGCAGCTCTCGGTTTTCGTCGGCCTGATCATCACCAACTGCATCATTCTCGGCCGCGCCGAGGCGTTTGCGATGAGTAATGGCGTGGGTTTGAGTTTTCTCGACGGTGTCGGCAACGGACTTGGCTACAGCGTCGTGCTGCTCGCAGTCGCGACGCTGCGCGAGCTGTTTGGCGCCGGCAGCCTTTTCGGCGCGCAGATTCTGCCGCTGACGTCCAATGGCGGCTGGTACGAGGCCAACGGTCTGATGCTCCTGCCGCCGAGCGCATTCTTCATCATCGGGCTGCTGATCTGGGCCGTGCGCGCCGTCAGGCCGAAGCAGGTCGAGAAGCCCGAATACCAGATCCACGAAGTACATCGTACCGAGGTGCTCTGATGGAGCTATATTTCAATCTGTTCATCCGCGCGGCGTTTGTCGAAAACCTCGCGCTGACGTTCTTCCTCGGCATGTGCACGTTCCTCGCGATCTCGAAGCGCGTCGACACCGCACTGGGACTCGGCCTCGCCGTGATGGTCATCCAGACGATCACCGTGCCGGTCAACTACCTGATTTACACCTACCTGCTGAAGGACGGCGCACTGGCCTGGGCGGGACTACCCGACGTCGACCTGAGCTTCCTGGGCCTGGTCTCGTACATCGGCGTGATTGCGGCTCTCGTACAGATCCTCGAGATGCTGCTCGACCGCTTCGTGCCGGCGCTCTACAACGCGCTCGGCATCTTCCTGCCGCTCATTACCGTTAACTGCGCGATCCTCGGCGGCACGCTGTTCATGGTCGAACGGCAGTACAACTTCGGCGAGAGCGTAACCTTCGGCATCGGCAGCGGTTTCGGCTGGGCGGTCGCGCTGGTCGCACTCGCCGGAATCCGCGAGAAGCTTCGCTACAGCGACGTGCCGGACGGCCTGCAGGGCCTCGGCATCACGTTCATTATCGCCGGCCTGATGTCGCTCGGCTTCATGGGCCTGTCGGGAATTCAGCTTTGAACGCCACGATCGCAACCCAGGTCATCCTCGGAATGTCGCTGTTCACGGCGATCATTCTCGTGCTCGTGTTCATCATTCTCGCGGCGCGTTCGCGCCTCGTGGCCAGCGGTAACGTAAAGGTCATCGTCAATGACGACCGTGAACTCGCCGTTCCTGTCGGCGGCAAACTGATGCAGGGCCTGGCGGAAGAAGGCATCCTCATCGCGTCGGCCTGCGGCGGCGGCGGCACCTGCGGCCAGTGCAAGGTCCAGGTCCTGTCCGGCGGCGGTGCGATCCTGCCGACCGAGACCTCGATGATCAACAAGAAAGAAGCCGCCGAGCACTACAGGCTCTCCTGCCAGGTTGCCGTCAAGCAGGACATGAAGGTCCAGGTGCCGGACGAAGTCTTCGGCGTCAAGAAATACGAGTGCGAGGTCGTCTCCAACGACAACGTCGCAAGCTTCATCAAGGAATTCGTAATCCGTCTGCCGGAGGGCGAGGAGATGGATTTTCGCGCCGGCGGCTATATCCAGATCGAGTGTCCGCCGCACGACCTCAGCTACAAGGATTTCGACATCGACGAAGAGTTCCGCAGCGAGTGGGATCATTACAATCTCTGGCGTTACGAATCCCACGTCAAGGAATCGACGCAGCGCGCTTATTCCATGGCGAATTTCCCGCTGGAGAAAGGACTCATCAAACTCAACGTGCGCATCGCGACGCCGCCCCCGGGCGATGACAAGATCCCGCCCGGCATCATGTCGTCCTACATCTTCGGCCTGAAAGCGGGCGACAAGGTGATTGTCTCCGGGCCGTTCGGCGAGTTCTTTGCCAAGGACACCGACAATGAGATGGTCTTCATTGGCGGTGGGGCCGGCATGGCGCCGATGCGCTCGCACATCTTCGACCAGCTGAAACGTATGCACTCGAAACGCAAGATGAGCTTCTGGTACGGCGCGCGCAGCCTCAGGGAGGCATTTTACGTCGAGGAATTCGACGAGCTGGCTGAGGGGAACGACAACTTCACATGGCACCTCGCATTGTCCGAACCCTTGCCCGAAGACAACTGGGACGGCTACGTGGGCTTCATTCACAAGGTACTGCTCGATGAGTACCTGTCGGAGCACCCCGCGCCCGAGGATTGCGAATACTACATCTGCGGCCCGCCCATGATGAACTCGGCGGTTATCGGCATGCTCGAGGACCTCGGAGTCACCCGCGACCACATCATGCTGGATGATTTCGGCGGTTAGTCTTCATGAGACTCCTGGCCCGCTGTTTCGTCCTCGTTGCATTGCTGACTGCGCTCGGCGCGTGCAGCGACTCACCGCGCGAGTGGCCCGTGCAGGAGCTCGTGGGCTCCACGATGGGCACGACGTTCAGCATCAAGGTCGTCGCCCCGCCGGAAAACCTGGACCTGCCGGCATTGCAGCGGGACATCGAGACGGTGCTCGACGGCATCAACCGCACGATGTCAACGTACATCAGCGACTCGGAGCTGTCCCGCTTCAATGCGAGCGACCGGATCGACTGGATCGACGTGTCACCGGAACTCTGCCACACGATCGAGGCTGCGCAGGTCGTCAGTGAATTTACGGACGGCGCGTTCGACGTGACCGTCGGCCCGCTGGTCAACCTGTGGGGCTTCGGCCCGGCAGAATCGGCGTTCGAGCCGCCAGGGAACGAGGCCGTCACGACGGCAATGCAGGATATCGGCTACTCCAGACTGCACCTGGACTGCGCGAAGCCGGCGTTGCGCAAGGAATCTCCCGGCGTCTACGTGGACCTGTCGGCATTCGCCAAGGGGCACGCGGTGGACGAGGTTGCGGAGCTGCTCGATGCGCAAGCGCTGCCGGACTATCTCGTGGAGATCGGCGGCGAGATGCGCATGCGCGGCACGAATGCCCGCGGCGAACTCTGGGCTATCGCCGTAGAAACCCCGGACCGGGCAGGACGCTCGATAGAAACGGTCATGCGGCTAACGGACTCGGCGATGGCAACATCCGGCGACTATCGCAACTTCTTCGAACACGACGGCCGGTTTTACTCGCATACTATCGATCCGCGCACGGGATACCCGGTGGCCCACAACGGCGCGTCCGTTACGGTCGTCGCCGACACGGCCGCATTTGCGGATGCGGCAGCCACCGCGCTGCTGGTACTCGGCCCGGACGCGGGCATGAAACTCGCGGAACGAGAGAGCATTGCCGCGTACTTCCTGCTACGGTTAGGGAGTGAATTCGAGGAACGCATGTCGTCCCTGTTCGCAACCAAGGTCATTCGAGAATGAGCGTACTTGCAACCCTGTTTCTTAGCTTTGTGGTCGTCGCGCTTGCCGTGACGGCGATGGCCATCGGCGTCATGGCCGGACGAACCCCGATCAAGGGCAGCTGCGGCGGCCTCAACGGTGGCGCCTGCGAACTGTGTAGCGGCACGGGTGAATGCCGCAGGAAAGCGAAGGACCAGAGGTAACGAACATGCCGGTGAAGTCGATCAAGGTGAAAGATTACATGTCGGGGAAGCTCGTGACCTTCAAGCCCGACACCGATGTCCTCGACGCGATACACGAACTCGTGAATCGCCGGGTTGCCGGGGCACCCGTCGTCGACGACCACGGCACGCTGGTCGGCATGCTGTCGGAGTTCGATTGCCTGGACGTCGTGCTTGCCGCGGCTTATCACGGCCACCCCGGCGGGCCCGTTTCCCAGCTGATGACGTCGGACGTCGAGACCGTCGATGCCGACATGAGCATCATCGATCTCGCAGAGCTGTTCAAGGCGTCCGGCTTCCGGCGCTACCCCGTCATGAAGGACAACAGGCTGGTCGGCCAGATCAGCCGCAAGGACGTGCTGAGGGCGCTCGGGAAGCTGTCAGTCGCATCCTAGGGCTATCGCACCGGTCATTCGTTTCGTGACGCCGCGGCGGGCTGGTCGCGCTTGATGACTTTCGCCACCAGCAGCACCGCACTCCCGACGAACGCCAGCGACACGAACAGTGTCGCGGCGTGCCCATGCGGAAAGTCCTCGGCGAACAATTTGACAGCAACGAGGATGAGCAGCGGATAGGCGAGCCAGCGTGCCTCCGGCCACCGCCAGTGCCGGCTCGAAATAGCCAGCGTTACGGAAGCGACCGACAGTACCGCCGTGCGCAGCGATGCCAGCACGGACAGGTTCGGTGTTTCACTCGCTGCTCCCGCAAGTAGCGGCGCCAGGAAAACCACGATCAACCCGCCGACCTCCCAGACCGACAGCGCGAGGACGGTGAGCTGCGGAATCCCGGCCAGCTTTCCCCAGCGCTCGGACTGTTGCGCCACCGGGATGAACAGGCACGCAACCGTCGCAACCGCGACAACGACGTGGTTGCCCTGCAGGCCGGGCCAGCCGGGCCCCGCATCGCCTGCGAGCGCCTGTAATCCGGTTGCCAGTATCCCGGAATAAATACCTGCGGCGAGCAGCAGTAGCGTGCATTGCAGGCTCAGAGCGACGCGGCCGGTGCGACCGCTCAGGATCGCCATCGTGATCGCAAGCAGCGACCAAAGTATGGCAGCGGCGTTGTGCGGCAGTATCAGGCCGCTCCCCGCGAGCACGAATACGAGGCCGAGCATCGAGTAGAAGAAGAAGTTGCGCCCCCGGACCCGGCGTGTCTCCGGCGAGAACGCGAGCGAATAGGAGCTACCCCCGACGACGATACTCAGGACGCCCATCAGTCCCAGACCGAACTGTCCGGCCTGTGCCGCGACGATAGCGGCGCTGAACGCGACGGCAGACGCCGCCAGCGCCTGCATTGGTTCGAACATTGCGACGCTGTGTCCCCCGACATGAGTGCGGTACACGAAGCTGACCAGGTAGCCAAGAAGCAGGAATGTCGCAAATATCGCTGCGGCCACGGGCTCGATCGACCACTGCTCCGTCGTGCTGAGCCCCACGAGGCCCAGCACCACGCCATTGGCGCCCAGGGCGCCAAGCCACTGCAGGCCGATCCAGTCTTTCAGATAGACGATCCACAGGGTGACGAGGCCGATGAGGAGCAATACCGTCGCGACGACGTACGCGCTGTGCGATACGATCATCACCGCAAGCCCCGTTACCACACCGCCGGCGGTCGTCAGCCAGGCCAGCGTGCGCAGGTTCCGCTTCAATGCGACGCCAAAAGCGAGCGAACAATAAATCGCGAGCGCCACCGCACTTTGCGGCCCGGTCAGCAGCTTGAAATGCTGGGTCGCTTCGACGAGCAGCGGCATGATCAGCACGATCGACAAACCGCCGAGGATCGCGGCAGTGGTACGCTGCGCCCCGACGGCGCTCTTGCGGTAGGCCATGAACAGCCAGAACACCGCGTACGTCGCGCCCATGAAAATGCCGATGCCGGTTGGAACGAACTGGAAATCGGTGATTGCGCGCAGCAGATAGGCACCGCCGAAGATGAGCAGCGTATGACCGATATGCGTCGGCGCACTCGATACCAGGCGTTCGGCGACGGTCGATTCGGGCAAGGGCTCGTCCGCCGCGGTCTTCGGCCGCGCCTCGCCCTCCAGGGCACTGAGCCGTTCCTCGACCCTGGCGAGCCGGGATTCGAGTTCAGCGATCCGATCTTTCATGACGACACCCTTGCTACGCGTTCACAGCAGGTCCGGACGTCGTCAGTAACCGGCTTCCTCGCCCCTCTCCAGCGACGGCACGAACTTGTTGATGATCCAGAACAACACGAACGGCGTGACAGCAACGGTAAGGGCGCCAAACAACCCCTCCTTGAAGGTCTCGAGGCTGTGCGGAATGATCGGGATGTGGTAGTGCATGTAGCCCGAGAACGACAGCGAGAATGCCTGCCCGCCGATCACGACGTTCCAGCGCATCATGAACACGCCGAACAATACCAGCAGCAGCGCGACAACAGTCCGTTTCATGGTTCTTCCGGGTAACAGCAACAGCACGAAGGGTACGAGGTTACCCAGGGTGTACTGCAGTACGAAGATATTGATGAAATCCTTGCCGTACATGACGGAACGCAGGATGTCCCAGGACTTCATGGCCGTGTAACCGCGGAAAATGAGATCAAGAATCTCGAGGCTGATCGCCGCAACAAGGAAGCCGAGCAGGTACTTTGTTGCTTTATTGATAATGTCGGTCTCGGCGCCCTTGATCTCCTGGGCCACCGCGGCAACGCCCCTGCGGCGCTGCCTGAACGCCTTCCACTCCATGATGACGATGTAGGTCAGCATACAGAGCGCGATACCGGACACGACCGCGGACATGATAAAGATCACCGGCATCAGCGGCGACATCCACAACGCGTTGGCCTTGACCGAGCCGAAGATGAAGCCCGCGTAGCCATGCAGGAAACACGCGACCGGAATACCGACACCGGCCAGGATCTTCGCGGCCTTGTGGTCGACTTTCAGCGCTTCCTCGCTGACGTCGAACGCGCCCATCGTCAGTACGCGGTAAACGTTGAGCCGCAGCATGTTCCCGAAGCCCTCCTTGCCACTGAGCTCATGCACCTGATCCACGAAGAACTTGCGATAGACGAACCAGATTTCGCTGACGACGATTAGACCGTATGCCGTAAAAACGATGCCGAATGCAGAGATCGCCGACGTGAAGTGTGGCGTGAGCAGCGGCTCCATCGCACGTGTAGGCTGCTGCAGGTGCAGCAACAACGGCAGCCCGGCCGCCGGCAACAGCGCCAGCGAAAACACGAGCGAGAACTGCGCAATCTCCTTGAGGTCCTTCTGGCCGAAGACATGGTAGAGAGACGACAGCACGAAAGCGCCCGCGACCAGGCCGGTCATGTACGGATACATGACGATCTGGATGCTCCAGTAGATGAATTCGTTCGGATAGACGAACAGTTCTTTTACGGTCCACTCGACGCCGTGAACGACAGCTTCGCTCGTCATGACATCACCTCACGTTCTCATCGAGACCGATGTAGAACACATGGGGCTTGGTGCCGTACTCGTCCTTGAGTACCGCCACGCGCTCGGTCGTGATGATCTTGGTCACGGGATCGTCGGGATCCCTCAGGTTTGCGATTCGACGGGCGTCGAATGCGCAGGATTCGACACAGGCCGGATTCATGCCTTTCGTAATGCGGTGGTAGCAGAAGTTGCACTTGTCCGCGACCTTGTGAACCGGGTGGAAGAAACGGACGCCGTAGGGGCAGGCCATGATGCAGTAACCACACCCGATACACCATTCCCTGTCAACCAGGACCACGCCGTCGCCTGTCTGGTACGTCGCGCCGACCGGGCATACCTGTACGCACGGCGGGTTGTCGCACTGGTTGCAGAGTTTCGGCACGAAGAAAGCTTTATCGATGGTGTCCGGATCGATCTCTTCGCCGTTGATGACGTTATCGATGAAACCGTCACGGCCGCCCATCGGCGAGTCGATGTGGGCCGTGCCGTCGTTGGTGATCACGTAGCGTTCGACCCAGGTTCGCATAACCGGCGCGTCGTACGGTATCTCGTTCTCGTTCTTGCACGCCTTGACACACAGGCCACAACCCACGCACTTGCGGGTATCGACCAGGAACGCCCAGCGGACGTTTGCGTTCTCCACCGCCGCCCGTGCTTCTTCCATGCTGAGGAACGTAAATGCGCTGACGGGCAATACGCTTGCCAGCGTCCCGCCACAGGCCTGCTTCAGGAAGTCTCGTCGTGAACAGCTCATTCTGGCTTCTCCCTGGGATCGTGCGGGTAGTGGCATTTCACGCATTCACGGCGCCGCTTGTGGGTCCGGTCCCTGACGTTCGGCAGTTCGGAGCGCGCGTGGTTGGGGTAGTCGAGTGAAGCGTGACAGCGCAGGCAATGTTCCCGCGCCCGCTCGATCGGCAGGAACTCCACGTCATCGGGATGACCAACCGCGGGCCCATGGCAGTTCTCGCACTCGATGGCCGCGTGCGGCGACGCATTGAGTACCGTGACGTTTTCCTCGTGACACTCGACGCAGCTCTCGCGTCCCAGGTGCTTGACGGGAAAGTCCTTCCATTCCTGCACGTTGCTCAGCCGGTGGAAATTGTAGGTAAAACTCTCGCCGTGCACCCCGAAGTCATCCGGGACCAGGAATTGCCGGGCTATGAGGATCACCACCACCAATCCGATGGCCAGCCACAGCGGGCGTAGGACGTGCCACTTCATCTTCGCTTCTCCCCCCCGAACAGACAGGGCTGCGAAAGAAATTGTCTTACGTTGTTGTTCTTGTTCCCCCCGTCTATGGATACGTACCTGCAGACGGCTCCACAATACGTAGAATCCGTATCGTTCTCATGTCGCCGGGCGACAAATAAGTTCGCGTAGCCCGCTTCTGCGGGCTGATCGTTGCGGCAGGAGAGCTCCGGGCTTCAGGTGCGTATCAGCTGCGCCTGGACATTGCCGAGGACAAGGCCTTGCGGCGCAGGTAACCGTAGACCTCGAGTAGCGGCAGCTCCTTGGGGCAGATGTCGTGGCAGGCCATCAACCCGATGCAGCCGAATACGCCATCCTGGCTCGAAACGACTTCGAACCAGTCGGCGTCATCGCGCTCATCGCGAGGATCCATCGCGAATCTTGCGATGCGATTGAGGCCGGCAGGGCCCAGGAATTCTTCATTGACATTCGCCGCGCCACAGGACGCAACGCAACAACCGCATTCGATGCAGCGGTCGTTTTCGTATATCGCTGCGGCCGTGTCGTCGTCCATACGCGCTTCCTGCGCGTCCGGGTCGAACGCCTCCTGCGCGTGTATCCAGCCCTCGGTTTTCTCCACCATCTCCCGGAACCAGGTTCCGGTATCGACGGACAGGTCGCCGATCAGCTTGAAGACCGGCAGCGGGTGCAGCTTGATAACGTCGGGAAGATCCGACGTTAGCGTTCGGCAGCCCAGCGACGGACGGCCGTTGACCATCATGCCGCAGGATCCGCAGATCGCCGAGCGGCAGGCGAAGTCGTACTGCAGGCTCGGGTCCTGCTTTTCGCGGATTTCGTTGAGCGCTATGAAAATCGACATGTAGGGCGTTTCGTCGAGCTCGAAGGTCTGCATGTGCGGGGCGGACTCGGGATCCTCCGGGTTGTAACGGAAAATCTCGAAGCGCAGCCGCCGCCCGGCTTGGGTCGTCCTGGCTGTCATACGGCTTGCTCCCAGGCGCCCCACTGGATCCGGGTGCCGATCGGCTCGACCGTGTCGAGCTTGCCGTGCTCACGCTGCTTTTCGTCAACATCGCCGTTGTAGTCGTCAACGGACACGGTCAATTCGATGCGCTCATCGCTGCCGTAGCCACGGTGCCCCGGCGGCAGATCGATGAGGCCGACAGGTTCGTAGCTGTAGTTCGGCTCAGGCGCATCGACCGGCCAGCGAACCAGCGTGCGATTCAGCCACTCGGCGTCGTTGCGCAACGGATAGTCGGTCCGGTAATGCGCGCCGCGGCTCTCTGTTCTCGCCAGTGCGCCTTCGGCGGTCACGAGCGCCAGGCGCAACATGTTCTTCAGCCTCAACGCAAAGGTCAGTTCGGGGTTCATGCCGGGCACTTTCGATCTCAGCACCGCACGGTCGCACTCGCCGAGCAACGTATGCAGTTCGTCCACACCTTCGCGGAGTTCCTCGCCCGTCCGGAAGATCCCGACCTTGTCCATCATCGTCGTCGCCATGGCGTCGCGCAGCTCGAAGACGTTCGGACCGTCGCCGCTGCGGCCGAGCCACTCCTCGGCCCGCGACTCCGCATGGCGGTTGGCTTCGAACGCGAGGCCGGTCTTCGCATCCAGCGAGAAACCCTCCGCATGGCTCACGACGCTGCGCCCGACGATGCGGCCCGCCACGATGGTCTCGGCAAGGCTGTTGCCGCCGAGCCGATTGAAGCCGTGCATGTCCCAGCACGCCGCTTCGCCTGCCGCAAACAGTCCGGCAAGATTGTAGGCTTCGCCGTCCTTGTTTACGCGAACGCCGCCCATCGAGTAGTGCTGCGTCGGTCGTACCGGTATGAGGTCGTGGGCCGGATGCAGGCCGACGAAATCGCGGGTGATGTCGAAGACTTCGCGCAGCTTGGTCGTCACGTGCTCCTCGCCGAGGTGACGGATGTCGAGCCAGAGATGCGGCCCGTAGGGCGTCTCCACACCCTTGCCGTCACGCATTTGCTGCGCCATGTGGCGGGATACGACGTCACGACTGGCGAGCTCCTGCTTGTGCGGCTCCAGTTCCACCATGAAGCGGTGCAGGTCCCTGTTGAGCAGGTAGCCACCATCGCCGCGGCAGCCCTCGGTCAGCAGTATGCCGCTCGGTATCAGCCCGGTCGGATGGAACTGCACGGCCTCCATGTTGCCCAGCGGCACGACGCCGGTATTGAGCGCGATGGCCGCGCCCATGCCCTCGTTGATCGTGGCATTGGTCGTGAACTGGCCGTAGATGCGACCGTAGCCACCCGTTGCAATCACGGTTGCTTTCGCGAGGATCGGGTAGTGCTCGCCGGTGCGCAGGCAGCGGGCAACGGCACCCCAGCACCGTGAGCCGTCGTGGATGAGTTCGACGGCTTCCGTTCGATCGCGAACCGTTACCCCAAGACGAATGACTTCGCTGTCCACCGCGTACAGCACCGCATGACCGGTACCGGCTGCGGCGTAACAGGCGCGCCACTTGGCCGTGCCGCCGAAGTCGCGGTGCATGATGAGCCCGTCATTTTCGATCGACTCTTCGATCTCGACGCGCTCGCCCTTGATGAAATAGCTGTTCTTGCCGCCGCGCACGCGTGTCCAGGGCACGCCGAAATGCGCGAGCTCGCGCACCGCGATCTGCGCCTCTTCGGCGAATATGCGCGCAACTTCCTGGTCCGCACCCCAGTCGGAGCCGCGCACCGTATCGAGAAAATGCAGCGTGGGATTGTCGCCGTCGGCCTTGACGCAATTCGCGAGCGACGCCTGCATGCCGCCCTGTGCCGCGCAACTGTGGCTGCGGCGTGGCGGGACCAGCGACAGGATCAGGACGTCGTGGCCGGCCGCGGCCGCTTCGATGGCGCAGCGTTCGCCGGCCAGCCCGCCGCCGATGACCAGCACGTCGGTGCTGACAAGTGCGCCGCTCAAGAGCCCGCACCTCCCAGGAGAAAGGCCAGCGGCGGTGGCATCACGCCCGCCAGCACGAGCAGCACGACGACGCCGAGGCCCAGGAAGAACCACAGCAGCACACGCTCGATATGGTGTATCGCCGTGCGCGAGAGCATCGCACCCGCGCCCCACTTGGTCGCGAGCCGGTACAGGCCGATGCTCGCATGGAATTCCACGCAAACGAGGAGAATCGCGTACGGCAGCCACAGGCCGGCCTGCACGCGCTCCATCGTCGTGACCGCCTCGATGCCGACACGCGTGCCGAAGAGTTCCGTTAACACGTCCATGCCCAGCAGGATGATGTGGAAGCTGCCGAGCACGAGGATGATCATCCCCGTACGGACCTGCCAGATCCACAGCAGGGACTCGGTGTGCGGGTGGAATGGCGAGAACGGACTCGCACTTGCCACTTTCTCGCGGCCGGACCGGCTCAGCCCCTTGCCGAGTTCGAGCATCTTCCTGCGCTCCCGCAGTTGTGCGGGGATCTTGCGGCTCGCCAGCACGGCGTGCGCGAGGAACAGTACAAGGATTGCCGCCACCGTAGGCTGGGCGATGTAGTAATCCTCGAGCATCGTCGCCAGCCAGTTGAAGCCGCGTTCACCGGTAAGTATCGACCCGACCAGCACCATGTGACCCCACATGAACAGGGCCAGCAAAAGCCCGCTGCCGCCGCTGACAACTTCGTAAGTGAGTTGCCGTTTCGCGGTGGTCGTCGGGCTTATAGTGTTCATTCGGATTGCAGCATGGTTACGAGGTCGGGGTTCTCTTCTTCTTCCGCGAGGACCAGGTGACACGTATCGCAGTCGTCGCTGATCTGCTCGCGATCCGCCGTTCTCATCCTGCGGTTGTGGCAGCGGGCACATCCATCGGATTGCTCGTGGCCGATGTGATTCGGGTAGGTATCCCACCAGACGTTCATCTGCGGGAAGACGTTGACGCTGTAAATATCGCCGAGCGCTTCCGCCGCTTCGGCAATCGCGTTCGCTTTCTCGCTGGCAATCTCCGGGTAGTTCTCGTTGTAATACGCGTAGAGCTCTTCCCGGATGCCTTCCCGAGCGGCTTCGTGGCTTTCGTATTCCGCATCGACGATTCGCACTCCCTCACGCTTGACGAACGGCAACGACCGGTCGACGCGACCCTCGTTGATAACCCGGTCAACCTCTACGTGCGCCGGCGCGTAGATGTGGCTGGGCCGGTTGTGGCAGTCGACACAGTCCATGGTGCGCCACATGCCGCCGTCCTCCGGTGCCTTGCGGTCTGCATAGGTCACCACGCTCCCGTCCGCACGCGTCATCTCCACCTCGTAAATTTCTTCGCGGGTCTCGTCGGATCGGTAACGGATCTCGAAGTCCGGGCTAACGTGCCAGTGGATGCCGGTACCGCCCGTGCCTTCGACCCCACCGACTTTCATGACGAGTGCCGTGGTCAGTTCCGTGTTGGCCTCGTCTTCCTTGTAATGCTTGATGACCCGGAGCTTGTCGCCGATGTGCTTCGTCGGCCAGTGACATTGCTCGCAGGTGTCGCGCGCCGGGCGTAATTCGTGCAGCGGCGTCGGCACCGGCCGCGGATACAGATCGAATGTAACCGCCACCAGCTGCCAGGCCCCATCGAGTTTCGACTTGACGAACCAGTCGGCACCGGGGCCGATATGGCACCCTGCGCAGGCAACACGAGAATGGGGCGAACGCTGATGGGCCGTATGTTCCGGCTGCATTACCGTGTGGCAGGCCATCCCGCAGAACTCGGTGCTCTCCATGTAGTGCACGCCCTTGTAGGTCGCGCTGGCGAGAATGACGATGTTGAGCATCGTTGCACCGAGGAAGATCAGCGTCCAGCGCTGCGTCGCCGGCTTGTTGAGATCGAAGACGGGCATTGCCGCCATGGCCTCATCACCGTGCAGCCGCCGCAGCTTGCGCCGGTACAGCAGCGCGCCGATCGGGATCAGCAGCAGGCCGATAACGAAGAGCATCGGCAGGATCAGGTAGGTCAGGATTCCGATATACGGCCCACCTTCGAATCCGAACTGCTCCATCGCGAACAGGCAGGCCATCAGCACCAGGCTCGCCACGGCGAGCGCGGTACCGATGAGGCTGATCACGTTGTGAGTAATGGATGCAAGAAAGTCTTTGAACATGGTAATCCTCGAGTGCGTCGTTGGCCGGCGTTATTTCGGCATCCGATCAGTGGCTGAGCAATGCCCAGATTATACCGATCGCCAGTGCGACACCGACGGTCAGGAAGATCGTACCCCAGATATAGGCTGTCAGGGCCTCGGCCCGGGTCGGCGGCTCGACGATCAAGTCGTCCAGCTCGTTGTTGTCCACCAGTCGCTGATACTCGAGCGGCCTTTCCGCCTTCAGCTTGTGCAGCGGCATCTTGCCCGTAAACACCACGATATCCATCGGGAAGCTCTCCGGCCGCAGGTGCGTGTGGAAGAAGTGGAAGACAAAGATGAAACCGGTCGCCAGCAGGGCTTCGTCACTGTGAATCACGTGAGCCGCATTGAGTGTCCACCCCGGCAGGAACTGCGTGAAGAACAGCGGGAACCACAGCATCAGGCCGGACAGGCCGATGATCATCACGCCCCAGAACACGGCGAGGTAGTCGAATTTCTCCCAGTAAGTCCAGCGATCACCGGCCGGGCGCTCGCCGAGATACAGGAAATACCGGATGTTCGTGACGAAATCCTTGACGTCCCTCCACTGCGGTACCATCGAACTCGATCCCCACATCAGGCCCCGTTCTTTCAGGAACGCCCAGCGAATGAAAATGTTCCCGATGTGGAAGGCCATGTAGCCGAACGTGCCGATGGCCGCGAGGCGATGCAGCACGCGCGCGAATTCAATGCCGCCCAGCCAGCCCATCAACGTCTGCGCCCAGGGTGTGTAGTGGAACTTCAGCGGCAGGCCGGTCAGGGCAAGCAGCAGGAAGGTCGTAACGATGACGACGTGCATGCTGATGTACATCGCGTTGAAGCGCTTGATATAAGGACCTTGCTTGCTGCGCTCTTCCTTCAACTCGCCTTTCAGGAGCGCGACGATCGAACGCTGCAGCCAGAGCGAATCGTGGACGCCGAAGAAGATGAAGACGCCGATCAAAAGGCTGGTCATGAACAACCACACGACATAAACCTTGAAATTGTCGTCCGGGTCGGTGGGGTCGCTGTGCGGATTGAAGCTGGCGATTGCCGGCGTCACGCCCTCGTGGCACTGCGCGCAGGTCTCGACCACGTTGTCGACGTGGACGCTGGAGTTCGGATCGTCGGCCGGCAGGTTGGCATGCGACGTATGACAGTCCGAACAGGTCGCGCTGACGGCGAGCCCGAGGCTGCCCGACTGCCCATGGAACGTTGCCCGGAACGTGGTCAGGTACTCAGCGTGGCAGTCACCGCAGGTATCGGCTGACTCGAGCCGGGCTTCGGCCATGATCGGATCGATGATGGCGTGGCTCGAATGGCAGTCGGTGCAGACCGGCACGTCGTCCCTGCCTTGCGCCCAGCTCATTCCGTGCGCACTCATTGTCTGCCATTCGTCGAGCAACCGGCCATGGCAGCTGCCGCACATTTCGGGTGCATTTTGGTGTGAAGTCGGCGCGTTCTCGTCGTCTACGGCCAGGATCTTGTGGCTGCCGTGGCAGCTGGCGCAGCTGGGGGCAGCGTCGAGGCCGGACCGCAACAGTCCCCTGCCGTGGACACTCGTCAGGTAACCGTCAACGAGCTCGGGGGGGTCATCGTGGCACCCGCCGCACTGATCGATCTGGTTGACCGCAGAAACACGGCAGTTGGCTTCTTCGACCTTGCGAATCGCGTGCGGGTCGCCATGGCAGTCGATGCACCCGGCCTGGCCGTCATGAACACTGCGGCCGATCGTGCGCACGGTTCGTCCATGGCACTCGCCACAGCTTTCCTCGTCGGTGAGCGGCTCCACGCCGCGTTTGTGGCGCTTGTCAACTATATTCGTATGGCACTCGTTGCACTCGACGTCAGGGTGTGCCGTGGACGAATATTCGACGTCATCATGACACGCGAGGCAATCCTCGAGGGCCTGAGCGTTGGCGAATGCTGCAACGAGTAGAAACCCGAAACCGAGAAGCGGTTTCGCGCACGTGATCCTGGCCACGGCCGTATCCATTGTCCTGCATCACTCTGTGAGTGGTTTTAGAACCCTAAGTACTACCCGACCAACGAATATGCTATTGCGGTTTCCCGAAGTACGGCTTTCGGATGCGAACAGTCAGTTGGCCAGCCGATCTGCAGGATGGGCATGTTCGTCTGCAATGTGATGACGCATCTCGTCACGCAGGTCGCTGACACCCGAGAAGAACTCGCGCATCATCATCACCCAGAGATAGTAGCCACTGTCGGTCAGTTTTATCGTCATGCCGTCGGATCGGATTGCCCTGACGAGTCGCAGCGCCGCGAGCTCCGGCCAGAGCGTCTTTTGGAATCGGACGCCGAATTTTTCCTGAGCCGTGACGAGGTCCAGCGACCCTGAAAACAGGCGCATGAGAAGGTAATAGCGCATCCGGTCCCGCTCAGTCATTACCCGGCCAAGCGTCAGGCCTGTGCTGCCCGACGTTACGAGACGCACGTAATGATTGATGGAAAACGTGCTCGCATACACACTGCCATCCAGATAGCTGAACGCACCGCTGCCGAGGCCGACGTACTCGTCGTGGTCCACGATATATTCGTCGACGAGGCCGGGCTTGCGGGAAAAGCACCACGCTGAATCGCGCCGATATCCCGCATCGGACATGCGTCTGACAATACGTTCATACAGCCGACGCTCACGCGAGTAATCCACGCGGCCCATATCCTTCTGTAGGGTTCGTCGGGTGCTCGCCGCGGTCATGAGCGGGTACCAGGACACCTGGTCGGCCCCGATTTCCGTGACGAGAATTTCCAGGTCACGATCCAGGGATTCTTCCGCCTGGTGCGGGAAATTGAAGATCATATCGACGTTTAGTGTGTCGAAGCTTCCTCGCGCCTGTTTCAACCGCCGGGCGATCGTGGCGCCGCTCCCGTACGGCTCGAGCCGCTGCATTTCATGGAGCAGCGCATCGTCGAAGCTCTGCACGCCGACCGAGACCCTGTTGACGCCCGCGTCGTGCAGGTGTCGGATGGCGTCACTCTCGATAGCGTCTGGATTTGTTTCGACAGATACAGCCTGTACCGGATGCAACTCCCGCACGGTTCGCAAGGTCTGCGCCAGCTCGCCCGGCATGACAGTCGGAGTACCCCCGCCCACATACAGCTCGTCGAATACGTACCCCGCCTCGCTGACGACACGAATTTCCCGGCGCAGTGATTCGAAATAGGGCTCTGCGCGATCGCGCCCGAACCGGACCCGGTGAAACGAGCAGAATGGACACAGGACTCTGCAAAAAGGAATGTGCAGGTAAAGCAGGTAGCGATGCCGCGGATCAGGCCGTGGCAGAACCGGGTCTTCTACAGCTTCGGAGAAATTGAGGACGCGCCGGTTGGCGCGTCGCAGAGCACTGTCGATCAGGAAGTCGACAAACCGCAATGATGCCTCCTGTCACGTTCCGCCCGATCAAGCAGCGTAAAGCGGGGCTACGTCGATATAGATCCGGTAGAGCGAGATCAGGCCGTCTTTCACTTCGAAGACATTGCAAAACGGCAAGGTAATGGTGCTGCCGTCGTGGCGCGTGTAGGTCACCTCGCCTTCGCAGACGGCGGAATCACCCTCTGCAACCAGTCGCTGCAGTTCATGGCTCAGCGCGGCGATGGAAGAAAAGAAATCTTCCACGGCAGCCCGGATGCCGGCGTGCCCCCGCACAGCGGGCGTGGAGCCAAAGCGGAACTGCGCGTCGGGCGCGATGAAACCAAGGAAACGCTCCGTGTCCATCGCATCGATGGACACGAAGAGCTTCCTGAAATCAACGCCCCCGTGGGAGCTGTCTGTCATTGCTGACTGGCGTAGTAGTGAACGAGCGCCTTGATATCGTCGTCGCTGAGCGCGTTCAACTTCTCTTCCATCTTCTTCGGCTGGTCGCGCTCGCCTGCACGGTATTCGGCGAAGGTGTCCTCGAGATAGCCCATCCACTGGCCCGCGAGGATACCGGCCTCGTCTTCGGGGTTGGAGCCGCCTTCCGAGTGGCAGCGATCGCACTCGGCATCGTGCACGGCTTTGCCGGCAGCGGCGAGGTCTGCGTCAAAGTCCTGCTTCGCGGGGACGAATGCGAGACCAGCATAGTAAGCGGCGATTTCGTCGATCATGTCGTCGCTCAGGTCGGCCGTCACGTCGCACATCGTCGTCGCGGGTCGGCTCGTATCGCCCTGCCTGTATTCGGATTCGGTGCACGGCCTGTCGCCATCGCGGAAGATATACAGGGCATCGGCGTGCACGAACTCCGGAACGCCGGCGATCGTCGGTACGTCCGTCCACTGGCTGACGCCATCGTCGCCGTGGCAGCCGTTACAGTTTTCGACGGCGGATTCCAGCTCGCCCGCCATGGCAACGGAGGCGAACAGACCGAGCGTCAGTGAAATTGCAGCAGAGATTAAGCGCTTCATGTGATTCCCTTTTTCCGTTTGGAGCATTGGGCAGTGTTATTTGTACAACAGGCTTTGTTAACCAGGGCTGAACACGGCCCACTATAAATCATGAGACAAGGATGAAACAGGCCGCAAAACCCGCCAACCACCGAACCGCGGCCAGCACTCTGTGTGCCACAGCGAGCCTCCTAGTCCAATAGGTAAACGCCGCAACTACGGGTGTAACTGGGCGCTGGATTTACCGTCAGCGATAGCGTGCAGCCGGCCCCAGTCGCGAATCTCGATCCTGCCGCGCGGCGCATGGATCGCACCCTCGCGTTTCATGGTGGCCATCATGCGGCAGACGGTCTCCTCGCTCAGCCCGAGGAGGCTGGCGATTTCGAGGCGCGAGAACGGCAGTGCGAAGCCGCCATTGGCCTTTTTTGCTTTCGGCGTCATCAGCAATATGAAAGATGCGATCTTGGCGGCGGCGCATTTGTGTCCGAGCACTTCCATCAGCGCGCGGCTGTGCGCGAGCTGCGCATTCATGGCCTGGATCAACCGCATCGCGAGGTCGCCCTTGTGGCGAACCTGCTCGAGCAATGTCCTGTGATTGATCTTGCAGGCCTTCACGTTCGAAGCCGCGATCGCGGAATAGGCATAGCGATCGTCGTTAATCGACTGCAGCCCCACGAGCAGGCTGTGCGGGCTGCTCAGGCCGACGACCTGTTCGCGCCCGTCGGCATTGTGCGTGCAGATTTTTACCATCCCGTCAGTAACCGCGAACAGGCAGCAACTGGGCTGCCCCTGCATGAACAGGATCTCGCCGTGACGGTAGCTGACTCGCTGCACGGAATCGTCCAGCATGCACTGCATCTCGGCCGGCAACTCCGATCCGTTCAGGGTCCGAATTACCTGGAACGGGCAGTCGCAATTACTACAGGGCATCGACAATACGCTTTGCGGTGGTTCCCCCCCTGGGGAGTACTCACATGTTTAGACGATTTTTCCGCTTTGGTCGATAGCAACTTGCCGGGAAAAATTTCGGTATTTACCTACTCGAAGCTGCGCTTTGTCAGTGTGGACGGCGCCTGCCGCATGTATAATTTATTTGAGTAAACGTCTGTTTTCCCGCCTCGATCAAACGCTGCCGAACTGCCCGGAAGCCCCGCCGCGCAGGGCTTTCGCTGCTTCAGCCCTGTAAGTAGTTGCCGCGAAAAGCGCACCCCGAAATACGCATAATCCGGTGCCGTTTCAGGCGCCCAAACTGACATTCGTCAGGGTGGCGAATACCCCGTTTTCCTAGCCTATGCAAAGCGCCGGAAATCCGCCAATAACAACTCCAACAGAGGCTTCCGGACTCGCTCGATTTGCAGAGCATACAAACATAGGAGTAGCAAAATGAACCGGTTCAAATCAATGAAACAATGGACCTGGTCGGTGTTTGTTATGAGCCTCCTCGCGCTGGCCCTGGCGGGCTGCGAAGGCGACACGGGCCCACAGGGACCACCCGGCCCGGCGGGCTCTGACGGCCAGGATGCCGTCGACACCGGGAGTATTAGTGTCACCGTCACTTCCAGTGGCGCCGCCGTCGAGGGTGCAACGGTATCGACCACGCCGGCCACCAGTACCGCCGACACAGACGCTACCGGGGTAGCGACCCTGGTGGATGTGCCGGTCGGCGTCTATGACGTCACGGCGACGATCAGCGGTATCTCGGATACGGAAACCGGTATCGGCGTTGCCGCCGGCGCGACTGCCGACGTATCGCTGTCGCTGGCGGGCGTTCCGGGCACCATCAGCGGTAAAGTTGTCGGTCCGGACGGCGATGGCGATGGTGCGCTCGACCCTGTAGAGGGTGCGACCGTGTCGACGCCGGGCAGCGTTTCTGCCGTTACCGATGCCAACGGCGACTTTGTGCTGGACTCGGTAACCCGTTCGTTCCTGTCGGTCGAACCGCCGGCAGGCGCCAGCCTGCTGCCGGGAGAGACACGCCACTCGGTAAGCCCGGGCGAAACGGTAGAGATCGAGTTATCAGGCCGGCCAGCCGATAACGCGACGTTTGTCTCAAACGACGTGTGCGTCGGATGTCACGGCGCGATGAGCCCCGGGCTGATTGCGGCCTGGCAGAACTCGGGCCACTACCGCGTCGTCGAGCGTTCACTCGTTGAAATGGACACCTCGGGATGGCCAGCCGATCCGGGCGCAGGGTTATGCAGCGCCTGGCTGGATACCGGCGTGGACGCCAACGACGTCACGGAGCCCTCGGACTCGACGCCCAGTCACGACGTGTACATCCGTACCTGCAACGCCGCAGGCGTCCTGGGCTTCGAGGTCCTGGTCGACGGCGACGACAATGGTGCCGACGAACTGGTCGACACGCTGGTCACGGTGTACGCAACTTACGGTGGACCGGGCAGCGCGTCGGGCGAGCTCACAGTGGCGCAGGACCGGGGAGACGACACGACCGTTAATGGCTCGCCCATAGTCGGCGCCTGGAAGCAGCGTTACATGTTCAACATCGCGGATCTGGGCACCTGCTCACCCACGAACCCGGAGGGAACGGCAACCAAGCCGCCCAAACCGGCGTTCGTGACCTGGGATACGACCCAGACCTGCGAAGACATGCTGCTGACGCCAATCCAGTACAACCAGCGTTCCGGCGCGTGGGTTTCGTACCACAACGACAACTGGTACACCCAGGGCAGGACGTATTCCAAGAAATGTTCCGGTTGCCACGAGGCAGGAATTACGCTGGCAGCGGTAGACGGCAACGTCACGCAATACGCTGCTGCTGACTACCGGATCGGCTGCCAGAAGTGCCACGGCCCCGGCAGCGGCCACATTGCCGGCGGCGGCGACGTAACTCAGATCATCAATCCGAATTACATGACCGCCAAGGCCAGCCGCGAACTTTGCGGACAGTGCCACAGCCGCGGCGGCTCGCCGGTCACGGGGTTCTCGTTCCCATGGCGCAGCGACGTCACGGACTTCGCCGGCAACTTCGTTGCGGGGCTGCACGAACTCGATTTCGATGAAGTCGAAGCGCCGGACGGCTACTACGATCAGAAGCCGGGCCTGTGGGATTCCGGATACTCGGTGAAACATCACCAGCAGTACAACGACTTCCTGAACTCGTCTCACATCGACAATCCGTTCGAAATCCTCACCTGCTACGACTGCCACTCCCCGCACAGTGGGCGCGGCGGTCCGTTCCAGTTCGAGAACGAGGATTTCGCGGGCAACGAGTTCGTGTTCGGCGACAACCAGCGGGCGCTGATGTCCAACGTTCGCTGCCTGAGCTGCCACGCTTCGTTCGGACCGTTCTCGACCCTGACGCTCGACGACATCGCCGTCTACCACACGGCTAATGGCGGCAGCGTCGAGAAGAACGGTACTGCGCTGGCACCGAGTACTGCGGAACAGACGTCCGCGGAAGATCTCGTGGAACAGGCGGTCAAGGCTCACAGTGGCCAGGCGGCCGGTATGCCGCTGGCGCCGTACCAGCCCGAGGACTCGGTCATTCCGGCGAACTATGGGTTCGGCGAGGGTCCGGTCGGGCGCTGCACGGCCTGCCACATGACCAAGACGGCGAAGAGCGCAACGTGGTTCGACGATCCGGACGGACTGAGGATCGAAGGCGATGCTTCAAGCCATTTCTTCGATGTCGTCTTGCCGGCGCCAGGTACGGATCAGCCGAATGCCTGCGGCAAGTGCCACGCCGGGTTCCGAACCTCGTCAACGCCTCCGGGCGAAGATTAGGATTGATCTTCTTCATCAACCCACTCAGGGGGCGGCTCAGCCGCCCCCTTTTTTTGGCGCCATCAGACCCTGAGAGCCGGAGCACTGCCCTGATCTGGAAGGGGATACCGCCGCACATGGCTGCTGTCGTTGAAAATCTGTACGTAAATATCGCTGAAACGGCTTCGACACATACGCACAATCCACGGCGTTTATCGGCGCCCAAACTGACAAATGTCAGTGTCGCGGAACTTGCCCTTTTCTACGCTATGCGAAGCGCTGGAAATCCGCCCACAACAAGACCAACGGCGGTTTCCGGACTCGATCAATTTGCAATGCAACGATGCATAGGAGTAGGAAAATGAACCGGTTCGACGCACTGAAACGATGGACCTGGTCGGTTTTCGTTGTCTTCACGCTCGCATTCGCGTTTGCCGGATGCGAAGGCGACACCGGACCGCAGGGCCCAGCGGGACCTGCAGGGGCTGATGGTCAGGATGGTGCCGACGGTGTCGACGCCACGACTGATCCGGTTGCGCAGGCCGCGATTGAATCATGTAGCACCTGTCATAGCGGCGCGGGTGAGGCTCACCAGGCGATCTACGACCGCTACGTGGATGCAAGCGCCTTCGAGATGACCTTCACCAGCTTCACCGCCGTACCCGGTGCGGTAGCCGGTGAGTTCGACGGCACGCTCAATTTTACGATCCTCAAGGATGGATTGCCGTTTACGGACTTTGCCTCCCTGGACGAGAGCCGGTTCCTGGTTGCCGAGTACGACAGCGCCAGCAGCGACTACGTGACGGGCGCCTTTTTCTGGGTCACGCTCGACACCAGCACGCTGACGCAGCCGACGGACGGCAACTACGTGATTACGACGGCCGGCCTGCCCTTCGACCCGACCGTCAACGGCCAGGTCTACGGCTATATCGCCCAGACCCCGTTGCTCGAGCACGCCGGATCCGCTGGCTCCGAATTGCCGGCCGGCACGCACGTGCATCTTTATGAGGACGTCGCCAATGCGGCCCTTGCCTTCGGCGATGCGCAGGCTGCTTCACCGAACGCTTACGTGTCCGCGGCTAATGTCTCCGGCTGTGAGAAATGCCACGGAGCCCCGTATCTGAAACACGGCTACAGGGCTGCACAGGTAGAAGGCCTGCCGGACTTCGCGGCCTGCAAATCCTGCCACCTGACCGAGCGCGGCGGCTTCGTCGAGGACTGGCAGTACATGGTCGACGAGCCACTCGCCTGGGCGACGGGCGTAGCACCGGCGGCCGACTATTCCTACCAGGGCACCATCATGAACGACACCCACATGTCGCACGTGATGGAATTCCCGTATCCGCAATCCGGGCAAAATTGCGCCACGTGCCATGAAGGCAAGCTGAACGTGGTCCTGGCCGATGCCCAGTTTACGGCGGAAACCTGCCTGAGCTGCCATCCGGTGAACGGCACGGATACGTGGCCGGAAGATTCAGGCCTCGGTATCGCAGACGACCAGAAGTACTTCCAGCCGAATCGCGCACCGGCACTCGCATACCTGTGGACACGCGCCGGCGTGGAAGGCTTCCACAACGCGGGCGTGGACTGCCAGGGTTGCCACACTGCAGCAGCAGCCGTTGCTCCGGTATTCACGGCATATCACACGGGCTACGACGTCAACATCACGGATCCGGCCGGCGCTCGCTACGCCGATACCTACACGGTCTCGATCGACGCGGCCACCTACGATCCGGCTACCGGCCTGATCACGGTCGACTTCAGCGCCTCGGATCCGGCGATCGTCCCCGAGCTGTATATCTCCTTCTACGGCTGGAACAGCAAGAACTTCATCGTCGATGGGCACGTGAGGGATTCACAAACTGATGTCTGCACCGGCCGGAGGCCTGGCTGCCAGATGGAGTATGTGCCCGAGAGTCGTTCAGGCAGCGCCGATCCGAACCCGATCTTTACCGAGGATGCGGCGAGCAACCCGACGGATGGTTACCGGGTAACGGCCGATCCATCGCAGTGGTTGCTGACCAAGACGCCGCTTGTCCCGGACATGATCGCAGACGGCACGATCACGAGGATCGAAGTCATGGTGGCGCCGGAACTCAACCTGGCCGATCTGGCCACTCCGGGCCCCGACCTCGACGTCGTGCTCACGGGTAAGACCGCGACCTTGAACCTGGTCACCGGACTGGTGGAAGACGATTACTTCAAGGGCGTGAACGCAGCCGTAAGCACCGCGAAGTGCAACGTCTGTCACGACGCGCTGGCCAGCAGCTTCCACAGCGAATCCGGCCGTGGCGGCGACGGCATCGAACTCTGCAAGAACTGCCACAACGTGACGTACCCCGGCAGCCACGTCGAGATGGCCTCGCGTTCGATCGACAACTACGTGCACGCGATCCACTCGTTCCAGGAGTTCGATGTGGAAGACGTCTTCAATGGCGAGGATGCGGACGGCAACGCGATTGCCGCGTTCGACCCGGTCTTCGCCAAGCGCTACGACCAGCACATCAACCACGTGTTCCCGAACTTCACGATCCGGAACTGCGAGGCGTGCCACGTAACGGCAGGTGGCGACGACGGCGCCGGTGGTACCTTCCCGGTCGTCTACAACGTGCCCGATCAGTCGCAGTCGATGCCTAGCGTGCTCTCGGTATCCGACACCCCGCTGACCTGGTACGACATCGACCCGACGACCGAACTCGCCGTCGAGAACGCGGCCGGCCGGAATATCAGCGGCGCGATCCCCGAGTTCGTGACGGGCGCCGCGTCGAGGGCTTGCGGCGGTTGCCACAGGGCCAGGTTTATCAACAGGGATCTGGCTGGCGACCTCGCGGGATGGAACGCGCACACGGAATCCTTCGGCACCTATGTCGAGAATGGTCCTGTAGAAGAAGGCGGCGATGATGACGGAGTCCTTTACGGCGTCATCTTCAAGATCATGGAGTTCTTCAAGTAAACCCGGAAATCGAGGCGGGCGTTCTGCCCGCCTCATTCCGGATCTCCAGCAAGACAACAGGCCGGGAGAGCGATCTCCCGGCCTTTTTTGTGGGATTGAACCAGAGCGCGCACTGGGGCCGCAGTGGATCCGCCGGGTCCAAATATCAGGATTTTCTAATACGCTAATGAAGAGTACCTGCAATACTGCACTCGAAAGCTGAATACGTACTTGTACCGAGAGCCTGACGGCGCGTTCCTATCTTCGGCTGTCGCACTTTGCCTGTACTATTCAGCGTGACAAATAAGATTACCGGCAGGTACATCTGCCCGTACCAACTCGCAGGGTGACCAAAATGGCAAGATTCATGAATCGCGCGAGCCGAATTGCATCTCT
>CAMYJB010000012.1:0-26953 GCA_947258565.1 uncultured Woeseiaceae bacterium
GCGCATGGTTATCCTGAATATCCCGCACTATCCGCGGCTTCCGGTCGACCCGATCCAGGTCATGCGCGAGCGCTTCGGCGACGACTTCTACATCGTCAACTTCCAGGATTCGGATGAAGCCGACAGGACCTTTGCGAACGATCCCGTGCACTTCTTCGATATGATGATGCGGCGCGGACAGATCTCCCGTGCACAGTTCGACCAGCTGCCACAGGAAGTTAAGGCATTGAGCCTGTTGAAGCTGGTGGCTCGCAGCCACGGCAGCGGCGAATCATTGCTGACGGACGCGGAGCGTGACTACTTCGCGGCTGCGTTCGCGAACTCGGGGTTCACAGGCCCGATCAACTGGTATCGCAACTGGACGCTGAACTGGGAAACACAGGAGGGCTACGACCAGCGCATCCGCATTCCCACGCTCTTCATCGGTGCCGTCGATGACGTGATCATTGCGCCCGAACACATCGAGGCCATGAAACCCCTGGTGAAGGACCTCGAGATTCACATGCTCGAGCACTGCGGGCACTGGAGCCAGCAGGAAAAGCCGGACGTAGTTAACCGGCTGATAATCGACTGGTTGAAGCGGCGCTCCGCCTGATGCCCGCTTAATGCAGCGCCGGCGAAATGATGGCGTCGTTACCCTCGCCGAACATGGCGCGGTCGAAGGCATTGACCAACGAGTCGCTGTCCTGTGCGCCTATTACGAGCAACCGGCGGTTGAGGAGAAAGCCGGGAACACCCGCAATACCGCTCGACCGGACCTGCGCCTCGCGCGAAAGGACGATCTGTCGCGCGCTATCCTCATCGATCACGCGATCGATATCAGCGGGCAGCAGTCCGTGGCGTGCGCCGAGTTCGACGAGAATCTCCGTATTGCCGATATCCTCGCCGCGGCGGAAAAACGCCGTCATCAGTTCCTCGGCAAGCGCGCTCTGGTCCAGGCGCTGGGTCTCAGCGAGATACATGAGCTGGTGAGCGCGGAGCGTATTCGGCACGTGCTCGATCCGGTCAAAGCGGAAATCGATATTCTCCTCGCGCGCGTCGGCCGCTAGCTGTTCGAGAACCGGCTCGACGTTGGCCGGGCTGCCGAATCGCATGGACAGGTAGTCGTGGAGCGACATCCCGTCCTCGGGCATGTCGGGATTCAGCTGGTACGGATACCAGCTCACGTCGCTCGGTCCCTGCACCGCCCGCATCGCCAGGTCGAGGCGACGTTTGCCGATATAGCAGAACGGACACACCAGGTCGGCGATGACTTCCACGTGCAGCGCAGCCGCAGGCACCAGTCCCTGGTCCGGGCCGGTCGGTCGGGCTCTTGCGATGTTGAGTATGGACTCGCTCATCTGATTTCCTTTGCCACGCGATCAGAGGTGGTGGTGTCTGGACTGATATCAAGCTTACGCGCGCGGCCTTAATCGGACCTTAATGACTTAGAACGGCAGAATCGCCGATAATTCGCGGAACTTTCGCGAAATTCGACGACTTTACCGGCTGTTGGCATGTATGCCGCTAGCGGCGCGGTCCGAACAGCTGCGTCATGCCGTTGTGCCAGGCAAACCACGCGATGGAGCCGGAAATCAGGAAATTCACCAGTTCGGCCATGCTGACAAAGCCTGCGCCGGATTCCGGCACGTACGCGGTCACGAACATGGAGCGCAGCGCCACGGAGAAGATCAGCGTGACGAGCGTAGCCAGCGATTCGACGACCCCCACCGCAGTGGACCAGGCCGGGCGCCAGACCACCAGGCCGAAACAGGCAAAGATAATGAGGTAGTAGCCTGCCCGGAGTCCGGGAAAGCTTTGTAATCCCGCGATACGCAGGTTCAGGCCCCAGCCGTAATCGAGCATCAGGAAGACGATAGTGGCCGCGTAGTACGCCTGCATAATGCGGTGCGTGTCGACGTTCGGCGCTGGTGACATAAGTCCGGATCCGTAACAAGTTGTTGCAGTAAATACCAGGCGCGTCGAATTGTGCAATATTTGCCGCCGATGACCGGTCTATTGCTGTAGATACGATACGGGAGGAAGCATTGCTGATCCGCAAACCTACAGATATCCGGCCGTCCGAAATCACCAGCAAGGACAATTATCTCAATCGCAGGCAGTTTATGGCGGCGGGCGCTGCTGCGGGCAGCATAGCGCTTACGTCACCGCTGTTCGGTGCGATCGTCCCGCCTGGTGAGTTCGCCAAACTCCCCGACGTACGGAAGAGCCGGTTCAGCACGGATGAGACGCCAACCAGCTACGACGACGTCACCACGTACAACAATTTCTGGGAATTCGGCACGGCCAAGGACGACCCGGCGAAGAATTCAAAGGACTTCGAGCCGCGCCCCTGGCGCATCACGGTCGACGGTCACGCCGAGAAAACGGGCTCGTTCCACTTCGACGATTTCATCAAGCCCTTCGACCTGGAGGAACGCATCTATCGTATGCGCTGCGTCGAGGCATGGTCGATGGTGATCCCGTGGGTGGGCATATCGCTCGCCGACGTGGTCAAGCACTTCCAGCCGACGTCGAAGGCGAAGTACGTTGCATTCGAGACGCTGCACGATCCCGTGCGCATGCCCGGCCAGCGCAGAGCCGTGCTGGAGTGGCCGTATCGCGAAGGCCTGACCATCGCGGAAGCGACCAATCCACTGCCCATTCTCGCCGTCGGCCTGTACGGCGAGGCACTGCCCAATCCCAATGGCGCGCCGATCCGTCTCGTGGTGCCCTGGAAATACGGCTTCAAGGGCATAAAGAGCATCGTGCGCATCAGTTTCGTCGAGAAACGGCCGCAAACCAGCTGGAACATGTCGCAGCCCTGGGAGTATGGCTTCTACGCGAACGTCAATCCCGAGGTCGATCATCCGCGCTGGAGCCAGGCGCGCGAGCGCCGCATAGGCAGCGGGCGCTTCGCCAGCAAACAGCCGACGCTGATGTTCAACGGCTACGGCGAGCACGTGGCGCACCTCTACAAGGGGCTCGACCTGCGCAAGAACTACTGAGCCTTGGACACGCTCACGCAGATCCGCTTCGTCTGGAAGCCCGTCGTCTTCCTGTTATGCCTCGTGCCGGGGCTCTTGCTGCTGGGCGATACTTTCGAAATAACCGGCACACTCGGCGCCAATCCCGTCGAGGAAATCCAGGATCGTCTCGGCAACTGGGGGCTGCGCTTCATCATGATCGCGCTCACGGTGACGCCGCTGCGGCGAATGACGGGCTGGAACTGGCTGCTGCGATTCCGGCGCATGCTGGGGCTGTACGCGTTCTTCTATACCCTGCTGCACTTCCTCGCCTGGTTGATCCTCGACCAGGGCATTCTGTGGTCGGCGATCGTAGAGGATATCGTCAAGCGGCCATTCATCACGTTCGGTTTCGCCGCACTGCTCATTCTCACGGCCATGGCGGCGACGTCGACAAGCGGCATGCGCCGGCGCCTCGGCAGGCGCTGGCAACAACTGCATTATGGCGCTTACGCCGCCGGCGTCCTGGGCGTATGGCACTACTGGTGGCAGGTGAAAAAGGACATCCGTGATCCGCTTATCTATGCCGTCATTCTCTCCATTTTGCTGGGCCTGCGGCTCTGGTATCACTACCGCAAATTGTCACAACGGCGTTAGCGGCCGTTGCAAGCTGAAACAATCCGAAACCTTGCTGAGACGATTTTTGAGCGGCGCGGTGACATCGTTTCCTCCGAACAAATGGGCATCGGAATAGCCGATGATTATGGAGGAGAAAACGATGAGTAAACGCAACACTTTGTTTGGCACAATCGCCACCGTGGTATCAGGCGTGGCCTTGACGGGTCCGGTTAAGGCGGACGAGGCGGAAAGGTTTTATGCGAGCGCCAGTATTGGCGCCGGTTCGCTGTCGTCAGCGACGCTGACTTTCAGCGACGGCGTAAATACGAGCACGGCGAATGGAAAATACGAGGCTTCATTCGCTGGCGGCGGTGCGATCGGCTATCGCTTCGACAACGGCTGGAACCTGGAAGGTGAGCTGATGTACCGGAGAAACGAGCTGGACCCGGTCAGTCTTGCCGGTCTCGGCGATTTCGACGGTGGTGACTTTGCGTCGCTGGGCTTCGGCCTGAACGCGCTCTACCGGTTCAACATCGGCTCGAGCGGCAAGCTGCAGGGCTATGCCGGACCGGGCATTGTCTACTTCCAGGAGATCGATATCGACTTCGACAACGGCGACCAGCAGGAAATTTCGTTCGAGTCGGACGACACGGCCTGGCAGTTCAAGCTGGGCGGACGGTACGACTTCAGCGAGCGCTGGTTCGTCGATGCAGCGGCGACCTACCTGATGGCGAGCGGGGTGCGGATGGAACTGCCTGCCGACCCGGCGCAGACCATCGAGAGTGATTACGACCACCTGACGCTGTCGTTCGGGGTCGGCTGGCGCTTCTGAAACACGCTGCCAACCCTTGAAAGTGCCGTGGGCGCCATCATTTCTGGAACCTGATTGTCGTTCGGAGTACCGACTATGTTCAAACGCGTAATGCTGTTCATCGCCACCAACCTGGCCGTTTTGCTCGTGCTGAGCATCGTGCTGCGGCTGCTGGGCGTTGATCGCATCCTCGACGAGAGCGGCACGGGCATTAATTACGAAGCCCTGCTGGTGCTCTCGCTGGTTATCGGCTTTGGCGGTTCGTTTATTTCCCTCGCCATGTCCAAGTGGCTGGCAAAGCGCTCTACAGGGGCGCGCGTGATCACGCAGCCGCAGAACTCGGCCGAATCCTGGCTGGTCGCGACGGTCGAGCGCCAGGCGCGTGAGTCAGGCATCGAGACGCCGGAGGTTGCGGTCTACGATGCGCCGGAGATGAACGCGTTCGCGACGGGCGCCCGCCGCAACGCAGCGCTCGTGGCGGTCAGCACGGGCCTGCTGCGCGGCATGCCGAAGGAAGAAGTCGAGGCCGTTCTCGCGCACGAGGTCTCGCACGTAGCGAACGGCGACATGGTGACGCTGACGCTCGTGCAGGGTGTCGTCAACACGTTCGTCATCTTCCTGTCGCGCGTCGTCGGCCACTTCGTCGACCGTGTCATCCTGCGCAACGAGTCCGGTTACGGACTGGGCTATTTCGGCGCGGTGATCGCGGCACAGCTGGTGCTCGGCATCCTCGCCAGCACCATCGTCATGTGGGTATCCCGGCAGCGCGAATTCCGCGCCGACGCGGGTTCCGCGAAACTCAACGGCCGGGAGCCGATGATCCGCGCCTTGCAGAGGCTCGAGTCCAACATGCCCTCGCAGCTGCCGAAGGAGATGCAGGCCTTCGGTATCTCGGGCGGCAAGAGCGCAATGACGAAGCTGTTCATGAGCCACCCGCCGATTCCCGAGCGCATCGAAGCATTGCGCCGCGCCTGACGCGCCGCACCCCCCAGCCAAAGCCGGGCACTCGCCCGGCTTTCTTTGTGACCGAGTCGGAAATCATAGGTTCGAAGTGGGTCGACCGGGCGACCGGGGTCGGACCGCAGTAACAGTCTGATTCGCCAGACAATCCCCGAAGATTTCCGCGCTTATAGCTGCTTAATTACGCATTATCGGTCTCGAAAACGCAGTGTCGTCTAGCTGTCATTGCCGAACCGGGCGACACTGCGAGCGTAAAGTGCCAATTTCGGCGTCCAAAATAGACGATTAGTCGCCTGATAAGCGCCGAGAGCCTGGTTAAGTCCCGTTAAATCAAATGCTTAGGGAGGTCCGACCCGCCTGAACGTGCCGCCCGGCTTCTTGGGGGATCGGGGCAAAAAAAAGCCCGGCCTCGGCCGGGCTTTTTGTCTTGCAGGCGGGGTGGCTTACATCATGCCGCCCATGCCGCCCATGCCGCCCATGTCGGGCATCGCAGGTCCTTCTTCCTTCGGCAGCTCGGCGACCATTGCCTCGGTCGTCAGCAGCAAACCGGAAACGGAAGCCGCGTTCTGCAGCGCGTGGCGGGTAACCTTCGTCGGATCGAGAATACCGGCCTCGATCATGTCGACGAACTCGTCGGTTGCCGCGTTGTAACCGTAGTTGCCCTTACCTTCGGCAACGGCATTCAGCACGACGCTCGCATCGCCGCCGGCGTTGCGGACGATCTGCCGCAGCGGCTCCTCGACAGCACGCTTCAGGATATTGATGCCAACATCCTGGTCGTGGTTGTCACCCTTCAGCTTGCCGATCGCCTTGACGGCGCGAATCAACGCGACACCGCCACCCGGTACGACGCCTTCCTCGACGGCGGCGCGGGTTGCGTGCAGTGCATCTTCCACGCGAGCTTTCTTTTCCTTCATCTCGACTTCGGTGGCAGCGCCAACCTTGATCACGGCAACACCGCCGGACAGCTTGGCAACGCGTTCCTGGAGCTTCTCGCGGTCGTAGTCCGAGGTCGACTCCTGGATTTCGCGGTTGATCTGATCAACGCGACCGTGGATGTCTTCGACGCGGCCTGCACCGTCGATGATGGTGGTGTTCTCTTTCGAGATCTGGATCTTCTTGGCCTCACCGAGGTCATCGAGCGTCGCCTTCTCGAGCGACAGGCCGACTTCTTCCGAGATTACCTGGCCGCCCGTCAGGATTGCGATGTCCTGCAGCATGGCCTTACGGCGATCGCCGAAGCCCGGAGCCTTGACGGCAGCCACCTTGACGATGCCGCGGATGTTGTTGACGACCAGCGTCGCGAGCGCTTCGCCCTCGACATCTTCAGCGACGATGATGAGCGGACGACCGGCTTTCGCCACGCCTTCCAGGATCGGCAGCAGATCACGAATGTTCGAGATCTTCTTGTCGTGCAGGAGGATCAGCGGGTTCTCGTGCTCGACCTGCTGGCTCGTCGGCTCGTTGATGAAGTAAGGGGACAGGTAACCACGATCGAACTGCATGCCCTCGACGACGTCGAGTTCGTTGGCCAGGCCCTGGCCTTCCTCGACGGTGATGACGCCTTCCTTGCCGACCTTCTCCATGGCTTCGGAGATGATCTCGCCGATTTCGACGTCCGAGTTGGCAGAGATGCTGCCGACCTGGGCGATCGCTGTCGCGTCCTCGCAAGGCTCGGACAGCTTCTTGAGCTCCGCGACGATAGCGGCGCTCGCCTTGTCGACACCGCGCTTCAGGTCCATCGGGTTCATGCCGGCCGCGACCGACTTCAGACCCTCGCGCAGGATCGCCTGTGCCAGAACGGTTGCGGTCGTGGTGCCGTCACCCGCTTCGTCGGACGTCTGGGATGCGACCTCCTTGACCATCTGGGCGCCCATGTTTTCGAACTTGTCGTCGAGCTCGATTTCCTTGGCGACCGAGACGCCGTCCTTCGTGACCGTCGGTGCGCCGAAGCTCTTATCGAGCACCGCATTGCGGCCTTTGGGACCAAGCGTCACTCTCACCGCGTTGGCGAGAACGTTGACGCCGGCGAACATCTTTTGCCGCGCGTCGTCGCCAAAACGTACTTCTTTTGCAGACATGTAAATTTCCTCTGATAACTACAGCGGCTCGTGCCGCCGGTTGAATTACTGAATGGGTTAACGGGGTCTCAGGCCTCGATGACCGCCATGATGTCGTCTTCCTTCATCACGAGCAGTTCTTCACCCTCGACCTTCACCTCGGTGCCGGCGTACTTGCCAAACAGGACCTTGTCGCCAACCTTGACGTCCAGCGCCCGAATCTCGCCGTTTTCGAGAATTTTGCCGTTACCCGCGGCAATGACTTCACCCTTGATCGGTTTTTCCGTCGCGGCGTCGGGAATAACGATGCCGCCTGGCGTGGTGCGCTCTTCTTCCATGCGCTTTACGATGACCCGATCATGAAGCGGACGAATCTTCATGGTTTCATTCTCCTATAAACTGTTGATTTTGAACCGACTTCTTGCGGCTTTCCAGGCCGCGCTGTTAGCACTCGGCCTCAGGGAGTGCTAATGATAGGGATGGCGCTTCAAATTTCAAGCGCCAATCGGGGATTTCGGCCCAAAAACGCGACCCCCATCCATGACAACGCCCCCGTCCGCCGGTATCCTGCGTCGCGCCTGTCGCGAATTTGGAAACATTCGCGGCCCTTTTAGGGTCTATTTCGGGGCAAGACCCGTTCCTGGCCACTGGATTATGAAGACGACTTCGCTGATTGCCCGCCTGCTGCTCGTCGCGACCCTGCTCGCGCCGCTGTCAGCTATCGCGGCTGACGACCAGCCTCCCCGGCCGGAGGAGGTGTTCCGCTACGCCGTTTTCGACGCAGGCGACGCGATCGAGATCGACTGGGCCGTCGACGACGGGTTTTACATGTACCAGAGCGCGTTCGGCTTCGAATCGGCCAACCCCGCCATCGTGCTCGGCGAACCCGAATTGCCCGAGGGCAAGGTCTACAGTGACGAGTTTCTCGGCGAGCAGGTCATCTACCGCGGCAATTTCTTCGTCCGCATCCCGTACACGGTTAGCGGCGACAAACCGGAATCCCTCCTGCTCACGATAAACAGCCGCGGCTGCACCGACGACGGCTTTTGCTACATGCCGCAGACCTGGGTCGAAACCGTCGAACTCAGCAAGCCCGCCGCGGCCAGCGGCAAGATCGATCTCGGCGGACTCGCGGGTGGCAACAGCAACGAATTCCCGCCGCCAGAGGAAGTGTTCTTCCCGGACGTGTTCCCCGTTGACGGCAACACGGTCGAGCTCGGTATCCGTATCGAGCCGGGTTTCTATGTTTACAAGCATCGTATCAGCGCGAAATCGCTGAGCCCCGACGCGCAGGCCGGCCAACTCGACCTCCCGAAAGGCAAAGTGAAATACGACGAGTTCTTCGGCGAGTCCGAGGTGTATTACGACGAGGTCATCGGCCGCCTCGCGATTGCCAGGGCGACGCCCGAGGCCATGGACCTGGAACTCGAAATCGGCTACCAGGGCTGTGCCGATGGCGGCCTCTGCTACCTCCCGCAGACACAGGTGATGACCGTCAGCCTGCCGGAAGCAAAAGTCGTCAGCGACCTTGCCGCTGCCGCGGCATCGTCGGGCGGCGCCGCGGCGCCACCGGTTTCCGAGCAAAGCCGCATTGCGCAGATCATCAGCGGTTCGCCGGTCTGGTTCGTCGTCACCGCGATGTTCGGTTTCGGCCTGTTGCTCGCATTCACGCCCTGCGTGCTGCCGATGATCCCTATCCTGACCGCGATCATCGCCGGTGAGGGTGATGACGTCACCCCGGCCCGCGGCTTCGGCCTGGCACTCAGCTACGTGCTCGGCATGGCGATCGTCTACACCGCCGCCGGTGTCGTCGCAGTCGCCGCCGGCGCGCAGGTCCAGGCGGCCTTCAACCAGCCCTGGGTTCTGAGCCTGTTCGCCGTACTTTTCATCGTGCTCGCGATTGCCATGTTCGGCGCATTCGACTTGCAGATGCCGAGCTCGCTGCAGAGCAAGCTGTCTGCCGTCAGCAACAACCAGAGGAGCGGCACGGTCATCGGGGCATTCGTCATGGGCGCCCTGTCGTCGCTGATCGTCACGGCCTGCGTTGCCCCGGCGCTCGTTGCGGCGCTGGCCGTCATGTCGCAGTCGGGTGACTACTTTCGCGGCGGACTCGCCTTGTTCGCGATGAGCCTCGGCATGGGCGCGCCACTGCTGCTCGTGGGCGCGGCGCAAGGCAAGTTCCTGCCGAAGGCGGGACCCTGGATGGTTGCCGTCAAGGGCGCATTCGGTTTCATGATGCTGGGCCTCGCCATCTGGATGCTGTCGCGTTTCCTGCCGGGGACGTTGATCATGGCGATGTGGGCCGCACTGGTATTTATGATCGGCGTGTTCATGGGCGGGCTCACCACGCTGACTACAGAATCGACCGTGCCCCAGAAGCTCGGCAAGGGCTTCGGCGGAATCGCGATCATCTATGGCATTCTGCTCGTGATCGGAGCGGCGACCGGTGGCAGCAATCCGTTGCAACCGCTCGCAAGCGTCAATGTCGGCGGCAGCAGCGGAGAATCCGTCACCGCGCACGACGAGCTGCCCTTCCAGCGCATCAAGACGGTGGCGGACCTCGATCGCGAGATCGCGACCGCATCGCAGCAGGGTAAGTCCGTAATGCTCGACTTCTACGCGGACTGGTGCGTATCGTGCAAGGAAATGGAAGCATGGACGTTTACCGACACGGCCGTGCAGGCGGCATTGTCCAATACCGTCTGGCTGCAGGCGGACGTCACCGCCAACGATGCCGAAGACAAGGCGTTGCTCGATCGTTTCGGCGTCTTCGGGCCGCCGACGATCATCTTCTTCGGCACGGATGGCCAGCAGCGCCACGGCTACGAGGTCGTGGGTTACATGAAGGCTGAGACTTTTGCCGGCCACGTGCAGAAGGCGTTTGCCGCACCGACAGTCACGGCCAGCAACTAACATTACAAAAACACAGGTACTACCGTGTCCAGAGTCCTACTGATTTTCGGTGTTGCGCTACTGGGCCTGATGGCGGGCGCGCTGTTCATGGCGGGCCGCATCGCGGCCGTAAAGACGGAGCCCGCGGTTGCCGGGCCACCACAGGTCGAGACGATGGACGCGCCGGTGCTCGAGGCCAATTCGCATCCGTCGTTCTCGTTGATGGGGCTCGACGGCGAAATGCACGAGTTCGACGAGTTCGACGGCCGCCACCGGCTGCTCAATTTCTGGGCAACCTGGTGCGCGCCGTGCCGCCGCGAAATCCCGCTGCTCAAGGAGTTCCAGGCCGAACAGGGCGATGACGGCATCCTCGTCATCGGCATCGCCGTCGACGTCATGGAAGAAGTCCAGCAGTACGCCGAGGCCGCGGAATTCAATTACCCGATCCTGGTGGGCGAGATGGACGCGATGGCGGTCGCCGAACAATCCGGGCTGCAATTTCACGCAATGCCGTTCACCATGATCGTTACGGCGGACGGCGAATTCCTCAATGCCCACTTCGGCGAGCTGCACCGCCCCGACCTCAACAAGATCAGCGACGTCCTCGCCCGCCTCGACGCCGGCGAGATCGACACCGACACCGCCCGCCAGGCGCTCGAACTGTAGGAGCGCTGGTGGCCGCGATCGGGTCATTTGTCTCCCTCATGGCTCGCTACGCTGCGCTTTACTTCGGTCGACAAACGCCCCGATCGCGGACCCGGATCGCATGCCGCCTTCCAATTTTGGTACCAAATGCGCGAAAAGTCGGTAGAATTGCCGCCATCTTCGGTGATCTCGCAGGGATTGGCGGCAAATGTCGACATTTCTCCTCATCAACGGCCCGAACCTGAACCTCCTGGGTTCACGCGAGCCCGACGTTTACGGCGCAACGACACTTGCCGACATCGAAGCACGCTGCTCCGCCGTCGCAGCCGACCTGGGCCATGACATTGCCTGCTGCCAGAGTAACGCCGAGCACGAGTTGATCGAACGGGTGCAAAAGGCGCACGCCGAGGGCGTCAGTTTCATCATCATCAACCCCGGCGCGTTTACGCACACCAGCGTCGCCTTGCGTGACGCGCTGCTCGCGGTCGATATCCCGTTCATCGAAGTGCATCTCAGCAATACGTTTGCGCGCGAGGAATTTCGCCACAACAGTTACTTCAGTGACATCGCTACCGCCTGCCTGTTCGGCTTCGGCGCTTACGGCTACGAGCTCGCCGTACACGCTGCCGCGCGCCACATGGCAAGAGGTGAGGAATCGTAATGGACATCAGAAAAGTCAAAAAGCTGATCGAGCTACTGGACGAATCCGGTATCGCAGAAATCGAGATCACGGAAGGCGAGGAAGCGGTCCGGATCAGCCGCTATGCGCCGGGCGCGCCCGTTGCTCCGGCACCCGCTCCGGCCGTGGCTGCGCCCGCGCCCCAGGCGCCGTTACCCGCAGCGGGACCCGCGCAGTCGTCGGAACCCGCTGCCGTGCCGGCCGACGAAGACGGCTATCGGGTAACGGCGCCGATGGTCGGTACGTTCTATTCAGCATCCTCGCCCGGGGCGGCGCCCTATGTGCAGGTCGGCGACCGCGTGAGCGAAGGCGACACGCTATGCATCATCGAGGCCATGAAAATGATGAACCAGATCGAAGCCGACGTTTCCGGCGCGATCAAATCGATTCGCGTACAGAATGGCGAGCCGGTCGAGTACGGCCAGACGCTGTTCGTCATCGACCAGCGCGCTTCTGACTAGCCGGCTGCGACCCCATGCTGGATAAAATCGTCATAGCCAATCGCGGCGAGATTGCGCTGCGCATCCTGCGCGCCTGCAGGGAGCTCGACATCAAGACCGTTGCCGTGCACTCGAGTGCGGACAATAACCTCAAGCACGTGTTGCTGGCCGACGAAACGGTTTGCATCGGCCCCCCGCCCTCGGTTGAAAGCTACCTGAACATGCCCGCGATCATCAGCGCCGCCGAAGTGACCGACGCGGTGGGTATACACCCGGGTTATGGGTTCCTCTCGGAGAACGCCGATTTTGCAGAACGCTGCGAGTCGTCAGGATTCGTTTTCATCGGGCCGCCCTCGGACTCGATTCGGCTCATGGGCGATAAGGTGTCCGCCATCAAGGCCATGAAAGAGGCCGGCGTTCCCTGCGTACCCGGCTCCGACGGGCCGCTCGGCGACGACAACGACGAGAATCTGCGCCTCGCCCGCGACATCGGCTACCCGATCATCATCAAAGCATCGGGCGGCGGTGGCGGCCGGGGTATGCGTGTCGTGCACTCGGAAGCGTCGCTCACCGCCGCCATCACGGTCACCCGCGCAGAAGCTCGCGCCGCCTTCGACAATGACATGGTGTACATGGAGAAATTCCTGGAGCATCCGCGGCACGTCGAGTTCCAGGTGCTCGCCGACGGCCGGGGTAACGCTATTCACCTCGGCGAGCGCGACTGTTCCATGCAGCGCCGCCATCAGAAGGTCATCGAGGAAGCACCGGCCCCCGGCATTACCGAAGAGCAGCGGCAGCAGATCGGCGCACGTTGCGTCAATGCCTGCCTGGAAATTGGTTACCGCAGCGCGGGCACCTTCGAGTTTTTGTACGAGGACGGCGAGTTTTACTTCATCGAGATGAATACACGCCTGCAGGTCGAGCATCCGGTGACGGAAATGATTACCGGCGTGGATATCGTGCGTGAGCAGTTGCGGATTGCCAGCGGCGAAAAGCTCGATATCAGGCAGGAAGACGTCAAGATCCTGGGCCATGCGATCGAGTGCCGCATTAACGCGGAAGATCCGAAGACCTTCATGCCGTCCCCCGGGCTCGTCTCACTCTGGCACGCTCCGGGCGGACCTGGCGTCCGCATCGACAGCCATTTGTACAGTGGCTACAAGGTGCCACCATTTTATGATTCGATGATCGGCAAGCTTATCGCGCACGGCCACGATCGCGATGCGGCGTTCGCGCGCATTCGTAACGCGCTAACGGAAATCGTCATCGAGGGCATCAAGACCAACGTGCCGCTGCACCAGGAGATCTTCCAGCACGCCGCGTTCCAGGCGGGCGGCACGGATATTCACTATCTCGAGAAGCGGTTGGGACTCAAGTAGGAATGGCCCGGCAGGATGGAGTGGCAGCAATTCGAAATGAACCTGGAATCGCTGAACCCGGCCAGCGTCGAGGAAATCCTGATTCGGCACGGCGCGCAGTCGGTGACGTACAGCGACGCAGGTGACGCGCCTGTCCTCGAGCCCGGCCCTGGCGAAACGCCGCTCTGGAACAACACGCGTATTACCGGCCTGTTCGACGCCGGCGTGGACATGGTTGCGGTCCTGGCAGACCTGCGCGCCTCGCTCGCCCTCGACAAACTTCCCGACCACAGGCTGGAGACACTCGCCGATCGCGCATGGGAGCGTGAGTGGCTCAGGGACTTCGGGCCGATGCGGTTCGGTGCGCGCCTGTGGGTCTGCCCGGCGGGTAGTGAACCGGACCGTGCGGATGCAGTCGTCGTCAGGCTCGACCCGGGCCTTGCGTTTGGCACCGGGACGCACGCGACGACGGCCATGTGCCTCGAGTGGCTCGACGGCATCGAGTTGCAGGGTCGGACCGTACTTGATTTCGGCTGTGGCTCCGGCGTGCTGGCCATCGCGGCACTGAAACTCGGCTGCGCGCAAGCGCACGCGATGGACGCCGATGTGCAGGCGGTCACAGCGACCCGTGAGAATGCGGCGCAAAATGGGGTACAGGACAGGCTGACCGCGAGTGCCGCGCCGTATGATACAGAGGAACGATTCGACGTGGTCATTGCGAATATACTTGCGGGTCCGCTCGTGGAACTGGCCGGACGCATCGCAGACAGTGTCAGATCCGGCGGCGAGCTGGCATTGTCGGGCATACTATCGGAACAGGCAGCAGAAGTGATCGCAGCCTACGCGCCATGCATAGACTTCGATGAGCCGGAGTTCCGGCAACAAGACGGTCAGACCTGGACTCGACTGACAGGCAGGAAAAGGCACAGCTAGCGATGTACACACAGTGTCCTGAATGCGGCACCGCGTTCCGCGTAACCGCCGGGGTCCTCAGGCAGGCCGCCGGCAAGGTACGTTGCGGCGGTTGTGGCAACGCATTCAATGCGCTCGACTTCCTGTCCGAGCGCAAACCGGTCGTACCCACGCCGTCAGCCGAGGAGAAACCGTCCGAATCCGCGCCTGAGCCTCCCCGGCTCGAAGCCGATGAACCGCCAGACGCGATTTCCGCCGAGCGCAGTGCCGCACTGCTGAAGACCCTCGACGAACTTGCCGGCTCGGATATTCGCATCGAGGACACGGGCATCGAATGGCGAGTCCTCGGCGAGGAGGCAGCTCAGGACGACGAGGCGACCCGGGAATACGCGGGCGACGATCACCTGATGGCGGATGACACCGGCTCGATGCGCTGGTTTATCGACGAGTCGCCGACACCTGTCGATGAGCAACTCTCGGCCGAGCCGGGGGATATTGATTCCCCGGAGATCTTCGAGCCCGGAAGCGCGGCCGCCGACGCCGGGGAAATGCGCTTCGATGACGACACGCCGCTCCCGGAGGACTTCGAATTCGACAGCGAGCCTGCGGATTCCGAAGCGGCTCCGGCTATCGAAGTCAACGAGGAACCGGCGGAGCTCGACACGGCCCAGGCCGAACTGGCGCTCGGCGAACCCGAAGACTGGGAGGACCTGCTCGGCGAAGTGGACGAAGCAGACGACGCCGAAGTTGCGGAGATCGAGGGTCCGGTCATCGCAAGCGATGACGGCGACGAGCCTGGCGGTGAGGCAGGGACCGGAGACGAAGAACCACTCCCCGACGTCGACACGCAGTTTGCGACCCAGGCCGAGGCAATGGGCATCGACCTGAGCGGAGTCCATGCGCAGGCCGAAGAACCCGACGAGGGCGCCATCGGGGAATCGACCATCGATGACGAACTAATCGCGGCCGCATTCGAGGTCGAGGCAAGATCCCGCGAGGACGATGGCGACCACGACGAGGCTGTGGAGACCATTGTCAGCGGCGAAGACGATGCGGACGTCGGCGAAGAGGGCGACGAATTCGGCGACCTGGAATTCGATGTACAGGAGCCGGACGATCTGGTCGAAGCCAGGGACAGTGAACTGGTCGAGAGCACCGAGGAGGACGCCAAGCTCGCGGCAGAACTCGGTCTTCTCGATGACGACGAGGCCGGGGGTGAATTTGACGAGGACGACGACAAGTCCGAACACGTCGTGACGCCAATGTCCGAGGAAGAGCAGACCATCAACATGATGATCGACCAGGACCTGCTCGCAATCGCAGTCGAAGACGAGGAAGGGTTTGCCTCCACGATTGTTCAGAAGCAACGCGCGGCGGCAGACAAATTCCCGGAATTGCAGCAAGACGAAGCGGCGGAGACGGCGGCGTCCCGGGAGGAGACCGAAGCGGATAGTCCGCTGGTCGAGACGATCATCATGGAAGGCGAGTTTGTGCGCGATGCTGCCGAGGAAAAGCGGCTCGAGGAGGAAATGCGAAAGGCGCACGACTCGGACCTGGAGGAAGCACCGGAGCCGGACACCGGCAAGACCGGGAAAGACGGGCACATGGATGCCAGGGAACCCCTCGACTACCGGCTGGTAGCGGGGATAGCCGCGCTCGCCCTGCTGCTCGCGACACAGTTCGTGCACCAGTCGCGGGAGTCGTTCGCCGTTTATCCCGCTTTCAACAATAGCGTGGGATCGATTTACCGCATGCTCGGCAATCCGGTCGCGCCCGCGTGGGACATCGCCGGCTGGCGCTTCGAGGCAACGAAAGGCAGCACTGACGAAAGCGACGAGGTGCTGACAATCTATTCGCGGATCGGCAACAAGTCCGGCGAGGCACTGCCCTATCCGTTGATCAATGTGTCGCTGACGGACCGCTTCGAGGACATCATCGGCAGCAAGGTCCTGGAGCCGGGCGACTACCTTGCGGAGAATCTCGACACGCGAAATCCCGTGGCGCCCGGCGAGACCTTCAGCGCCGTAATCTCGATCGAGGCACCGGATGACGACGCGACCGGATTCAAGCTGAACGTGTGCTACCGGCAGCCTGGCGGCCGACTGCGCTGCGCGATCGACGACTTCAGGTAGCGGCGGTTCCGGAACGGCGTGTAGCCCGTGTCGCGATACAATACCCGCGTGGACCTTCCCGCGCTGAAAATCGGCCCTTACGAGCTCGACAGCCCGTTCGTGCTCGCACCCATGGCCGGCGTGACGGACAAACCGTTTCGCAGGCTCTGCCGGCACTTCGGCGCCGGCATGACGACATCCGAGATGACGACCGCGGATACGCGCCTATGGCAGACCCCCAAGTCCCGCCACCGGCTCGATCTCGACCTGGACGCCGTGCCCGTTGCGGTGCAGATCGCGGGGTCCGAACCCGGGCAATTGGCGCTCGCGGCTCGCGCGTGTGTTGAGCGCGGCGCGCAGATCATCGACATCAACATGGGGTGTCCCGCGAAGAAGGTCTGCAAGAAACTGGCCGGCTCGGCATTGATGCAAGACGAGATTCTCGTTGCCCGGATTCTCGACGCCGTCGTCGCGGCAGTCGACGTGCCGGTGACGCTAAAAATGCGAACGGGCTGGGACCCCGAACATCGCAATGGTCCGCAGATCGCGCGCATCGCGGAAGACAGCGGCATTCGATCGCTGGCCGTTCACGGCCGCACGCGCGCATGCCGCTACAACGGCGAGGCGGAATACGAGACCATTGCGCGCGTCAAACAATCGGTTTCGATACCCGTCATCGCCAACGGCGACCTGAGCACTCCGGAGAAGTCGCTTGAAGTTCTGCGCCTAACTAATGCAGACGGCTTGATGATCGGCCGGGGCGCACAGGGACGTCCGTGGATATTTCGAGAACTCAACTTCTATCTCGAAAACGGTGTGCAAAAAGTGCCGCTGGATAAAACTGAATTGCGTGCTATCATGCTCGACCACCTGGACGAATTGCACCGTTTTTACGGCGTCAAGAGAGGCGTTCGGGTGGCTCGAAAGCACCTGACCTGGTACTGCGAAAAGCTCGCGAATGCAGACGAGTTTCGTTATCAGGCAGTGCGCGTCAACAGCGCTTCTGAACAATTGCGCCTAACCAAAGAATACTTCGACCGCGACGACGGGGGGCTTTCTCTGGCAGCGTAATCGCTCGGGAGCTTGGGGAGAACGGCTCGACGAGCGGCGAGCCGGCGTACCGGGATTGATCAACGTGGCCAGCAAAAAGCCGAAAAAACACAAAGAACTCACATCAACGAAAAGCAAGAAACCACTCTGTAAGCACACTGAGGACGCACTGAAGAACTATTTCGCCACCCTGAACGGAGATCGCCCGGGCGATCTTTACGATCTCGTCCTGGGCGAGGTGGAGCGTCCGCTGTTCAAGGCCGTGATGGACTTTACGGACGGCAATCAAAGCCAGGCGGCGGGCATACTCGGCATCAACCGGGGCACGCTGCGGAAGAAACTCAGAACCTATTCGCTGATTCACTAGATGTTCAAAGTCCGACGCGCGCTCGTCAGCGTCTCTGACAAGAGCGACCTGATTCCCTTCGTCAAGGGCCTTGCCGAGCTCGGCGCCGAAATTCTGTCGACGGGCGGCACCGCGAAACAGCTTCGTGACGCCGATATCGACGCTGTAGAAGTCTCGGACAAGACCGGCTTTCCCGAGATCATGGACGGGCGCGTCAAGACGCTGCATCCGAAGATCCATGGCGGACTCCTGGGCCGCCGCGGCACCGATGAAGGCGTGATGGAGGAGCACGGCATCGAGCCGATCGACCTGCTGTGCGTGAATCTCTATCCATTCGAGGCAACCATCGCGCGCGACGATGCGACCATCGACGACGCGATCGAAAACATCGACATCGGCGGACCTGCGATGATCCGTGCCGCTTCCAAGAATCACGATGGCGTCGCCGTGGTCGTGGACCCGGCGGACTACGATTCCGTGCTGGCCGCGCTCGAAGGCGACGGCCTGAGCCTGGAGGACCGCCGCCGCCTGGCCGCGAAAGCCTACGCGCATACAGCCAGCTACGACACGGCAATCACGAAGTACCTGTCGAAATCGCTGGACGACGATCCACTCGGCGATCGCATACTCTACTCGGGCCGCATCGTCGAACGCATGCGTTACGGCGAGAACCCGCACCAGGATGCAGCGTTCTACATCGACCAGCAGGCGCCGGCGGGATCGCTCGCAACCGCCAAGCAGCTGCAGGGCAAAGCACTGTCCTACAACAACATTGCGGACAGCGACGCGGCGCTCGAGTGCGTGAAGCAGTTCGAGGAGCCGGCCTGCGTCATCGTCAAACACGCCAACCCCTGCGGGGTTGCTGTTGCGGAGGATATCCTGACCGCCTACGGCAAGGCATTCAGGACCGACCCGACGTCGGCCTTCGGCGGCATCATCGCGTTCAACCGGCCGCTGGATGAGACGACGGCGGCCGCCATCATTGAACGGCAGTTTGTCGAGGTGATTGTCGCACCGCAGGTCGAGCCCGCCGCGGTCGAAGCCTGCAGTGCGAAAAAGAACGTGCGCGTCCTCGAAACCGGTGACTGGCCGGCCGCAGCAGCACCCGGGTTCGACTTCAAGAAAGTGTCGGGCGGCCTGCTGGTACAGAATACCGACCTCGGCAGAATCGCTTCCAATGACCTCAAAGTGGTCACTGAAAAGAAACCGACGGCCGCGCAGATCAAAGACATGTTGTTCGCATGGACTGTCGTCAAATACGTGAAATCGAATGCCATCATTTTCTGCAAGGAAGGCATGACCATCGGCGTCGGCGCAGGTCAGATGAGCCGCGTCTATTCGACGAAGATCGCCGCCATCAAGGCGGCGGACGAGGGACTCGAAATCGAAGGGTCGGTGATGGCCTCCGACGCGTTCTTCCCGTTCCGTGACGGCATTGATACCGCCGCCGAGACCGGCATCGCCGCAATTATTCAGCCGGGCGGTTCGATGCGCGACGAGGAGGTAATCGAGGCCGCGAATAGTCATGGCCTGGCGATGGTATTCACCGGCATGCGGCATTTCAGGCATTGACAGCATGAAGATACTGATTATTGGCTCAGGCGGCCGCGAGCACGCCCTCGCATGGAAATGCGCTCAGACCGCCGACGAGGTACTGGTCGCGCCCGGCAACGCCGGCACGGCGCGCGAGGACAAAGTCCGCAACCTGCCTGTGTCGTCGGACGATATTGACGGCCTGGTCGAACTGGCAAAATCGGAAAGGGTGAACCTCACGATTGTCGGGCCGGAAGCACCCCTCGTGGCCGGCATCGTGGACCGGTTCGTCGAGGAGAGCCTCCCGTGCTTCGGCCCCAGTGCCGCCGCCGCGCAGCTCGAGGGCTCGAAAGCATTCACCAAGGACTTTCTTGCCCGTCACCATATCCCGACGGCTGCCTACAGGAACTTCACGGAACTCGAACCTGCGCTCGCTTACATTCGCGAACAGGGTGCGCCGATCGTCGTCAAGGCCGATGGCCTCGCGGCGGGCAAGGGCGTGATCGTCGCACACACCCTCGAAGAGGCGGAACGGGCCGCAACGGACATGCTCGCCGGCAATAAGTTCGGCGACGCCGGCACACGCATCGTCGTCGAGGAATTCCTCGACGGCGAAGAGGCGAGTTTCATTGTCATCACGGACGGGGAGACCATCCTGCCGCTCGCCACGTCCCAGGACCACAAGGCCCGTGACGAGGGCGACACCGGCCCGAACACGGGCGGCATGGGCGCTTACTCGCCCGCGCCGGTGGTTACGCCCGAGGTCGAGGCACGGATCATGCACGAAGTGATCGAGCCGACGCTCAAGGGCATGTACATCGACGGCGCGCCCTACCTCGGCTTCCTGTACGCAGGCCTCATGATCATGGGCGACGGCTCGCCGAAGGTCATCGAGTTCAACTGCCGCATGGGCGACCCGGAAACCCAACCGATACTGATGCGCCTGAAGTCCGACCTCGTCGCAGTCTGCAAGGCAACGCTCGAAGACACGCTGGACCAGGTCACGGCGGAATGGGACGAGCGCGCGGCGCTTGGCGTCGTCATGGCCGCCGGCGGTTATCCCGGCAGCTACGCCAAGGGCAAGCGCATCGACGGGCTGGACGAGGATTTCGGTGACGACCAGAAAGTGTTCCATGCGGGTACCGCCCTCGACGGTGACTCCGTCGTAACCAGTGGCGGCCGTGTGCTGTGCGTCGTCGGCCTCGGCGATAGCGTCGCCAACGCGGCCGAGCGCGCTTACGATGCCGCCGACAAGATCTGCTGGGAAGACGTTTACCTGCGCCGCGACATCGGCCATCGTGCCATCGCCCGCGAACAGGACTGAGCCAGCCGTGTTAACCACCGTCGAAGCAACCCACGCGATTGGCAAGGCGATCGTGGACTTCGGTAGCGAAACCGTGGCCCTGGACAAGGCCATCGGCCGGGTACTGCACCGGCCAGTGCACGCCGAACGCGACCAGCCGCCGTTCGACCGCGTGATGATGGACGGCATCGCTATCCGCTTTGCCGACTTCGACACGGGCGAGCGTAATTTCCCGATCCAGTCGCGGCAGCAAGCGGGCGAACCCGCTCACAGGCTCGAAACGGGCAAATGCATTGAGATCATGACCGGTGCCTGTGTGCCGCAGGGTGCGGACTGTATCGTACCGGTAGAGCGCATAACGGTCAGTGACGGCGCTGCCGGGATCGAAGCCGGCTACAGCGCGGAGCGGCGCCAGCACATCCATGCCCGGGCTTCCGATCACACAGAGGGCACGCAACTGTTGCGGCCGGGCACGCGCATTGCCCCGGCAGACGTCGCGATCATTGCGTCGGCCGGTCTGCCCGAGGTCGAAGTCAGCCGCCTGCCGGTGATTCGCGTCATCTCGACCGGCAACGAACTGGTACCGGCCGGGAAGCCGATCGACGCGCACCAGATACGTGAGTCGAACGGCCCGGCCGTTGTCGCAATGCTGAAACAAAAGGGCTACGTCGACTGCCAGCACGATCATCTTGTCGACGACGTCGAGATTCTCGAACGCCGCATCGCCGAACACCTGGACGCAGCCGATGTGCTCGTGCTTTCGGGTGGTGTATCGATGGGCAAAGCCGACTTCGTCCCGCAAGTATTGCAGAAACTCGGCGTGGAAGTCGTGTTCCACAAGATCAGCCAGAGGCCGGGAAAGCCGATGTGGTTCGGCATCGGTCCGCAGCAGCAGGCCGTGTTTGCACTGCCCGGCAACCCCGTGTCCACGCTCGTCTGCTGCCGCCATTACGTCATCCCTGCGCTTGCGAAAGCTTCCGGCGCGTCACCGGGCAATCCGGTGTTCGCCGCGCTCGCGCAGGACGTAGCGTTTCGCCCGATACTCACCTGCTTCCTGCCGACGCGCCTGGTGTCCAACGCTGCAGGCACGCTGCTCGCGCTGCCGGTGCACCCGAATACGTCGGGCGACTTCGCCTCGCTGACAGGGACGGACGGCTACGTGGAACTCGCGCTCGAAGAGACTTTCTTCGAAACCGGCACTACGGTGCCGCTGCACCGCTGGTAACGCACGTTGCGTCAGGCAACCGCCTTGCGACGTGAGTAAACGTCCCGGATACTAAAGATACCGGTTACCCGAAACGCCAGGCGATAGATCAGACAATGATATCAGACGTGGATAAAGAGTTCTTCGAACGCGCAGACGCGTACATTACGCTGGCCAATGAGCAGGCAACGGACGTCAGCCGGGGCAAGGTCAGCGCCTCGATGATGTTTGCGACAGCACGCTTCAACGCGTGGGTGAGCGCCAGCGGTACGGAGTCGGGCGAGGAGCTGGCTACCGTCAGAGACGAGGCTCTGGAATATTTCGTCAGTGAGTACCGAAAAATGCTCGAGGAAAACCTCGACGAATACATCGAGCATTTCGACAAGTACATGAATCCCGCCAGCGAAAATACCTGAATCTTCGGAAAAGGATCCTGGATGGCGTTTGACCAAGGTGTTGCCGAACCCGATTGAAGCGAGCCGCGTTGTTGCATTCGCCAGAGACGCGCAAGATACTGCCCGGAACTCATTGGAAGGACATGGCCGACCCATCATGAACTCTCTACGCAGCTGGCAGGCGATTCTCGTTTCCCTCGTCTTGGCGGCAAATACGATTCATGCACAAGACGCAGAACTCGCACGCGGCGCAGAACTATTGGCTCCCTTCAAGCAAGACCTGAAAAAAGCCCTGAAATCAGGGCTTGCGGAAGGCCCTGCCGAAGCCATCCGGGTTTGCAGGGTAAAGGCTCCGGCAATTGCTACAGCGCTGTCCGTTGACGGCGTCCGCGTCGGCCGCAGCAGCCACAAGCTTCGCAATCCGGACAACACAGCGCCTGAGTGGGTCAGCCCTGTCATGCGGGTGTATCTCGACGATCCGTCGAGCCGTAAGCCGCACATAACCGAATTGGGCGCAGATACGTGGGGCTATGTCGAACCGATCGTGGTGCAGCCGCTCTGCCTGACCTGCCACGGATCGGAGCTGCCCCCTGACATTGCCATGCAGATCGCGGACCTTTATCCCGAAGACCGCGCCGTCGGTTTCGACGTGGGCGACCTGCGCGGCGTATTCTGGCTCGAATTCCCGAAGGAAACGCAGTAGATCCTGCTCACCAAGTGAAAAGTCTGTCCTTTTACCTGGGCATGGCACTTCTGTTCACGCACGAACTCGACTCCATGCCGAATCATGAGTGGCGGGTCCTGCCGCTGTTGCGCTCCCTGTCCGACTCGGTTGGCGAAACCGTGTTTGTGATCGCCCACGTCCCGATATTCGCGCTGACGATCGCGTACGTGGCAAGCCTGAACGAGAATACCCGCAAACTGGCTCGCGATATTGCCAGTGGCTTCTTCGTCGTGCATGCAGTCCTGCATGTCCTGTTCTCCGGTCATCCGGATTATGAATTCTCGTCGCCGTTTTCATCGTTCCTGATTTTTGGCGCAGCCCTTTTCGGTATGGCCTATTTCCTGTCAGGCACAATCAAAGCGACAGGGAGCCAGGGATGACAAGGCGGAAACCGCTGGCCGGCATCTATCAGCTCACGACCTTCCTCGCGCTGGTCCTGCTGCTGCTCATCCTGTTCATTTCGGCCGCCTACTTCTTCATGATTCCGGCACCGCAAGACTCTCAGGGTCACGGAGACGTGCTGGCGGAATTCGCCGCGAGGCGAAGCACCTGGGAATCCCAACGGCCTGTCTCTTTCCGTTACGTCGTGGATCGCGACTGCTACTGCGGGCCGGCATTCATGGCGCCGTATGTCGCGACCGAGGAACGCGGCAGCAAGTCCGCAGCATTTCCCATCGAGATCGAGTCGGTCAACGGTGAATTCATATCGATGCCGCCCGACCCGGTCTGGATCGACGATCTGTTCGGCCTCATCGAACAGTCTGTCCGCGACGAAATGGTCGTTGAAATCGATTACGACAAAGACCTCGGATATCCGGTCTCGATCCTGGTTCGTCCCGATCCGGCGCCGCCGGATTCCGTGTACCGCATCGAAATCAGGGACTTCGAAATCATCGAGTATCGCTAAAGCGGGGCGGACCTTTGATCCCCGGTATCTCCTGTTCTGGCTCATCTTCGGTTCCGGGCACTACACCGCGGGCCACAGCTGGCCGCGGCTGCTTGCCGATTACAATATTTTCGCAGGCAGGGTATGGTCGCTGTTTCTCACCTGGAATGCCGTTGTGCCTCACGTGACCTGGAAAATTGCCAATGCGTAGTAGTGTATTTGTCCTGCTCGCTTTGTCATTGCATTGTGACCTGATCGCCGGTGCGCCGGTGATCGTCTCGTTGCCAGTAAACCAGGGGGAATAGCCGAGATGACCACCGCGGAACAGCGCCGCCAGTGGGTGGAAGCCCTGCACGCATACCGCGACGATTCGGAGCGCCTGTTCGGACTGGTCGCAAGCCTCGCCAACCTGCTTGACCGGGAACTCGTCATCGAGACCATGGAGTCGGTGCTGGGCATCACCGCTGTCCACGATGGTGACTGCATAATTTTCGACGACTTCGCAATCCGCTTCGGCAGCGACGGCCGGGTGAAGAGCGTGTTCAGGACGATCGACGGCATGGGCAGCGGCGACGCGCGAGCGGATCAGGACGGCGGCAGTGGATGAGTTTCTGCACGCGGCCATCGAAGAGGCACGCAAGGGTCTCGAGGCCGGCGGAATCCCTATCGGCTCCGTCCTCGTGCTGGATGGCAGGATCGTCGGTCGCGGCCACAATCAGCGGGTGCAGAAAGGCAGTGCCGTGCTCCACGCCGAGATGGATTGCCTCGAGAATGCGGGCCGGTTGACTGCGGCGGACTATGGGCGCTCGACGCTGTATTCGACGCTCTCGCCTTGCGACATGTGCAGCGGCGCCATCCTGCTTTACAAAATCCCGAGGGTTGTGATTGGTGAGAACCGCACGTATCAAGGTCCCGAGGACCACCTCCGGTCCCGCGGCGTCGAGCTCGAGATTGTCGATAACCCCGAGTGTGTACAATTGATGACTGATTTTATGCGCGCCAACCCGGAACTCTGGAACGAAGACATCGGAGAATGAAAGGCAGACGATCGACATCGCTGTACGCCGCGTACGGCTCTAACCTGCACCCGCGGCGGCTGCGGGAGCGAATCAAATCGGCGACGCTCCGCGGCACGAGCTTCCTGCACACGTACACCCTGCAGTTCCACAAGCGCGGCCAGGATCGGTCCGCGAAATGTGGCTTTTCCGATTGTGGCCAGGGCATGCACGTGGCCGTTTACGAGGTCGACGACGCAGACAGAAAGATCCTGGATGCCATCGAGGGGGTCGGCAATGGCTACGACGTGGACGAGATCGGTGTCCCTGGCTTCGGCAAGTGCTTTACGTATGTCGCAGCTCGCACCCACATTGACCGCTTCCTGCACCCGTTCGACTGGTACCGTGAGATGGTGCTGCTCGGCTGCCTCGCGCACGCGTTCCCCGAACCCTACTGCGAGCGCATCGCAGCGCTCCCCGTGATCGAGGATCCGGACGCCGACCGTCGCGAGAGTAACTGGCGCACGGTCGAACTTCTGCAACGACGATGAGCGATTCGGCCTTTTCCGGCCGCTGTTTCTGCGGCCATGTTCGCTACGAGCTGTCCGGCGAACCGCTGTTCGCCTGCCACTGTCATTGCGAGAGCTGCCGGCGCGCGGCCGGCGCCGCGTTTGTAACCTGGGTATCTTTTGCCCACGACAGTCTGGCGCTCACTTCCGGCACCATCGCCGAGTATCAGTCGTCGCCCGGTGTCCGCCGCGGCCACTGCGCCGTCTGCGGGACGACGATTACTTACTGGTGGGACAAGCGACCCGGGGAGATCGATATTGCAGTCGCGAGCCTCGACGATGCGCAGGGCATCGAGCCCTCCGCGCACATCTGGGTAGGGGACAAACCCCCATGGCTGGTCATTAATGACGACCTGCCACAGTACAAGACGACAGTCCCGGCAGGCGAATTGGTCTGATCGCGGTTCCGGAGCCGCGCTTGCAACACGAACCCTAGCGCTTCATCGCCTCGAAGAACTGCACGTTGGTCTTCGTATCCTGCAGCTTGTTCAGCAGGAACTCGATCGCAGCGAGTTCGTCCATCGGGTGCAGCACCTTCCTGAGGACCCACATCTTCTGCAGCTCGTCCGGAGCGGTCAGCAGCTCTTCCTTGCGCGTGCCGGAGCGGTTGATGTTGATCGCGGGGAACACGCGCTTCTCGGCAATGCGGCGATCCAGGTGAATCTCCATGTTGCCGGTGCCCTTGAACTCTTCGTAGATCACCTCGTCCATCTTGGACCCGGTATCCACGAGCGCCGTCGCGAGAATCGTCAGGCTGCCGCCCTCTTCGATATTGCGCGCGGCGCCGAAGAAACGTTTCGGGCGATGCAGCGCATTGGCGTCGACACCACCCGTGAGCACCTTGCCGGACGACGGCACGACCGTGTTGTAGGCGCGGGCGAGACGCGTGATCGAGTCGAGCAGGATCACGACGTCGCGCTTGTGCTCGACGAGCCGCTTGGCCTTCTCGATGACCATGTCGGCCACCTGCACGTGGCGGCTCGCCGGCTCGTCGAAAGTCGACGATACGACTTCTCCGCGCACGGTGCGCTCCATCTCGGTGACTTCCTCCGGGCGCTCGTCGATGAGCAGCACCATGAGGTCGACGTCCGGCGCATTCGCGACAATCGCTGATGCGATGTTCTGCAACAGCATCGTCTTGCCGGCCTTCGGCGGCGAGACGATCAGGCCGCGCTGGCCCTTGCCGATCGGCGCCACCATGTCGATGATGCGCGCGGTCAGGTCCTCCGTGCTGCCGTTGCCCTGCTCCAGCTTGAGCCGCTCTTTCGGGAACAGCGGCGTCAGGTTCTCGAACAGCACCTTGCTGCGGGCATTCTCCGGCGCATCGAAGTTGATCTGCCCGACCTTGAGCAGCGCGAAATAGCGCTCGCCGTCTTTCGGTGGACGGATCAGTCCGGAAACGGTGTCGCCCGTGCGCAGCGCGAAGCGCCGGATCTGGCTCGGGCTGACGTAGATATCGTCAGGACCGGCGAGATACGAACTGTCGGCGGAGCGCAGGAAACCGAAGCCATCCTGCA
>CAMYJB010000012.1:26960-109852 GCA_947258565.1 uncultured Woeseiaceae bacterium
TCCTGCAGTATCTCGAGAACACCCTCGCCGTAAATATGCTCGCCCTGGTCCGCATGTGCCTTCAGGATCGAGAAAATGATGTCCTGCTTGCGCGAACGCGCGAGGCCTTCGAGGCCGAGCTTCTCGCCCAGCTCGACGAGTTCCGCCGCGGGACGCGTCTTGAGCTCGGACAGGTTCATCGTGTCCTTGCTCTGCTCGAGTTCCTCTGGCGGTATTACCTCGAGGCTGCCGTCATCGTCAGGATACTCCGACTGCGGCGGCCGCCTGCGGCGGCGCCGATTCGGGCTGCCCTTGCTCTTGTTGCCGGACTGTTTTGGCCGGCTCTTCGTTGAATTACCCAAGTACCCTCTCACAGATTGCTGTCCAGGAATTCCGTTAATTGAGATTTCGACATTGCGCCCAGCTTTTGCGCGGCAACCGCACCATCCTTGAATAACATCAAGGTCGGGATGCTGCGGATACCGAATTTCTGGGGCGTATTCGGATTTTCGTCGATATTGAGCTTGACGATTGCAAGCTTGTTTGCGTATTCGGTCGCTGCTTCGTCGAGCAGCGGCGCGATCATTTTGCAGGGACCACACCACTCTGCCCAGAAATCGAGCAGAACAGGTTTGTCGGACTGCAGAACGTCCGCGTCAAAATTACTGTCATTGGTGTGCACGATGTTGTCGCTCACCGGCTACTTCCTCCACACTTGAAGATAGATATGTTGGTTTTGGCAGGCTCGTCATCAGCTCCCCCGATAAACGAACTCTGTAAAATGGATGACGCTGCCCGCAACATCAGGCAAACTATCGCGCTTTAACGCCGACTAATTCCGGCTTCTCTCTGGAATTGGTGATTACGAATACGGCGGGTGCGACGATTGTCGCGTCGAATTACGCTAATTTGAACGCTTCGCGAGCCATTTTGCAAGCTTTTCACGCACATTTTCCGACCAAAATCCTATGAGCCAAAACCATCTGAGTGACCTCAGATTTGACGCACTCGATATCCACGAACACGTGCAGGCCGGCATCCGCGATGCCGGTTTCGAATTCTGTACCCCCATCCAGGCCAGCACGCTGCCCATTGCCCTGAAGGGCCACGATGTGGCTGGCCAGGCCCAGACGGGCACCGGCAAGACCGCAGCTTTCCTGGTCGCGGCCTACCAGCGCCTGCTCACCTCACCGCCTGTCGAGGACGGCAAGAAGCAGCCGCGCGCATTCATGCTGGCACCGACGCGCGAACTCGCCGTGCAGATTTCCAACGATGCCCAGTTGTTGGGCAGCCACACGGGATTCAGGATCGGGATCGCGTTCGGCGGCACCGACTACGAAAAGCAGCGGCGCATCATCGAAGAAGGTATCGACATTCTCATCGGCACGCCCGGACGCATCATCGATTATTACAAGCAGGGCGTGTTCACGCTCGATCGGGTCGAGGTGGCGGTGCTCGACGAGGCAGACCGCATGTTCGACATGGGCTTCATCAAGGACATCCGCTACCTCCTGAGGCGGCTGCCGGCCCCCGAGAAGCGCCTCAACATGCTGTTCTCGGCCACGCTCTCGCACAACGTCATGGAGCTCGCCTACGAGCACATGAACGAGCCCGAGCTTATTCGCATCGAGCCCGACAAGGTCACTGCGGACAAGGTCCGGCAGGCGATTTTCTTTCCGTCGAACAAGGAGAAAATGCCATTGCTGGTCGGTCTCATTCGCGAGATGGGCCAGGGGCGAATCATGGTGTTCGTGAACATGAAGCGTGAAGCGGAACGCGTTCAGGCCTACCTGCAGGCGAACGGTATCGATGCCCGTGCGATCTCCGGGGACGTTCCGCAAAAAAAGCGCCTGCGCATGCTGATGGACTTTCAGAGCGGCGACCTGCCGGTCCTGATCGGTACCGACGTTGCGTCCCGCGGCCTGCACATTCCCGATGTCCAGTACGTCATCAATTACGACTTGCCACAGGATTCGGAGGACTATGTGCATCGCATCGGCCGCACGGCGCGCGCGGGGGCGGCGGGCGACGCGATCAGTTTCGGCTGCGAGACCTATGCGGTTTCACTGCCCGATATCGAGGATTACATCGGCCACAAGATCCCGGTTGCGAATTACGACGTGGCTTTGCTGCCGGAACTGAAAAAGCCCAGATCGCGGCCGAGAAGCCAGACCGATCAGCGCCGCGGGAGAAGCAGCAAGCGCCCGGCCCGTCGCAAGCGGCCGCCGAAGAAATCGCAGTAGCGGCGGTCAGGAACGCCCAGGCGCGCCATCACGGTGCGGGAACCGCTCCTACGGGCCCATCAGATCGGCCACGCCCGTGACACCCGTATAGGCCGATGTCTCCCGCGCGGGCTCCGAGGTGTCGGGCTGACTGATCTCGACGAGCATCTCCAGGCCATAGGTGTCGGCACTCTTCAATACGGTCAGGTTGTCGTCCACGAACAGGGTCGATTCCTTCTGAAAGCCGTCTTCGTCCTGCAGCGCGTGCCAGAACTCCTGCCGCTCTTTCGCGTAACCGAACTGGTGGGAGGTGTAGATCGCATCGAAATACTCTGCGAGCCCGGTCACCTCGTCCTTGAGCGCCAGCGTATCCGGGTGCGAGTTCGTTACCAGCAGCACGCGTACGTGATGCTCGCGCAATGCCTGCAGGAAGCGCTTCGCACCCGGCAGGTAATCGATACGGTGATTGACACCGCGATGCAGCTCGAGCACATCGAGCCCGAGACGCTCGCTCCAGTGATCCAGGCAATACCACTGGATGTCACCCTGGATGGCGCTGTACTTCGCGTACAGCCGACTGCGTGCGACATCGACGCTGATGCCCTTTGCTTGCGCGTAGTGCTCAGGGACCAGCTCCTTCCACACGTAATTGTCGTAGGCAAGATCGAGGACGGTACCGTCCATGTCGAGCATGAGCGTCTCGCTCTCGGTCAGCATGGTTTTGGGGTCGTTGTTCACCGTATACTGCGCGCCCTGTCACCCGATACGGATGCTGGAATGAATTATGTCGAACTCATCGAACCGATCGTCGCTCTTGCCAGGCAGGCCGGCGATGCGATTCTCGAAGTCTACGCGAGCGACTTCGACGTTCAAAGCAAGGATGACGAGTCTCCCCTGACCCAGGCGGATCTTGCCTCCCACCGGCGGATCGTCTCGGGACTGGCCGCGCTGACGCCCGACCTGCCCGTGATCTCGGAAGAATCCGGGTTGCCGGCTTTCGGGGAACGCAGCGCATGGCCGACCTACTGGCTCATCGACCCGCTCGACGGCACCAGGGAGTTCGTGAACAGGAACGGCGAGTTCACCGTGAACATTGCACTTATCACCGGCGGCCGCCCGGTATTCGGCGTCGTCCATGTGCCCGTGCCGGGAAAGACCTACGTGGGCTGCGAGGGCCACGGTGCCGAGCTGCGTGTAGATGGGGAGCAGCCGACACCGATCCGGGTCGCGCAAAACAGCGCTCAGCCGGTAAGAGTCGTTGGCAGCCGTTCTCACCGCGGCGCGAGCCTCGACGCCTTTATCGACAGGCTGGGCGACTGCGACCTCGTTCCCATGGGCAGCTCGCTCAAGTTTTGCGTCGTCGCCGAAGGCGGCGCGGACATCTATCCGCGCCTGGGACCGACCTCGGAATGGGACACGGCAGCCGCACAGGCGGTGGTCGAACAGGCCGGCGGCTCGGTCGTGACGCTCGACGGTAAGCCCATGAAGTATAACCAGAAAGAGGACATGCTAAACCCGCACTTTATGGTTATCGGCGCGACCGATCACGACTGGCTGGCGCTGCTCCCTGACCGCGAGTAGCATGCGGGTAACGGTCTACTAATATAGTAATAGCACCAGCCGAATCAGCCTCGTACGACCTGCATGTCCGATAAAGTCGATACCGAATCATTCAAACAACTCGAGCGCCTGCGCGAGTTGCGGGTTAGCCACAGGGATCTGGACTACCTGATCGATCGCCTGCAGCACGACCCGATGGTCGACCAGCTGCGCATTCGCCGCCTGAAGAAGCGCAAGCTGTTGCTGAAGGACATGATTGCGGCGCTCGAGAGCGAACTCATTCCGGATCTGGACGCCTGATGGATCTCTTCGAGGGCGGCCAGCTCCGATCCTTTTTCTCGTCATGGCTCGCTGCGCTGCGCTTTACTTCCTCGAAAAAGGAATCCTCGCTGGCCGCCACGCAAGAAATGCGGCAGCGTCGCAGATCGGGTCACACTGTTCAGGTCGATAGTTTCTGACCGATGTGCCTGTCGCCGCGCTGCTCGGCGAGAGCTACCTGCTTGCGGCGCTCCTCCAGCCGCGCGGCGCGCTCTGCATCGATCTCATCCACGCAGTGCGGGCAGGACAGCCCTTGCCGGTAATGCGGCGACTCGAGATCTTCGGCGGACAGAGGTCGCCGGCAGGCGTGACACTGAACGTAGCCGCCCTCTGCGAGATCCTTGTCGACGGCCACGCGTGTGTCGAATACGAAACATTCACCCTGCCACCGGTTTTCCTTTTCGGGCATCTCGGTGAGATAGTTCAGAATTCCGCCTTCAAGGTGGTAGACCTTTTCAAAACCCAGTTCGAGCATTAGCGCCGTCGCTTTTTCACAGCGGATGCCACCGGTGCAGAACATCGCGAGCGGCCTGTCTCTCGACGTCCCGGCAAGTTGCTTCGCGAATTCCGGAAACTGCCGGAAGCTGTCGGTGCCCGGATCGAGCGCACGCGGGAAACTACCGACCTCGACCTCGTAGTGATTGCGCGTGTCGATGACGAGCACGTCGGGATTTTCGATCAGTTCGTTCCACTCTGCAGGCGGCACATGCGTGCCGGTCTTCCGGTGCGGCAGGATATCCGGGCGCCCGAGGGTGACGATCTCTTGCTTGACCCGCACGCGCATGCGTCGGAACGGCGCCTCGCTGGCGTCCGTCCAGCGCGGCTCGATCGGCGCTGCCAGCGCCAGGCGGCGCTCCATCCAGTCGAGCACCTGGAGGATCGACGCTTCCGTCCCGCATATCGTGCCGTTGAAGCCCTCGGCCGCGACAAGGATCGTCCCCAGTACGTCCCGCTCGTCGCAAATCGCCTGGAGGTCGTCGCGAAACGCCGCTGCAAGGCCAAGTTCCAGGAAGCGGTAGAACGATGCGACCTTCATACGTCGGCCTCGGTACTTTCGAATGTCAGGGACAGGATACTGTGGCGGATCTCCTCGCCGAGAACCAGCCGGGCATCCGCCCCGATACTGGTAATGTTTTCGTCGAATTCAAGCATGCCGTCGGCATTGCGACGCAGCACGTCCAGGTCCTGCAGCTTCTTGATGAAATCGTGGAACAGCGTCTTGCTGAAGAAATCCGGTGAATGCAGCCCGTAGATCATGGACAGGCGCTCGGCGCTCTGCTGGCACAGCAGCTCCAGGCTTCCCCTCGTGAGTTTCCCCGACCCGTGATGCACGAGGATCGCGATGACGAGATAAAAACGCTGCAGCATCGGCACCATCGACTGCCCGAACATGAGCAGCTGGTAGGCTTTGGCGGACCCGGCGCGCGGGCGTATAAGCATCTTCTTGTTGCGGCCCCTGGTGAGTATCTCCAGCTGGAGTAACGCTTCGATCGCCTGCGTCGTTACGTCATCGATATCGTTGTACTTCCACTTCAGGCACAGTTCCTTGCGCATGAACGGGTAGATGAGGCGAATCAGGCGCTGCAGCTCGGCATGTTCGAGTTCACGTCCCTGGATGAAGCAGCAGGCGACGGATGCGGGCACTGCGAGCAGGTGCAGAATGTTGTTGCGGAAGTAGGTCATGAGCACCGCTGTGTGCTCGGTCATGTGGATGACGTCGCCCAACGGGTGCGAGGTACGGCTGATGACATCGAGGTCTTCGCCGTGCCGGATGATCTTGCCCGGCGTCCAGTCCGGCAGCGTCACCGACTCCGAATAGCTGAATTTCTTCATCAAAGCGAGATACAGCTCGAGCTGCCGCTTGAGTTCCTGCGCCCCGATCTTCTGCTTCGGCGTAGCCAGTAATACGTAAGCAAGCAGGCTGATCGGCGTAACGGCCGCGGCCGCGTTAATATTTCTCATGATGTCGACGCCGAGTTCATCGACAACGTGGCCGAGCCACGGCGGCCGCTCGCCGTCTTCGGCAACGGCGCCTCGCCAATCCGGCTTGAGGGTATCGAGGACGCGATCGAGTTCGATCGGTTCCGCAATGTTCACGTAGACCTTGCCGAAGTTCTCGCGCAGCGACTTGACCGACCGGATCAGTCCGAACAGCGTCTCCTTCTGCTTCTCCGAACCGCTCAACTCGCTGATGAACGAGTCCCCCTCGATCAGCTTCTCGTACCCGAAATAGACCGGCACGAAAACGATCGGACGCTTCGGGTTTCTTATATAGGAGTGCACGGTCATCGCCAGCATGCCGCCCTTCGGCTGCAACAATCGCCCCGTGCGGCTGCGTGTGCCCTCGACGAAGTACTCCACGGAATAGCCGCGTTGCAGGATCTGGTCGAGATAGGCGTCGAACACGGCTGCGTACAGGCGGTTGCCCTTGAAGCTGCGCCGCAGGAAGAACGCGCCGCCGCGTCGGAGTATCGGGCCGACGACAGGGATGTTGAGATTGATTCCCGCTGCAATATGGGGCGTGTGCAGGCCTTCCTCGTAGAGAATGTAGCCCAGCAGGAGGTAGTCGAAATGGCTGCGATGGCACGGTACGTAGACCACCTCCTTGTCCTCCGCTACCCCGTGCAGGCGATTGATATGTGCGATCTCGACGCCGTCGTAAATGCGCGTCCAGAGCCAGCGCAGAAATCGCTCCACGATCCGGATCGTGGGGTAGGAAATGTCCGCCGCAATCTCCTGCGCGTAGCGGCGCGCATTCTTGCGCGCCTTGTCCAGCGCGTCCGGATCGTCGCCAGCCTCGTTGGCGATTGCCCTGCGCACACCCGGCGTCCTGACTACCTGGTTGACGAGCGTGCGGCGGGTCGACAGGTCGGGACCCACGGTAGCCGTGCGCCGTCGCCGAAAATGCACGCGCAGGATTCGTGAGACCTTGCGAAAGGCAACCTCGGAATCGAGATCCCTTGCGACGATGGAGCTCAGCGGCAGCGGCTCACTGAATCGCAGCAGGGTATTGCGCCCGAGCAGCAGGGTCGCGAAGAACTTGCGGGTTCTGCCGGCGACGTCCCAGTTCTCCGCGAACAGCAGCTTGAAAACCGACCGTTCTTTCTGCGGCGAGCGGCCCCAGTAAATCGCAACGGGAACCAGCAGCAGCTCTTGCTGCCTGGCATCCGCCGCCGCGACGAGCCGCCCCAGCCGGGGCGAGCCCTTTGGCGAGGGATGCCGGAACATGAATCCCTCCATGCGTCGCATGACGACGACGCGACGCGATTCGCGCCTGCCGCAGCACCTGAACGATTCGCTGGGCGAGGGCATGTCGTGGAGCTTGCAGGCACGTTCCAGTGCCAGCATGTCGGCAAGCCCGCCGGTCTCGAGCACATAGCAGACCGCCGCATCCGGGTTGCTGACGAGTTCGGCCGGTGTTTCCGGCTGGATCGCAGGCCGTGCCCAGATCGCGAATATCTTGCCGGCCAGCCAGTAAAGGGGCCGCAGTAGGAATCCGGCAATGTTCATGGCGGGTCAGTCTACCGAAAAGACCGTGTCAGCAAACCCTTGTTTTTGGCGCAAAATGCGCTACTCGTGGGCACACTGCCAGGCCGGCGATAAACAACAGGCGCTTTATCCCGGGTTCTCCTGCAGTTCGTGCGTCACGGTCCTGATGAAACGCTTCAGGTAAGCACTGATTTCGACGATGTTAGCCGTCAACCGGTGATCACTGTCAATGAGATGCAGCTCGGCAGTGCACTGGCGAGCAAACCGGATGCTGTTGTCGACCGGGACGACATCGTCGTGCCAGCCGTGAACGATACAGATCGGCATCCCGGGCGGCGGCGGCGTGAGTTCTTCGTAGCCCTGCATGTAGTAGGCGGGCGCCAGTACGAACAAACCCGCTGCGTTCACCTTTGCGGCCGCTGCCGTCGCAACATGGCCGCCCATGCTGGAGCCGACGAGTATCAACGTGTCATCGATGCCCTGGCATTCGGCGACCAGTCTCTCGACCCTCTCCGTCGAGTCCGCGATGCCCTGGTAGTCGATGCTGTCTGCGTGGTAACCGAGCTCCTTCACCATCGCGGCCATCGCCTTGATCTTCGTGCCCCATGGTCCGCTTTCCTGGCCGTGCGAAAAGACTACTGTCGTCATCTGATTGTCTCCCGGATTCAACGCTCATCCCAGGCCGAAGTCGGCTTCCACAGCAGCTCGTCGAGCTGCGGCTGCCAGCGATATTTTCCCATATCGACCCGACCGGCAACTACGGGAATGTTTTCTTCCTCGAGCAGTTTCCTCTGCCTCTCGAACCGGGTGCTGCCGGCCTCGAAGGCGATTCTACCCGAGGCCGTGATGACCCGATGCCAGGGTATGTCCTGCCCGCCGGCCAGCTGCTTCAGTGCCCAGCCGACCTGTCGCGCGCCGCGCGGGATGCCCGCGATCTCCGCGATCTGCCCGTAGCTGGCCACGCTGCCGCGCGGAATATCGCGAATGGTCTCGTAAATGCGTGCGAGCCGTGCCTGCCTGTCCACCCGTGCGCCCTCACCCGAGCTTGAGCCGCGCGCGGATCTCGCGCCGGGCATCGCGCAGCACCGTCTCGCGATCGAGGTCGTCCAGTATCCGCTGCACCACTTTCTTCGGCCCCCCCTCGCCCCACGACTTGCCCTTCGCAAGGTACTCTGCCGCGATCTGTCCCACCACGTAGGTGCTGTAATACGCAACCGCGCCCTGTGCGCCCGCTGTCAGGACGGTGGACAGCCCGACCGTGCCGACTTTGAGTGCGCTCGACACGAAGTGCAGCGCCCAGACGGTGCCCATCAGCGCAGCCGACTCGGCAGCGATTACCCCGACCAGAGAGCCGGCCTCCCGTTTGCTGAGGGGCAATCCATAGACGCGCGACAGGTGCACGACCATGCCCACGTCGATAAACGCCGCTGCGAACAGGTCGGCTACGGGAACCGGATTAAAGGCGACCGCGATGCCCTTGCCGATGCAGTAGGTCCGCACGAGCCTGTCACCGATTTCCCGTCGGGCAGCGAGGATGCGTTGCCCGACCTGGTCGCTGAGGTCCGCGGCGAAGAGGCTCGCATTCAGTGCCGCCAGCGTCTTGCCCTCGGCGTCGAGGATGTCCCAGAGTGCAACCCGCAGATCCTCGACATCGGGCGGTCGCTCGCGCTGCACCGTGACTTCGCTGCCGGCTGCATCGATCTCGACAACGGTCTGCGGCCGCGGCTGAGCGGCGGCCGGAATGATGTGCGAGGCGTCGACCAGTCCTTCCGTGCGCGACCGCAACGACGCCAGCAGCTGCGCCTGCTCGTCCGCCGTAAACAGGTCGCGCTTGTTCAGCACCACGATCACGGGGCGCCCGCGGCCGAGCAGGGTGCGGAGCGAATCGAGTTCGGTCTCCGTGATATCGCCATCCACCACGAACAGGACGAGGTCGCATCGGCCGGCCACTTCCTTCGCCAGCTTTTCGCGCTCCTCTCCACCCGCCTCGTCGAGGCCGGGCGTGTCGATGAGGTAGACGCCACCGGCCTCCTCTTCCCGCCACGCCTGCATGGCCGAGTGCTTCGTCTCGCCGTGCAGCGGACTCACGGTAAAGCGCTCTTCACCGATCAGGGCGTTCAGCAACGAGGACTTTCCGGTGCTCACGCGGCCGAATGCGGCGAGGTGAATATGGCCGTGTTCGAGCTTGTCGAGCATGGTCTGCACGGCCGCGTAATCCTGCGACAGCGACTCGCGGACGCCCGCCGGCAGGCGAGTATCGTTGATCAGTTCACGCAGGCTCTCCCGCGCGAGATTGAGGTGGTCTTCGCCACCCTCCTCGCTAGCCGGCGTCCGTTTCTTCTTCCAGGGCCAGCCTGGTAACGCGCCGAACGCCCGCTTCAATATATTCACTGATTCCTTCCTCGAATTGCTTCGCGGCTTCCTCGGGCACGAGCTGACCGTGACGCTCGAGCGTATACACCAGGCTGCGACCGAGCGCATCGAATATGAGGCCATAGGCGACCGCATGGACAAGCCCGCCGGCAACGGTGCCAACACCGGGAAACGCCTTCAGACCGTTGCCGGCAACGGCCAGTGTCAGCGGCAAGGCCTTGCCCACCCGGCTCTGACTCAGGTCGAGAAACTCCTCGATATCGAGGTCCCGTGGCGCCGCACCATACAGCTTGCAGAGCTCCTTTGTCATGGCGGTGCCAATGTAGCCCTGTATGAAGATATCGGTTCCGGGACTCACGGCTGCAAGCGCACCGATGACGGCCTTGCGTGTCGAGCTACGGATGATTTGCTCGGAGCGCTGCGACCGGTACTGCCTCTCCGCATCGGCGAGTTTCTCCGCGGCGAGCCGGAAAACGGCGCGATCGCGGCGTACGTCGAGCGGTTGACTCGCGTCCTCCAGCAGCCGATTGATGGCAACGACGAGCACACCGATATCGGCGGGACGCTGGCTCCGCATGACGCGCTCCGAACCACCCTCACCGCGCCGCACAACGTCCATCTCGCCGCCCGCCGATACCGCCACGACCTTGTCGCGCTCGAGGGAACCACCCATGTCATCGATGCGCTGCAGAAGTTTCTGCAAAATTGCCGCCTGCTCCTCGACGGAAAAACGGTCGGACTTGTTCATAACGAGCACCAGCGGCTTGTCGAGGGCGAGCAGATGCCTGACGGATCGACTCTCGGCTCGCGTCAGGTCGCCGTCGCACACGAACAGAACGACGTGGGCGCGTTGTGCTTCTTCGAGCGCCATGTCGTCCAGCCCTTCTTCATGACCCCCGGTACCGGGGACGTCGGTCAGCAGAATCTCGCTACCTTCGCTGTTGCGCCACCGATAATGGCGAACGTCGCTGGTCGATCCACCGACCGCGTCGATGGCGACATCCGCATCGGGCACCAGCGCTTTTATGAGCGAACTCTTCCCCGTGCTGATTTCGCCGAAGAAGCAGAGATGAATGCTGCCGGCTTGTTGCCGCGAGGCCAGTTCCTGCAATTCCCGCTGCGCGTCGCTTACGTCGACACCCGCTGCCCCGGCATCGCGCAACCGGGCTTCAATCTCGTCCCGCGTCAGCGGCGCGCCTGCAGCCGTCTTTCCTGCCGCAGGCGGCTTGCGGCGAACGAGCAGCCGCCAGATCAGGTAGATCGCGAAGACCACCAGGGCAATCATCGCTCCCAGGTACCCCCAGCGGAGTATCCACGGACCTTCGAGAAGCCGGTCCCAGACATTCAGCGCGGTTTCCGTGAAGAACAACAGCGCCCCCGTCGCGATGAAAAACACGACGACGATAAGCAGCCCGAGGACGATGCGGATGAACTTGTCCAATTTCATGGATCGTCACACTGCCGGAAAATGCAGCCAATAGGAACCCTGGCAGGGCGCTTGCCGGCCGCCGTGTGGCTACCGTATCCGTGCAGCGCCCGGCCGGAACAGGCCGAGCCGGTGCTCAGGCCAGAAAGCCGAGATCGCGCACCGCGAAATTGACGAGGTTCGGTGCGACGCTGGCCAGCTCGCCGTCCGGGATGCCGAACCAGCGCGACAGGGTCGCAGCATACTGGTCCGCGGACGTTGACGGTATGAAACGGCCTCCGCCAACGTCCTCAGGGCCACCGATCTGCAGCTCGGGGTAAGTGCCGAACAGCCGCCCTCCCAGCACCGCGTCACCCAGAACGATCTGGTTGCCACCCCAGGCGTGGTCGGTACCGTCGCCGTTCGATGTGAGTGTGCGCCCGAAATCGGACTGCGTAAACGTTGTGACGCTGTCGGACACGCCGAGTTCGACGCTTGCGTTGTAGAAGGCCGCAAGGGATTCACTGACATCGGCCAGCAGGCCCGGCTGATCCAGATTCTGATTGTCGTGCGAATCGAAGCCGCCTGTCGCCACGAAGAAGACCTGGCGCTGCATCTGCAGCTCATCGCGCGCGGCGATCAGCCGGGCAACGGTTCGCAGTTGCTCGCCGAGTTGCGATTGCGGGAACGGCGTCGACGGCGGCGGGCGCGAATCGATGGCGCCGATGACCGTATCCGCCATGGCGATGGCGCGCTGTTGAACCTCCGCGAAGGCACGCTCGTAAATCGATCCGTATTGCGCCTCCAGGATGCGGATGAACGCATTGCGCTGCTCAAATCCGGGCTCCCCGGGGAGCGTCGAAAAACCCGTGAACTCGAGCGGCCCTGACGGCCCCATCACGTACGCGACCGTCTCCTCGGCGGACTGCAACAGATTCGTGCCGAACAAAGAGGCATTGGTCGCCATCTTCTGGTCCGTCACGTTCGAACGGATAAGGTCTGCTATGCGTCCCGCCCAACCCGTCTTGGACGTGCGATCGCCTTTCAGTGAATTCCACTGATCCTGCTGATCATTGTGGGAGAACAGCTGCGGCGGCAGCGCTACCGACTTGTTAAAAAAGTCGTCGCGACTGGTCGGCTCCACCAGCGGACCCACATTGGTGACGAACGTCGCGCTACCGGCCTCGAACAATTGCTGCAGTGATGCCATCGCGGGATGCACACCGTACAACGTGGTTCCGGTGCCCGGCGTCGTAATCGGCAACAGCTCGTCCTGCGCAATCGCCAGGTTCTGACGCGACGCAGCGTAGACTCCATATTCCGCAGCGCTTCTGGGAACCAGCATGTTGAACGAATCGTTGCCGCCGAACAGGAACACGCAAACCAGCGCACGGTAATCATCGAACGGCGCACCGCCGCCAACTACCTGCGAATAGGCCAGTCCCGGCGTCGCCGCAAATACGGCTGCCGCGCTGCTGTTCTTCAGAAATTCCCGTCGGTTGATTCTTGCCATCGTGGCTCTCCTGCCAACTCACATCCTGCCATTATTTCTGGTACGCGAATTCTGGCGACGAAACGACCAGGTACACGGTCTCTGCGGCACGTAATGCCGCATCGGCGTCGGGAATCAGCGCAAGTATTCCGGCGATCTCCTGCCGCAGCGCGGCGGATATTTCCCCGGCCAGCAATTTGCCGGCGACCATGTCGATGAGCGCATCGTCGTCGCCCGCAACCGCCATTTCCTCACTGATATCGATAAAGATATCGTCCGCTTCCAGGTTCGGATTGGCCTGGTTGAGCGCGAACGCCTGGAAGAACCAATAGTTGGTAACGTAGGTATTCTGGTACTCGGTTGCTATCTGCAACTCTGGCGCAACCAGGCCGCTGTTGCGGATCTCCCCCGGCGGTGAATAAAACGGACTGAAGAAATTGAAAACGGACGGTGACTGCAAGGGTCCCTGGCCAAAAAGTATGGACGCGGCGACCAACGGATAGCGCCCGCTTGCGGACTTGCCGTCATACGCGCGCCACAACTGTGTTAGCCGCAAGAGCGGTTCTTTGAGCTTGCCGTCCAGGTCCATGGCTATGTCCGGCCGCGCCTCGTCGTCCATCAATATCGCTTTTACGACGGCGCCCAGGTCGCCACGAATTCCGCCTCCGTTGTCGTCGAACACACGAGCCACGCGCTCCACGTAGCCCGGTGAGGGATTGCTCGTTACGAGTCGCTGAATCAGGCGTGTCGCGATGAACGGTCCGACGTTGGGATGATCGAAGATATTGTCGAGCGCAGCCTGGAGATCCTGCTGGCCCGACTGCCCGGCCGGCAGCTCCACGCCACCCAGGAGTTTCTTGGGCCCGGTATCGTGGAAGCCGGGGTACAGCTGCATCGGAATGACCTGGTTGGAATCGGTCGGAAACGCGCCCCGAAAACTCGGCGCGCCGGCAAAGGTCCAGCCGGTATAGACGTGGGCGAAGCCTTCGATTATCGACTGGTCGTAGGTCGGGAGCGTGTTGCCCTGGCTATCCAGCCTTTCCGTTCCGTCCGGGTTCAGTTCGACCAGCCCGATCGAGAACAACTGCATGAGTTCACGCGCGTAATTCTCGTCAGGCCGGATATTGAGGTCGGGATCCGGCTTCTCGTTTCCGAGCATGCTGAGGTAAACCCCCATCGCCGGATGCAGCGTGACCTCTTCGATCAGGTCCCGGTAGTTGCCGAACGCGTTGCGAGACAGGGCGTCGTAATAGTCGCCCAGCGCATAGGTCAGGTTGCCCAGCACCCCGAGCTGCGACACGACCATGATCTCGGAGAGTGCAAACGCAACGCGCTGCCGCAGCTGGTCCGGCCCGTGCAGCGCGTTGCGAAACCAGATATCGACCCGGTCGGGTTGCAGTTCGAACAGGAACTGGGGCCGAGGGAGGCCCTGCAGGTGAGGCAGCTGCAGCGACGCTGGCTGCGTCAACTGCTGGTCGATCCAGGCTTCCACCCCCATATTCATCACGCGCTGCGCCTCCGCCTCGGTCGCGCCGAAGGTTGCCTGGTTCAGAAACCTGAATGCCTCGGCCTTGCCGATCGACGGTGGCGGCGGTGGCGGCGGTGCGGGCGATGCCGCGCCAGAGTCCCCGCCACCGCATCCGGCGAGGACAAGCGCGAGGCCGACGAGAGCGCCCAGTCGTCCTGATCTAGTCATTGCGGCCGCCCTGCCTTGCCTGATGCTTCGAATGCAGGTAGGCGACCTGCTCGTCCGTCAGGAGATTGCGGAGCCGGATGAGCATGGCCACCTGCTCTTTTTTCACCTCGTTCTCGGCGAGCAGTGCTGCATTGACAAACTTCAATACGCGAGTTTCGTCGACCGGTGAATTGTCGAGTTCGGACATGATGTTCACATACGCCTCGCGAATGTCCCATTCATGGCCGGCAACATTGGCCTGAACGTCAACCACCGCCGCCTTGATTGCGGTGAACTGCTCCTTGCTCAGCGCCAGTTCCTCCTGGTGCTTCAGGATGACGTTCGGTGGAAAGAGCTTGCCCTTGAATACGTCTCCGGGCGCTTCAGCCGCATGTGCGCCGGTGGCCACCAGTAGCCATGCCATTAGCAGGATTCCCATTCGGTTTTTCATAACAATGCTCCTTCTCCCGGATCGGGCGAGCCGATCAGCGCGGGTAAATCTTCATAGAGGTCGATTCGATGTTCGGGTAGCAAGGCGTCGCTCGGCGCCTGCCAGTATGTAGAGCCGAGCAGCTCACCCATTTCGATCAGTGGTTCATCAACGGGCGCCGGTATGCGTGCATAGAACACGGCGGCTATCGCCAGGGCGGCTGCAGCGACTCCGGTAAACGTCCGCAGACGACGGCGCCGCCGCGCGAACTGACGTTCCGCACCGTGCCACGTCGCATCGAATGGTGGTGCATCTTCCTGCTCCGCAAACGCATTCCGAAGCCGCTTCTGAATATCCTCGTTCATGCCGAACCTGTGTCCTGTTGATCGCCGAGGCTGTGCCGCAACGCCTTTTTTGCACGGTCATAGTGCACGCGCCCCGTTCCTGCCGAGACCCCCATCACGGCCGACGCCTCTTCGACCGTCATCTCGCGGCAAAAGACCAGCTCGATGATGTCTCGCTGCCGCGACGGCAGATTGTGCACTGCTTGCCAGACGTCATCGTGGCCAACGCGCAAATCATCCGTGGCGTGTGCCGTGCGCGGCTCTTGCCGATACCGGTCGGCCAGCCGCAGCCGGGAGGCGAGCCGGCGAAAACGGCTGCGCGCCAGGTTCTGGACGACAGCGAATACAAACGTCTTCAGAGACGAGCGCTGGTCGAATCTTGCCCTTCCGCTCAGCAATTCAACATAAGCCTGTTGCATCAGGTCCTCCGCTGCCGTGCGATCGTAGTTGCACCGGGAGAGAGCCCAGCCGAACACCTGGCCGTGAATGGCCTCCAGTGCCGAGCGTGTGATGTGTGGATTGTTCTCCAGCGCATCGCGGTCTCTCATAACTCCTCCCGTCTTTTGGTAGAACCTGCTGCGGGCTCATATGACACGCGAGTGTCAAATTGTGCAGGTCCCTGCCTGAGTGCAGGCTGAACGAGCGCGGGAGGGTCGCGACTCAGACTGAGTCGCCGTTCACGGGTGCGAACGCGGTACTCGCGACGCGCAATCCTTCCGCCGACTGGTGCAGGCTCAGCGAGATCGGCTTGCTGCAGCCGTGCGGCTGGAACGCGATCAGAATCGAAATGCCCTGGTTAGTGCCCGCGGATTTTCGGCACAGCCCGGCATCACACTGCACGTCGATATCGTCATTGGCGAACGCGCCCATGTTGGCGAGAGCGTAAAGAAATGCGGCCACCCGGCTTTGAATGTCCTTCGCGAGGGTTTCATCGACGGGTTCGAATACCGCCCACCGCGTCGCCTGTTCGATGGAGTTCACGATGCGCAGGCACAGGCGCCGCACCGCAAGGCTTGTGAGCGGACGCTGCATCTCACTCCCCCGTGCCATCGTTGTCGACCCCGTCACTCGCGCCCGGCCGGCCTGTCCCGGCAAGATGGCGTTTATGCCTTCGCGCGCGAGGGCTCGGGCCTCTTCCTCGTCCACAGTGACCGCGGGCACCAGCGCCCGGTTCAGACCAAGACCCCGATGATCGAGGTGCTGCCAGGGACCGTAGTTGCGGTCGAGCTTGCACAGCAGGCCGGCGATCGCCCCGCCAACCGCGCGCGGCTGCAGATCGCTGTCTTTGCGGTAGGCCATGCGGGGAAAATAACTCACCATGTTGGGACTGGCGTATCCCTGGTCGCGGACCTCTCGCACCATCGCGCCGGGCCCATCGACGCTCGCTCGTGGATCGATGATCAGCATGGCGCCACGGCGTCGGCAATAGCGTTCTGCTGCCAGGACGGCCGCGGGTCCGAGATCGATGCCTTTTCCCGGCGGCGGCAGATACAGAATGTCCAGTTGCTCGACCGCGTCCAGCGCAAAGATCCCCGTGTGATTCCGGCGCGAGCCCACCAGGTCGTAGTCGGACAACTCGTGGCCGTCGGTGCCGTCCTGCGTATGACCGACGTACGCGGACCCGTGACGGTCGTCGCCGGGCACGGTCTGCTCGGGCCTGTGCGACGGATACGGTTTCTCGACGCGAACCAGGGACGAGGTCAGAAGTGCGTCGGCGACAAAGGAATCGGCTGCCTCGAGATAACTGAGCTTAGGGTACATCTCCTGGTCGATAACGAGCCGCGAAACCGGGTCGACGCGCTGCAGCGTCAGGTTGAAGAGTTCGTCGTTGCCCGGGTCGATGCCGTCAAAATCGACGGCCGTCCGAATGCATTCCGTGGAGCCCGGCTCGAGTGCCCGCAGCACGAGCGCAGAACCCCTCGCCGCCAGGCAGATCATCGCGCCGCGGGCGTCGTTTGCCACACGCACGACATAGAGGCTCTTGCCGCCGTGCTCGAAAAACTGCCTGACCGCGGGCCCGAGGCTCGAGCGCGACCAGCTGTCGCCAAAACGGCGGCGAAACTCTCCGAAGGTCTGAATGAGAACCGGGGAGTTCAGAGGGCCGCGAAGCGCACGTCCGACAAACGCCGCCGTGGATTCGGGCACCGCGTCGATGGGCTGGTCCATCGCCGCGGTCTCTGTGACCGTGATGCCACGATCGACCGCATCTGACAACTTGTTCTCCGTGAGCCAGATTACCGTGCCCGCATTCTAGGGCCTGCCTACACCATGAACAAGGCGGTTTGCTTATGCCACCGCTCATTGCCAATATGAGCGCGCAACCATGACCGATTATCTCGTCAATGCTTATCCGGCACTTGCAGGCAAACTTCGCAAGGTAGCGCTTGCGAACTTGCCGACGCCGGTGGGCCGATGTGCCATTCCGGTCGCATCCGGCGTGCGTGATATCGGCATCAAGTACGACAACCTCACGAGCTCGTACTACGGCGGCAATAAACTCCGCAAACTCGAGTATCTCTTGCAGCACGCCATCGACAAGCGTGCGAAGCGCGTCGTAACTTTCGGCTCCGTCGCATCGAATCACGCACTCGCCACGACGCTTTACGCCGGGCGCCTCGGCCTGGGCTGCACGTGCCTGCTATCGCACCAGGTCAATTCGCCCGCGGTAGCAAGAGTACTGAGACTGCTCATGCAATTCGATGCCGAGATCATTCGATACGGCGGTGACTATCGTTCCCGGGTCGAAACGATGCGGAAGTATGTGCGGGGCCGCCGCAGCTGGGTAATTCCGCTGGGGGGCTCATCCTGGCGCGGCGCAGCCGGCTATGTCGGCGCCGGCCTCGAACTGGCTGCCCAGGTCGAGGCCGGTGAGATCGATGCACCGGCGAGAATCTACATCGCAACGGGCACGATGGGCTCGGCCGGCGGGCTGGCGCTGGGACTCGCGCTGGCCGGCCTGCAAAGCGTGGTGCAGGCCGTTCGCGTTTCGCCGGAGGAGATCATGAATCGCAGGCGGCTGGATCACCTGATGGCGAAAACGGCAAGCATGCTGAACGTGCTGGACCCGGGTATTCCCGCCGACCTCCACCGCCGCGCGCAGATCCAGGTGCGGGACACTTTCTTTGCCGGCGGCTACGCCAGGAGCAACGCGGCAACAGACGCCGCGATTGACGTCGCTCGCGACGCCCTCGGCCTCGACCTCGAGCCAACCTACACGGGCAAGGCGATGGCAGCGTTGCTGCACGATGCCGGACGAGCACGGCATCGCGACGCCTTCCTGATGTTCTGGAATACGTACAACTCGAATCCGTTACCCGAGGTCCGGAACTCGGCCATCGATATGAGAGCATTGCCCGCGGAGTTTCTGCACTACTTCGACCGGGGCCTGTCGCCGGAATGAGAATTCTGCTTGTCGTCGTCCGTCTCTTCCGCATCCTGGTCGCGTCGCTGCTGCTCTTCTTGGGCTTCGCGGGCTTCGCGTTGTTTGCGGGCAATCTCCTCTAGCATTACGTCGAGCCAGTCGTTCACAAATCCTTTTCCTCTTCCTCCGGCTCCTCGGCCATCACCTCGTCCATGAGTTCGCGCACCTCGGTGAGCGTTGGCGCGTTCGGGTCGGGTTGGACCGTATTGCGAACAAGGCTAGCGCGTGCGAATACCTCGTGCGCGTCGTGATAGCTGACCAGCGACGCCACGCCGTTTGCCGTGCTGGCAAGAGAGCGTATGTGATCGGAGTCGCGTTCACTGAGACCCGAGTGGGCCTGGGCGTTCTCCAGCAGCGCCCGGAGCCGTTCTTCGGCCGGGGTCGTGTCGTCCTCGAGGGGCGCGTGCGCTTCGAAATACAGCTCCCCGTTTCGCCACCCCAGGAGATAAGGCTCATTGATGATGCGCACGGTTTCTCCGACGACGACCAGCGAATACAGGAGCTCTATGTTCTCTGGATACAACCGTACGCAGCCGTGGCTGACGCGCATGCCCACGCCGTAGGGCTGATTGGTGCCATGAATCAGGTAGCCGGGCATCGCGAGTTTCAGCACATGCGAACCGAGCGGGTTGTCGGGCCCGGGCGGTACCACGGAGGGTAACGGGTTGCCCATTTCAGCGTGCTCCTGGCGAACCGACGCGGGCGGAAACCAATGCGGGTCGGCCGCCTTAGAAACCACCTCAGTCGTACCGACGGGCGTCTCCCAGCCGACACGCCCTATCCCTATCGGGTAGGTAAGCACCGTCTGTGGCTGGCCCTCGGCCACCTCCGGGAAATAGAACAGCCGCCTCGAGGCAATGTTGAGAACGACGCCTTTGCGCGGGACGTCCGGGACGACGTACTGGGTGGGCAGCAGCACCGGTGTTCGATCGCCCGGCAGCCAGGGATCGACGCCCGGATTGGCGGCAAGGATCTCATCGTAGCCGAGCCCGTATTCCCGGGCCAGGTCGGACAGGGTGTTCTCGCCCTCGGTATAGACAATTTGCGGCGCACCAATGACGGACTGCGTTTCTGCCTCGAGCACGAAATAGTTGCGCGCGATCGGCTCCTCCAGCGGGCGCGCCTCCAGTGGCACGGCCTCGGGCCGCGCGTCGCCTGACGTGCCCGGGTAGAGATCCTCCAGGAATGTGCATCCCGCCAGCGCAACAGGCGCCAGCAGTACGATGCATCGACGAGCAGCCGGAGATTGCGTGTTCAAGACCCTGACCTCTGTTCCGAAGGCGCTATCTTCGCAAAAATCGGCGGGCGAGACGAACTCAGAGCCGCGTTGCCCTCACCGTCATCGGCCAGCGCACGGTTTGCGGCACTGTGCCCCACGCCCTGCGGAGCTCGTCTTCGATCAGTCCGACCGGATCATCGCCGCGCTCGCGCCGGTAGCGCCGGCATGCGGACCAGGTACGCAGGTAGCCGAGCATGTCATCGACGGTCCATCGGGCCTGCATCTCGAATTCGGGAGCCAGCAACTCGTCCCCGGGGAAAACGATGCCGGCATAGCGTTCCTCGATAAGGCGCCGTTCAGCCGGCCAGAAGGGACCGACGATATCGGTGTAAAGACCTGCAACAACACGGTCGCAGTCCGTGGAGACGTTGCACAATTCGTAACACCACGCCGCGAGTACGCCGTTCGCGACGAGCACGCGGGACGCCTCGGCAAAGAATCGACCCGTGTCGAACCAGTGCAGCGCCTGGCCGACCGTAACGAGATCCGCGGAGTCGTTTTGCAGCCCGGATTCCTCGGCGGCCGCAACCCGGTAACTCACGGAGGGGTGATCGTCGGCCGCGTTGATCTGTGCCTGGCTGGCATCCGTTGCGACGACCCGGTCGAAATGTTCGGCGAGGGCAACGGCTGCCTGCCCGTTGCCGGTCGCGCAGTCCCATGCGAGCCGGCGACCCGAGAGGCTGGCGAGATAGGCGAACAGCTCACGAGGATAATTCGGCCGGTGACGGGCGTAGCCTTCAGCCAGCGCGGAGAAATGGTCTTTGAATTCCGGTCCCGCCGACACTACGTGCTGCAAGACGGCGTCTTTCCTGCCTGCTTAGCCTCGTTGTAGAGCTTGAGCGTCGAACCGAACTGGGCGACGAGCTGGTCGATGCGCTTCTCGCTGGAAGGGTGCGTCGACAGGAACTCTGCGGGTGCTTCTCCCGCCTCCTTGTTCATGTTCTGCCACAGCGGCACACTCTCGCGCGGATCGAAGCCCGCCTTCGCCATGTACTCGAGGCCGATCACGTCCGCCTCGCTCTCCTGCGAGCGCGAGAACGGCAGCATGATGCCGAGCGCAGCGCCCGCCTGCAGTGCCTCGTATGCCGTATAGGTCGCGCCCTGGTGGCCGCCGCCCAGCAACACGGCGGCAACCTGCACGCCGACGTTGGAGAACGAGCCACGGGACGCCCGCTCGTTTGCATGGCGCGCGGTGACGTGGGCGATTTCGTGGCCGATCACGGCGGCCAGCTGGTCCTGGTTCTGTGCGGCTTTCAGGATTCCCGTCATCACACCGATCTTGCCGCCCGGCATGGCGAATGCATTGACGGCGTCCGACTCGAATATCGCCATCTCCCACTCCAGATCGCGGTACTCCGGCGGCAGCTCCGTCACCACGGCCTGCGCGACGCAATGGATATAGTCGATCTTCGCCCGGTCGGTCTCGAGCGGCATGTTCGCCTTCATCTCCGCAAACTGGCGCGCAGCCTCGACGGCCAGCTCCTGATCGTTCTTCAGAACCACCTGCGAGCGCCCGGTGGGCGAGGTCGAACATGCGACGGCGGCAACGGCGACCAAAACCATTGAAATCAGTGACTTGAAGTGTAGCTGGGGCATGGTTACTCCTTGCTAACGAGTTTGACAGCCCGGCATCGACTCAGTTCCAGGGGCTCCGCGGCAGGCGCGACTCGAAGCGGCGCCGCCAGCTTGCAGCATCGACCTTCTCGAGCGCACCGTCGATGTTTTGCATTATGCGTTTCTGCAGCGGCTGCTTGATCTTGTAGCTCACGTGATAAAGGTCGCGCTCGGTGGCACGCTGCAGTAACAGTTCATCACTGGTCAGGATCTCATCGGCCAGGCCGAGTTCGAGGGCCCGCGTGCCATACCAGTGCTCCCCCGTGGCGACGGTCTCGAGGTCCAGGTCTGGCCGGTAACGGCTGACCGCCGCCTTGAACAGCGTGTGGACGTCTTCGAGCTCCTGCTTGAGCTTGGCGCGATCCTCGTCGGTGTTCTTGCCGAACATCGTCACGGTTCGCTTGTACTTGCCGGCCGAGATTTGCTCGAAATCGACGCCGTGGCTGTCGAGCAGGCGATTGAAATTGGGGATCTGTGCCAGCACGCCGATGGACCCAAGGATCGCAAACGGGGCCGCGTAGATCTTCGAGGCCACGCAGGCCATCAGGTAGCCGCCACTCGCCGCCACCTTGTCGACGCAGACCACCAGGGGAATCTCCCGGTCGCGAACACGCGCGAGCTGTGATGCGGCGAGACCGTGCTCGTGCACGATGCCGCCGTGATTTTCGAGTCGCACGATGAGCTCGTCATCCGGCGTCGCAACGTCGAGCACCGCACTGACCTCCTCACGCAACGAGGACACCGCGCTGGCCTTGAGGTCGCCCTTGAAATCGACGACGAAGCTGCGCGGCCTGCTCGCGCGCTTTTCCTCGGCCTTCTGCTTCTTTTTCTCTTCCTTCGCCTGCTTCTTGCGCTCGTCTTTCTTCATGACGGCAGAACGCAGCGCGGCATTGGTCTTGCGGTACCGCTTGTTCAGATTTTCGACATCGAGGCCGTCGCGGGTTGCTTTACGCCCGGCCGCGGCACCCACCGTAATGATGATCACGATCGCGATGACGATCGTCATGATCTTCAGAAGGAACAATCCGTACTCGGCAAGAAACTCCATTGCGGTGATATCCCTGGTAATCCGACGCCGCGATCAACCGACGGCCAGGCCGACGTTGTTCTTCTGCAGTACCTGCTCGGCGCGATAGCTCGAACGCACCATCGGGCCCGCCACGACTTCGACGAAGCCGCGTTCGAGGCCCTCCACGCGGTAGGCCTCGAACTCATCCGGCGTGACGTAGCGTTCGACCGCCAGGTGATAGGGTGTCGGCCGGAGGTATTGGCCGAGCGTCAATATGTCCACCGCCGCCTCGCGCAGGTCGTCCATGGTCTTCATGATCTCGCTGTCGCGTTCGCCGAGGCCCAGCATGAGGCTGGTCTTCGTCAGGACCTCGGGACGGTGTTGCTTGGCGTGCCTGAGCACATCGAGCGTCTGTTCGTAACCGGCACGGGGATCACGCACCGGGTGCGTGAGGCGTTTCACCGTCTCGACGTTTTGTGCAAACACATCCAGGCCCGAATCGACAACGACCTCGACATGGCCGCGGACACCATTGAAATCAGGTGTCAGGGCTTCCACGGCCGTATTGGCATTGCGTTTCTTGATTTCGCGCACGCAGGCGGCGTAATGGGATGCGCCGCCGTCCGGCAGATCGTCGCGATCGACCGAGGTAATGACGACATACTGGAGTCCCATGAAATGCACTGCGCGGCCCGTATTCGCAGGCTCTTCCGGATCCAGCCATCCTTTAGGATTGCCCGTATCGACGGCGCAAAAGCGGCACGCTCGGGTGCAAACCGAGCCAAGCACCATGATCGTCGCGGTACCCGCGTTCCAGCACTCGCCGATGTTCGGGCACATCGATTCTTCGCAGACCGTGCTCAGCCGATGCTCGTGCACGATGTCCTGCGTATTCGAATACCCCTTCCCGGACGGCATTTTCGCACGCAACCATTTCGGCTTCTGGCCGTGCACGACGGGCTCGGCGTCACGGCGCTGCTTCACGCCGTTCTTGATGGCCGGGAAGCCAGCGTCGGTCTGGTACTTGCGGCCACTCTCAATAATCGGAATGCCGCGGAATTTGGTGTCTCTGTCGGTCATAAGTTCGCTTGCCGGCCGGAAACCGGACGCGCATTTTCTCACAAATCATTCGCCGCGTGGGAACCGGATCCGACGCCTGAGACTCGACCTGGTGCAGGCGAGCGGGTCATTCGAGGCAGCCTGATGCTGAAACGGCGGGCTGTCGGCTCATCGCGCCTGGTCCGACCGCCGCGCCATCCAGTGCCGGACGGGGGTGTTCCTCGAAGGAAGTAAAGCGGACCGAAGGGAGCCATGACTGAGAGGAATATCCCCGTCCGGCATTTGATTACAGCCCGCCGGACAAAGAACGACAGCTCGCGAAACCAAATTTCGCTTTGAGGTCGGTCAAAAAAAATCCCGGCCGAAGCCGGGAGAGTCAGGGGGAATCCGTAGATTCTGCGAGCACGCCAGAAGTAACTAGTGCAATCGTGACCAGCTCAGGAGCTTCACCGAACTCCGGTGCAGGTCGAAATTCCGGGCCAATGCGGCCTCGATGTCGCGCGTATCCGTGTCGTGATCCATCGGCTGGCTCAGTTCCACCACGCCGCTGAATTCATTACCGTCACGATACTGCGTGTCGGTCAGGATGAACTGTGTGTAGTACTTCGCGGACATGGGTAAAGGTTACGCCGGTGGCTTTTTATCGACTGTGAGCTACAGCACAAATTTCCGACCGAGAGCCCTGCACTGCCAAAACGGTGACCTCGATCACAGCCGAGACCGGGCATCGGTTTGCCGTGTTGCTGTGCAGCACGGCCGCGCAGGGCCCTGCAAAGATGAAGAATCGAGCGTAAAATTATGGAATTCTGGGAAAAATCAGCGAAAATCGGCGACGCGGTGCACAGTTTTGGGTGCGTGGCATATGTAATATCGAGCTGCAACTGCCAGTCGCTTGGGCAGTTCGCCTCACGAACAAACCGGGGAACGATTCAATGGTCGCAATACCGAGGTTGCAATGGAGCATGATTCTGGGCGTTTTAGCGCTCGGAGCCGCATCAGCCCTGGCACAGAATGAGCTGAGAAGCACCTTTTTCAAGGACGCGGATGCCGCCAAGGCGGCGGCCGACGCGGTCGAGGCCGAATGGCTGTCGCCGCGCTCGTACGAGCGCGGCATGCGGGAATACAGGGATGCCGAGCAGGCGCTGGAGCGCGGCCGCAATATCGAGTACGTCCGCACCAACGCCGCCGAGGCTGCCAACTATTTCACCGACGCAGCGAAAGCCGCACAGCTTGCCAAGACCGCTCTGGCGCAGGCGCTGAAGAGCCGGCAGGACGCGGCAAATGCGCAGGCACCGAAACTGTCGCCCGACCTCTGGGAAGACGCACAGGACAAGTTTGCCGACGCGATTCGCTATCTCGAGGGCGGCAACCTGAAGAGCGCAAAGCGCCGCGAGATAGAGGCAACCACCCTTTACCGTGACGCGGAACTCGTCGCGATCAAGGCGCAGTATCTCGGCGAAACGCGCCAGCTGCTGTCCGAAGCGGACCGGCGCCGCGTGGGCCGGTATGCTCCGATCACACTCGGCAAGGCCAAGCAGCTGCTCGCGGACGCAGAGCGCGAACTCAACGAAAATCGCTACGACACCGACCTGCCCCGCAACCTCGCCATGCGGGCGAACTACGAGGCGAAGCACGCGATCTACCTGTCGGAGATCGTGCTCAAGGTGCGGGACAAGGACCTGTCCCCGGAGCAGCTTGTATTGCTTTGGGAAGAGCAGTTCCGTGCCGTCGCCGGCGCCGCCGACGTCATCCCCGACATGCAGGACGGGCCCGAGCGCCTGTCAGCGGAACTGGTTACCTACATCGAGAACATGCGCAACGAGAAGCAGGCGCTCGAACAGGAAAATGCCGACAACCAGCTGCGCCTGGCCGACATGGAAGAGGAGCTGCGCGTTCTCGATGACCGGCTCGGCGGCGCAACGGCCGAACGCACCGCGCTCATTCAGCGCATCGAGGCCCAGGAGCGCATCAAGGAGCAGTTCGAGCAAGTCGAGCGAATGTTCAGCAATAACGAGGCACGGGTTTTCCGGCAGGGCAACACGATCATCATGCGGCTCGTCGGCCTGACGTTCAGCAGCGGATCCGCCCAGCTCAAACCATCGAATTTCGACCTGCTCGCCAAGGTGGAAAAGGCGATCGATGTATTTCCTCGCAGTGAGCTGATCATCGAAGGACACACCGACTCGCACGGCGGCGATGACCTGAACCAGAAGCTGTCGCAGGACCGCGCTGAATCGGTCCAGCAGTACATGATCAATGCGATGCGCATTCCGAGCTATCGACTGATCGCTACCGGTTATGGCGAAACACGGCCCGTCGCGAGCAACGAGACGGCATCGGGGCGCGAAAAGAACCGCCGCATCGATATCGTCATCAAGCCCAATCTCGACGTCAGCTGACCTTCATGCGGCGAGCTGCCGTTGTCGCCACCAATCGGCGACAACAGCCGCCGTCACCTTGTTGACCAGGTAGCCGTATTCGGCGTGTACGTTGAGTTCGCCGTCGTGGCGGAAGAAATTGAATATCTCGATGTCCTCGATGCGCTCGACGAGCCCCAGCTCCGTCATCTCAGCGAAATCATTTGCCAGGTAGGGATTGACCGCGGTCATATCGCCCACGGCCGACAGGTTGACCCAGCGCCGGATATTGTCGGGATAGCGTTCCTGCCCACTCCTGTCGTGTCCGAGGATGTGCCGCCGCAGGTAGCTCTGGCCGAGCGGCGATCCCATAGTCAGCAGCAGATCGATCTGCAATTCGTCCCTCGGCTCACGACTCATTTCCCAGAGCACGTCGTAGGCGATCACCGAGCCCATACTGTGCGCAAGGAGAAGCACGGGCCTGCCTGACTCCCATGCCGCCCGCAGCGGCATCTTGAGCATCTCGCGGGTGTGCGTGGCAATGTCGTTGCGGTTGTGCACGTAACGCATCAGGTCGCGGAGGTGCAGCTCGACACGCTCGTTCGCAAGATGCGGGATCAGGAACGGAAAAAGATTCCCGACTCGGTAGAGCCAGCGCAGCAATCGCTTACCGAGCGATGAAGCCTCCACAATATCCTGCTCGCTTGCATCGCGCCGTTCGAGTAACTCGTCGATCGACTTCGCGTCGAGCTGAAAGTCACGGTGCTCACGATAGAAATCGTATGTCCAGGCAATCAGGTCGAAACTGCGGTCGGCAACGTCGAATTCCTTGCCGACATCTGCATCGTGGCGACGCAATCCCTCCGCGAGGCAACGCCGCAGGGCCGCCTTGTGCACACCGGCTTCCGGCTTCGGCAGCAGCCCAGGCACGTAGAGAATCAGCGGGGAGGTCATTCTTCCCGTGCTGACGCAACAAGCAGCTCATCGAGTTCCCGGAGATCGGAGACGGTCCGGTCCGGCGGCTCGAAGCTGTCCGGCCAGGCGTGACCGTTGCGATTCAGCCATGCCGTTCTCAGGCCCGCCGAACGCGCCCCGTGTACGTCGAATTCCGGGTGGTCTCCAACATGCAGTGTCTGGTGCGCGGCTGCACCACCGACGCTGACCGCTGCATCGAAAATAGGCCTCGCAGGTTTAGCGGCGCCGGCAGAGCGAGCCGACACGACGGCGTGGAAAAAATGATCTATGCCGATTCGGTCCAGTTTCGCGTTGCCGTTTGTCACGGCTACCAGCGTATATCGGCTCGAAAGCGACTCGAGCGCCGGCCGTACCTCGGGAAACAGCTCGAGCGTGTTGCGCTCTTCGTCAAAGACGTCGAAAGCCTCGTCGACGAAATCGTTACCGTAACCCGCAGCGACACCCATGCGCGCGAGCACTTCGCAGCGGATGAACGTCAGGTCGTGAGACCGATCCTGGTGCTCCGCGAAGACCTGGGCGCGCAGCTCTGCGATGTCCTCGGGCTGGTGCATGTCAACGATGCGCGGGTAGCGCTCTGCGAGCCAGTCCCGCAGTCGCGTTTCTGCGCGGCGGATGACCGGGGTGATATCCCACAGGGTGTCGTCGAGATCCAGCGTTATCGTGCGTATGCCGTTCACATATTGCTCGCAACGTCGCGATGGACCACCATTGTGATCCGTTTCAACAAATCACTGCAACCGGGACGATGTCATGAAGTACCTGCACACAATGGTGCGCGTCAGCGACGTGGACGAGTCGATCGACTTCTATTGCAACAAGCTCGGGCTCGTGGAGCTGAAGCGCTACGACAGCGAAAAGGGCCGATTCACGCTGATCTTCCTGGCCGCGCCCGGCGACGAAGAGGCGCAGATCGAGCTTACGTATAACTGGGACCCGGAAGACTACGACGAGGGACGCAACTTCGGCCACCTCGCCTACCGGGTCGACGACATCTATGCGCTCTGCCGGAAGCTCATGGACGCCGGCGTGACCATCAACCGCCCACCGCGCGACGGCCACATGGCGTTCGTGCGCTCCCCCGACAACATCTCGATCGAACTCCTGCAGAAAGGCGACGCCCTGCCGCCGAAAGAGCCCTGGGCGTCGATGGAAAATACGGGTCACTGGTAACCGAGCTCACTCCCCGGGACGGCGTGCGCGAAATGCTCCCCGTCGCCTGATCCCGGCGTAGCTTGTAGCACGGGGGGGCTGCGGCGACGATTTTTCTCGTCATGGCTCCCTTCGGTCCGCTTTACTTCCTCGAAAAACATCGCCGACAGCCCGCCCTGCTTAATCCTGGCGCGGTATCGCGGCTGCAGCGTATTGTCCGCGGCAGGCCGGCCGGGGTGTTCATCGAGGGAAGTAAAGCGCAGGCGAGCGCGGCGAGCCGAGCCATGACCGAGAGGAATTCCCCAGCGGCCTGCCCTGCCGCGGCGCCTGCCGGGATCAGGCGACGTCCGGGCGAAGTTGTCGGGGGAGTTTGGCTTGGTTCAGGTCTGGGGCATCAGCGGCGGCAACGGGTCGCTGGTCGTGTCTTTCGCGGCATCGTCGGGCACGGCGAAGGAGCGCAGCGACTTCGCGAGCGCTTCGCCGTCCCAGTCTTCCCCGTTGCGCCCGTAGGCAGCGCGGGACAGTCGGCTGAGCTCATCGGACAGCGGCGCAGATACGCGCCGTGCGAGCGCGCCGATGCTGCGCGGCGCGTCGTCAGGCCACTGCATTCGTCCCCACTCGAGCATCGCCTGCCTTACACCGGCACCGTCTCCCGCGAGTGCCGCCTTGCGCGCCGATTTCAGGTGCCGCGCCTGTTGCTTGTGCAGCGGCGGCGGGCCAGGTTCGCGCGGCTCGCGCCGGGGACGAGATGACAGCCACCAGGCTCCCAGGGTCAGCAGCCAGAGTACGATGACCACCTGTGCGGCCAGACGCCAGAAATCAGGCCCCCCGGCGACAGCGACGGCGGGTGCCTGTGTGTCGTCGACCGGCTCCGACACCGTCGGCGCCGGATCGATCACGGGTGCCTCGTGCGACGGCAGGATGCTTACGCTGCGTTCCGGCAGCTCGGCGACCTTCCACTCGCCCGCTTCGACGTCCCACCATGGCAGGCGCAGCGCCGGCAAGGTCACGCCGCCCGCATCGACGCCGATGATCGCGTACTGGTCCTTGCGGACGCCGCGGATACCGCCCGGCTCGATGCGCCGGCTGAGTTCGGGCCTGTCCGGGTACACATTGACGCCGCTGACGTTCGGCGGCTCGATGGCCGGTATTTGCGTCTCCAGCTGGCCCAACGCGCTGATCGAAATGACGCGGGTTATCGGTTCGCCGGCCTTGAGGTCGTCGGGCTGCCGCGACCAGTTGTCACGGAGCTGCAGGTCTTTTGCCGGCAGCCATGCCGCGTCCGGAAAATCCGCCGGCGGCGCCGGTATCGGCAGTACGCGAATGCTCTGTGCCTCCGACTCGAACACCTTGCGTCCCGTGATTCGCCCGTCGCGCAGCACGCGCGCCTCGAAACGTGCGGGCGATATCGTTACCTCGCCGCTCTCCTGGGGAAACACGGCGTAAACGCGCTCCACGACGTTATAGGTGCGGCCGTTCAGGAGCGCGTCGTAGCTGCGTTCCTCGCCGGCCACTTCGATCAGCACCTCGGCGCCGCCGAATTCGGGATCGCGCAGAGCCGGCTGTCGCGTCGGCACAGCGCGATAAACCTTGATACGGTAAAGCACCTGCGCCTGCACGTACGACTCCGCGTAGTCGACTTCGCTGCTTATGAACACGTCGGCCTCGCCGGGCGGCGCGTTGGCCGGCTGGCGCACGGTAATTCGCAGCGGCTGGCTGCGCTCCGCGCCGACTGCAACGGGCGGTATTTCGAGCTCGCCGGTCCGTTTGGCCATGAGCTGGTAGGTCCAGGTACGGCTGCGCGAAATTTCGCCGTTAACGATCATCGTGTTGCTGAGCTGGCTGCTCTGCCCGACGTAGAAATCCTCGTGCAGGGCCGAGATGTCGGGCTGCAGATCGATCTCGGTATCGACCACGACCTCCAGCATGAAAGACTCGTTGAGATCGATGGCGTTGCGATCGACTCGCGCCGTCACACCGGCCTGTGCGGTGCTGATCGATGTCAGCATGACAAGGAGCGCGAGCAACCGCCGATGCATGACGAGGAGCCGTGAGGTCACCATGGCTGCACCTCGTCGTCGGGCCAGAGGTTGTTGCCATCCTGGTCGCGCCCCATCCGCTGGTACTGGTAGCGGAACTTGCGGCGCAGGAGCCCGCCCGGATCGTTCGGGATTCGTCGTAACCATTGTTCCATAGCCTGCTGCTGTTCCTGCTCGCGGCGCAGCGCCTCGAGCTGTTCCTCGCTGAGCTGGGGCGATTGCTGGCGGGCTTCTTTCTCGGCTTCCTCGGCGGCGCGCCGCAGTTCCTCCTGCAGCGCCTGCAGGTCTTCCTCGCTCATCTCGTCTTCACGCTGCGATGCGTTCTGTTCGCCGGACTGGCTTTCCGAATCCGACGAGCCTTCCGAACTCTCGTTCTGCGAAGACGCGTCGCTCTGGGACTCCTGGCTGTCGCCACCCGACTGGTCCGACGACTGCTGGTCGTCACCCTCGTTCTGTTGCTGCGATTCCTGGTCCTGCATCATCTGTTTGAGCAGGTCCCGGTTAAACGCCGCGTCCTCGTTGTCCGGGTCGGCCTCCAGCACCTGCTCGTAAGCGTCGATAGCGGATTCGAATTCGCCCTGCCGGGCGAGCGCGTTACCCAGATTGTAGAGATTCCGGAGATCATCCTGTTCCCCGAATCGCGCCGCACTCTGCGCGTATGCGCCGGCTTCGTATTCGGCCACGGCACGCCACTCGGGATCCTCGAACAGGCCGGCCGCGTCCGCCGCATTGCCCGACTCGAGTTCCCGCTGCGCCTGCTGGTCCCTGTTGAGCCAGAGGTCGTCCCAGAGCGAAGCCTCGGCGGGCTGGCTCAGCGGCAGCACCGCGATCGCAAGCACGACGACCCAGCCACGCCGGAATGCCAGCGCGCCCAGCGGCAGCAGCAATAATGCGAGCCACGGGCCTTCCTCCCGCCATTGATCCGTCGCGAGCGAGTCTTCGCTCGCTTTTCTGGTACCGACCTCGCCCGCCATCAGGTAGTCGAGGTCGCGGCCGTCCGACGACAAGGTTGCGTAGCGCCCGCCGCCGCGCATTGCGAGCTCGCGCAAGCTGCGCTCCTCTAGACGTGCAACCGCGATCCGACCCGCCTGGTCGGTTACGAAGCCGCCGGAAAGCCTCGGTATCGGCGCGCCTTCATTCGTGCCGACGCCAAGCACGGACAGGGTGTATCCCGCGTCGCGAAGATCGCGCGCTGCGCGCTCGGTCGCGGGCGACGAGCCGCCGTCGGTAATCAGCAGCACCTCGCCGTACGCCGCGCCGGCTTGCTCTAGCAGCTGCTGTCCCTTGTGGATGGCCGCTGTCGGGTAGCTGCCGCGGCTCGGCATGATGTCCGTACTCAGGCTGTTGACAAGCGCCGCGATCGTGTCGGCATCGTTCGTGAGCGGCGTGACGGTAAATGCATTGGATGAGTACACGACGAGCGCCGTCTGACCGCTGGCGCGGCGCTCGAGAATATCCAGGATCTTGAGGCGCGCACGCTGCATTCGGCTCGGTGCTATGTCCTGGGCGTCCATGGATCGCGACAGATCGAGCGCGACGACGAGTGCCTGGTCCGAGCGGAATACCGGCTGCTCGATCCGTTGCCAGGCCGGTCCTGCCAGCGACAGGACGCCAAGGACGCCGGTGATCCCCAGCAGCCACCAGCGCAGATCGGTTTTGCGGCGCGCCGATCCCGACAGCACGTGCGGCACCAGCGCCGGATCGACGACCTGCTGCCAGTTGCCCGGGCCAAGTTGGCGCCGGGCCAGCAAGATCGCCATCGCAATAACCGCCGGTATGGCCCACAGCCATTCGGGGCGCAGGAACTGAAATTCAGCCGGCATGGGTTTGCACCCCGCTGATTCGCCGCAGGCGCAGCGACTGCAGCAGACTCACGATGCAGAGTAATGCCGTCAGCGCGAAGGCCCCGGAGAGTGGCCAGAAATACATCGACTGGACCGGCCGGAAGCCGGCTTCCGGCTCCTCGACCGGTTCGAGTTCATCAACCAGCCTGTAGATGTCCTGCAGGGTGGCGGTATCCGTCGCGCGGAAGTAGCGCCCGCCCGTCAGGTCCGCGATACCCGTGAGCGTCTCTTCGTCGAGATCGGCCGACGGGTTGACGCGGCGTCGGCCGCCGATGATGGAGGCAACCTCGAGTTGCTCTGCACCGATACCGATCGTGTATATCCGTAATCCTACCTGGGCGGCGAGCTCGGCGGCCTTCATCGGGTCGATTTCGCCAGCCGTGTTGGCGCCGTCCGTCAGCAATACCAGCACCTGCTCGCCCGGGTCCTCTTCCTGGTCGTGGATGCGTTTGACCGCGAGCGTGATTGCATCGCCGATCGCGGTCTTCTCACCCGCGAGACCGATAAATGCTTCCATGAGAAGTATCTTCACCGTTTCGCGGTCGAGCGTCAGCGGCACCTGCAGATAGGCTCGCTCCCCGAACAGGATCAGGCCGATGCGGTCCCCCTCCCGGCGGCTGATGAAATCGCTTGCCACGGCTTTCGTCGCCGTAAGACGGTCGACGCGGCGATTGCCGAGTTCGAAATCCTTCTGGTCCATGCTCCCCGAGAGATCCACGGCAAGCATGAGGTTGCGGCCGGATACGGGCACGTCGAGTTCATCGCCGATACGTTCGGGCCGCGCCGCGGCGACGACCAGCAGCACCCAGGCGAGCATCGCGACCCAGAAGCGCCAGTTGAGCAACTGCTCCGTACCCGAACGGTCGGCGAGCACGTCGAAACCCGCAAAGCTCGGCACGCGGAGTCCGGCTTCCTGCAGCTGGTTCGCCTCGGGCAGCAGGGCGCGGACGATGAACGGCAGCGGCAGCGCCAGGAGCACCCACGGCCATGCGAGCGACAACATCAGGCGCCCCTCCCCACCGGCGTCCGCAGCCGTTCCCGCACCACCGCGAGCATGCCGTCGATGTCGACATCCCCGGCGACCGTCTCGGGGTTGCGATACGGCAGCTCGAGCAGGCGGCGGCCCGGGCCTTCGCTGAACCGTGGCTCATCGAGGTCGCGGTCCAGCCACTCAAGCCAGGCATCGCCGGTAAGACCGGCAACCTCGGCACGTGGCGCATAGGCCAGCATCGTACGCCGCAGCAGTTCAGACACTTCGGCGCCGAGCGCGACCGGATTGCCGTGATAGGCATACGCCGAGCGGCTTTCCTCGAGTTGCCTGAGCGCCTTGCGGCGCGCGGCCGCATGCGCGCGACGCTGCAGCCACCTGCGGATCAGCAGTCCTGCCGCAATTAACACCATGGCGATGAGCAGCCACCACCCGGGCGCCAACGGCCACCAGCCAATCGCCTCCGGCAGGTGCAGGCCGCGCAACGGAATCGCCTGCGGATCCACTAGTGCGTCCTCCGTCCGAGTGCAGTCTGCAGCGCACTGACGGGATCGTCGTCCGTCGAGAGTGGCATGAGGTGGATGCCGTAGCGCTGGCAGAACCGGTCCAGTTCGTGGGTGCGTGCCGCGAATGCGTCCCGGTAATCGCGGCGTGCCGCCTGGCCATGGGTGTCGATAGCCAGCTCGTCGTGATCCCGGACAAGCCTGTAGCGGCCGGGCGGCGGCAACTCACGCTCGAGCGGATCGCTCAGGACGACAGCAAGCACTTCGTTATGGCGTGCCACGCTGGACAGGTACGACTGTGCGGCACGGTTGATGCCGAGGAAGTCGCTGAGAATGACGACGAGGCTGCCGGGCCTCGCAACGCGCCGCAGGGACGCCATTGCCAGCGTGAGCGGCGCTTCCTGGTCATTCGCGTGCTCGGGCTCGCGCCACTGCCAGTCGGGGTGCTCCGCGAGTTCGTGGATGAATCGCAGGGCGGCCTGCCGGCCGAGACGGGGTTTCAGTTCCCGATGCACCGTGTCGCCGAAAATCAGCCCGCCGAGGCGATCGCCGCGGTGATGCGCCGCCCACGACAGCAGCGCGGCGGCGCGGCTCGCGTTGACCGACTTGTAGCAGCCGCGGGTGGCAAAGTGCATGTTCGATCGCAGGTCGACCATCACCAGTACCGGCCGCTCGCGTTCCTCACGAAACAGCTTGGTGTAGGCGGTCGTACTGCGCGCCGTCACCCGCCAGTCGATAGAGCGCGGATCGTCGCCGGGCTGGTAAGGCCGCGATTCGTCGAATTCCATTCCGCGGCCACGGAAATGTGAAACGTATGCGCCGGTCTGCAGGGACCGCACCCTGAGCACGTCGAGCGCAATCGCCCGCGCCGGGCCACTCAGGCGAATCAGGCCCGACTGCGACACGCTGACGGGCGATGCGTTCTCGGAAATGTGGTCGAGCTGCCGCATTACGGCACACCGACACCATCCAGTATCCGCTCGATGACAGAATTCGCGTCGACCCCGTCCGCCTCGGCCTCGAAACTGAGCACCAGGCGATGACGCAGGACATCGGCGGTCACGTCCTGGATATCCTCGGGACCGACGTAGTCCCTGCCCGAGAGCCACGCCCGCGCCCTCGCGGCACGGTCGATACCGATGCTGGCGCGCGGACTGGCACCATAAAGAATCTGGCCCTCGAGGGACTCGTCAACCTTGCCGGCGTTGCGCGTGGCCAGCACGATGTTGACAATGTATTCCTCGAGTTCCTCCGCGAGGTGCAGGCGCAGGATTTCCTGGCGCGCCAGCATCACGGAAGCCACGGAAAGCAGCTCCGGTGGCTGAAACGCATCACGCTTGTTCGCCTTGGCTTCGTCGCGGTTCAACACGAGGATGCTGCGCTCCTGCTCCGCGTTGGGGTAGCCGACCTGCACGTGCAGCAGGAAACGGTCGAGCTGGGCCTCCGGCAGCGGATAGGTGCCCTCCTGCTCGATCGGGTTCTGCGTGGCCATTACCAGGAACAGGTCATCGAGCGGATAGCTCTTGTCACCGACGGAGATCTGCCGTTCCTCCATGGCTTCGAGGAGTGCCGACTGGACTTTGGCCGGGGCGCGATTGATCTCGTCCGCGAGAATCAGGTTGTGGAACAGCGGGCCCTTGCGGAATTCGAACGTGCCTTCCTGTGGCCGGTAGATATCGGTGCCCGTCAGGTCCGCAGGCAGCAGGTCCGGCGTGAACTGCAGGCGGTGAAAATCGCCCTCGATGCTCTCCGCAAGCACCTTGATGGCGCGGGTCTTGGCGAGGCCCGGTGCGCCCTCGACCAGCAGGTGCCCGTCGCACAGCAACGCGATCAGCATGCGGTTGATCAGGTGCGACTGCCCGATGATCAAGCGGCTGGCATGTGCCTCGAGTTGCTGGAATTGGTCTGCAACGCTCATCAATGGCTCCCGGGCCGGTTTGGGGCGTGACATTGTAGAGAGGATGCCTGTTGAGGCCAACTCGTCGGCGTGAATTTTGTCCATCAATGGATCACTTCGGTAATAATGTTCCGTTCTCAGACAGCAGCCGGCAAGGAACATTGCAGGGAATTCGGCGAAATGTACCTTTCACCACAGTGATCGCAGCCGTTGCTGCCGCCTGGCTGGCCGGCTGTGGCGATACGCCGGAGCCGACAACGCTGACGGAACTGGTGCCGCCACCCCCGGAGACCCGCGGCTGTGACGATCGCGGCTATCTTCGCACAAACTTTTACGGCGAGTTGTCGGCTCCGATCGACTGGTCTGCCGGCAACCTCGACTGTGAGGGCATGCCGCGCCCGAAGGGCAATGGCGCACGCCTGAGGTTCGCGGGAGAATCGGGAGACCTGGCAATCGCGATCATTGTCGCGCTGCCCGACCTCCAGCGCGGCAGCACGGCGCGGGAACTCACCAGCAATGTCACCGTGATCGAGGAAGGCAGCGGACGTTTTTTCAGTACATCGGGTCTTGAAAGCTGCTGGACCGATATCCTCGAGCAACAGCGTATCGAGGAAAGCACGGACGTCTACTTCATCGCGGGAACGCTGTACTGCATCGCCCCGCTGGCCGAAGTCAACGGCGACTCGAGCGTGACGGTTCGCGAACTGCAGTTCGGCGGCGTTGTCGACTGGAGCGCAAAATGACATCCATTCGCGCACTACTGCTGGCGATCTGGCTGCTGCCGCTGTCAGTAAATGGCCAGGAGCCCCTGGAGCAGGCTTTCGAATCGGACGTCCTGGTCATCGTCGCTCGCGACGCCTGTTACCGCTTCGACATCTATCTTGCGCTCAATGCACAACAGCAGCGTCGCGGGCTGATGTTCGTTCGTGAGATGCCCGAAAGGACGGGCATGCTGTTCGTCTATCCGGACGCAAATTACCGCTCGATGTGGATGCGGAACACCTATATTTCGCTGGACATGGTGTTCGCCCGGCGCGACGGCGGTATCGCGAACATTGCCAGCGACACCGTGCCGTTGTCGGAAAAGTCCATCACCTCGAGCGAACCCGTGAGCTTCGTGCTGGAGCTCAATGCGGGCACTGCCCGGCGCCTCTCAATCGATGAGGACAGCCGCCTCATATGGGAACCAGCGCTGCAGTAGCCGTCAGAGTACGGCGGCGACCGAACTCGCGATGTGACCGACGTTGTCGGCCGTTATGCCGGCGATATTGATGCGGCTCGAATCGACCATGTACACCGCGTGTTCTTTCTTCAGGCGATCGACCTGCTCGGGCGATACGCCGAGAAAGCAGAACATGCCTTTCGCGCGCACGAGATGCGAAAAGTCGTGGCCGGGCGCTTCCTGGTGCAAGGCATCGTGCAGGAGCTGCCGCATCTCGGAAAGGCGCTCCCGCATTTCTGTGAGCTCTTCAATCCAGTCGGTGCGCAGTTTGTCGTCGTTCAGGATCATCGCGACCACGGCCGCGCCATGGTCGGGCGGCATGGAGTAGATCGTGCGCACCACGTTGTTAGCCTGGGACTGCACGACGTCACGTGCGTCGCTATCGGGGGTGATGACGAACAGGGCACCGACGCGGTCACGATACAGTCCGAAATTCTTGGAGCACGAGTTGGCGACGATCATTTCCGGCACACGCCCGGCGAGCTCCCGGATCAGGAACGCGTCGGCATCCAGGTCCGTCGCAAAACCCTGGTAGGCAAAATCGACGAAGGGCAATAGCTCGCGCTCGACGATAATGTCGGCAATGGCTCGCCATTGCGCCTCGTCCGGATCGACCCCGGTCGGGTTGTGGCAGCAGGTGTGGAGCAGGACGATGTCGCCCTTCGGAATACCGCGCAGCGAATCCAGCATCCCGTGGAAGTCCAGCGCCTTCTTGTCTTCGTCGTAGTACGCGTAAGGTTTCAGATCGAGGCCTGCGCCGCCGAGCAGGGGAACGTGATTTGCCCAGGTCGGGCTGCTGACCCAGATCGTTACATCCGGTCTCGCACGGAGAATTACGCCTGCGGCGACCCGCAGCGACCCGGAACCTCCCGGCGTCTGTAGCATGGCAACCCGATCGTTGTCGACGGTGCCCGCGAAGGTCAGGTCCCGCATGGCCTCATTGAAGTCCGCCGGCCCGGCCGAACCGATGTAGGTCTTCGTCGCCTGCGTGTCGACGAGGCGCTGCTCCGCCCGTTTGACGACGTCGAGCACCGGCGTTTCGCCCGATGCATTTCGGTACACGCCAATCCCGAGATCCACCTTCGGTTCGCGCGGATCGCTTCGGTACTCGGCAATAAGGCCGATGATGGCATCGGGCGGCAGCAGATCTAAGGATTCAAACAAGGCGCGTCTCCGGACTACGGGCAAAGCACGTAAATTCTACACGCGCAGAGCGTAATCGCGTCGCATCCGAATCTGCAACAAAAAACGCCGGCACGAAGCCGGCGTCTCGATGCTGAAGCAATTTCCGCTCAGGACTTCGGTGCCCAGACGCTGCACCAGCCTTTCGCGTTGACCAGCTTGCCCGGGAAGATCTGGCACTGCAGCCATCCACCCTGGTCTTCGCCCTGCACGAGTGCGCAGTTCGCACAATTCTGAACCTCTGCGCTGTTTGCACGGCTCGCCGGATCGACGGTGCTTGCATCGTGCGTGTATTTCATGCCCATCGCCATCGGATCATCTTCCGAAAGTTTCGGCATGTCCCCTGCCTGCGCTGAACGGCCCGGCTGTACGAGAACGCCGGCGGCGGCGACTGCAGACAATTGGATAAACTTACGGCGTGCAATTTTACTCAACGGAGTCTCCTCGATACTTTTTTGGTTTTGCGCCGGAACGAGACCAGCGCGCGTCATTCTAAACCAGTTATTCCATCAGCGCCGCATTGTACGTGCCGAACCTGAACGGCAGCATAACGGCATATACCTATTCACCGGCTGACAGTGAGGCTTAATTGAGAACGATTATCATTTACATTATAGCCGCCGTGTTTTGCGCGCCTGCCGCGGCGGCGCATCAGTACGTCGTCCGAATCGATGCCGGACTCGAAACGCTGCGGGTGTCCGCCCGCTTTGCCTCGCCGGTCGACGCTGTACGCGCGCGCCACCGCACTGCGGGCCGGTTCCTGCTTGAGGCCGCCGATTGCGAAACAGGCTTGCCTCTCGAAAGGCGGGGCCGCACCCTGACATCGCCGCAGGGTACGACCAGCTGTATCGACTACGTCGTGGACCTGCGCAGCGCCGCAGCGGCCGAGCGCCGCAACGAGGGCCTGGCCCCTGACAACGTCGTCGTGTCTCCGGCGGTCTGGCTGTGGCAACCGAAGACGGCCGCGCAGCCGCGCGTCATCGTGCGCTTCCTTCCCGGAGACGGCATCGACGTGTCGGTGCCCTGGAAGGCAGTCGAGGCTGCCGGGCATACCTACGAGATACCGCCTTCGCCACGCAGCGCTCGCGCGCCCGCCGCGTTCGGACGGTTCATACATGTCCGCGCAGAGCCGTCCGCAGGCACGCCGCGCATTGCGCTCCTCCGATCCCGGGGCGATGTGGACGACGACGCGATCATCGGCTGGGTCAGGGACACTGCCGGTTACGTCAGCCTGGCCTACGGACGCTTCCCGAATCCCGGCGCACAGGTTGTCGTGATGCCCGTCGGCAGGAACGGCTGGAAGAGCGACTCGCCGGTGCCGTTCGGCCGTGTCGTACGCGATGGCGGCGAGAGCATTGAACTCTTCGTTGATGAACGCCGGCCCATCGAGGATTTCTACGACGACTGGACGGCGACGCACGAGTTCAGCCACCTGATGCTGCCGTTCCTGCGGTCCTCGCATCGCTGGATCTCGGAAGGATTCGCGCAGTACTACCAGAACGTGCTGCTGGCACGCGCGGGACGTTACGAGGTGCAAAGGGCGTGGCAGAAACTTTACGAGGGGTTCGAGCGCGGCAGGAAATCGCGCCCCGAATTATCGCCGAACGAGGCGTCCCGCCGCGGCGTGGGCGCAGCCACGATGAAGATTTACTGGAGCGGCGCCTTACTTGCGTTAATGGCCGACGTCGAGCTACGGCAACGCTCGGCCGGTCGCGAGTCACTCGACGACGTGCTCGACCGGCTGCAACGTTGCTGTTTGCCGGCCGCCGAGCCGTGGACGGGGCCGCAGCTGTTCGAGAAGCTGGACAGCTTCGTCGAAGAACCCGTATTCATGCCGCTGTATCGCCAGTATGCGGACAAGGAAGGGTTTCCCGACGTCGCGCCACTGTTCCGGCGCCTCGGCATCGACATCGAGGATGGCCGGGTCGCGCTGCGCGACGACGCCGAACTGGCGCCCGTTCGCGACGCGATTACGAGATCACCTGCGGGCGCGGGCGCCCGGGCGTTTATCGACCGAAGTAAAGCGCAGCAAGCGAAGCGCAGCGAGCCATGAGGGAGAGAAATGCCCGGGTGACTGCGCAGGTTACGAATCCGTGCCGGCGTCCTGGAATAGCCAGCTCTCGATGGGCTTTTTCAGGTAGCGCGGAAAGAGAATGAACGCAATGCCGAGCGCGATGGCGCCTGCCGGCGGCCACAACATGACCACGTACAACGGCCACAGCAGCGCGCGGACGAAATTCACCATCGTGTCGACGAGGAACTGGATACCGAACCCGATGAGTTCCGAACTGAGGATGTTGTTCAGCGCGGCGAACTGGGGAATGTCCTCGACGACGACCTCGCGAATCTCGAAGAAAAGGAACGCCACCGCAAAGCCCACGGCATAGAGACCGCCGCCGCGAACCTGCCATACCTTGCGAAACCAGGAACGAAACCAGCCGTGCGCCCTGTCCGGCAATCCTCCGGGCCGCGCCACGGCTTCACGGCCGAGTTCGGCAGCTGCGCGAAGATTTTCGCCGACACGCCGCCCGGCCGACTTGCGCGGCCCGGGCGGTGACTCTTTCTGCCTAGCTCTTGTCAAGCTTGTGGATCTTCGTGCCTTCCAGCGTCAGGTTGTACATCAGCCCCTTCGAACCGAAGATGAACCCGACGACAGGATCCTTGATATTCTTCGAGTCGATCGTCTTGCCGGCGCCGAGATCGATCAGCGCGACCGAACCGTCGATACCGACCTTCCAGCCTTCGCTGTTTCTGAACTTGTTCAGCGAATCCTCGGTCATGAAGACGATAACGATCGACCGTGCCTGAGCACCGAGCTGGAAACCGAACGAACCGCTCGAGGTCCGGTAGTAGTCGACGACCTCTTTGCCGATCAGCAACGCGCCTTCGCCCGTCTCGCCACCGATACCGACGCCCACCTTGTACACCTTCGGAAATACGAGGTAACCGGAGGCTTGCTGCAGGAACACTTCTGCGCCATTGACGTTCTTCTTGAACTGCTCGATCGTTTCCTTCACGCGGACGTCAATTTCCGCCGCCGATGCGGCCATCGCTGCTGGCGATGCGCTCATCACACCAATAAGGCCAAATGCAATCACGAGCTTGATGAGTCTGGTCATAATTCTGTCCTTAATCTGAGCCGCCGCCAGGTTTGCCAGCGGTGAATGAAGCACTCGTAAGCTGCGCATCTTACTCGCTTCGACATGAATTCTCACTGAACGGCGGCGGTCCTCGTGTAGGCTCTGAGCAACGCTCCGAGCGTCTCGCGCAAGCGTTCCGCGAGAACCACGTCGATGTCAAGCGTCGCCTCGTCCATGTAGGCGCGCTGCGCGAGCTCGAGCTGCACGGCCTGTACACGATTCGCCGGATCGCCGTACTGGCGCGTAATGTAGCCACCTTTGAAGCGGCCATTCAACACGACACTGTGCGGACTCGCGGCAGCGACCCGGTAGAGCTCGCCGGCAACAGCAGCATCACTGCTGCTGCCGTCGAAATTGCCCAGGTTGAGCACCGGCAGCTCGCCATCGAACAGCCGCGGTACGCGGCTGGGAATCGAGTGGGCGTCCCACAGCAGCGCGCAACCGTAGCGCGCGCTCAGCTCGTCGAGCGCCTGCGCCAGTCGCTCGTGGTAGGGGCGCCAGTAGCGCTCGATGCGGTGTTCGGTCTCCTCCGCGCTGACGGGCGCGCCGTCGCTGTATAGCGGTTCGCCCGCAAACGTGTGCTGCGGGCAAAGCCCCGTCGCCACCTGGCCTTCGTACAGGGAGCCGTCGTCCGGCGGACGATTGAGGTCGACGACGTAGCGCGAATACTGCGCAATGAGGAGTGACGCTCCGAGATCACGGGCGAAGTCATACAGTTCGGCGACGTGCCAGTCGGTATCCGGAATCGAGAGCCCGGCCGCGGTCATGCGCGCGCGCTGCTCGTCCGGGAGCAACCGGCCGTCATGCGGCACGCTGATCAGGAGCGGCGTGTCGCCCTGTGAGAACGCGTATACGTCGCTCATGCTCCCAGGCTCGGCAGCACCGATGCGGCATGCTCGCAGAATTCGCCCGTATCGATCATCGCCGCCAGGCGCGCGATATCGCGCGACAACGACCTGTCATGCTCGTAGGCCGGCGAAACGCTGCGCACGGCCGCGATCGCTTTCTCGATCGCGGGCGAGCTCCTTTTCGGCCGGTGGAATTCGATGCCCTGCGCCGCCGCCAGCAATTCGATTGCTACGATGTCGGCACTATTCGCCAGCATCGTGTGCAGGCGATGCGCCGCAAAGGTCGCCATGCTGACATGGTCCTCCTGGTTCGCCGATGTCGGGATGCTGTCGACACTCGCTGGATGCGCAAGTGCCTTGTTTTCCGACGCGAGCGCGGCGGCAGTCACCTGGACCATCATGAAGCCGCTGTTCAGGCCGCCCTCTGCCACGAGAAATGCCGGCAGGCCGCTCATGTGCTCGTCGACGAGCAGTGCAGTCCTGCGCTCCGACAGTGCGCCGATTTCGGCAATCGCGAGCGCCAGGTAGTCGGCGGCGAAGGCGACCGGCTCGGCATGGAAATTGCCCCCCGAGAGCACGCTATGTGACTCGGTGAAAACCAGGGGATTGTCGGTGACCGCGTTGGCCTCGATCTCCAGGACGCTGCATACGTGACGCAATACGTCGAGACACGCGCCGATTACCTGCGGCTGGCAGCGTATCGAGTACGGATCCTGGATGTGATCGCACTCCAGGTGCGATGCACGGATCTCGCTGTCGCGCATCAGCTGCCGCAGCACGCCGGCAACGGCCGTCTGCCCGCCGTGCCCGCGCACACTTTGGATGCGGCGGTCGAACGGCGCGTCGCTGCCCTTCACCGCATCGGCGGACATGGCGCCGGCGGCGAGCGCCGCCGCAAGCAGGTTCTCGCAGCGGAAGACGGCGGCCAGAGCCAGCGCCGTCGACACCTGGGTACCATTGAGCAGCGCGAGCCCCTCTTTGGGCGCCAGCCGTATCGGATCGATCCCCGCATGCGCGAGCGCCGCTTTCGCCGACACGAGGTCGCCGTTGACCCTTGCTTCGCCGACACCGATCAGCACGCTCGCCATGTGTGCAAGCGGCGCGAGATCACCCGACGCGCCCACCGAGCCTTTGGCCGGAATGCGCGGATACACGTCGTGGTTGATCAGCGCGCACAACGCATCGACCAGTTCGAGCCGCACGCCGGAAAAGCCCTCGGCCAGAGCGATCACTTTCATGAGCATGATCAGGCGCACGATGTCGTCGTCGAGGTCCTCGCCGACGCCCACCGCGTGCGAGCGAACGAGATTCTCCTGCAGCTCCACGAGTTCGCCGTCGCTGATGTGTACCCGGGCGAGCTGCCCGAAACCGGTATTGACCCCGTAAATCTCGGCGCCGCTGGCGACGACTTCACCGATGTACTCGCCAGACTCCGCAATGGCTTGCCGTGCGTCGCTACCGAGGGACACTTCAACGGGCCCGTTCCAGGCCTCGCGAAGCTCCGCGAGCGTGACGAGCTGCTGGTCGACGACGAGTTTCATGGCACGTCCTCCCGGCCGACCATCGGCAGGTTCAGGCCATGCTCCCTCGCGCACCCGATCGCCTCCGGGTAGCCCGCGTCGGCATGACGCATCACACCGCTCGCCGGGTCGTTCCACAAGACGCGCGCAATGCGACGGTCCGCCGCTTCGCTGCCGTCGCAGACGATCACCAGGCCCGCGTGCTGCGCATAGCCCATGCCGACGCCGCCGCCGTGGTGAAAGGACACCCAGGTGGCGCCGCTCGCCGTATTCAGCAGCGCATTCAGCAGGGGCCAGTCGGATACTGCGTCGGAGCCATCCCGCATTGCCTCGGTTTCACGATTCGGGCTGGCAACCGAGCCGCTGTCGAGGTGGTCGCGGCCGATGACCACGGGCGCTTTGAGCTCACCGTTGCGAACCATTTCATTGAACGCGAGACCGAGACGGTCGCGCTCGCCGAGGCCCACCCAGCAGATACGCGCCGGCAGTCCCTGGAAATGAATTCGCTCGCCGGCGGCGTCGAGCCACTGGTGGAGATGCTCGTCGTTCGGGATCAGCTCCTTCACCTTCGCATCGGTGCGGTAGATGTCCTCGGGGTCCCCCGACAGCGCCGCCCAGCGGAACGGGCCGATACCCCGACAGAACAGCGGACGCACATACGCGGGGACGAAGCCCGGGAAATCGAAGGCGTTGGCGACGCCCTGGTCCAGCGCGACCTGGCGGATGTTGTTGCCGTAGTCGAAGGTCGGCACGCCGGCCTCGTGAAACGCGAGCATGGCGCGGACATGCACCGCCATCGATTTGACGGCCGCGGCAACCACTGTGTCGGGATCCGCCTCGCGGCGCTCGAACCATTCCTCGACGGTCCACCCGATCGGCAGGTAGCCATTCGCAGGGTCGTGTGCCGAGGTCTGGTCCGTCACGGCGTCGGGCCGGACGTCGCGCTTTACGAGTTCGGGCAGGATCTCGGCCGCGTTGCCCAGCAAGCCGACCGACAGTGGCTTCCTGCCGGCCACGGACTTTTCGATCAGTGCCAGTGCATCGTCGAGCGTCTCGGCACGGGTGTCGAGATAGCCGGTTTCGAGGCGCTTGTCGATGCGGTCGCTCTGACACTCGATCGCGAGCATCGACGCACCGGCCATCGTTGCGGCGAGCGGTTGCGCACCACCCATGCCGCCGAGCCCGGCGGTCAGTATCCAGCGGCCCGACAGGTCGCCGCCGTAGTGCTGGCGCCCCATTTCAACGAAAGTCTCGTAGGTGCCCTGGACAATGCCCTGGCTGCCAATGTAGATCCAGGACCCCGCTGTCATCTGGCCGAACATCATCAGCCCTTTCCGGTCCAGTTCGCGAAAGTGCTCCCAGCTGGCCCAGGCTGGCACGAGATTCGAATTGGCGATCAGTACGCGCGGTGCGTCGGCGTGTGTGCGGAATACACCGACCGGCTTGCCGGACTGCACGAGCAGGGTTTCATCCTCACCAAGTTCCCTGAGGCATTCGACGATGGCGTCGAAGCACTCCCAGTTACGGGCAGCCTTGCCGATGCCGCCATACACCACCAGGTCCTGCGGCCGTTCGGCAACGTCGGGATCGAGGTTGTTCATGATCATGCGCAGCGGCGCCTCGGTGAGCCAGCTCTTCGCGGAGAGCTCTGTGCCAACCGGCGCCCTGACGACTCGGGGTTTGTTCATCGCTGTAATTTCTCCAGTTGCACGACGCCGCCCGACGCCGACGTCGATGTTCCGGGCGGTGTGTAGTGTCCGGTCAGCTCATAACGGCTGCCCGGGTGATGCAGTCTTGCGAACGTGACCGGGCGTCCGTGCGCCCAGGTACGGCGCATGACAACCAGGCAGGGCTCGTCTTCCGGCATCTGCAGGTGCCGCCGCACTGCCGCGTTCGGCAATTGTGCACGTACGACCTGCTCGGCTTCCTGCAGCGGCGCGATCGAGGTCAGGTAGGCACTCGGCGTAATGGACCGGAAGTCCTGCCCGGCGCATCCGGGGGCAAACTCTGCCAGGACATGGCGGTCTTCCACCTGGATCGGCACGCCATTTTCGAAATGCACCAGCAGCAGGTGAAATACGTCGGTGCCCTGCTCGACGTCCAGTGCCTTTGCGATTTCGCCGCGTGCATGCTGCCGCGAATTGCGCAGCACGTCGCAGGTATGGCGGTGGCGCCGCTGCGTGATCTCGTCGGCGATGTTGTGCACCTCGAGCATATGCGATCGCGAGCGAAAGTCGGATACGAAGGTGCCGCGGCCGGCGACGCGCTCGACGTAGCCCTCGTCGGTGAGTTCGCGCAGCGCACGATTCGCCGTCATGCGAGACACGCTCATGCGCTCGACGAGTTCGTTCTCCGACGGCACCCGGTCATGCGGGCCCAGCTCACCCGAGGAGATCTGCGTGATGATCAGGTCCTTGAGCTGCTGGTAGCGCGGTTTACTGCTGTCGCTCATCGCTTCGCTCCGATGGCTGCAACGGCTTCTCGAAACGCTTCCCGCGTGGCTGCGGCGGACGTGTGCTCGCCGTCCGCAACCCGCCATTCGCCGTGCACCATGACGCCCTCGATCGGCAGGCGGTAGCCGGAGAACACCAGTGCATCCAGGCGCGATTCGTCACCGTGACCCGTCAGCATCGGGTCGTCGTCATAGAGCGCAACGAGATCGGCCGGGGCGCCGCTGCACAGTCCTGCGATCGTCTGGCCACTCGCCTGCGCGCCGCCTTCGATGGCGCGTTCGAACAGTTCGCGGCCGACGTGGGCATTGCGGAACGACGTGACATTGCGGGTCCGCGTCGCCAGGCGCTGCCCGTACTCGAGCCAGCGCAGCTCCTCGAACGGATTGATCGAGATATGGCTGTCCGAGCCGATGGCCAGGTTGCCACCGGCGGCCAGATAGTCGGCCAGCGGGAACAGGCCGTCACCGAGGTTCGCCTCCGTGCTCGGGCACACACAGACAACGGCACCGGTATCGGCCAGGCTTCTTGTTTCGTCCGTGTCCATGTGCGTCGCGTGCACGAGGCACCATTGTTCGTCGACACCCACGTTCTCGAGCAGCCAGCGCACCGGGCGTCGTTCGTAAGCTGCCAGGCACTGGTCGACTTCGCGTTGCTGTTCGGCGATGTGGAGGTGAACGGGTCCACCCGCATTCATCCCGGCCTCGGCAATCCCCAGCAGCGAAGCAGTACTGACGGCGCGCAGACTGTGCGCGCCGATGCCGACACTGAGTTTTTCCGACTGCCTGCGCGTCGCCGCCGCGTGGTGTTCGAGGAACTGTTCGAGTGATAACGCGAAAATTTCCTGCGACTCTGCGGGTCTGGCTGCATGAAAACCCGCGCGCTCGTAAAGCACGGGTACGTAAGTGAGCCGAATGCCGGTCTGCGAGGCGGCATCCGCCAGTGCCTCGAACATCTGCATGCCCGCCGAATTCGTGGCGGGATTTCGATGCAGGTAGTGGAATTCGGCGACGGTGGTGTAGCCGCTCTGCAGCATCTCGGTATAGGCCTGGCAGGCGATGGCGCGCAGCAGGCCGGGATCGAGCGTTGCCGCAAGTTCGTACATGCGCTCGCGCCAGGTCCAGAAACTGTCGTGGCCCGCCGGCGAGCGCTCTTCCGTGCGGCCGGCCAGCGCCCGCTGGAATGCATGGCTGTGAGCGTTGCAGAGGCCAGGAATGATGCAGCCCGTCTCGACCGTCGAGTCCTCGGGCGTCGTGCCCGGCAAAACGTCGCCGATCATGCCGTCGTTGATCCGCAGCAGGACGTCATCGGCCCAACCGTCGGGCAACAGTGCTTTTCTGGCAAAAACTGAGGTCATCGATGCATCACCAAGTTGTATATACAGGCTAGTCCATGCTAGGTTGCTTTGCAATTGCGGAGGGAGTGATGGCCGACTGGGATTTGCTGCTGACGGACGCCCGCATCGCCACGATGCGGCAGGGCGCGCCGGATTACGGCACGATCGGTGCAGGCGCGATCGCAATTGCCGGCGGAATTATCGACTGGATCGGGCCCACCGCCAACCTGCCTGACGGGACTGCCACAGAAACCCGCTCCCTGTCGGGTCGCTGGCTTACCCCCGCCCTGATCGACTGCCACACGCACCTGGTCTTTGGCGGCCAGCGGGCCGATGAATTCGAGCGGCGCCTGCACGGCGTCAGCTATGAAGACATCGCGGCGGAGGGTGGCGGCATCCTGTCGACCGTAATGGCAACCAGGGCGGCCAGCGACGAGCAGCTCCATGCCGATGCGCTTACCCGGTTGCGGACACTGGCGCGGGAGGGCGTGGCGACGGTCGAAATCAAGTCGGGCTACGGGCTGGACAGGGACAGCGAGCTCAAGATGCTTCGCGTTGCACGGCGGCTCGGTGAACACTCCGGGCTGAGCGTCCGCACGACCTTGCTTGCGGCCCATACCGTCCCGCCCGAGTTCGCCGGCGATGCGGATGCCTACATGGACCACATCATCGACGAAATACTGCCGGCTGCCGCCGGCGAGGGCCTCGCGGATGCCGTCGATGCCTACTGCGAGTCCGTCGCTTTCGATGCCACGCAGGTCGAGCGGCTGTTCGCGCGCGCGCGCGAGCTCGACCTGCGAGTCAAACTGCATGCCGACCAGCTGAGCGACGGTGGCGGAGCGGAACTCGCGGCGCGCTTCGGCGCGCTGTCCGCCGACCACCTGGAATACGCGTCGGCGGACGGCGTTCGCGCCCTGGCCGAATCCGGCACGGCTGCCGTGCTGCTGCCGGGCGCGTACCTGACCCTCAACGCGACGCAGCAACCTCCGGTGGCGGCATTGCGCGGCAGCGGCGTCCCCATTGCGATTGCCACCGACTGCAACCCGGGCACATCGCCGCTGTGCTCCATTCATGTCGCCATGGGCCTCGGCTCGCGCCTGTTCGGCCTGACGCCGGAAGAGTGCCTGGCCGGCGTTACCCGTGAAGCGGCGCGGGCACTCGGTCTCGGCCATGATCGCGGTACCCTGGAAAACGGTAAGCGAGCCGATATCGCGGTCTGGGATCTCGACCATCCGAGGGAGCTCGCGTATTGGCTTGGCACGCATCCGCTGTCAGACTTGCTGATCGCCGGGCGGTCCTTCAGCCCCAACCCGTAACCGATACTGCACCCGCATCATGAACCCGACTCTTGTTGCCAGACGGAGTTTCGTACTCACGCTCGGCCTGCTGACGGCCATGGCCGCGCTCACGATCGACATGAGCCTGCCTGCCATACCGGACATGGTGCGATCGCTTGCCACGGACCTGCCGAAGGGCCAGCTCATCGTCGGTGCATTCATGCTGGGCATGGCCTGCGGCCAGATTCCCGCGGGCCTGTTCTCCGACCGGCTCGGGCGGCTGCCCGTGCTCTATGCCGGCATGAGCCTGTTTGCGGTGGCCGCAATCGTGGCCACGATTGCGCAAAGCATCGACGTGATGCTGGCCGCGCGTTTCGTCCAGGGCTTTGGCGGAGCCTCGGCCGTCGTCCTGTCGCGCGCCATCGTCCGCGATATTTCGAGCGGCAAGGACGCCGCGAAACTGATGTCGCTGATGACGATGATCTTCACCGTGGCACCGGTCGTCGCACCGACCATAGGCGCACTGCTGGTAGCGCAGTGGGGTTGGCGGGCACCGTTTGCCGCCATTGCGGCCGGCGGCATCCTCATGCTCGTGGGCATTCGCAGCAACCTGCTCGAAACCCGCACGCCGAATAGCGACGGGCACCCGCTCAGGCAGCTGCAGCGCAGTTTTGCCGAGTTCTTCAGTCACCGGCAGAGCATTTTCGGTCTGCTGCTGATCGTCGTGCCGCCCGCCGGTTTCATGTCCGTGATCGCGGTTTCGGCCGCGCTGGCCGTCGAGATTTACGGCTTTTCAGTTCAGGCATACGGCCTCATCTTCGCCTGCGCGGGCCTGTCGATACTCGCGGGCTCGATCATCAATCGCCTGCTCGTACCCCGCATCGAGCTCGTGCCACTCATAGGTATCGGCATCGCATTGATGGCCATCGCCTCGACGCAGCTACTGCTGGCGGCCTGGATGAATACAGCGCCCTTCGCGTGGGTGTGGGCGTGTGTGTGCCTGTTCTTTTTCGCGGTGCCCATCGTGCTCTCGAACGCGATGGTGCTGGCGCTCGACCCGCTGCCACGCATTGCGGGCGTCGCATCGTCCATCATCGGCACGATCCAGAACGTCATCGGCGCATCGGGCGCGATTCTGGGCGCCTCAATCTACGACGGCACGCTGCGCAACGCCGTCCTGATCATCGGCGGCGCCGGCTTCATCATGTTGACCATCTTCCTGTTGCGCCCGCTGATCTGCGGTGGCCCCATCGTGCATCACCCGGAGGAACTGGCTCGGGACTGACGCTCACCGTGCCGACGCTTTGGGAAATCCTGCTAGATAATCTCTGCTTTCGCGCGCAGGCTGTTCCAGTCGCCGGTGTTCTCAGCTTCGATAACGTGCTCGTACATCACCTCGAGCACCCCGCTCACTTCGTCCAGCATCGATATGAAACGCGGGTCGTCGCGCAACTCGGCGAGATACGGATCCCCGTCGAGGTCCCAGACGTTCGCCAACACCGGGGTGTTGAAGCCGTCATCGACAAGGGCGCGGAGCAAATCGAGAGCATGGTCCCTGCGGCCAAGCAGCGCAAGGATCTGCACCTCGCGAATTCCCTGACCGAACATGCCCAGGCGCGGCCGCTCCCGAGCGACCGGCAGCGCCGCACGCAGCAGTTCCTGGGCGCGGGATGTGTCACCCTGCTGCCGACTGATGTAGGCCAACCGGATTATTGCGGACAGCGTAAAGCTGTCGACCTGCAGCTCGGTATCTTCAGCAAGGATCGGCTGGCTCACGAACGTGTACTCTCGTGCCTTCTCAAAGTCTCCGGCGAGCAACGCGACATCGGCAGCTATGCCGGACAGGAGTTGCTTGGCGCGTGGATGCTCGCTGCCATCCATGATCGTCGAAAGGAAATCCAGTGCCCGTCGATAATCCAACTCGATAAGTAGCAACAAGCCTTCCATCAAAACCGCAAACGGATGATCGGCCGGCATCTCTTCCAGCAGCGCTATCGCTCTTTCTTTGTCGCCGAAGGCGAGGTACAGGCGCACGTTCAGCAAGCCGGCCGTCGGATCGCTGCTCAATGAACTCGCCTGCACTATCCAGGCGACGGCCTCGTCGAGGCGCCCGAGACCGGCAAGGTGCGTTGCCAGATACTGCTTTGGTGTCGGCCATTCGGGATGTATCTCCATCGCTTTGAGCCACAGCCGGATCGCCTCGTCATTCTGGCCGCGTTGCGCATACAGCGTCGGGAGGTTCGTGTAGGGTATGCGACCCAGAGGGTCCAGTTCCATGGAACGCTGCAGGAGTTCTATGGCCTCTTCATCACGCTCTTCGGAGTCACGCAACATTGCGAACCACATGTGGGCGCTGGCGTGATTAGGGTTGAGCTCGATGGCACGACGAAATGCGGCTTCCGCCTTGACATTGCCACGTCCTACCCGCGTCTGTTGCCACGCACGGCTCTCCAATAATCCCCTGACAGCATAAGCGTCCGCCAGCCCGGGATCGAGCTCGAGAGCTTTGTCCAGGTTTTGGCGTGCGATCGCGTACGCTTCTTCCTGCGGCAAATACTGGTGATTGTTTTCCAATAACAGCACACTCTCGGCGAGCCCGGCATAGGCGGCCGCGTAGCCAGGGTCATACTCGATGGCCTGCTCGAAACTTTCGCGTGCCTTGCGCAGTGGCTCCAGGCGCCGCAGGTAGAGATTGTCGCGTCCGGACACATAGGCACTGTAGGCGCGCAGGTCCTCAGTCGGCTTCGCCGCAATCCTGATCTGCTCGGCAGGCGTCAGCGTGGTTTCCAGTGCTATGGCAATTGCCTCGGATATTTCGCTCTGGATCGCGAAGATGTTTTGCGCCGTCAACTGGCGATCGTAGCTCTCCGCCCAGATATTGACGTCGTCTCCGGCGTCGACCAGTTGCACATTGATCCTGACATTGTCGCCGACCCGCTGGACCGAACCCTGCAGCACCGAACCGACATCGAGCTCTTCGCCGATCTGGCGTACGTTCTTGGTGGTGTTCCGGTACTCCATCACGGACGAACGCGAAATCACCTTGCAGGACCCGATGTTCGCCAGCTGGGTCAATATGTCGCCGTGTATGCCGTCGGCGAAGACCGCGTTATCCGGTTCGCTGCTCAGGCTCGTGAACGGCAGTACGGCGATCGCAGGCTTTTTTGTGACCGCCACCGAAACCGGCGAGTCGCCGTTGCGAATTCCGGTGACATTGAACGTGATCGACACGCCCAGCGCCACCGCAAGCAGGCCGATGATGAGGTAGTTCATCGCTGCTTTCTTCTCTTTCGTGGCGCGATGCTCTGACTGAGCCATATCCCTGTCGAGTTTCACCCCCTCCGGCGTAACCTCGAAGACCCATGCCAGCACCACGGCTGCGAAGAAACCGATCAGGACGATGATCACGTAGACCTGGAAAACCCCTTCCGTCGCGCCGAACGTCGGCAACAAGACGGACCCGGCCTCGATAATGATCCAGGCGATCAGCGCATAGGCCGCCGCTACGCGCAGCACATTGCGACGACGAAGTTCGGAGATAAAGGAGGGCATTGCGTGAATTATAAGCGAACGGCTGCGGCTACGGCAGCTCGGACAGGACTTCCCGGAGGCATTTGCGCTTTTGCTCCGGCGTGATCTTCGGGTAGCCGTACCAGATCAGGCCGACGACGGACTCCGCGCTGGCATCAATACCGACGATATCCAGGAAGCGCTCGTCGCGGGTGATATCGCCCGTCGTCCATTTGCTGCCGATGCCCGCTTTCCAGAGGTACAGCATCAGGTTCTGTACCGCGGCCGAGCACGCAGCGTAATCCTCCCGCTGCAGCAAGTCGTCGTCCGATCGCCGGCAGGTCACCACGAGCCAGCCCGGTTTCTCGGACCACTGCTCGCGTTTGAACCTTCCTGCATCGCGACCTTTTTTCGCCGTAACGATCTCGCAGCACAGGTCGAGACACTGTTCCATGGTGTCGCGCCCCAGCAGATAGAAGTGCCACGGTTCCGTGACATGATGATTGGGCGCCCACGTCGCAGCTTCGATCGCTTCGCGAACGAGCTCACCGGGTACTGGCGTCTGCAGATACAGATTGATCGTGCGCCTGCCACGGATGACCTCCGCGAAGTCGCGCAGCGACTGCGTCTCGTAACTGGGCGGCGCTTTCTTGCTCATGGCCGCTCGATGACCATCGCGATGCCCTGGCCCACACCGATGCACATTGTGCAGAGTGCGTAACGGGCGTTCCGGCGGCGCAGCTCGTAAGCTGCAGTGGTCACGAGTCGAGCGCCTGACATCCCGAGCGGATGCCCGAGCGCTATTGCGCCGCCGTTCGGGTTCACGTGCTCGGCGTCGTCATCGACGCCGAGCCGCCGCAGCGTGGCAAGCCCCTGTGCCGCGAAGGCCTCATTGAGCTCGATAACATCCATGCGGGAGACATCGAGCCCGGCAAGCGCCAGCACTTTTTCCGTAGCCGGCGCCGGCCCGATGCCCATTATGCGAGGCTCGACCCCGACTGCGGCCCACGCGACCACCCGCGCAAGCGGCTCCAGGCCGTGGCGACCGGCAGCATCCGCGGATGCCACGAGCAGCGCGCAGGCGCCGTCGTTGATGCCGGAGGCGTTGCCGGCCGTAACGCTGCCGCCGCTGCGCACGATGGGCTTCAGCTTCGCCAGCGCTTCGATCGTCGAAGCCGGTCGCGGATGTTCGTCGGTATCCACGACGACTGAATCCCCGCGGCGCTGCGGCACGGTGACGGGCACGATCTCTTCGGCGAGCACCCCCGATCCGATGGCGGCCTCTGCACGCTGCTGACTGCGCAGCGCGAACGCGTCCTGGTCCTCGCGCGAAATATCGAAATCGTCGGCGACGTTCTCCGCCGTCTCCGCCATCGAATCGATGCCGTACTGTTCCTCGAGCTTCCGGTTCACGAAACGCCAGCCGAGCGTAGTGTCGTAGATCTCCGCGTTACGGCCAAACGCCGTGCTCTGCTTGGCCATGACGAAGGGCGCGCGCGACATCGACTCCACACCCCCGGCAATCGCCAGTCCGATACCGCCGGCGCGGATCGCGTCCGCGACGTTGCCGAGCGCATTCATGCCGGAGCCACACAGGCGGTTGACGGTTGCCGCCGGGACCGTGACCGGCAGGCCGGCCAGCAGTGACGACATGCGTCCGACATTGCGATTGTCCTCGCCGGCCTGGTTGGCGCAGCCGTACACGACATCCTCGATCCAAGCCGGATCGAGGTTCGCCTGCCGCGCGAGCAAAGCGGCAATCGGCACCGCGCCGAGATCGTCGGCACGTACCGACGAGAGCGCGCCGCCGTAGCGCCCTATCGGCGTGCGTACCGCGTCGCAAATAAACGCTTCAGCCATCGGGGCCCGTCGCCGTAGCCATGTCGGTGGTCGCGGCCTGCCGGGCGATCGACTGGTAGGACCGTCCAAGCCACGCGCCGATGAGCGCCCACCCCGCGGCGATCAGTGCCGCGAACAGCGCGACACCGGTCAACCCGAGGCCCAGTGTCGCCGTCAGCGCGGTGTAGGTCCACGCGGTGACCATATCACCGCCACGATAGACGACGATGTCGATGACGGGCTTCGCCTTGAAGCGGGTTTCCGAATCGACGACCGTGAACAACATCTCCCTTCCTGGCCGCGTAATCGCGTAGTTGCCCGCCCGCCGGGCAACCTGCAGCCCGATCAGCACCGCCAGCAACGGCGTCGCAGCAACGATGAACCATCCGCCTATCATGAGCACGGGGATCAGCGCGAGCGTCGTCGCCATGCCAAAGCGCGTCGAGATCCGGCCGGTGGCGAACACGGCCGTCACGATCGCCAGCGAGTTCACGGCGAGGTCGATGCCGGCCCAGATTTGCGTGCGCACGTCGCGATCGAAGACCGCCAGCAACTTCCTCAGTTCGAAATAGACGAACGTGTTCATGATGACGTAGAAGAAAATGAACGCGCCGATCGCCAGCAGGTAGGGATTGCTCAGGAACAGCCAGAATCCCGAGAACGGGTTCCGCCCGAGCGTCTGCTCGCGCGTCAGGTCCGGCTGCACGTTTTCAGTGCCGAGTTCGCCGGCGCGCAGCTTTTCCAGCGCCCCGATAATCGCGACCGGGATGAGCAACATGGTGGCGGAAATAAGCAACAGGTTCATCATGCCGATGTTGTCGGCGAAGAATGCGGGGATCGACGGACCGACGATCGCCCCGGTACTGGCGCCGGTTGCGATCACCCCGAACAGCCGCGGCGCCTGGTCGCGGCTGAACAGCCCGGACATGTAGCTCCAGAACACCGATACGTGGAACAGGCTGAAAACGCTCAGCCAGACGTAGAACGCCTTGTTTATGAAGTCGGCATTCTCAGTACCAGTACTCGCGACGTAAAACCCCGCGAAACTCGCGGCGAACGCAATGTAGACGCCAGGCACCAGGCGCTTGAAGCGCACTCTCGAGATAATGGCGCCGTACAGGAAGACCGCTACGACGCTGAAGAAGAATGTCGAGGTCCACAGCCAGCTCAGTTCCTCGTCGGACCAGTCGGACGACATCGCGTCGCGGACCGGGCGCAGGATGAAGTAGGCCGCCATGAGTGTGAAAACAAACGCAAACGACAGCAGCGTCGCCTTCAGTTCGTGCGGCTCGATCTTGGCCGCGACCTTCATAATTCGACTGACGGGGTTGATGCGCCCTGCGCTGCTCATGCTGTCGTTCCGACCGGCTGGCGATGTGCGAGCGTATCATCGCGCGGCAAAGCGGACTAGCGCAGGGCGATACGTGTGGCGATCTCCAGCAACTCGTCGGCGGCAGGCCGTACCTTGCGGGGTCAGATGGCTTTCTCGAGGAGGTCGTCGTGGCGCAGGTCCTCAGCACCGCGCGTGCGCGCTTTGGCCCGATACATTGCCTGGTCCGCTTCGCGCAGCAGGCCTGTCAGCGTGTTGGCATTGGTCGGATACAGCGCCAGGCCAATGCTTGCCGCGCAGCTCATCGTGTTATTGCCGATGTTGTAAGGTGCCTCGAGGGCCTGCGCCAGCCGTTTTGCCAGCCTGTCCGCGACCGCCGCGGAGACATCCGGCACCAGCGCTACGAACTCGTCACCGCCGGGTCGGCCGATGATGTCCTGCGAGCGCAGGCTCTTGCGCAGTCGCTGCGCGGCTATGGTCAGCAGCTGATCGCCGACCACGTGCCCATACTCGTCGTTGATATCCTTGAACTCGTTGAGATCGATGAACAGTAGCGCTCCGGTTGCATCGTCGGCGCTGTCCGTCAGTCGCTGCGCAGCGTCACGCTCGAATCCCCGCCGGTTGAGTACGCCGGTCAGCGGGTCCGACCACGCGATAGACTCCATCTGGCGTTCCTTGGCCTTGCTGTCCGTAACGTCGATAAAGGTGGCGGCGATGTCGTCGCCGACCGGTTCACAGATCATGCGTAACCAGCGCAGCTTATCGCCGTTGTTCTGCACCAGCTCCATGTCCACGCTTTCACCTGCTGTGCAGGATTCATCCATCTGCTCGAGCATCACCAGCTGGGCACCTGCATCCAGGCCGGTCATCGCGCGCTGCGCTATTTCACGGGCCGTCAGGTCGACCAGGTCATCCGGTTCGGAATTCAGGAAGCGCCCTGCTGCGGCGTTGGCGAATATGCAGCGCAAGTCCTTGCCGCCGCAGTCCTCGTCCTGAACCCAGCGGAAGCGAATGACGCCGTTGACGGAGTGATCGATCAGCGTACGCAACAGCTTTTCACTCTTGCGAACCTCGCTCTGCGCTTTTTCGACGTCGCTCACGTCACGGAACATCAGCACGCGCCCGCCGCGCACGGAGCTTCGTTCTGACTGGATTGGCGATACCTGGACGTGCAGGAAACGCCCGGTAGCCGTCATCATCTTCTGCGGTTTGTGGGTCTCCAGCGCTTCGAACACGACGGTCGCGCCGTCCGTGAACAATTGCTCGAGCGGCGTGTGCAGCGCGTCGTGCTCCGAGACCGAGAGCATCGTCTCGGCACAGTGGTTCAGGCCGATGATGCGCTGCTGTTCGTCGATGACGATGACCGGATCCTGCATGTTCTGAAATACCGTCTCATAGGCCAGGGGCGTGAATTCCACGATCCCCTCACCGACGATCAGCCAGGCATAGATCGGCAACATCGCTGCAAACACCAGTGGTACGAATGAAATGACGTTGGAGCCGAATCCCAGGTCGTAAGCGCCGGTCGCGATCAGTGGGCCGATGCAGGCGGCTACCAGCAGAAACAGGCCGCGGCGGTGCGCGGGCGCGACCGCCGAACTGTGTACCAGCAAGGTGAACATTGCCGCGCCGATCAGGGCATAGCTGTGCGGTGCATGCACGAAGAGGAACCAAGGGCCCCATTGGTCCGGGCGAGTCAGATAACGGCCGTCTTCACTGACGGCAGGCAACTGCCACATAAACTCGTGAAACTGGTTCGTCGCCGCGAGGGTGATGGAGACCGTCGGCACGATGAGCAGTAGCACGATCGTCCGCAGCGGTGTGGTCGCGCCGGCATATTCCCGAAAACAGACGAATGCCGCCAGCGGCAGCAGTGCCGTGCCGATGAAATGGCCGGTCCGGCCGATCGAGAACACCAGGAACGATTCCGACAGCAGTTCCACGGCGCCGCCCATCACCCAGAAGCTGATGATCACGAACAGCACACCGATCGGCACACTGCCCACTTCCCGCTTGGCCACGATCAGGCGTATGCCGAGCAGCAGGTAGCAGGCCGCGCTGAAGATCAACAGCATGGACACTGCGATGTCCAGGTTCATAGTGGCTCACCCGAAACCATCAACTCCTTGGGAGATCCTACGGAAGCTAAGGCCTTGATTCCCGGAACTGTTTCGCAGCTTTTGAAGGGCGTCTCAGGGCAAACTGAGGCGTGGTTCACAACCCGGCAGGGCTCCTGCTCGCAGATTCGCAACAACCGTCTGTTTTTATTAGACTTCTTCCCTGACCGGCGCGGTGCGAGGTTTTGCCAATCAACCGGACCGGCTTAGCATAGTCGCTCACACAGGAAGCCTCACCATGCCACTCGACATTACGTTTACTTTGAGCGACGAGGACCTGGCGCGATTCCAGGCGATCGTGGACAAGGCGCGCACGGCGGTGGAAGACGATACCGCCGCGAAACAGATCGAGCAGGCCGCGCGGGACCTGCTTCGCCAGACGCGCGAGACCGAGCTGCCCGAGTTCATCTCGATCCGCATGGCCAGGCTCAGCGTAGTCATCGACATGATCAACGACGCGGAGTGGAACCTGTCCGAGGGCGAACGGCGGCATGTGCTCAGCGCCCTGGCCTACCTTTGTGACCCCGAGGACCTGATCCCCGACCACATTCCGGGCCTCGGATTTCTCGACGATGCTATCTACGCAGAGATCGTACTTGGCGAGCTGCGTACTGAAATCAGCCTGTACGAGGAATTCTGCGCCTTCCGGGACGCAGAGGAATCGAGGCGCAAGGCACGTGGCGAGGACGTCAAGATCGGCCGCAACGAGTGGCTGGCCGACAAGCGTGCCGCGCTGCACGCGAAGATGCGCAAGCGCCGCGTCGCCGAAGGCGGCCGCTGGCGCATGCGCCTCTGGTAGTCCCCGGGGAGTGCCGGAAGTGACGATTGGTTCCGGTTTCGCTTGAACATAATGGGCGAAAATGGGGGGGCCTATGAACCGCCTCGCAAAAATCGTCCAGTCGGCAACGCCGTCGCACCGTATTCAATTCCGCAGGAACAAATACGGCACGAGCGGCGCGCGCGAGTTTCTGCGCGACCTTCTGGCCATTGCGAATGCCGACGTAGACGGATCACGCTACATCATCGTCGGCGCAGAATTCGACGATGGCGGCCAAAAACAACTTGTCGGCGTAGGGCGCGACGATTTCACGGGCAAACCATCGTACCTGGCGCTGGCACGGGATTTCATCGAACCGCCCGTGCGCCTGCGATACGAGTCGGTCATCGTCGATGACACGCGCGTCGGCGTCTATGAAATCGGCGACTGCCAGGATCGACCATACATGATGCGCAAGGACTTCTCCGAAACATTGCGAAGGGGCGACGCCTACATGCGCGCGGGCGACCAGGCCGTGAAAATGAACCGGCGACAATTGCAGACACTTTTCGAGAAAAAGTTTCGAGAGTCCGTGTCCGGAGATTCCATCGAGATCGGCTTTCCAGGCGAGATCATTTACAAGGACATGCGCGTTCCATTATGTGATCTGTCGCAGCTGCCTTCCGAAACAGCGGCGACCAACATCAGGCAATTCATGGAGGTAAAGAGCCGCATGAAAGCAGCGGGCGGCAACACCATGGTTGCGCGCCTGACGCATGCGCGCCTGTTTGGCACAGACAGTCCTTACGAAGACCGTTCGCCCGAGGAACTCTCCGAAGAGATGCACCAGATTCGGCGCCAGTACCTGGACGAGGACGAACACTATCTATTCCAGAAGCATGGCCAGTCGCTGCAGTTCGTCATTTACAACCAGGGTGACGAGCCTTTACGCGACGCGTCGCTGACCGTGGTCATGCCGAACCACGCCGCGTTCTACGTTGCATACCGGCTGCCAAAGCTCTTCAAGAACGGCAATTTCGTGGAACGATTGCCGTCGGAACAGGCGGACTACCCGTCAGTAAAGCTTTCTGATGACACGGTGCGCGTGTCAGCCAATCTGGGTGACGTGCCGGCGGGCGAAATCGTCGAAGTATTCACGCGGCCACTCTTGATCTGTGCCGGCAAAGACCTTGCGGGACGCCGCATCGGTATCCAGTTCGCGCTGCATGCAAGCAATCTCCGGGCACCCGCCCAAAGCAAATTGCGTCTGCTGCTCTAGCGGTCGATCCAGTTGTCGACATTGGGCGCGGCTTAACGCTCGAGCTGCGCCACCAGCCCTCGCGCTTGTGCATTGCCGGGCAGCATGCCGGACCGCGCGGCTTCAGGCCGTTCTGGCGGGCGCCTTGACGGCCTCGACGATACGCGCGATCTCGGGTCTCGTGGCGTGTAACTCGTCGGGCGACAGCGCGTCGAGCTCATGAGGAAACACCAGCCACTCCGCGGTCTCGTGGATGAAATAGTCCGGAACAAGCTCGGTCACGTTGCGACTCGGCTTGTACCACGGAACGGCGATGCGTATGTCCTCCGGCGTGTTGTCCCTCGCTCGGCTCTTCAGTTCCTCGATGACCGCGACGATCGTATTGCCGGTATCGAATACGTCGTCCACGATCAGCAGGCGGTCGTCGTGGCAAATCTTCTTGATGATGTAGTTGAGGCCGTGGACGGCAACAGCCCCGCGCTGATCGACGCCGACATAGGACGAGGTACGGATCGCGATGTGATCCGACTCGACGCCGCAATAGTCGAGGATTTCCTGTACGGCCATGCCCACCGGCGTGCCGCCGCGCCAGATCGCGATAATCATCGTCGGACGAAATCCGCTCTCCAGCACGTCGAGCCCCAGGCGGAAAGAATCCTCGAGCAGCTCCTGAGCGGAAAGTACGGTCTTGTCCATTATTATTCTCTTTGCTGCCGGGCCGTCGCGCGCCGGCTATAATGCGGGCCTGAATTCTACCGTACTGCGAGCGTCTACGAACAATGAACAAGCGATTCATCCGTGCCGACGATCTGCTCAGCGATTCATTCCAGCTCGCAGCAAATATCCACGCGGCGGACTTCCGGCCCGATTTTCTCGTAGGCCTGTGGCGCGGCGGCAGCGCCGTCGGCATTGCCGTGCAGGAGGGCCTGGAATATTTCGGCACGCCCACGGATCACATCGCCATTCGTACGTCCTACTCCGGCGCGCACCGCTACCCGGAGATGGTGAGCAAGGCCGACCAGATTCGCGTCCACGGACTGCAGTACCTGCTGGAAAACCTGTGTTCTCATCACTCGATGCTGATCGTCGACGACGTATACAGCACGGGATCCAGCGTCAAGGCTGTCATCGACCAGCTGGCGCGTAAGACACGGCGTAATCTCCCCGGCGACATCCGCATCGCGACCGTCTGGTACCGGCCGACGGCGTCGACGTTGCGCACGCCGGACTATTACGTTCACGAGACGGACGACTGGCTGGTATTGCCGTACGAACTCTCGGGGCAATCGCTGGGCGAATTGCGCGAAAATCGCCCGGAGCTTGGCGGGATATTCGACAGGCTCGAGCGCCAGCTGAAAGCACCCGCTGCCGATCAGTAGATGCGGCCGCCGATCCTGACGCTGGTGCCCATTCCGCCGCCGCCGTAATAGCCGCCACCGCTGTAGGAGCTGTAGCCGACGCTGCCATAGACAGCAGGCGGCTCGCATGAGGCCAGCACCGAACACAGTGCGAGCAGCGCTGAGATACCGGCCACTCGTCTAATCCTGGAGATCTTCATTGTTGTTTCCTCAGTCAAGTGGCCAGGTCTGAACGGCGACGCCTGCTCCGGATGGCCCGGCGATGAAGGCAACTTCGCCGCCAATGGGCCGCGCCTGTGCCTCGACGAGCACGCGGCCGCCGAGACTCTCGACCTGCGCCGTCACCGCCGACGGGTCCTCGACACGAACGTAGTTGACCCAGACCGGGCGTTCATCCGCGAACGGGTTTTCGAGCACACCCGCGCGCGGCCTGTCCGCATATTTCAGGACGCGGTAACTCCGGTCCGTGTTTTCGACGTCATGATCCGTATGCTGCAATCCGATTACCGCCTGGTAGAAGCCCGTGGCACTCTCGACATCGTCGGTCCAGAGTTCGTCCCATAACCAGCCATTCTGCACAGGTTCGCTGTCCGACGGGTCCCCGTCCCTGGTCTGGATCATCGCGAACAGCGCGCCGGTCGAATCAGCCACGACGGCCATTCGTCCGCGATTACCGATAGACTCCGGCGGATTCAGGACATTGCCGCCTGCGCCGGACACGCGCCCCACCGCGGCATCGACGTCGGCGACCGATATCGTCGTAATCCATTGCGAGACGTTCTCCTCCTTGCCCAGTGCATTGGTGTCTACCATCCCCCCGATCAATTCGCCGTTGTGACGGATCAACATGTAGGAATCACTTCCGCCAACGCCGACGAACACCTTGGGCGCCTCGAACTCCCAGCCGAACAGTTCACCGTAAAAACGCCGTGACGCTTCAGGTGTGTTGGTCAGCAGGTCCCGCCAGACGACCTTGCCGTTGTGACGCTCGTCCGTCGGCGCCTCGGTGATCGGCGGCAGATTCACCGTGATCGCCGTACAGCCCGCGGCCAGCAACAGCAGCACCGGCGCGGTGTTTCTTGGTGTCAGCAACTCCCTTCCCCAGTCGATAAACTCAAGGCGGCGATGCTACCTCATCGCCACACCGTCCGCACGGCGGCCATCAGCCCCCTGAGTTCCGGTTAGCATCTCGCTGCGTTTTTCATTGATGATCAACAACAGCTGGGCCGCGGCCTCCGCATCGCACAATGCGCGATGGTGATTCGGAAGCGGAATGTCGTAGGCCTCCGCAAGCGCTGCCAGGCTGTACGAGCGCTGCCCGGGATACAGCTTGCGCATCGAAGCGCAGGTGCAGAGCCTCGGATACCGGAATTTGCGGCCGAGACGGCCGAACTCCCGCGAGATGAACCCGTAGTCGAACTCGACATTGTGCGCGACGAAGATGGACCCCTGCATGAATGCCTCGAGCTCGTCAGCGATGTCGGCAAAGTACGGCGCATCTTCGACCATGGCGGGCGTGATCCCGGTCAGCCGGGTAATGCCCGGCGGTATCGCGCGCTGCGGATTCAGCAGCGTCGAGAAGCGCCCGACGATCTCACCATTGCGAAGCTTGACCGCGCCGATCTCGGTGACCCGGTGATGCTCGCCGCGCCCGCCGGTCGTCTCGACGTCCACGACGACGTATTCCTGCCCCGGATCCAGCGTCCAGCAAATGCGCACGACGTCGGCGCGGAACCCGGCGGACCGCAACTGTTCCAGGCGCAGGAGCTGGTTGCGGCGCAGCTGGTCGCCCTCTGTCTTGACCTCGATGAATCGCGCGCCACTGTCGTCGATCACCAGCAAGTCCGGATATCCGTAACGGGACCCTTCGTAGTCCTGGCAGAAACGCGTGAGCACCTGCCGCAAGGGATCGCCCCGCTCTGTGTCCAGCAGTGCGAACAACGCATCGATGATGCGGCGCCGCCACCGGAATACGCCGTTGGGCGTGCCGTAATGTGCCGTACTGGACCGCAGCAGTTCGCGAACCACGGATTTCGGCTCGTCGAGGATCGCCAGCTTTGCGTCGATCGCAGCGCGATTGTCGTCGTAAAACGTGCCCGTGGTCAGGTTGCGCGGCACGAACTCGAATGGCGAATGCAGGACGGCGTCACCGCCCGCGAACAGTTCGTCCCAGAAGTAGAGGCCGAAAAATGTTCGCCACAGCGCATTCTCCACGCGGAACGCGCGGTGTCCCTCTCGCTCGAAGTGGTTGGCGGCAGCCCGTTCCGGTGAGCCGCTTTGCGCTTCGTCGATGTCGATGGTCCCGGCGGCCCGCAGGACGTCGGTAACGACGGACGTCCGCTTGCGGCCGAACTTGCGCTCGTAGAAGTCTCGCGCGAACAGCCATTCCTCGTCGCTGCCCGGATCGTCGATACAGCGCTCTAGGTAACGCCTCGCCTCGTCCTTCTGTCCGCTCGCGAAGAGGATGCGCACCGAACGTTCCATGCACCGCGCCGATTCGCCGGCCTGGAACAGCCTGAGCGCGCCGTAAGTATCGCCCGCTGTCTCCGCTCTGCGTCCCAGGCGATAGGCGAGCGTGTCACGCAGCGCCGCAGCGCCGGGACTCAACGGCTGCGGCCATTCGCAGGCCTCGTCCATGAGTTCTTCTGTCGCCCCCGCAGCAGCCGAACGCAAACGCGCCAGGCGCGTCTCGAAATAATAGTGCTCGAGCGCTTCCTCCCGATCCGCGAAACGCGGCTCGAAAGACTCGCGAAAATTGTGCGTCCTGACGATGCCGAGGTCGCGCATCGTAAAGCGCGCCAGCCCTTCCTGCAGGCGTCCGAAGTACAGGAACATCAGGAAATCGACTTCCTGCGTCCGGCTTTGCACGACGAGCCTCGAGAGATCGACATGATTGACGAAGTCCGCGGGCGCGCAATTCGCCCTCGCGAAGCCGACATACTCGGCTTTTTTCATGGAACTGCGCACGCCGACGAACTGCCCTGCCAGGGCCTCGTAGAGTTCGCCTCGCGTCAGGAAACGCAGCAGCTCGTCGAAGTGCACTGCGGACGGCGACTCGAGCCAGCCGTGATCTCGCAGTATCGCGACAAGCGCCTGAGTGTCGCCCAGCTCCGGGTACTTCAGGCGATTACCGGCAAAAACGTTGCCCTTGCGGTTCACCAGCCTCACGTAGAGGCACTGCGCGTCCCTCGGCAGACGCTCGAAGTCGCGGATGAAGGCAATATGATTATCGAGCAGGACGTGGCCGTAGTTGGCCTCGACGAACTCCATCATCTCGACGAAGTGCGAGTGGTAATAGAAGGTCGGAAGCTCTCGGGGCCGGCGCCCTGAGGCAGAGTTTTCGTTGCGCGCAGGGGCGTGGTACATGTCGTCCGGCATGTCCGCATATTGCAGCGACTACGCTCCGTCGGCAACATGAGCGTATGCCTGCTATTCGAATCGCCGCGACCCTTGTCGCCGTGCTGTTGCTGTCACCGTCGGACGCGACTCCCCTGTTCGATGATACGGCTGTCATCGACGCCACGCTCGAGGGCCCGCTGGGGGAACTGATGAACGACACGGACAGCCGCGAACAGCTGCCCTTCCTGTTGCGCGCCGGTGTCACGGAGCATGCAGTCAAGGTCCGCCTCCGCGGCAAGAGCCGGCTGCGAGTCTGCGATTTCATGCCGATGCGGCTGAATTTCAAGAAAAGTGAGGTCGACGGCACGCTCTTCGAAGGACAGGACAAGCTCAAGCTCGTCGTGCCCTGCCATACGTCGCAACGCGCCGAAAAAAACCTGATCGAGGAATACGCGGTCTACCGTATCTTCAACCTGCTGACACCCGCAAGCTATCGCGTGCGCCTGCTGCGCATTGCCTTCAGGGATGCCGGCCGCGATGGTGACGACGTTCGCATGCATGCCTTCCTGATCGAACCGGCGCGGCAACTGGCCGAACGCCTCGGCGGCCAGGGATCGGAACTGCCCGAGGTCGCGCTCAACTGGTTCGATGCGGATCACCTGGCGCTGGTATATGTATTCCAGTACCTGGTCAGCAATGTCGACTGGTCATTGGTCAGGCCGCCCGAGGAGGAAGCCTGCTGCCACAATGGCACGCTGGTCGAGACCGGCGCGACTATTCTCTATGTGCCCTACGACTTCGATCTCTCGGGATTCGTGGACGCACCGTACGCGTTTCCTCCGGCTGAACTGCGCATCGACAGCGTAACGCAGCGCCGCTACCGCGGTTTCTGCACCGAAAGGGATATCCTGAAGAAAGCGCTGGATAACGTCCTGTTGAAAAGGCAGGACATTGCCGCACTGATAGAGTCATTGCCCGTCCTGAGCGACAAGAACAAGCGTAGCCGCATGTCCTACCTGGACCAGTTTTTCAGGGCTGCGGAAAAAGAGGGCAAGCTGCTGAAGCGCTTCGAGAATCGCTGCCTGGACTAGGCGCGCACCCCTTGCAGGTAGGTGGCCGCGATATTGCGGTCGTCGCCGAGCACGATGAGCGCAAACAGCAACTCCCCGAGCGACGCGGCCAGCGCGGTGCGATGCGCGCTGATCGATGTGCCGCGCGGGTCCAGCACGACGAAATCCGCCTCCTTGCCGGCCTCGAAGTTACCGATACTGTCATCGAGATACAGGGCTTGCGCCGCCCCCAGCGTCGCGAGGTATAGCGCGCGACCGGGGGGCAGTGGCTGCTGCTGGAGATGCAGGACCTTGTAGGCCTCGCGCATCGTCTTCAGCAGCGACAGGCTCGTACCGCCGCCAACGTCTGTGCCCAGGCCGACACGCACCTGCCGCCCGCGCAGCCGGCGCAGATCGAACAGGCCGCTGCCCAGGAACATGTTCGACGTCGGGCAGTGCGCCGCCGCAGCGCCGCTCTCTGCCATAAGCCGGCACTCGTTGTCCTGCAGGTGCAGGCAATGCGCAAACACCGATCGTTCCCGAACCAGGCCGAAGCGATCGTAAACGTCGAGGTAACTCGAACTCCACGGAAACAGCCGGGAAATCTGCTCGACTTCATCGTGATTTTCGGCGAGGTGAGTGTGAACCCACACATCCGGGTACTCGGCGGCAAGACGCCCTGCCGCCTCGAGCTGTGCCTCGCTCGAGGTCAGGGCAAAGCGTGGCGTGATGGCGTAGCCGAGCCGGCCTTTGCCGTGCCAGCGCTCGATGAGCTGCTTGCTTTGCTCGTAACCCGTGGCCGCACTGTCCTGCAGCTCTTCGGGACAGTTCGAATCCATGAGCACTTTGCCGGCGATCAATCGCATCTTCTTCGAGGCGGCCGCCTCGAAAATGGCATCCGCAGAATGCGCATGCACGGTGCCGAATACCAGCGCTGTCGTAGTACCGTTCTTGAGGAGCTCATCGACGAAGAAGGCTGCGACCTCGCGTGCATACGCCTCGTCTGCGAACATCATCTCCCGTGGATACGCGTATCGATGCAGCCAGTCCAGCAGCTCTTCGCCGTAGGATGCGATGACGTCGATCTGCGGATAGTGGACGTGACAGTCGATGAGTCCCGGCACGATCAGCTTGCCCGAGTAGTCCTCGACGCGGGTATCGCCGGACAGCGATCCCATGAGCGCGTCTGCCTCGCCGAGTTCTGCGACCAGGCCATCCTCCACAACGAGCAGCCCGTCTTCGAGCCAGGCAATAGCTTGTTCGTCGTCTTGCTCGCCGGGATCGGCCAGACAGTGGAAAACAGAACCACGGAACGCCGTGCGCATGCCGTCAGGGCTCCAGGAGGAGCACACTCTCGTCCAGCACGTGCTCTTCGTAATTCGGCAGGTCGCCAGCCCGGTCAATGACGAGAAACTCCTGCCCGGCCTCGAATGCAATCAACGGCATGTGCCACGTGCCACGCAGGTAATTCACGCCTTGCCGGCCATTGGTCACGAAGGCCTGCAGATCCGCCGGCTCGACGCTCTCGCCCGGTGGCGCGACGACCACCACGAAACGGGCCGGTGCCAGCGGCACGAACGCCTGGCTGCCGAGCGGATGCCGCTCGACGACGTCGAAACGGTACGGCAGCGTCGTGGCGCTGCGGCAGCGCGCAACGCTTACGCAAACCCGGCCGTCCGCGCCCGTGTTCACGTTGCACAGGTCGGCGAAACGCTCGAACCGGCCTGCATTCATCGTCCGGCGTTGTGAGCCTGACGCTTCGATCACGTCCCCGAAGGGCAGGAAGCGTTCGCAGGTAAGCGGCAGGGGTTTCAGCGTGGGGCCGCTCATGATTTCTCGCCGGCGACGCGCCCGAAGATGCGCAGGCGGCTGACGCCGCCGTCCGGATAGATCGACATGCGAACGTGACTGACCGGCCCGAGGTCCTCGAGCTCCGTCTCGAAATAATGCTGCTGGTCCATGGACAGCTTCGCCTCCGGCAGCAAGGTCCGCCAGCGCTCGCTGTCGGCCGCCGCTTCGTCATGGCTCTCGAACAGCGCCGCCTCGACGGATACGCGGTCAGGATAGTTACCTTTGAAATGCGCCGTGTCGACCTCGACGCGCTCGACGGTGCCCGGCCTGCCGAGCGCGACGATTACCCAATCGTTGCCGGGACCGCGGCGGCGCGCCGTTTCCCAGCCGTCGCCCATGTTCAGGCCGCGCCCCGGCAGGTTGAGGTTGTGCATGCTGCCATAGTGTTCGTCGCTGGCCGCGAGCGCACGGCCGCCGTTCCTCAGCGCGAACAGATCCACGATGCCGTCCTCGTCCTCGAAGTCTGCGCGCACCTCACCATAGATACGCAAGCGCGCGATGCCGCCGTCAGGGTAGATATTGAGCCGCAGGTGAGTCCAGACGTTCGGGTCGCCCACCTCGACGTAATGATGCTGGTCGCCCGAGAGATCGGTCCGGGGCAGGATCCCGGTCCAGCCGGATTCCGGCACGTCGCCGTCGCTGACACACGCATCGATCGAGGCCTGCGGCGGGAAGTTACCGGTGAAATAGCGGGTATCGATGTCCACGCCGCGAACGATACCCGGCACACCCAGCCGGATAATGCAGTGATCGTGGCCGGGGGTGCGGCGGCGGCGGCTCTCCCAGCCGTCCATCCATTTGCCGTGGTCGTCGTACTTGTCTGCGATAAACACCGGGTCGGCGGGCTGGATCAGGCGTTCCTTGGCGGCAAAAAATTCGTCGCTCGCGTGGGTTACGCGCGTGCCGAGGCGCGGCTGTTCGAGCCGGATCCAGTGCCGGAACGGATTTTCGGACACGGGCATCAGTTCGCTCCCAGGGCTACCAGACGCAGACGCGCGATCTTGTGGATCTCGAGCAAGGCAGTCTCGAACTCTGCATCGTAATCGTTCTCGAGCCGCGACTCGAACGCCGCGAGAATCTCTGTGCGACTCTTGTTGCGAACCGCCATGACGAAAGGGAAGCCGAATTTCCCACGATACGCCTCATTCAATGCCTGGAAGCGCACGTACTCCTCCGGAGAACACTGGTCCAGGCCGGCACTGGACTGCTCCGTCTCCGAGTCGACGGTCAGTTCCCCGGCAACGGCCGCTTGCCCGGCCAGGTCCGGGTGCGCGCGGATCAGCGCGAGTCGCCGCTCCCGCGATGCATTATCCACGCAGTCCTCCATGACCCTGGCGATGACGTCGACGTCGGCGCTGCCGTCAACCAGCGGCGCGGCTTTCTCGGCCACCCAGGGCGAGTGCTCGTAGATGCGGCCGAAACGCGCGATGAATTCGTTTTCCTTCATGCTACGCCCCGTCTGCCGGGAAATGCCCACGCCAGTGCCGCGCGATGTCGATACGCCGGCACACCCAGACGTTGTCGAATCCGGCAACGTAATCGAGAAAACGCGCCACGGCAGCCGCGCGCCCGGGCCGGCCGGCCAGCCGGCAGTGCAGGCCCACCGACATCATCCGTCCTCCTTCGGCATGCAGCACGTCGAAGGAATCCCTGAGGTAGTCGAAGAACTGCTGTCCCGAATTGAAGCCCTGGGCGGTGGCGAAGCGCATGTCGTTGGCGTCCAGCGTGTACGGCACCATGAGCTGCGGCGTCGCCTGCGACCGGTCCCAGTAGGGCAGGTCGTCGGCGTAGGAGTCCGCGTTGTAGAGGAAGCCACCTTCCTCCGCGACCAGCCGGAGCGTATTCGGACTGCAGCGTCCGAGGTACCAGCCGAGCGGACGTTCGCCCGTTACCTGCGTGTGAACGTCGATCGCCTTCGCGAGGTGTGCTCTCTCCGTCGTTTCGTCGACGGCCTGGTAGTCGATCCATCGGTAGCCGTGACTCGCAACCTCCCAGCCTGCGTCCTGCATCGCGGCCACGGCCTCCGGGTTGCGCTGCAGCGCCATCGCGACGCCGAACACGGTGACCGCGAGGCCGCGCTCCGTGAACATCCGGTACAGTCGCCAGAAACCCGCGCGCGCTCCATACTCGTAAAGCGACTCCATGTTCATGTGGCGCTGGCCCGGGTAGGCAGCGGCGCCGACGATTTCGGACAGGAACGCTTCGGAAGCGGCGTCACCGTGCAGCACGCAATTCTCTGCGCCCTCTTCGTAATTGATGACGAACTGCACGGCGGTGCGCGCAGCATGCGGCCAGTCCGGGTCGGGCGGTCGCTGGCCGTAGCCAAGAAGATCGCGCGGATAGTCGCCCGCGCTCATTTATTCGCCGCGGGGCCTGCGCGATACCAGCGATCGATCACGCCCCGTTCCTCTTCGGTGATATTGGTGAGGTTGCCGATCGGCATGACGCGCGTCACGACGGTCTGTTGATGAATGCGTAGCGCCTCGGCAACGATCTGCGCGTCCGTCTCGAGCACTACGCCGGCGGGCGCTGCCTGGAACGCGGGGTGCTGCGGCGACGCCGCATGACACGAGGTACAGCGCTCGTGCACGACTTTGCGCACGGCGTCGAAATCCACACTGCCCACGCTTGCCGCCGTATCCCGCGGCGCGATCGCAACGGCGACGATTACCAACAGCACGACTGCGGCCACCATCGGCAACGGCGATGCCCGGCCCGAGTGTCTCGCAACGAAGTAGACACGCACCAGCGCTCCGGCGAGCGAGATTGCGACGAGGATCGCCCAGTTGAATTCATGGCTGTAGGTCATCGCAAAATGGTTGCTGATCATCGTGAACAGAACGGGCAGGGTGAAATACGTATTGTGCACAGAGCGTTGTTTGCCGCGGATGCCGGGCAGCGGGTCCGGATCCTCGCCGCGCCCGGCGGCCGCAACCATCTGCCGCTGGCCAGGGATAATTACGAAGAACACGTTCGCGGCCATGATCGTGCCCAGCACCGCACCGAAATGAATGTAGGCGCCGCGTCCGCCAAACAACTCGCACAGACCCCAGGCGAGCAACGCCGCAAGGAGCAGCAGGATGCCGGCAAACAGTCCACCGTTATCGGCAAGCGGCGACCTGCACAGGCCATCGTAGACGAGCCAGCCCGCTACGATAAATGCGAGGGAAATCCCGGTGGCGCTCAGCGGTGTCAGGTTCGCCACCGCCGGATCGATCAGATAGACCCCCGCGCCCAGCCAGTACACGAGGATCAGCAGGAACATTCCGGACAGCCACGTCGTGTAGGCCTCCCACTTGAACCAGTGCAGGGTCTCGGGCAAGGAAGGCGGCGCAACCTTGTATTTCTGCGCATGGTAGAAGCCACCGCCGTGCACCGACCACAGCTCGCCGCCGACGCCCTTGTCGCGATCGTCTTCCGACTTCGGCGGCTGCAGGTGATTGTCCAGCCAGACGAAGTAGAACGAGGAACCGATCCAGGCGATACCGGCGATCATGTGTAACCAGCGCAGCAGCAGGTTCAGCCAGTCGGAGATGTAGGCTTCCACGTCAGCTCCCGATCGGGTGCACGTTGCCGGGGAGCGAGCGTTGCGGCGCCAGCGGTTTCTCGTGGGCCCGCAGGATCTCCGCCGCGACCGCGATGGCGATCTCGGCAGGCTTTTTGCCGCTGATACCGGTGACGCCGATCGGGCAGACAAGCTGTTCGATCGCACTTTGCGGCAGGCCTTGCTGGCGGAAGCGCTTCTCGAAGCGGCGGCGCTTGGTCAGGGAGCCGATCAGTCCGCAGTACGCGGCATCGCCACGCCGCAGGATGCGGTCGCAAATGTCCAGATCCAGCGGGTGACTGTGGGTCATGACGAGGTAATAGCTGGACGGCGGCATGGCGGCTACTTCGAGCGCCGGCTCAGGGGTTTCGATGGCCCTTACGTTGCGCGGCGTCGCCCTGAATATGTCGCGGCGGCTGTCGACCCAGCGGATGTTGCAGTCGAGCCCGGACAGCACGTTCACGACGGCGGCGCCCACGTGGCCTGCTCCGAAGACTGCAATATTGAAGTCGCTGCCGAGCAAGGGCTCGTAGAACATGCCGTCAATCACGGCGGCCGGGCCGCCCTGCAGCAGCCCGCGCGCAGCCTCGATGGCCGCTGGCTCGCAGGCGCCCTCCTCGACACCGAACACGTTGTCGGCGGATACGACGAATTTCGTCGCCGATTCCGTCGCGGTCACCAGCACCGTCGCTTGCCGCTGGCCGTGAAGCGCACGCAGATCGCGCAGCCACGCCGGCAGGCCGCTGCCGAGCGGCTCGAACAGAACGTCGACGACGCCCCCGCAGCACTGCCCCAGTGCCGGGCCCAGCGGGAACCGCCGCGTCGTCGGTTTTTCCTCTGCGCCCAGCAGCCCGGCGGCGATGTGGGTGCATTGATGTTCCAGCTGACCGCCGCCGATCGTGCCTATCGTTTCGACCGCCGCCGATCGTGCCTATCGTTTCGCGCGCGGTGACGATCATTTTCGCGCCGGTTTCACGCGGCGTCGATCCGCGCATGCCGCAGATCGTGACGAGGACGGCGGCTTCACCGGCCGCGGTCAGGTCCGACAGTTCTTCGATCCACTCGTTCACGGGCTTGCCGCCTCGATTGCACGGAGCACGGCCTCCGGCGTGGCCGGCGCATCGAGCGCTGGTAGCGGGTCGCTGTCCGTGGCGATGGCATCACGAATAGCGTGGAACACGGAGATCGCAAGCATGAACGGCGGTTCGCCGACGGCTTTGGAGCCATAGATCGTATCTTCGCGATTCGCGGCATTTTCGAGCAGCGTCACGTTGAACTCGGGCGCGAGATCCGAGCAGGTCGGGATCTTGTACGTGGATGGCGCATGCGTCTGCAGCTCCCCCGCATCGTTCCAACACAGTTCTTCCGACGTCAGCCAGCCCGCTCCCTGGACGAAACCACCCTCGACCTGGCCGAGGTCCATCGCCGGATTCAGCGAGTCGCCGCAATCGTGCACGATATCCACGCGCAGGATCCGATTCTCGCCCGTAAGGGTATCGACGATGACTTCGGCGACGGCTGCGCCGTACGCAAAGTAAAAGAACGGCCGCCCACTGAAGGTGCTGCGGTCGTAATTGATCTTCGGCGTCTTGTAGAAACCCGTCGCGGAGAGAGAGACACGGTCGAACCAGGCAAGCTGTACGAGCTCGGCGAACTCCAGGCGCCCGGGCCCGACGGATACCCGGCCGTTTTCGAATTCGACGGCACTTTCGTTGACCGAAAAATGCCGCGCCGCGAATTCGGTGAGGCGCTTTCGTATCTTGCGGGCGGCGACCTGTGCTGCCTTGCCGTTCATATCGGAGCCGCTCGACGCAGCCGTTGCGGACGCATTAGGCACCTTGCTGGTATCGGCTGCATTGTTTCGAATCGAGGACACGGGCACGCCGAGTTCGTCCGCAACGACCTGTGCGACCTTGATCAGCAGACCCTGGCCCATCTCCGTGCCGCCGTGATTGAGGTGTACAGTGCCGTCCCTGTAAACGTGCACGAGCGCGCCGGCCTGGTTCAGGTGCGTTGAGGTGAACGATATCCCGAACTTGACCGGCGTCAATGCAATACCGCGCTTCAGGACCGGGCTCGAGGCGTTGAAGTCGCGGATGGCGGCACGCCGCTTGCGATAATCAGCACTGGCTTCGAGCTTGTCGGCGATCATGTCGAGGATGTTGTCCTCGATCGCCTGCCCGTATTGCGTCACGTCGCGCTCCCCAATGCCATAAAAATTCCTGCGCCGTACCTCGAGCGGATCAAGATCGAGCGTGCGCGCGATATCGTCGATCGCGTACTCGATCGCGAACATGCCCTGCGGGCCGCCGAAACCGCGGAACGCCGTGTTCGATACCGTGTTGGTTTTGCAGCGATGCGAAGTGATATTTACATTTTCGAGGAAGTACGCGTTATCGCAGTGGAACATCGTGCGGTCGTTCACGGGGCCCGACAGGTCGGCCGAGATTCCGCAGCGTGATGCAAACGTGAAATCGATACCGCGAATCCGGCCGGTTTCGTCGAAGCCAACGTCGTAATCGACGACGAAGTCGTGACGCTTGCCGGTCATGATCATGTCCACGTCGCGGTCGAGGCGCAGCTTGCAGGGGCGCCCGGTCCTGATCGTCATGAGTGCGGCGATACAGGCAATCGTTGCGGCCTGGCTCTCCTTGCCGCCGAAAGCGCCGCCCATGCGCCGGCAGACACAGGTGACGTCCTTCGCCGCCCGATTCGTCGCGTTCGCGACGAGGTGCTGAACCTCGTCCGGATGCTGCGTCGAACTGTAGAGCAACAGACCGTCGTCTTCCTGCGGCACACACATGGAGATGTGGCCTTCGAGGTAGAACTGGTCCTGCCCACCCATCGTAATGCGCCGCTGCAGCCGCCGCGGCGCCTCGCGGATCACGGCAGCCGGATCCCCGCGCGTCAGCGTCTCGCTGGGAAGAACGAAAGAACCTTTCTCGACGGCCGTTAACGGATCCAGTATCGGCTCGAGTTCCTCGTAGTCGATGTTCGCGAGCTGTGCCGCCTTGCGGGCCTGCTCCACGGTCCTCGCGGCGACGGCAAATATTGCCTGGCCGGCGTATTCCACCGTGTCCGTCGCCAATATCTTTTCGTCGTGGACGATCGGGCCGCAGTTGTTCTCGCCCGGTATGTCACTCGCCAGGCACACGTCGACGACACCCTCGGCCGCCAGCACATCGCCGAGGTCGATAGCGCGCAGGCGCGCGTGCGCCCTGCTGCTCAGGCCGACCGCTACGTGCAGGAGATCGCGCGGCTCTGGGAGGTCGTCCGTGTACGCCGCCCTGCCGCTGACGTGCAGGTGCGCGCTGTCGTGCGGCAGCGCAGTACCGACGGCCGTTTTGCGCACCTGTTCAGCCGTGGCGTCCATACAGGTACACCGATTCAGTCAGGTCACCGCGGGTCTCGAGGTAGAGGCGCCGCAACAGGTTCTGGCCGCTCCGCAGACGATATTCCGCAGACGCGCGCATGTCCGTTATGGGTTCGAAGTCCCTGGCGAAGGCCGCCATGCCCGCCGCGATCGTATCCTCTGTCCATGGCCGGCCCGTCATCGCCTGCTCGCAGTGCGTCGCACGCTTCACCGTCACAGCGAGGCCGCCACAGGCGATGCGAATCGACTTGACGCAACCGTCCTCGAGCTCCAGGCGATAGGCTGCGCAAACGGCGGAAATATCCTGGTCGAAGCGCTTCGACAGCTTGTAACAGTGCAGGCGCGTATCGGGCCCCGGCAACGGCAGCCGGATCCGCTCGATGAACTCGCCCGGCCGAAGGTCGTTGACCTGGTAGTCGTGATAGAAGTCATCCAGCGCGAGTTCGCGCGAGCCGTCGGCGGAGCGGATCACGATGGACGCCCCGGCCGCCATCAGTGCGGGCATCGAGTCGCCGATGGGCGAACCATTGGCCACGTTGCCACCGAGCGTCGCCGTATTGCGGATCGGCGGCGACGCGAAACGGCTGAGCATGTCGTCGAGCAGCGGGTAGTGCTCGAGAATCGCGGGAATCGCATCGCTGAAAGTTGCCGCGCCGCCGATTTCGAGGTGCGCATCGCTCTCGCGTATAGCAGCGAACTCCTTGACCTCGCCCACGTAAACGACGGTTTCGAGTTCGCGTTGCAGCTTCGTCACCCACAGGCCGATATCCGTACCGCCCGCAAGTATCGTAGCGTCAGGGTGCGCATCGAGCGTGGCGGCCAGCTCGTCGATCGTCCTCGGTGCGAAGAACGCGCGCTTGCCGTGATGCAGTTCGAGCGAGCTGTCGCGAGCAATCTGCCGCAGCCGCTCGACACGGTCAGTCACGGATACACCACTTCCGTGCGGCTGCCGCAGCCAGTCGTCGTCAGCGGCGGGAATATCGTACATCGCACTCGCCGCGGCGACGATCGGGCGATAGCCGGTGCAGCGGCACAGATTGCCCGCGAGTGCATCGTCGATATCCCTTCGCGAGGGATCGCTCTGCGACTTGTACAACGCGAACAGCGACATGACGAACCCCGGCGTGCAGAAACCACACTGCGACCCATGCTGGTCAACCATAGCCTGCTGCACCGGGTGCAGCCCGTTGCCGTGCAGGTCGAGACTCTCAACGGTGATCAGCTCCTTGCCGTCCAGCGTGGGCAGGAACTGGATGCAGGAATTCACGGCTTTGAGCGAGAGCCCGTTGCCGCTGCCGTCGAGTTCGGCGAGCACCACGGTGCACGCGCCGCAATCGCCTTCGGCGCAACCCTCTTTCGTTCCCGTGCGGCGGAGGTCCTCGCGAAGGAACTGCAGCACCGTGCGCGTCGGATCGACGTCGTCCAGCTCCACGATCTCTCCGTCGAGCACGAATCGGATATTCGCGCGCGCCGATGTGTCGCTTGAGGAAATTGCTGCCACCGCCGTCAACTACCCCGGTACGTTGAATAGCTCCACGGCGAGGCCAGCAGTGGAACGTGATAGTGCTCGTCGGCGGCTACCGAGAACCGGATCACGACTGTATCCAGGAACGCCGGTTCGCCTGTCTTCATTCCCTGTGCCGAGAAATACGCACCGATGTCGAATTCGAGCTCGTAGCAACCGCCCTCCATCGCGTCGCCCTCGATCAGCGGCTGGTCGGTCCGGCCGTCGGCATTCGACGTCGTGGCCGCGACGAGCTGCCGCTCACCGTCGACGCAGAAGAGACGGATGCCGACGTTCGTTGCAGGGCAACCCTGTGCCGTGTCCAGAATATGCGTCGTCAGTCGTCCCACCGGATTTCCGCGTTGCGCGCTGCGTGGCAATGCCGTCATTATACGTTGCCACTACCACCATAACGGCCACCATGAGCAATAATAACTGGCTGTTGCCGGGAATCGAGATGACGCGACTCACCCTGGCCCGCGCCGCGACAATCGGGTGCATTGCCGTTACCGGCTACGCCGGAGCGAGCTAATCAGAGAGCAGCGCGTCGCGCCTGGCGGCCAGCGCCGCGCGGCGGCGCTTGTCGAGTATTCCAGCGAATTCCCGTTCGATAACGTCGTCAGTAAGGGCACTTAACGCACTCTTCCAGCCGTCTCCGACGTCGAGATCGACGGTCTCGAGGTGCCGCGGCCGGTCCTTGCCTCGACCGAAGGCCCGGTCGTGGCCGACGAGGATGAGCTGCCAATCGTCGGTCCTGTATGTCATGCGCTCGGGCGTCCTGCCCTGGTTGCGAATCAGAACGTCGAACACGTACATGGCTGACCACTGCTGTGGCAGCGGGCAATTCGCGGAACTGCCTCGCCCTGCCTCGGACCGTTGCGCCTCGTTCATGAGTTTCGGCGGCAGGAATTGCAGCGATCCCTCCCGGCGGCCCAGGTCTCTCATCACGGTCACGGGAACCATGTCGAGCTCGAGCAGGCGGTCCAGCCGATAGGCCGCAAGTTCCGGGTAGGTTTCCCTGTTCGCGCGCTTCGTGAATAGTGCGTCCACCCTGCGGCTACCGTCACTCACCGTCACGATCGTGCGACCGGCAGCATCCTCGCGTTCATTCGAAATCTCGCCCGAAGCGAGCAATGCCTCCAGCGCGTCGGCCGAGAGGAAACCGCCCGGACGACTTCCGACTTGCCGGGGATGCGGTTGCGGCGAGGTTACTTCCCCGCTCTCTTCATTAATGACGGCCAGGCGGTCGCCCTCGATGATCAGCGCATTACCGCTGCCGCCATAGCGCTGGCTGAGCATCCCGGTGTCAACCTCGACGATATCGCCGTCGAAGCGCTCCAGGATGCGCCGCCCCTGCGTTGGTGTATGGCCGATGACGACTCGCTCGGCACCGATGGCATCCAGTGCCGATTGCAGGCGCTCCTCTTCAACGAGCCTGCAACAGGCCACGTTGCCGCGATACCAGAGGGGACCATCCGGCGCATGCATGTCGGATTCTGCGAGCTTCCTGGTCTCTTCGATCGCCTCGATCAGCGCCGCGCCGTCTTCGACCGCAGGCATGTAGTTCTGCAGGATGCGCGGATGCGCGTAGAAATTGTCCATGGGAGTAAGGACGCCCGCAGCATACAGTTCCTCCAGGTTCTCGACGTAGCGCTCCAGCTCGTCGGCCAGGATGCCGTTGACGCCGTCGAGGCCGATTTCGGTGATCATCGGCGAGAGTCCGCCGTGCACGAACGCCGTGGCATTGATGACGACCACGACGGGCTGCGACAGCAGCCAGGCGCCGTACTTGCCGTCCGCCTCGAACTCGCGCCGGTGTGCAAAGAAACCCGCCGGGAACCGTTCGTCGAATTCACGGCGGAGTTCGTCACCGGCGCTGCCCTTTCGCTGCGCGTACTCGGCCAGCCAGCGCGCACGCTCCTCTTCAGTCTCTTCGTCGGCGAAGGCCGCAAACTCCTCTCTCGCGACGTAGCGCAAGTCACCGACCAGGTTCATCGCTTCGTGGTTGCCGACCAGCACGTGTACCATGCCGCCCGCTGCCTCGGCCTCGGTTTCCAGCCGCATGAGCAGATCCATGGCATCGCGCGAGTCAGGGCCCCGGTCCAGAATGTCCCCGACGATGACCAGGTGTGTTGCGCCGCCCACCCAGTCGAGATCGGCATCCAGCACCCCCGCATTGCGCAGCGTCGCGACCAGAGGCTCGTAGGCGCCGTGGATGTCGGAAACGGCGACGATGCGCTCGACGCCGCTGAACTGCCACTCGTTCGCGCCTGCTGCCAGCGGCAGCGAACTTGCGAGAAAGAGCGCCAGGAATCGGGTCAGGTGTCGAATCATCTTTCCAGCCAGGTCGTCCCAGACACCAGTGTAGTTAGATGCAGACCGTGCGGCAATTTGCCGCCGTGTGCTGCCCTCGTGAACAAGTGCCTGCATGCTAGACTTTAATGACGTCGAGAATATTCGGACCCCGATGAATCCATGCTGAATTGCCGCAACCTGCTCATCGCCGCCGCGTTATTGTTCGCGGCCCCGTCGGCTGCCCTGGAGGTCGGGGAGCCGGATCCTCTGTTTCAGGGCAACACCGTTATCGGCATCACCATTACGGCACCGATGAAGACACTGCTCGGCGAGCGCCCGAATGAGACTTACCTGCGGGGCACACTGTCCTACGAAGAAGCTGACGGGCGCGTCGTAGACTTCGACATCGGCATAAGAACGCGCGGAAATTTCCGTCGCGAGGCACGCGTGTGCCCTTTCCCGCCCCTGCGTATCAATTTCAAGAAGTCCGAGGTGAAAGGCACGCTGTTCCGCGAACAGGACAAGCTGAAGCTTGTGGCACACTGCAGGGACAACTCCGACCGCTATGAGCAGAATATAATCAAGGAGTACCTCGCGTATCGAATCCTGAATTCGCTCACGGATATCAGCTACCGCGTGCGGCTCGTCCGGGTAACGTATCGCGACAGCGAACAAAAACACGGGGACCGGCTCCGATACGCATTCTTTATCGAACACAAAAGACGTGTGTCCCAGCGCCTGGGCTTGCCGGTGATCTCAACCGAACGAGTCAGGACTGCCGAGCTCGAGGGTGCGTATTCGGACCTGACCTCCCTGTTTCAATACATGATCGGGAACACGGATTTCTCGCCAATCGCGGGGCCGGAAGGCGAGGACTGCTGCCATAATTCGACCGTGTTCGGACGAGAGGGCGAACCGATTTACTCGGTCCCGTACGATTTCGACATGTCCGGGCTGGTAGACGCGCCGTACGCCGAGCCCAGCCCCAATTTTCGAATCAGGCGCGTCACGCAGCGACTCTATCGCGGCCGCTGTGCGTACATAAACAACCTGCCGGCGACGGCACGTCTGCTCCAGGACAGGCGTGACATGATCTACGCGCTGTTCGAGGAGCAGAACGAACTGCAAGAGTCGACGCGCACGAAGGTAACAAAGTTCATCGACCGCTTTTACGACGTGATCGATGATCCCAAGAAACTGCGCCGGGAAATTGAAAAGCGGTGTATCTGATCAGAGCGCGAGGGTCGGCTTCTCGATCCAGTCGACAACGATCTTGGCCACCCGGGGGTGGATGAAGTAGCCGAGCGAGCAGTGCGGATTCGACTTGCCGTACCGCATCGCATGGTTGTAGACGCGGTAGTCGTTGATGGAGCTGATAACGTGTTCACGCATCATCGCCTTGAGATCGTCTGCCACGGTCTTGTCGTGACAATAGTAGTCGTCTTCGGCCGAGACATTCTGCCAGGTGATAATATTCGTCGGGTAACGCTCCGTGGAACGTCTCTTGGCGCCGAGCAGCCGCCTGCGCACCATGTCGTCGCTGATCGGTGAACCGAGCGTAACGAACACGTCAATCTTCGCGGCGCCGAACTCATCGCGGTAGCTCTCGCCGTGGGACAGTTGCCACAGCACATCGTACGCGACGGCAGCGCCCGTGCCGTGGCTCATCAGCATGACCTTGTCGCCGCGGCGCAGCAGCTCCATCAGCTTGTTGCGGACGCGCTCGCGCACCTGCTTGGTAAATTCCGTGTTGCCGCTCAGGTACAGCGCGAAATCCTTGGCCACCATCGAGACCAGTACGGTCGTGAGGCCCAGCAGTCCGAACAATGGCGATGCCACGTCGGCGATCGCCTCCGGCACGGCAGACTTGCCGCGCAGCTTGTCGTATTGCTGCAGGCCGAACCGCTTCCGCTGCGAAATCTTCTTCAGGCTCTCGAGGGCGTTGCGGCGATCCCCGATGTCGAGCCGCTCGTCGTAGTGACGGCCCTTCGAGCGCAGGTATTCGTTGCCGATGTCGCCGTAATACGCCAGCGCCATGCCGACCTTGCCGAATGCCTCGACCTGGTCCGGATAATCGCGCTGCACCCCCGCAAGCAACGCGGTCGAGGCCTCATCCATATACACTTCTTCGGCCGGCTTGAAGTCGCCTCCATGCACAATGAGTATGCTGCGCTGTGCGCTTTTTTCTTGTTCTGTCATATCGGCTTCGGAGCGGTATGCAGGCGGCTAATATTCGTCTTCTTCGATATTGCGTCTTGTCAGCATCGTCAGGAACGAGCCGGACATCGTTTTGCCGTACTCGAGCTTCCAGATCGCCAGTGTCGCCACGACGAACGCAAATGAAATCACGGTCGAAATGGCCACGGCACCGATGCCGCAGCCCAGCCCGATGCCGATCGCGACGAAGATATACATGGCATCCGACGGCAATGCCAGCGAAAAGCGAAACCGGACCGCCGCGACGACGCCAGCGAGACTGAAGGCGAGCGCGATACTGTTGACCACGATCATCGCGATACCGGTGACGACGATGGGCAGTATGACGATGGTCTGCAGGAAGGACTGGTCCAGCTTGCGCGCCCGGCTGGTGATGAAATAAACCCAGGAGACCGGCACCACGGCGATAATCGAGCCGATGACCGCAAAGAACAGCTTGATCGGGCCGCTGGCAGCGAGAACCGTGCGGTCGGCCCGCGAGTAGACCGGCTCGAAGGTATCGTAACCTGCCGCAGCCAGTTCGCTGAGACCGCCAACCGGAAAATACTCGCCCATTCCGGGGAAGCGTCGCAGCACGAACCACGTCAGGCCAATCCAGAAAATATAGTAGGAGAAGATAATCGTCATCGGTATCAGCAGACCGGCCGATCGTCTCATTGTTTTCTCCACCTCCGCGCCACCGACACGATACCTTGCCACCGGTCCGGGCGCCACACGTTACGCAGGCACGCGCCGCGACACAGTGGTAGTCTATGCGCCGCATTCACCCCGGAGAACCCGTTACATGAGCGACGATGTACAGCTCCTCGGCATCAGCAACGCAATTGTCGACGTGCTTGCGCATGTCGATGACGAACTCATTGAAAAAATCGGCGTCGTACCCGGGTCGATGACCCTCATCGACGAGCAACGCGCGCACGAAATATACGAGATGATGGGGCCGGCCACGGAAATGTCGGGTGGCTCCGTCGCCAACGCTATCGCCGGGTTCGCGAATCTCGGCGGCCGGGCCGCCTACATCGGCCGCGTCAGAGACGACCAGCTCGGAGAGATCTTCAACCACGATATGCGCTCCCTGGGCATCGACGTCCGCCTGGAAGCGGCAGCGGACGGCGCACCGACAGCGCGCAGCCACGTCATGATTACCGCGGACGGGCAACGGACCATGAACACCTACCTCGGGGCCTGCACGGAACTCGGCGTCGCGGATATTACGGCCGAGACCTTCGGCAAGCCGAAAGCCGTGCTGATCGAGGGGTACGTCTGGGATATCGCGGAGGGTCCGGCACTCGCCGGGAAAGCGATGGAGCTCGCCGCGAAGGCGAGCACCACGGTCGCGTTGTCATTGTCAGACTCTTTTTGTGTCGAGCGGCACAAGGAGTCGTTCGAAGAAGCCATCCGCGAAGGCGCTCACATCGTCGTCGCTGATGAGGACGAGATCAATGTGCTGATGGGGACCGACAACTTCGACGACACACTCGAAGCGATTCGCGACTACGACAACCTGTTCGTGATGACCCGGTCCGACAAGGGTTCGGTCATCGTCCGCGATGGCGAACAGCATGTGCAGAAAGCGACGCGGGTCGAGAAAGTGATCGACACGACCGGGGCCGGCGATGCGTACTGCGCGGGCTTCCTGTACGGCTGGGTACACGACAAGTCGCTCGCCGAGTGCGCGCGTGCCGGCACGCTGTGCGCAACGGCCGTTATCCAGCAGGTCGGCGCGAGAATCGAAAAAGGCGTGCTCGACTAGCTACCGATGGGGTGCCAGGTCGTTTTGACTTCCTGCGTATCCCGGATCAGGTAGGGGTGCTGCGCCGAGTCCCTGCTCCAGTCGACGTCGGCACGCGCGATTACGTGTTTGATATTGTCCGACGCGAGTTCCTGCACCGTCCGGGCCGTCTTCCTGGCGCCGTCGCAGAAGACGATTGCGTTGACATCCATGTGCGAAGCGAAGTGCCCGGTCAGCTCCGAGCGCAGGCCTGTGAGGATGTTGACGACGCCTGCGGGAACGTCCGAGGCGTGCAGGACCTCGGCGAAGCTCACTGCGGACAACGGCATCGATTCCGAAGCAAGCACGACGCAGGTATTGCCGCCTACGATCGTCGGCGCGACGTTCGACACCAGCCCCAGCAGGCCGCTGTCGTCAGGCGCGATGATCGAAACTACGCCGGTAGGCTCGAGCACCGAAAAATTGAAGTGCGATGAGGCGACCGGGTTCACCGCACTGAATACCTGCTGGTACTTGTCGGCCCAGCCTGCAAAATAGATCAGCCGGTCGATGGAGGTGTCGACCTCTTTTCCAGCCGCGCGTTGCGTCGCGCCCTGGAGTTTCAGTTCGGCGATGAACTGCTCCCGCCGCCCCTCCAGCATCTCCGCGATGCGATACAGGATCTGTCCACGCAGGTAGGCGTTCGCGCCCGCCCATCCGCGCTGAGCCTTGCGTGCTGCCACGGTCGCATTGCGGAAGTCCTTGCGGCTGCCGCGACAGACGTTCGCGATCACCTTGCCCTTATTGTCTTCGAGCGTGAAATACCGCCCCGACTCCGTGCGCGGGAACTTGCCGTCGATATAGATCTTGTAGGTCTTGGCCACGGCTACGCGTGCTTTGCCCTGTCCTTGCTTCGCCGCCATGATCAGGCCTCCAGCTTCAGGTAGGCGTCGAGACCATGCAGGCCGCCTTCCCGGCCGACTCCCGATTCCTTGTAGCCACCAAACGGTGACGTGGGGTCGAACTTGTTGAAGGTGTTTGCCCACACCACGCCTGCGCGGACGCTCTGGGTCATCCTGAAGATCTTCGCGCCCTTGTCCGTCCATACGCCGCCGGACAGGCCATAGGGCGTGTTATTGGCTTTCGAAATCGCCTCGTCGAAGGTCCTGAAGGTCTGGATCGCGAGGACCGGTCCGAAGATCTCCTCCTGAACGACACGATTCGACTGCGACACGCCAGTAAATAGCGTCGGCCGGCACCAGTACCCCTTGTCGGGCACGGCGCAAGAGCTTTGGTACATGTCCCCGCCCTCTTGCTTGCCGATGTCGAGGTACGACTCGATCGTCTCAAGCTGTGCTTTCGAGTTGATCGCGCCGATGTCCGTGTTCTTGTCGAGCGGGTCGCCAACGATCAGGGTCTCCATGCGATCCTTGAGTTTCCGGAT
>CAMYJB010000013.1:0-5703 GCA_947258565.1 uncultured Woeseiaceae bacterium
GCTCGATTTCATGCCCGACGATCAGTTCGAAATTGCGATGTGCATGAAGATACTGATGGGCTGCAATGACGTGCTGATGGAGATCTGTCGATACAACGGCTCCAGCATGTGGACCCGTGAGGAATGGGTACCGTTCCGGTCGGAGCGCCTTCCCCGCTGGATGCAGATATTCGAGGAATCCCTGGAGCGCGGCTTCATCGGCGAGGACCCTGCCAGCTTCGCTGACGTTGGCGTCTTCGCCCTGTTCGGGAACATGACCCGATGTCTTCGGGAGCTCGATGCCGATCTTCTCCAGCACGCTCCCGGCATACATGCCCTCTGCCGGAAGATTGGCTCGCAGCCGTCTCTCGCAAGGCATGTTGAGGGCGAGGAACAAAGATACGGCAAGCTCTACTGTGGCGGCCAGATCAAGAAGTCGATCCGCGAGATGTTGGAGATGGATGCGGCGGGATGATTGATTATCTCGCACAGGCCGACGTCCCGGTCAAACAATTAATGGAAACAACCGCTTACGATCTTGACATCTGATCGCTTGAAGTTATAATAATTATTATAACTTACTGGCGACGGGTATTTCCGAATGGTCAAACTCAAGATTCGAGCGGTTGGTTCTTCTGCAGGCGTTATCTTGCCCAAAGAGGCCCTCACACACCTTGGAGTCCGCGAAGGTGACGAACTGTACCTCGTCGAGCGACCCGACGGTTACCAGGTAACGCCATACGACCCTGATTTCGAAAAACAGCTCGACAGCGCCAGGAAGGGTATGGACCTCTACCGCAACACGCTTCGCGAACTGGCGAAATGAAAGAACCGGTCTGGCTCTTGAAGCCAGCCGTCATTGCGGTACACGGTATGTTGATTGACCGATTCGGCGGGACCGATGGTATCCGCGACGACGGGCTCCTGGACTCGGCCCTCAGTCGACCCGTCAATATCTATCATTATGATGAAACTACGGACCCGGCCGCGCTCGCAGCTGCCTACGCGGCGGGGCTGATCCAGAACCACCCGTTCGTCGACGGCAACAAGCGAATTGGGTTCATGGCCGCGTACATGTTCCTCGATCTAAACGGTGCGAATCTTGTGGCCGACGAAGTCGCTGCGACGGCGATGACAATGTCGCTGGCTGCATCAGAAATTGAGGAGAGCGAGTACGCCAGATGGCTGTCTGTGAATATTCAGGTCGCATAGCAGATTCGGTATACGATGCCGCGCAAACGGTCTCTTTTCGTTTTTGGCGCGCCCGGAGAGATTGACTCGAAACAGCCTAAGGGCTGTTTCGACCCTGCGGGCTTCGCGGCTTCGCCGCTCGGTCCAAAACGCTGGCGCGTTTTGTCGAACAGAAGTCCTCATCTATCCCCCAGACACACCAAACAAAAAGGCACCCCGCAAGGGGTGCCTTTTTTGTTTGGCGCGCCCGGAGAGATTCGAACTCCCGACCGCCTGGTTCGTAGCCAGGTACTCTATCCAGCTGAGCTACGGGCGCATTGTCTGTTTCGCGGGATTTCCCGTGTGGCGGCTCCGCGAGGGCCGCACATATTACTGTCCCGGGGTGCTGCCGTAAAGGCCGATTCCCCTCAGTCCACTGTCCCGCCCGGGCCGCGGTGCCCGGCCGGCAGCGAGAAGAACTGCAGTTCCTCGAGTTCGCCCCCGAGCGTGCTCTGCTCGGCCGCGGGTTCGGCCCGCAATCGCTCCACCCAGCGCCGGGCCTCGGTCATGTAGTGGTCGTAAAGCTGCTTCCTGAGCGGCAACGACAGAATTGCGGGTTCACCCTCGTCCTTGGCCAGGGCGGCGCCCAGCGAGAACTCTGGCAACTTGACCGACGCCTCTCGATGCTCCCAGAACCCGGTACACAGGTCGAAATCGTACAGCCCGAGGAATTCATGGCCATGTCGCGCAATAAAGCGGACCGCGTCGATGATGTAATCGACCTCGGCGTCGTCCATCACCCAGTGCAGGCCGATCCGGCACCAGCCGGGCTTGATGCCGCAGTAACCGTCCTGCACCGCGTGGCGATAACGCTCGGAGGTTGCGTCGTCGATGCCCAGCAGGCGATGTCCATACGGCCCCGCGCAGGAGCAGCCCGCGCGTGACTGAATACCGAACAGGTCGTTGAGCAGGGCCGTGACAAACTTGTGGTGCAGGTATTTGCCATCCGGTGACCGGATATTGAACGAAATGATGCCGACGCGGCGGTCGGGATCGGGGTTGCCGAGGATCTCGATGCCGTCTTCTGCCCGCCAGCGATCCATTGCCCGGGTCGTGAATTCGTGTTCCCGGCTGTGGATCGTATCGACCCCTACGCCGTCCTTGATCTGGAACACGAGCGCCGCCTTCATCGTCTGCAATACGCCCGGCGTGCCGGCTTTCTCGCGCTCCTCGATGTCCTTGATGAAGTCCTGGTCGGTCTTGCTGACGTAATCGACCGTGCCGCCCGCGCCCACGCTCGGTGGCAGCTCGCCGTGATAGATGCGCTTGTTGAACACGAGTACGCCGCTCGATCCCGGACCGCCCAGGAACTTGTGCGGCGAGATGAAGATCGCGTCGATGCTCGGGTCGCCGCCCTCGTTCCCGGGCTCCGGGTTCATGTCGATATCGACATACGGCGCACAGGCCGCATAGTCGAAACACGCCATGACATCGTACTTGTGCAATAACGTTGCAACCGCTTTCACGTCGGTCTTGATGCCGGTGACGTTGGACGCTGCCGAGAACGAACCGATACGCAGGCGGCCCTGGTATCTCGGGTCCTGCAGCAGTTCCTCGAGGTGCCCGAGGTCGACCTGGCCCGTCGCGTCGAGCCGAACCTCGATGGTCGTCGCGAGCGACTGCCGCCACATGATCTCGTTGGAGTGATGCTCGTAGGGTCCGACGAACACCACGGGTCCCTTCTCGTTGAATGCCTTGCGGAAGCACTCGCTGTCGATCTCGCAATCCGGCATGTCCATGACGTCGAAGAGCTGCTGCCGGGTCGCAGGTGCCAGCGCCACCCCGACGATCTGCTGCAGCTTCTCGATGGCGCCGGTCGCGCCCGTGCCGACCGCGACGAGGCGACCATCCGGGCCTGCATTTACCGATTCCTTGATTGCCGTCTCGGCCTCGTGCAGCAGCTGTGTCATGCTGCGGCCGGTGATGTCGTCTTCCGTGTGCGTGTTCGCGTAAACGCGCTGCAGGCTCTGCAGGTAGGACTCCACGAACCGTAGGCAGCGCCCGGAGGCCGTGTAGTCGCAGTAAACCATAAGACGTTCGCCGAACGGCGTCTCGAAAGTCGAGTCGACACCGACGATTTGCTGCCGCAGGTAGGCGGGATCGAGCGCTTGATTCCTTTTCATGGCACGAATTCTACCCGACCCGGCCAGCCGGCGCGGGCCTTTGGAGGGCGAGGCTTTCGCCCTACTCTTCGGGTGGCGCGATCGCCGCCTCGATCGAGTTCGCGATCTTGCTCGGCACATTCACGTTGGCCGTGAACGCGCGGTAGCCGGAATCCCAGAAATAGAGCTGCATGCGCCACATCTGGCCGTAGTGCAGCACCCGGGTCTTACCCGCTTCCCTGACGATCAGAACGTCGGTCGGCAGGGCCGTGACATGGTCGACGCCCGGATACGGCGCCTTGTCGGTCTTGTCCTTGCCGCGGAAGCTCGAATTGATGTGCACCATGCGGTTTTCGATGTACGGATTCGTGAGTCCGATGTACACCGCGTCGTCACGGACCGGGATCTTCGCCACGATCTCCCAGCCGTAAGGGAAGGTCTCATCGGAAATCTCGCCGGCTTCGAGCCGCGCAATGACCCGCTCGACAACAGCATCGAAATTCTCGGCCGTATCTTCCTCGATCAGGAGCTGGCTCTTCTCCCAGGTGCGGAACTTCGCCATCATCCGCGCCGGGCCATCACCCTTGTATTTGTTGTAGTGCTTCTCTTTCCTGAGCGGTTTGATCTGCACGCTCACGGCCTCGCCGGGTATGGCCGAGACCAGCTGGCGCAACTCGTCCGCCGTAGCGCTGGCAGCGGAAATCAGCTCGTCGTAATTGGGCGAGTCCGCGTAATACACCATCGCATGCGCGACGGGGTTGGCCATATTGATGACCGTTTTTTGCTCATCACCCCAGGTGAAGACAGCGACGCGCAGGATCTGCGCGGAAATCGTGCTCGGCACCTCGGCGCGGGCCGCTTCGATGAGGTCCGGCGAGGTGAGCACGAAGACCTTCGCCTGCTGCGCATCGTCGGGCACACGCACGTCCAGCGAGCCGTGGAGCTGCAGAGAGGAACCGGCGGCCGCCGCTTCGATGGCGGCGGCCGTCTCGGCAAATGAAGCATCCGAATGATAGATCGTTTCGAAGATACCGATCTTGTCATCGGCCGTTGCTGGCAGTGCAAACAGCACTGCCAGCAAGGTTACTGCCAGTTTTTTCACGACTACTGGCCGGAGCCGAATCGGTAGGACACCTCAAACTCGAGCTGGCTCATCTTAATCTCTAGTGTCTGCGTCGGGTCGAAGAAGCTCGGACCCGTAACCGAATTCTCGGGCGCATACATAAACGAGAAGTTCCAGGTGCCGCCGCGGGGACGTTTGTGCGTCAGGCCGAACGTGATGTGTTGCTCCATGACGCCCGGTGCCAGGATGTTGAAAATCACGTCCGCAGACTGGATCGGCTGCTCACCGTAGCTGTAGCCGAACCGCCAGGTGTTGTTCTCACTGGATGCCCACTCGAACCCGACCTTGTACGTGGTCATATCCTCCCAGCCGAAGCCTCCGCCGGCAGCACCGCCGAGGCAGGGCTCGACCTCATTACTACCAAACGGCAGTGTCCTGCAACCGAACAGGTTTTCCATCGGGTTGTTGATAGAACTGACATCGCTGTACGCCGTATGCTCGACGTCGAAATTGATGCGCAGGGCGTCGCTGGCCACCCACGAGACGCCGCCCTTTATGCTCGACGGAATGTCGAAACCGCCCGCCTCTGCGAACAGGTCCGAGTAATCGTCGAACTCGCTCATCGACATCTTCGACTGGTAGGCGAGGCCCAGGCTGAAGGTGTCCGTGAGGCCCCACCAGATACCGCCGGCGAAACCCCAGCCATAGGACATGTCGTGGCCGTTGTCGCTCAGCGACGTTACCTGGCTGAAGTCGCCCGTCGTCGCCAGCGTCCTGGTGATCGGCGCAAACGTCTGCACGCCCTTCGCTTCAAATATCTGTATCGCGAAGACAGGACCGATGCCCCAGGCGAAGTTGCTGCCCGCCATCGCCGAGTAATTGAGCGCAATGAAAGCCTGCGACAAGTCGACACCGGCCTCACCGGCACAGTAGGGACCCGGGCCGGTCACAGGCGTGCCGTCGGGGTTGGCGCCGCACAGAAACGACGTCGCCGATGCATTGGCATCGTCCCAGTCCGTGTTCATGCCGCCGCGGCCATAGAAAGCGGCCGTGATATTACCGTCATTCTGCAGGCTCCAGTTCTTGGCGACGTAGGGGATCGGGAACCATTCGCTGCTACTGTCGATTTCCCCTGGGGTAATCGTGAACGACGGAATCGGGTCACCGCCGGGGATGGGGTTGGGAATAGGGAAACCGTTAAACTGGCTGTCGTCTCCCGCCACGTAACTGCGCATCGGGCTGAATATCGACAGGCCAGCTTCCCACTGGTCGCTAACGAACACGCCGAGTGCCGGATTGCTTGCCGACATGATCGCGCCCATGTCCGCG
>CAMYJB010000013.1:5814-180070 GCA_947258565.1 uncultured Woeseiaceae bacterium
TCAGGGTCTGCGCGCCCCCGCACGCACACCGGTTTACTAATCCTTTGCGTCGCGCGCCCCGCAGAACAGGTCGTGCAGGGTCTCCATGACCTTGGTTGCCTCGTCGCCAGCCAGTGAATAAAACACGGACTGCGCATCTTTCCTCGCCGAGACGATTTTTTCCCGTCGCAGCACCGCCAGGTGTTGCGACAACGCCGACTGACTGAGACCGAGCAGGCTCTGCAACTCACTCACGGTCTTCTCGCCTTCGGACAACTGGCAGAGGATGATCAGCCGCCACTCGTTGGCCATCGCCTTGAGCAGTTCGCACGCATGCGACGCCATGTCGTGGAGTTCCGTCAACTCCCTGAAGTCCTCGGGCGCCATGGTATTCTGCGTGTCACTCATGTGTTAGCCACTCGTGGTTAACCACTACTCGCATCCGGCAAAACCCTCGGAATCCATCTTCGCTTCGTACGGGCCACTGACGTCGCTGCCGATGACGAGCGAGCCTTTGACGCTGTCCCAGTCTTCGGGCTTCAGGATGACCAGCCAACCGGCATCGTAAGGGTCGTCGTTCGCAAGGCTGGGATTGGCCATGAGATCTTCGTTGACCGCAACGACTTCGCCGCCGGCGGCCGACTTCGCAGGACCGACCCATTTGCCGGACTCGAGCGTGCCGCAGGATTTGCCGGCCCTGACCGAGCGGCCGACGCGCTTCGGCGTGTAGGCAACGAGCTTGCCGGCCATCGCCGTAGCCACCGTTGTCATGCCAATCTTGACGTTGCCATCACCCTGTTCCTGGAACCAGATGTGATTGTCTACGTCGTACAAGAGTTCGTCAGGCAGATTACATCCACGTACAGACGGCATGTCTATGCCTCCTTTATTTTCACTGTCTCGGCTTCTGAGCCCGTTCGGATCGGTCGTGAAGAACAACAAAAATCGCCCAGCTGGGCGACCTGCATTTTGCCGCTGATGAACAGATACAGGTGACTGGATACCATCATCATCATCTGCAGGCGATCAGTAATTTCCGTAGCGTCCGGCTCCAATTTTATCAGGTTGAAGTGGTAGGCGACTTCGCGGCAGGTCTCGCGGCAGGCATTGAAGCTCGGGTCGCCTTTCGCTCCCTGGCGGTGCAGCGCGAGCAGCCGGAAGCCCTCGCGTTCGTCATTCGTCGGCACGTCGCCCTTCGCCGTTACCCAGTGTTCCAGGACTTCTTCGGAAAGCGCCAGCAATTCAGCGGCGCCGGCCTGTGGATCCGGGTTGGCGCCCGCGGCCTCGATCGCGGATTCGATGTCGGCCAGCGGCCTCAAGCGAGCCCCTTCTCTTTGAGGAAGCGCATGGAGTCGGAGATGTTCTCGTGGACGCCGACCTTGCGCGGCTTGAGCCCGAGCGCCATGCCGAGTAGCTGCGTGAAATACAGGATCTTTATGTCAACCTTCTCGCCGAGGGTTTTCTCGGCCCGGATCTGGTGCATTTCGAGGCCCGAGTGGCAGGTCGGGCATTCGGTTGCGATGACGTCGGCACCGGCCATCTTCGCCGTCTTGAGGATATTCAGCACGAGCTTCGTCGACGTGTCGCTATCCGACAGCGTGTGGGCGCCGCCGCAACATGCGGTTTTCAACGGGAAGTCGACGTTCTCGGCGCCGGCTGCGGCCAGCAGGTCGTCCATGAAATGCGGTTTCGACGTCGACTCGCTGCCCGGTCCCTGGTCCTTCTCGGGGAAGATGTGGCGCGGCCGCGTGTACATGCAGCCGTAGTAGTTCGCGATCTTGATGCCCGACAGCGAGTTCTTGACGCGTTCCCGGAGGCCGTCCTCGCCGATTGCTTCCTTGATCCAGTCGAGCGCATGGATGGTCTCCACCTGCCCCGACTCGTAGGTCTTGTGGCCAGCTTTCTTCGACAGCTTGCCGACGACTTCCACGGATTCCGCATCGTTCGCAAGATCGTACTCGGCCTTTTTCAGGTTGTGGTAGCAGCCGTTGCAGGGCGCCATGACGACGTCCATGTCCATCTCGTTCGCCGCGACAGACATGACGCGCGACGACAGGTAGGTCTGCAGTTTCGGGTCGACATTCTTGACCTCCATCGCCCCGCAGCAATTCCAGTTCTTTACCTCGACGAGGTCGAGGCCGAGCGCCTTGCCGACCGCCTTGGTCGAACGATTGTAGGAGTGGCCGGATCCCTCGAGCGCGCAGCCCGGGTAGTACGCGACCTTCTTGTATTTTTCCTTCGTCGTCATTGGTATTGGTTCCTCAGGCGGCGACGTCCTGTTCCGGGCGCTTCGCCAATGCAGCCAGGTTCAACGCTTCCGCGCGCTCGTGCTCCTGCTCGTCGATGTATTCCTGCATGGCCTTCGACGCTGCGCCCCAGTTACTGGTTCGCGGCGCCACCAGCGTCGCAAGGCCCATGCGCGTCAGCATGCCGATCGGCAGGTGGCGCAGCATGCGTTTGGTCATTTCGATCATCCAGTCCTGCATCAACGCCTGCTTCGTACGGGCGAAGAAGCGCCGGATCGTGCGGCTCTCCTCGATCTTGCCGGTCTTGACGATCTGTTCCGTGAACACCTCGTCGAAATGCATCGACGGCGACTTAGGCGTGTGGCCTTTGAGCTCGAGCCAGTGCGACGTCGCTTTCATGACGCCTTCGGGGAATACGTCGCGCGGGCAGGCGTAGGTGCACTTGTTGCAGGAGACGCACTGCCAGATGATGTCCTTGTCGCGCAACAGCTCGGACTCCATGCCCATCCGGATCAGGTAGATCCAGTAACGCGGATTGAAGTCCGGGTTGATCGCATTCACCGTGCAGGAATTCGTGCACGAGCCGCACTGCCAGCAACGGTGGATGTATTCGCCACCCGGTAGCGCCGCGATTTCTTCTTCCAACGCCTCGTTGTAGTCGGTCACGACGCGCGCCTCGATGAACGTGCTCCAGTGACCCGAAACGTCGACGCCGTCGATAACCAGCTCGTCGTGGGTCTTGAGGTTCTCCGGGCGGATCAGCGATTTTTCGTGGATGGGCATGCGCTTTTCGCCTAGTTCAAAAGTGTGGTGTCATCGATGACAAAAGCCTCGCCATCGATCGATTTCAGTCGCGACCGTCCGCTGCCCGGCCGCACACCGTCGAGGCCGAGCAACCGGCGCGTGTGCTGCATCGGGTCCTCCGGCGCCGTGAAGTCGGCGCGCAGGTAGCTGCCGCCCTGCTCGCAGATGTACTGCGCGTACACCTGGGCACAGAAGATGTCGACGTACTGCAGGATGTCGCGGAAGAAACCGTTCTCGCTCAGGAACTGGCTGAGTTCCTCGCGCAGCATCAGGTAGGTGCCGTAGCCGTCGCCAACCGGTATCGTGATGTGATCGACATTGTCGCCATGCCAGATCTCGCGCAGCACGCCGGTATTCGCCCTCGCGTCCCACACCCAGCGATTCATCAGCGGGAAGCGATCGGGTTCGACGTTGTGCATCACTTCGGTGGCCAGGTCACGGACCCAGCGATGCTTCTTGTCGTTCGGGAATCGCGCACAGAAGGCCTCGACCCGCGCATCGACCGGCTCTTCGTCGTCGAAGAGGGACGCAAGGCCCTCGCGGACGTCGGCGAATGACTCCTCTTTCAGCCAGGGACCGACACGCCGGCGAACCGTGGCCATGAACGTACACAGGCCCATGAAGGCCTCGAGTTCCAGGTTCTCGATGTCATCCATCGCCTGCTGGAACATTGAACTCTTGAGCTTCACCGCATCGACGTAACGTTCTATGCCGCCATGTTCTTCGGCGCCGGTGACCATGGCCTGTATGCCGGCACGCAGCGCGTCACCGGACAGGTCGAGAACGGGACGCTCGATTTCTTTGGGCTTGATTGCGCAGATCGACGCCATGGGTATTTCAGGCCGTCTTGCCGATGCTTGCCTTGAGACCGGACAGCACGGACATCGCCGCCGCGTGTCCCTGGGCAATCGAATCATCGATGGTCTCGGGACCGGTGGCCGCGCCCGCGACAAAAACACCGGGCCGCGACGTCTCGCCCATTGCGCCGTAGCGATTGGCGGCACCGATATGGCCGTGTTCTTCGAGGTCCACACCGAAGATCTCAGAAATCGTCGGGTTGTCCACGTTCGGGTCCATGCCGATGGCGTGTACCACCATGTCGAAAGGAATCGTTATCGGGCGCTTGACCAGCGTGTCCTCGCCCTTGACGATGAGCTTCTCGCCGTCGGAGGTGACTTCCGCGATGCGCGCCTTGATGTACTTGACCTTGAACTCCTCCTGGCTGCGCCAGTAGTACTTCGTCTCGTACAGGCCGAAGGTGCGGATATCCATGTAGTAGATGTAGACGTGGCAATCGGGAATCTCTTCGCGGATCTCCATGGCCAGGTTCGACGACACGGTGCAGCAGATCTTCGAGCACCACTCGCGCCCGATCTGGCGGTCGCGCGAGCCGACACACAGGAGGATCGCAACCCGCTGCGGCTTACGGCCGTCGGATGGACAGCGAACGCCCTGCCCCGACGAGATCATCTGTTCGACCTGCGTCGTCGTCACTACGTCGGGGAAGGTACCGAAGCCCCACTCCGGCTTGTTGACCGAGTCGAAATGCGTGAAACCGCTACAGAGTATCGCGGCCTCGGCATCGAGCGTATCGCCGTTCGACAGCGTCGCCTTGAAATCGCCCGGCGTGCCGTCGAATTCCGTCACCGTGGTATTGGCCAGGACGGAAACGTGGCTATCCTCCTCGACGCGCTTGACCATGCCGCCGATCGCATCCTTTGCCCATTCGCCGGTCGGGACCAGCTTGGCATAACCGGACAGGATCGGTGCGCCGCCAATCTTGCCTTCCTTCTCGACGATCACACTTTGTTTGCCGACCGTCGCAAGGCTGTGGGCGGCAGCGAGCCCGGCGGGACCGCCGCCGAGTATCAGTACGGGTTTGCTCATTTCAGTCGCTCTACGGGTTTGAACCCGGGGCCGGACGTGATCATCTTGCGCGGGTCATAGAGCGTTTCGCCCTTGCCGGCTTCCACGTCCTTCAGGTAAGCCTCGAATTCGGCTTTCTTCTGCTCCCAGTCGATACCGAGCTTCTCCATCAACGTCTCCGTCGACGAAGCGTGCCAGTGCGACTGGACAATCTTGTAGGGGTGCGCGCCGCACACGAGTGCGGCGAACTGGCAGTCGGCGAGCACCGGCAGGTCCACGGCCTTGCCGGCCGCGGCGCCGATCCACTGGTTCTTGTCCAGGGTCGTGATGCAGCCGGTATCGTGGCCAACCATCATGTCCGCCCGAGCTTCTTCCTGTGCCACACGAATCTTGCGATCGATCGCAAAGGAACGCGTGAACTCGCGTTCGGAAATGATGTGGCGGAAGCCGAAGCCGCAGCAGTCGTACCAGGTGCGATAGTCGATGACCTGGGTACCCAGCGCCTCGAGCACGCTCGTCGTTACGGCCACACGGTTGCCGCCGAGAATGTTGTCGTCGTATATCGCGTCCTCGGGCACCATCTTGTAGACGTGGCAGGCCGGGTGGACCGTTGCGCGGATGTGGCTGCAGTCGATCACCTGCCGTTTCGCGATCTCGTCGCGCATGACGTGCACCCACTCGGAGTAGTGAACGACTTCTTCGGGGATCAGCAGCTTGCCGTCGACGAGCCGTCCCAGCTTGCCGAGAATCTTCCTGACGCGCTCACGCAGTTTCGCGGAATGGATCAGGTAGCCGCGAACCTCTTTGTAATTGCCGAACGAGGTGCCGCAATGCACCAGTGGGTAATAGTAACCTTCCGGCAAGCCTTGAGCTTTTGCGCTCACATAGGCCTGGTGGAAGTTACGCAGGAAAACGGCCGCCAGGCTCTCGATGTTGCCGATACCGGAGCCGTGGTAGTTCCAGGCAGTGCACGACGTCTGGTCCGTCTCGTCCAGGTATTCGATGCCCATCTCGTTCATCAGCCAGAGCAGCGATGCCGGGTAGCCCGGGATGTTGCCGCACTGGCCGCAGGACTTGTGGTGCCAGAGCTGCGTGGTCGGCACTTTCTTGTCCCAGCCGTACAGCGTCTTGACGGTGACCGGCTTGTGTTCGTCGCCAACTCTGTGGACGATGATCTCGCCGTCTTTCTCGAGATCCCACATGGCGTCGCGCACGTCTTCGACGCGGTCCTTGTTCGTGAGCATCGAGCGCCGGTTTACAATCTGGTCGACCCAGACGGTCGCCACGTGGGCCTCTTCCTTGCTGAGGTTGGCGTCCTGCCATTCCGACCCGTGACCCGTAAAACGTTCGCCGCCGTTACCGTTGCCTGTTGTCATGTCGTACGTCCCCTATAGTCGTATCAGTCGTCGTCCTGTTCGTCGAGCCAGTCTTCATAGTCATCACGTTTCTCATCCATGATGTCGCAGATGACGTCGAACAGGTTTTCGTCAATGATTTCCAGGCTGTCGAGCACGCCGGTCTCTTCCCAGATCGTGTAAAGCTCGACAGAGGTTTTCAGATTCACTTCCCAGGCCGTCGCCGTCGTATGCAGCGTCGGCATCGGGATGGCTTTGCGCAGCGTCGTCAGCGGCGCGTCAACCTTGGAGATGTTCGGTCCCCAGTCGGCGAAGCCTTCAGGGTTGATCATGTCCGGCGACAGCTGGTTGCCGGTCGAGATGAGCTTCAGCATCACGCGGCTGAACGGCCGCAGCACGCTCTTCGCCGACTCCATGCCGTGCTTGATCGCCACCTCGCGCATCAGCATGACGAGGCCGCCGGGCGAGTTGCCGAACGGACAGCGGGCCGCGCAGGTGTAGCATTGCGCGCAGGACCAGATCTTTTCCTGCATCGCGTCGTGGATGCCCTCGAGATTCTCGGTCCAGAGGAGCTGCACGATCTCGCGCGGGCTGAAGTCGTAGTAATGAGCGGCAGGACAGGTGGCCGTGCAGATGCCGCAGTTCAGGCAGCCATTCAGCTCGTGGTCGTAGCGCAGGTCCGCCTGGATGTCCTGAAATATCTCCTCCAGCTGTTCCCGTTCGACGGGCGGCGAATCCGATACCGGATCACCGATGTATTCCTGAACGCGGGACGTGGATGAATGCGACATACAGTTTACCCTGAGAGTTAATAGGAGAGGACGCGACAGTCTTCTTCCATGACCTGTTCGATGAGGTGCGCACCGCCGACGATGCCTTCGCACTCGGGGATCAGGTCGTCCTCCGTCATGTCGAACAGATCCAGGTTCGGCGAACAACAGTAGAACTTGGCGCCGGCCTCGTGCGCGTCCTGGATGAAGCTGTAGACGGACTTCGGCGAGCCCTCCTTGACGAACAGCTCCTCGGCAATGCCCTTTTTCATCAGCCTGCCGGAGGTCGCCGTGCAGATGACGTCGACTTCGTAATCCATAGCCGCGGCAACGGTCGCCTGGAAGATCGGGGCTCCGAGTTCCTCGCCGTTGCGAGGGTCGGTGTTGGCCATCACGATGATCAGTTTTTCAGCCATTTCTTGTAGTCCTCTCTGTCGTCAGACGCGGGCAGGCAGGCGTCTAACAGTTCATTAGCATATACTAAATTACCTGCTTATCCAATTCATCCGCGCTCATCTCCGCCGCCCGCGGCGAGGACATCAGCGCGGTGCACTGCACAAGTCCGGTCATGATCGGCACGAGCTCGTCTTCAATGGTGCGCTGCAGCGAGCGCAGGGTTTCAAGGCCTTCCCCCGAGTCGTCCGGGACCTCTTCGAACTCCATGATCAGGTCCTCGACCATGCCGAGCTTAATCCCGGGATTGCCCAGGAATCCATACGAGTTGTTACCGACACGAAATACCGCGGGTGCTCCACTGGCGGTGACCGCCAGGACGTCAGCAGCTTCCGGCAGCACGGGACGATCGCGCATGTAGACGACCTGGTGAAACGTCTCGGGCAGGAAGCCGTTCAGCGCATCATCGCGGGTGCGGGACGCAACTCCGGATTCGAACACGAGATCGCCGGGCTCCGAGGCGCCGCCCGCAGCGATCGCGAGAATCTGTGCGCCGAGGCCGAATCCGACGACCGGCGTGCCCTCGTCGAGCCGCAGCTTCGTCAGCTCAATCTCCTTCTCCAGCGTCGGCAGGTCCCGTGTACCGGCCGATCCCCAGGGCCCGCCGCCGAGCAGGAATAACGCGTCGGCCGGCAAGTCGGGTGCCGGCAATTTGCCGCCACCGGCGAACGGCCGGAAATACTGGAAGCGTATGCGGCGACCTTCGAGGTGGTCTTCCATGAGGCCCAGGTATTCGCCGGACGTATGCTGGATGACCGCAACGACATTCATCGCCGTCTCGCCGCGCCCGGCGAGCTTGAAGGCGTCCGCGGCGCTACTGCATTCACCCATTGGCCACCCCCTGCTGCAGCGCGTTCGCAATCGACGCCTTGAAGTCTGCCGGCGACACGCTCAACGTGTCGACCTCGGTCTCGTCGAAGAACTGCTCGATGGCGGGCTCGACCTCGTCGAGCCGCACACCGGCGAGCGCAGACTCCAGGTCGAACACGACACGCGGTGGCGTAACGAAGAAGTCGCCGCTGATCAGCACCCGCTGCAGAACCGACCGCGTCGGCCCTTCGAGCTTGACGAAAGCGTCGATCGTGCCGCCGGCGCCGGTATGCGTGCCGGCCAGCACCTTATCGTCCGCCGCCGGGTTGTCGATCTCCCGCAGGAACTCCTCGGTACCGATTTCCTCTTGGTAGTGCTGCCGCGCCAGCTCTTCTTCAGCTTCGGTGATCGCGCCGTACTCCGCTGCAATCCCGAGCACGTCCTTGAAACCTTTCAGCAGCGCAATCTTGATGAGTTCCAGGTCGGGCGTGTCGGGACCCAGCAGCTCCTTCAGGGTAACGATCCGCTGCGCGGCGGAATCCAGCTCGCGCTTCGCCAGCTTGCCCTGGGGGACGCGCAAAGCGTTCACCATGCGCTGCGGGTTGAGGTCGACCAGCACCGTGCCCTGGTATATCAACACGTCGCCGTCGTAGAAACCGCCCGTGCCGCTGATCTTGCGTCCGCCGACCTCGATATCGTTGCGCGGCCGGAATTTCGCGTCCACGCCCAGTGCCTGCAGTCCCGCCGCCGCCGCATTACAGATCTCCCTTGCGATGTCGGGCAATGCCGCAATGCCGAGCGATGCGCGATGGAAAACGAGTTCCCACCCCAGCTGGCCCTCGTCGAGATAGATGGCACCGCCGCCCGTGATCCGGCGTACCGTGCCGATACGGTGCTTGGCGCAATATTCCAGATCGATTTCCCGGCTCAGGTCCTGGTGCCGGCCGATCAGCGCGGTCGGCGGAAAGCTCAGGAAGCGGATCGTATCGGGCACCCGCCCCGCCTGCCGCTCCTCGATGAGTGCGGCGTCAAAAGCGATATTGGCGCGGCCCTCCCGAACGCCCGTATCGATGATCCTGAATGCGGCTGGCATGGCGGGCTGTGCTTACTCGACCCGTACCGGGATGTCGAGCTGCTTGCGGATCTTCCTGATGTCTTTCTTTTTCGGCTGGAACGGATAGCTCGCGATATCGCTCGGTGGCGAATCGCCGTACGGACGGTCGCATGCCGAGATGTCGTCCTGGAACTTGCCCGGGCAGCCGGAGGTGCGAAACGCGATGCCTTCGTCGATGATCGTCGACAGTTCGCTCCCGGCGATGCCGTAGTTCTTGACGCGGCCCAGATCGTCGAACGTCATCTGCTCCACCCGCACGCCGCGATAGTCGATCAGGTAGCGCGCCAGCTGCACGCGCCGCCACTGGTCGCGCGGCGTCGCAGGCAGGTGATCCATGAGCGAACCCTGCTCCGGGAAAAAGCAGAACAGGTGACTGTGCCCGCCGAGGTCGACGAGCTCCTGCACGAGATTCAGAACCTCGTACTCGGTCTCGCCCATGCCGATGATGATGTGCGCACCGAATTTCTGCGGTCCGAAGATGTCCTTCGCGTCCTGCAGGATCTCCCAGTACCTGGACCACTTGTGCGGCGACTGCACGCCCTTGCCGCGGGTGCGGTCGAAAACTTCCGGCGTCGCCGCATCGAGCGCGACGGTGAAGATGTCTGCACCGAGATCGCGGGTCCTCTGTACGTCCTCGCGGGTCATCGTCGTCGGGTTAGACAGGATCGAAACCGGAATCGCGTCGGGATCGATGCGATCGGTCCACTGCTCGAGCACGGCGAAGGTATCTTCCTCCGAACGCGGATGCGTGATCATCGAGATGCACATGCGGTGGAACGGGCTGACCTCCGGATCGGCGGCCACGATATCGATGATCTGGCGCATCGGCACGGCGGGCCAGTCGACGCGGATGAAATTACGGTCCGCGTAGTCGCGGTCTGCCTCGCGGTGCCGGGCCAGTCCGCAATAGGCGCAGTTCGCGCGGCAGCCCTCGGGGTAGGTCAGGAGCAGGTTGAGACAGCGCGTGCACTCGCAGCCGTGCATGCGGCCGCTCATGATTCCGAGGGTGATCGCAGCGGCCGTCGACAGCTGCACGTACTCGGGCGACTTCATGTGCGGCGCGAGCAGGTTGTTGTTCGGCAGGTAGACACCCTGAGGTGGCAGGTCGTTCGCCTTGACATGGCGGCCGTTGCGCCGCTCCGCCGGCGTCTTTTCCGGGAATCGAGGTCGCATGGCCTCGAACGCATTGTGGTCGCTCTGCTCGCTGGTACTCGCCGGCGCCGGCGTCGACTTTTGTTCAATACAGCTCATCGGATTACAACCCCTCGTGGCTCAGGCCGCGCACGAGCGCGCGATGGAAAGATCGTTACCGCCACCCAGCTTTATCGAGCAGCAGGAATGCGCCTGGGTAAACGGACGTCCTATCGTGTGCGCCACGGACACCGCACCGTCGGCCGGAAATGCGATGCCGTCCAGGCCGGCCATGATGGCATAGGCGTCGGTCACCCGCTTGTGCATGCCGGGCGGGCGCGCGCAGCCGAGCAGCACCTGCCGGTCAGGAAGGCGCGCCCGGGCTTCGCCGAAAATGCGCCCGACCTCGGCGGTTTCGGGCGTTATGAAAGTGCCCGGCTTGGCGTAGAACGGCATGATGACGACGAGCACCAGCGCCGTGACCCGGTAACGGCTGACCATGTCCAGCGCGTTTGCCTCACCGAGGATATGCCCGTAGTGAAGCCCGATGACGATGTGCGGCGTCACCTCCATCGAGGTCGAGCACAGCGCGGCCAGTGTCTCCTCGAAATCGTCCACGGCACGATCGAGGTTGTAGACCTCGTTGATCGTTTCCTGCGCGCCGATCACGTCCATCATGACGGTGTCGACACCTGCAGACTCCATTGCTTTGGCCCGATCGTGGTCGAGCAGCGCGCTGTGGATTGCCACCTTGAGATCCGGAAAGTCTTCTTTGAGCTTTTCGACGACCGGCAGATAGCGGCCGTAGTTGATCTCGTTCTGTTTGTTCGAGCCGCCCGACAGCAGGAATCCGTTGAGACCCTCCGTCTCGATCAGGCGCCGTACTTTGTGGTCAAGGACCTCCGGTCGTGTCGCCGGAATCATGGGTTCGAGAATCTTCTTCTGGCAGTGATCACAGTTGAGACCGCAGGCCCCTGCGGTAATCGAAAACGCCGGAAAGCTGTTCTTGTTGCAACCGCTCAACTCGGTGCTGGTGTATTCCTTGAATGTCGGTGTCGAGAAGCGGATGGGTCGCGGCGCGGCAGCCTGCGCCTGTCGCTCGAATTCGTCCACGAGCCCGCGATCGAACTCGGCATCCTCGAGGTCCTCGATTCCTGCCAACGCATCAATCCATGTCATAACGTGTTTCCCCTGGTCCTGTTCGATCTTACGCCCATACGGTTACAGGCCGATGCCGCGCGCGAGCGATTTTACGGATTCCCTCAGCGGGTCGGGATTGAGGGTATCCGCAAGGGTGTTATACCAGCTGACGTCGATGTCTTCTTCGTCCACGAGGTCGCACTCCATGCCGCGCAGCAGATCAACCGCCTGCAGCGGCAGCCTGTCCGGGATCTCCTGCCCGCTGATCCGGCCCCACAGCCCGGTCCAGTAACGCGTCACGGTCCAGGGATTGTAACCGCCGCCGCCGACGATCACGGTCGGCAGCTCGAGCGCGAGCAGCTGGTCGACTGCCTTCCACAGGGCGACGTTCGACAACATCATGGTAGATAGTGGATCTCCCGCCAGGCAGTCGGCACCGCAACAGACGACCAGTGCCTCGGCGTGCACGCGTTCCGCGAGCGGCAGGACCGCATTTTGCATTACGTGCCCCAATTCGTCGTCGTTGAATGCCTTCGGCACCGGCACGTTGAAGGCCTTCTCCTTCGGGTAGGAGGTGCTGCCGCTGTAGGGCCAGCGGTAGTCCTCGTGGACCGACAAGGTGGTAACACGCGGCTCGTCGAAAAAGGCGATCTCCACACCGTCACCGTGGTGCGCGTCCAGGTCGACATAGTAAACCTGCTCGATCCCCGCATCGAGAAACGTCTTGATCGCGAACACCGGGTCGTTGAAATAACAGAAACCGCAGGCCCGGTCGGCGCGGCCGTGGTGCGTACCGCCGGACGGATGAAAGACGGTATGCCCTTCGAGGGCCAGTTCGGCAGCCAGTATGGAGCCGCCGACTGTTCGCGCCGCACGGTCGAAGACTCCGTCGAAAAGCGGGTTCTCCAGCGTACCGATCTGAAACTCGTCACGGACCTCGCGTTCTACCCGGCCGAGAGCATCAGCGTGCTGCAGCGCCTTGACATAAGCGCGATCGTGAAACTCCAGCAGTCGTTCGACGCTGGCGGGATCACACGCCCGGAAATTGTCGTCCGACAGCCAGCCGAGTATTCTGCTCAGGTCCATGACGGCCGAGTGGCGGATGATCTTCAGCGGATGATTGTCACCGAAAGCGGCCCGTCGGAAGGCCTCGCTGCCGACGAATATCGGCTGCGGCACCGCGGGAAGTGTATCGACCAGGCTCACTGTCTGAATATTTTGCACGCCTTAGCGACCGAATGTGGATAATCTTGGAGCTGGATGGTCCGAGAATATTCCAGTCAACTAATAAAGACAATTATGATATTCTAATACGATTCGGATCGTGAAAGACGCATCGATTCCAGAGGTGATAAGAAATGTCCAGTGAAGCACAAATCGTCTCAAGTGAGGCACAGACAACCGCAAGCGAAGCGCCGGTTGCGGCTCCCGAAACCAAGAGCATGTCGATTATCGTGACCAAGGGATCGCTCGACTGGGCGTACCCGCCGTTCATTCTCGCCACGACGGCCGCGGCCATGGGTCTGCCGGTAACGATGTTCTTCACGTTCTACGGACTGCCATTGCTGTTGAAGAAACTCGACCTGCAGTTGACTGCAGCCGGCAACCCCGCGATGAAGATGCCCATGATGGGCGCTCACATGGGGCTGCCGAATATCCTGACGGCGATCCCCGGTGTCGATGCCGCGTGCTCGAAAATGATGAAGAACCTGATGGAAAAGAAGGGCGTTGCGTCCATCGAGGACCTGCGTGAGCTTGCCATTGAGGCCGACGTACGGATCATCGCCTGCCAGATGACGATGGACCTGTTCGAGTACTCGCTCGACGACATGATCGAAGGTCCCGAGCTGGGCGGCGCCGCGACCTACATCGAATGCGCGACGCAAGCCGACATCAACCTGTTCATCTGAATTGAAACGAAACCCAAATTGGAGCGGAGCAACAAGAAATGGCGGACCAGACGCTAGATGCAAAGGGGCTCAACTGCCCGTTACCCATCCTCAAGGCGCGTAAGGCACTGAAGGACGTGCCTGCCGGCGGAACGCTGGAGATTCTCGCGACCGATCCGGGATCCGTTGCGGACTTCGAGGCTTTCTGCCGCCAGACCGGCAACGAACTGGTCGAACAGTCGCAGGACGACAAGGTATATCGCTTCATCATCAAGAACACCGCGGCATAAACGCGTGGCATCGCGGGGCGTCGGTGCGAAGGATCGGTGCCCTGCCCCTGCCACGCAGACCGAGGCTACGGAACCGGAACGCGGAGTACGCCGGTGTCGCATAAGAGACGTGGAATTCACGAACTTTACAGCGATGACCCGATCGCTGCCGACGAACTCGTCTGGGGCCGCAAAAGCGACCCGCTGACGCGCAGAGGATTCCTGACCAAAGGCGGGCTCGCCGCGATGTCCGCGGCCGTCGGCGCTTCGATTCCGTTTGCTCACCTCATGCCGGGTGGCCTGATACCCGCGGCGCTGGCGCAGTCTGACGAGCCGTTCGTAATACCGGGCAAAGAGGACCTCATCGTCCTGAACGACCGACCGATCAATGCCGAGACGCCCGCGCACCTGCTGGACGATCGCGTCACGCCGGGCAAGTACCTGTTCGTCCGCAACAACGGCCGGGAACCGGCGATGCCGGGCATCGATCCCGCGACCTGGACCCTGGAAGTTGGCGGCGAATCAGCGGAGCGCACCGCATCGTTTACCATCGACGAGTTGCAAGCGACCTTCAGGCACTACACCTACCAGCTGCAGATCGAGTGTGGCGGCAACGGCCGCAGCGAATTTGTACCGCCTGCGGGCGGTAACCAGTGGTCGGTTGGCGCGGTCGGCTGCCCGCAGTGGACCGGCGTGCGCCTCAGGGACGTGCTCGAGCATGTCGGCATCAGGGACGACGCCGTGTACGTCGCCTACTACGGGGCCGACGCGCATGCGAGCGGCGATCCGAACAAGGTGCCGATCTCGCGGGGCGTGCCACTGGCGAAAGCGCTCGAGAAAGAATCGCTGATCGCCTGGGCGATGAACGGCGAGGACATACCGCATCTCAATGGTTACCCGCTGCGCCTCGTTTGCGGAGGGTGGCCGGCGTCGGTGAGCGGCAAGTGGCTCGCGAGAATCGTCATTCGCAACCAGGTTCACGACGGACCCAAGATGACCGGCTCCGCGTATCGTGTGCCGTGCGAGCCGGTCGCACCGGGCAGCGAAGTGCCCGAGGATCAGATGTGCATCATCGAGTCGATGCCCGTGAAGTCGCTCATCACCTACCCGAAGTCCGGTATCGAGCACGCGCTCGGCGAGAAGCTCGCGCTGCGCGGCCACGCGTGGGCGGGCGACTCATCGGTGGACACTGTGCATGTGTCCATTGACTTCGGCGCGACCTGGCAGAAAGCGAAGCTCGAGAAGCCCGTGAACCGCCTTGCCTGGCAGCACTGGAAGGCCAAAGTCGGGTTTCCGGAGTCCGGCTACTATGAAATCTGGGCGCGAGCGACCGATAGCGAAGGCCATGCGCAGCCGATGGTATTGCCGGGCTGGAACCCAAAGGGCTATCTCAATAATGCCTGCCATCGCATCGCGGTGCAGGTCGCCTGATGCAGTCCATTCTCGGGCTCGCCGGTTTCACTGCGCTGGTGGCGTTCGGGCATGCCCTCGCCGCAGAACCCGAGCTCGATGCGTTTACGGGCCTCAAGAAAACGGGCGACTGGGAACTGGTGCGCAACAACTGCCTGGCCTGCCATTCCGCCAGGCTCATCACCCAGCAAAGTGGTTCGAAGTCGCACTGGCTCGGCCTCATCCGATGGATGCAGGAAAAACAGAACCTGTGGCAGTTCGAGCCAGAAACCGAGCAGAAGATCGTCAGCTATCTTGCGCAGAATTATCCGCCGCAGGAGGACCGGCGCAGGGCCCCGATCGCGGCGAACCTGATGCCGCCGAATCCCTACGCGCCCGGATCGCTCGACGATAAGTGACTATTTATAACCTGATGGAATAAGCGCATAGCGAATCCGTCTTGGGGTTTCATTGCCTGCTCACTGCACGCCGCTAGACTCGGCTGCATGAGAGCCCAGACACAGAAACAGCCGTCCTGCCCCGCCGCCGGCGCAACCGTCACCGAGCTGCATTCCGACCGGCGTATGCCGGGCACCGGCAGCCGCCGTGTCTATGACAGCATCATCGACCTGGCGCCAAACCCCGATAATCCGACGCCGATGGTCCGACTGAGTTCGCGCGTGAACCCGCACCCGGACTACGAGGTGTTGCTCAAGCTCGAGGGCATGAATCCCTTCGGGTCGATAAAGGATCGCACCGCGCTGTTCATGCTGAACGGGCTGGAGCTGGGTCCGGACCAGGCGCTCGTCGAACCGTCGGCAGGCAATACCGGCATCGCGCTGGCCGCGATGGCGAATGCGCGCGGCCTGCAGATCGAAATCGCCGTCCCGGAAGGCACGCCCGAGGAAAAAAAGGCGTTGTTGCGGTTCCTGGGCGCTGAACTCATCGAGGTCGAGGACGAGCTGTGCCCGCTGTTTCCGACCGAAGGGGCCCGCGGCGTCGTCAAGAGCATGGTCGAGAGCGAGGCTTACGGCGGACGCTACGTGAGCCCGAACCAGTACGAGAACGAGCTCAACGCCGAGGCGCACTACCGCACGACCGGCCCGGAAATCTGGCAGCAGACCGAGGGCAGGATCGACTGCTTCTACGCGAGCATCGGCACGGGCGGCACGATCAGCGGCGTCGGCCGGTTCCTCAAAGAACAGAAACCTGACATTCGCATCATCGGCGTGGAACCCGCGAGCCGGCAGCACTCGCTCTCGGGCATCAAGCGCATCACCGGGCTGCCCGACGAACACTACCCGAAAATCCTCGACCCCAACCTGCTCGACGATCTCGTCTCCGTGACCGACGAGGAAGCGTTCGGCGCAGCCATCGAGGTGGCGCGCCGCGACGGCATCATGGTGGGACCGACGACCGGCGCCGTCCTGCACGCGGCTTTACACGGCGACACGCCCAGGAGCGGCCGGGCGGTGCTCATCTCGGCCGACAATGCGGCGAAGTACGTCAGCGCCTATGCAAACTTCCTGGCAGGTCAGGACTGATCGGCGACGAGCACGCAGGCCAGGTCGCTCGCGACCACCACCCTGCCGCCAAAGCCTGTGCGAACGATATCGACGTTAGTATCCAGGTCGCTCAGGCTCCTGGCCATGAAATGGCTCAGGACGAGGGTCCCCGCACCCGCTGCCTTCGCAACCCTGGCGACGTCGCTCGGCCGCGCATGCAGCTTGATCGCCGCACCCGATGCTCCTTCCGGAATCGGGAGGTGCATGACCAGCACGGTCGCGTCCCTGGCGAAGTCGATGAACGCGTCGGAGCTGCCGTTCTGATCGCTCGCAAACACGATGGACACGTCGTTGGTGGTCACGCGGTAACCGAGCGCAGGCACGATGGCGTGCGGGACGGGTAGCGCGTCGATCGTGATGTCGCCATCGAGTACCCGAACGGGTTTCTCCGCGTCGCGCGCGACCTCGTTCTGCTGGAGCTTGACGAGACGGCCGCTGCCGTCGAGATAGCCCGACAGGTAACCGTACGCGCCCGACCCGGCGGCAAGCATGCTGTCGAGCCAGGCGCCGAGCCCCGGGAAAGGCCCTCCCGGCCCCGGGCCGGCCACCGGCAGCGGCTCTTCGCGCCCCGAGAAATTACCGGACTTCAGAAGCGCTGGAAAATCGGCCGAGTGGTCGGTATGGAAGTGGCTCAGACCCACGAAATCCAAGTCTACAAAACTGGCGCCGGCTTCGCCGAACCGCAGAAACGTGCCGCCCCCGGCATCGACCAGCACTCGCGACCGCCCGTCGATCCAGACGATGTAACCGGTGGATGCCCGACCGTCGTCCGCGATCGGACCGCCCGAGCCCAGCACCTGCAGGGCAACGCCTGTGGCGGGCGGGCATTGCCGCGCCGGCTCCGCATGGGCTGTCGATGCAATCGAAAGGGCAGCCACGAGCAACGGCAGGCTTGTTTTCCAGGTCATGGCTTCGGTCTCCCCCCGCCGTGTGCGTAAAAACCAGTATAGGCGCACCGTAGCACACTCATTAGCATTTGCTAATAGACTTTTCTTCGGGGTGCTTCCGCATGGATTCGATCGCGGTCGTCGGGATCGGTAACAATCTTCTGCAGGACGACGGCGCGGGCATCCATGCCCTGCGCCACTACGAAGCGCATCATGCGGACCCCGATGTTTGTTGCCTCGACGCGGGAACGGTCGGGCTCGCACTGATGGACCGTCTCTCGAACCTGCACGGCCTGGTCGCCGTCGATGCGATGCGGCTCGGCAAGCCGGCTGGCAGCGTAACGGTACTCGAGGGCGAGGAAATGGATCGGCACCTGCGCAATCATCACGGCAGCGTCCATGAACTCGGCCTGTCAGACATACTCGACGCGCTGCGCCTGTGTGGCGATCTGCCGCCGAATCGTGCGCTCGTCGGCATCGAGCCGGAACAGATGGACTGGGGTACCGAACCCACGCAAAGCGTCGCTGCCGCAATACCTTCCGCCACCGCGAGGATCCGCGACCTCGTGCTCGATTGGCGCAGCCGCACGACGCAGGAAGCTGCCGTATGAACTCGCAAAAACCGGTTCGTTCCGCCATTCCCTACAGCCGCGGTAATGTAAAACCGCTCCTGAACGAAATCATTCATGCGCTCGATCGCCTGCTCGACGACGACGAGCCTACGGCCATCGACCTCGCAAGCCTGCCGTTTGCGCCCGGCGAACTCGAAGAACTCGAACGTGCCCTGGGCCACGGCGAACTCAAGGCCGAACTCGACGCTCTCGGCAAGAGCGTCATTCGCGAGACCGCCTATCCCGGCGTCTGGTGGCTGGAACATCGCAACACGGCGGGTGAAATCGTCGGCCGCTACATCGAAATTACCCGCACCCCGGAGATCCTGATGTCCCAGGACGCCGATATCGGTGCCGGCCGTGCGAGGTTGCGCGACAGCTTTGACAACTCCGGGCCCGAATTCAACAAGGAGGCAGGCAAGTGAAAACCATACCGACCCTGGGTGACATCCTTCAGGCACAGGGCGTTTCGCGGCGCGGCTTCATGAAGTACTGCGCGGCAACCGCGTCGCTCCTGGCGCTGCCCCCCGCGATGGTGCCCCGTATTGCAAACGCACTCGAACAGGCGCGAAGACCCTCGGTCATCTGGCTGTCCTTCCAGGAGTGCACGGGCTGTACCGAATCGCTGACGCGCTCGTCCTCGCCCACACTCGAGGGCCTGATATTCGACAGCATCTCGCTCGACTACCACCACACGCTGCAGGCCGCCTCCGGCGATGCGGCCGAAGCGGCACGGCACGCGGCCATGGAAGAAAACATGGGCCAGTATCTCGTGCTCGTGGACGGCTCGATCCCGATGGGCAACCCGGGTTTCTCCACGATCGCCGGCATCAGCAACTACGACATGCTCATGGAAACCGTCGAGGGCGCGGCTGCGGTCGTCGCCATCGGCAGCTGCGCGGCGTTTGGCGGCATCCCCGGCGCCAACCCGAATCCCACCGGCGCGGTTTCCGTGCAGGATCTCGTCAAAGACAAGCCTGTCGTGAATGTGCCCGGATGCCCGCCGATCCCGATGGTAATCACCGCCGTGCTGGCCCAGTTCCTCACCTTCGGGCAGCTGCCCGAACTGGATATCCACGGGCGCCCGATGGCTTTCTTCGGCCAGACCATCCACGACCGCTGCTACCGGCGGCCGTTTTACGAACAGGGGAAATTCGCGGAGACCTTCGACGACGAAGGCGCTCGCAAAGGCTGGTGCCTGTTCAAGCTGGGCTGCAAGGGGCCGATTACCTATAACGCCTGCGCCACCGTGAAGTGGAATGCCGGCACGAGCTTCCCGATTGAATCGGGACACCCCTGCCTGGGCTGCTCCGAACCGGGATTCTGGGACAAGGGCGGATTCTATGCGCCGCTGTCGACCGGCAAGTTCGACAGTGGCGAGAAACTGGCCGGTGCGGCTGTTGCGGGCGTGGCACTCGGTGCCGCTGCTGCCGTGGCCGGACGTCGCCGCCAGGCCAAGTACACGAAGGAGGCATGAGATGGACCTTCTCGATTTTGCAAGAGGGCCTGCGCTGCAGGTCGCAGCTTACATTCTCGTCGCAGGCGTGCTCTGGCGACTTGTCGGCATCATCATGCTGAAAGAGAAACCGGAGTTTTCCGAGCCGCGCAAGCCGGGAGGATTTATGGCGGCTCTGAAGGTGATCTACACGCGCAGCTTTACGGCAGCGCCCTTCAAGCGCGCGACGCTGTACCCGAAGATGCTGGCCTACGTTCTGCACATCGGGTTCTTCGTCGTCATTTTTCTGTTCGTGCCGCATATCGTGTTCTTCGAGGGCTTCCTGGGCTTCGACTGGCCGGGTCTGCCGAACAACCTCATTTACCTGTCCGGCGTCGCCGCCGTGGTCGCCGGAATTGCCTTGCTGGTGCGGCGCCTCACGCACCCGGTCCTGAAGTTGATTTCCAACTTTGACGACTACTTCAGCTGGTTCGTCACGCTGTTGCCGATCGTGACCGGCTTGATGATGCCGGTCCGTATGGGCGTACGTTACGAGACGCTGCTGGCAATTCACATTCTTTCGGTGGCGGTACTCATGATCTGGCTGCCGTTCGGCAAGCTCGGTCACACGTTCCTCGTCTTCGTAACACGGGGAACCACCGGAATGGTATTTGAGCGCAGGGGGGCAAAGACATGACCACTGTTGACGGAAGACATCCGCTCGATCGTGAAGCCGAACGGCTGGCCTACAAGCCGCCCGAGGTTCGTCACGACATCCAGGGTGACATGGAGACGGAAGAGCGCGTTGAAAAAGCAATGCATCATTTCGTCAAGAACTTCAATTCGCAGACGGCTTCGTACCTGGATGGTTGTCTGCATTGCGGCATGTGTGCAGATGCGTGCCATTTCCACGTGCGTACCGACGATCCTAGATATACGCCGATCTGGAAGCTCGAGTTATTCAAGCAGGCCTACAAACGCGAGGCAGGGCCGTTCGCGCTTTTCTATCGGCTGTTCGGGTTCAAGAAGAAGGTCACCATCGACCAGCTCGAGGAATGGCAGCACCTGCTGTATGACAGCTGCACGGTCTGCGGACGCTGCTCACTCGTGTGCCCGATGGGTATCGACATCGCCGGGCTCGTTTCCATGGCGCGCCACGGCATGTTCATGGCCGGCCTGATCCCGCATGAGCTCCACGAAACCGCCAAACGCGCTGCGGAAACGGGCAGTCCCCTGGGGATTACGCCGGACAAGTTCGAAGACCGGGTCGAGTGGATGGCCGACGAACACGACGTCGAGATCCCGATGGACGTCGAGCAGGCCGACGTTCTCGCGGTCATGTCGTCGATCGAAATCCAGAAGTACCCACAGTCGATTGCAGCGACCGCCAGGATACTGAACGCTGCCGGCGAATCCTGGACATTCAGGACCGACGGTTTCGAGGCAACCAACTTCGGCATGCTGTCGGGCAATCCCGGCTGGCAGAAAGAAGCGACGATGAAACTGATCAATGCGGCGATAAAGATCGGCGCGAAACTCATCGTCCTGCCCGAATGCGGGCACGCCTACATGGCCCTGCGCTGGATGGGCGCGAATATGTATGGCAAGCCATTGCCGTTCAAAGTGATGCACATCTCCGAGTACATGGCCGATGCGCTGAACACGGGCAAGATCAAGGTGAAGAAGGTGGACACGAGCGTCACCTATCACGATCCCTGCCAGGTTTCACGCCGTGGTGGCGCAACCCAGGCGGCTCGCGACGTTATCAGGCACCTTGGCGTCGATTTCCGTGAGATGGAGTACGGCGGCGATTACAACTGGTGCTGCGGCGGCGGCGGCGGTGTCGTGACGATTAAACGAGCAGACCCGCTCAGGCACCGGGTGTTCAAACTGAAGATGGACCAGGTCGAAAAGACCGACGCCGACGAGCTCTTGTCGAGTTGCGCCAATTGCCGGCAGAGCTTTGACGACAGCCAGGAGCATTTCAACTGGGATTACAAGATGGGTAGCCTCATGGAAATGGTTGCCGAGAACCTGGAGGATGAGGCATGAACGCACGAGTCGTTGTCGATCCGATCACTCGTATCGAAGGCCACCTGCGAATCGAAGCGCAAATGGACGGCGACCAGATCGCTCAGGCGTATTCGTCCGGCACCATGGTGAGAGGTATCGAGATCATCCTGAGGGACCGCGATCCGCGCGATGCGTGGGCATTTGCGCAGCGCATCTGCGGCGTGTGCACGCTCGTGCACGGCATCGCATCGGTGCGCGCCGTGGAGAATGCTATTGGCGCCAAAGTGCCGCAGAACGCGGAGCTGATTCGTAACCTGATGATCGGTGCGCAGTACATCCACGACCACGTGATGCACTTCTACCACCTGCACGCGCTCGACTGGGTGGACGTCGTGTCCGCGCTGTCCGCCGATCCGGCGAAGACCGCGGAGCTGGCGCAGTCGCTGGGCAGCTACCCCCGTTCGTCGGTCGGCTATTTCCGGGACGTGCAGAAGAAGGTTGCCGGCTTCGTCGAGTCGGGGCAACTCGGTATTTTCGCCAAGGCATACTGGGGACATCCCGAGTACCGCCTGCCGCCCGAAGCGAACCTCATGGCGGTTGCGCACTACCTGGACGCCCTGGTCTGGCAGCGCGACGTTGCGAGATTGCATGCCATATTCGGCGGCAAGAATCCGCATCCGAACTTCCTGGTCGGCGGCGTGCCGTCACCCATCGACCTGAACTCGGATTCGGCCATCAACAGCAAACGGCTGTCGCAGGTCCAGGAGATCATCGACAGCATGAAGACCTTCGTAAACCAGGTATACGTGCCGGACACGCTCGCGATCGCCAGCTTCTACAAAGACTGGTTCGCGCGCGGCGAAGGCCTCGGCAATTTCCTGTGTGTCGGTGACCTGCCGGCGAGCAGCATGGACGAACCCGATTCGTACCTGTTCCCACGCGGCGTGATCCTGAACCGGGACCTGTCAACGGTCCATGATCTCGAACTCGGCGATCCGCAGGGAATCCAGGAATTTATTGCGCACTCCTGGTACGACTACTCGAGCGGCAAGGCATCGGGCCTGCACCCCTGGAGTGGCGAAACCACTCTCAGCTACACGGGGCCGGAGCCGCCTTACGCGCACCTCGACGTCGATCAGTCCTATTCATGGCTGAAGTCGCCGCGCTGGAACGGCAACTCGATGGAAGTGGGGCCGCTCGCCCGCGTGCTGCTCCTGTACGCCAAGGGTCATGAACAGACGCAGGCGCTGGTCAACTACGCGCTGACCACGCTCGACGCACCCGTCGAGGCACTGTTCTCGACCCTAGGCCGGACTGCGGCGCGTACGCTCGAGACGGCGATCCTCGCCGATGCGATGCAGGGCTGGCTCGATGCGCTGATCGCAAATATCAGGGCGGAAGACACGCGCACGTTTGACGAGTCCCTGTGGGAACCGTCTACCTGGCCGAAATCCTGCCAGGGCGTCGGCGTCATGGAAGCGCCGCGAGGCGCCCTGTCGCACTGGGTCGTTATCGAGGACAGGAAGATCGCCAACTACCAGGCCATCGTGCCGAGCACATGGAATGCCGGACCGCGGGATGCCAACGGCCAGCCGGGCGCCTACGAAGCCGCGCTGGAGGACCGGCACACGATGGTGGATCCGGAGCAGCCGCTCGAAATCCTGCGCACGATCCACAGTTTCGACCCGTGTATCGCGTGCGCCGTGCACGTGACCGACCCGGACGGTGAGGAACTGGTGCAGGTCAAGGTCAGTTAAGATGCTTGCCGAACAGTAATCGTCGGCCGACACGGACGGAGGGGCCCCTTCGGGGGCCCTTTTTTCTCGCCCGGACTATGTGAACCGCTATCAAAATGTTTGTTTCGCCGTGGCAGAATGAGCCTCACCGCTAACAAGACGGCACTCAATCTGGCCTATGCATGCAAGGCAACTGACTAATTTGATTATTGCGGCGACACCGCTGTGCGCATCTGCCGCGATCGCTGGGCCGCCGATGGTCACCGACGATACGGGCACGGCGGCGCCGGGCGTGCTCGAGATCATCGTGTATGCCGCGGGCGAGTCGCGTGATGCGGGCGAGAGCGTGCAGGGACCGGCCCTGGATCTCGCCTACGGCTTGAGCGACACGGTCGAAGTCAGCCTCACGATTCCGCGACAAAGGGCAAAGGACGCCGGGGAAGCATCTGTAACGGGATGGGGCGAAGCAATCGCCGGAGTAAAATGGCGGTTTCACGAGGGCGCGAACACGGCGATCGCGGTAGCACCGTCGCTATCGATCCCGCTCTCGAGATCGTCAACGATATTCGGCCTCGTGGAGGACACTACTGTATTCTCGGTACCCCTGCTCGCGTCCATCGCCCTGGGGCGCTGGGAATTTACGGGTAACGTCGGCTACAGCATCAGCTCAAGCAGTCTTGACGCAATTAGCGTGGCCACATCGGCCGGCTACTCACTCACGCCGGACTTTCGCCTGCTGGCCGAAGTATGGGGGGTGGATTTCGTTGACGACGGCGCGAGCGAAGGTTTCCTGAACTGGCGACTCGGCATGGAATGGGGTCTCACCAAGAGGGTTACATTGCTGGCGGCCTATGGCGGCGGCGTATGGACGCAGCTCGACGAAGTGGATGAACTCAATGAAGACTATTTCATCGGGTTTCAGTACGCGCTCGGCAACTGATCCGTTTCTCTACTTCGAAGCCAAGCTCGTCGACTGCGTCTACGCCGATTCGCTTATACCTGCAAGATAGGCCCTGACCTGGTCGCGAACGACAGCGTATTCGGCCTGCCTGCGGCGCAATGCGTCGCGCACGTCTTCATCTGCGACGATATCGGCATACATGGGCTGTGAATACTCTTCTTGCCACAGGAGATTGCGGGTCACAGGTTGTGAGAAGACCTGCTCCAGCGCGAGCTTCACGGCGGCTTCCGTCTCGCCGCGCAGCGCATGGACGCCGAGCCTGTTACCCGGATCGGCAAGAGGATCGATGCCGAATTCGTGAGCCTCATCCAGCAAGTCATCGAGTCGTTGCAGCAATTCCTCACGCGGCAACGACACGTACCATGCGCCGAGCGAGGCAATCTGAGCCGCGCGGTATTTGTGTGGCAAAGCGTCGGCCCTGATATCGAAGATGCCCGGAGCGTGTTGCTCGAGGTAGTCCGTGGTCTCGACAATCGTGCCGTTGGCCGCGGCAACCCTCATCAGCTGCCGTACTGCCTCGGAGAATGTGCCTTTGCGGTCTTCAACATCCTCTTCGATAATCCGCCGCGCCACTGCCAGGCTCGCCGAAGTATCGCCAAGACTGGTCGCTCGTCGCAGTTCCACAAGGGAGGCGATCTCGCTCGTCGGCGCAACAGCATGCACCAGGTTGCGAAAATCGTCTCCCTCCTCGACCAGGCCCAATCCGTACAGGAATAGTGCTATACCGGCCGGCAGCTCATGATCTCTCGGATCGATCTCGAACGCCCTGAGCAAGTGCTTGACCGTCCCTACGCCGTCACCGAGTTGCGAGCTGACTCGCGCGAGCCTGACATACGCGTTCGGCTGTCGTGACTCCAGTTCGAGCGAACGTTCCAGCGCTGCCCGGGCATCGGCCGGCCGATCAAGCATCAGGTAGAGAGAACCGAGTTCGTAGTGCACACGCGGGTTGTATGGCTCCTTTTGCAGCGCTTCGAGATGCACGACGAGGGCGCGATCATATTTCTGCACACGTTGCAAAACCTGGCCCAGGAGTATGCGGATCTGATAGATATCGGGATTCTCTGCAACCAACTGCTCGAGCTGGCCGATCACATCGTAGACCCGGCCCGGATCCATGGCTTCTGCATCGCCGGCAACGTCGACGTAGATGCGCAGCGCGTTTGCCATTGGATCATCCGGCCGCGCAGCGAGTACCTGTCGAGTCATTGCCGAGCAATTCGTCACCGCCTCCTCGAGGCCGATCAGACCCGTCTCGTACTGGTGCAGGTAATTGATGGCCAGTTCCGTCTTGGCGTCCAGGAAACCGGGGTCGGTAGCAAGCGCGCCCTTGAGCAGATCCTCGGCCGCCTTCAAACCGCCATAGGAGAAGGTCGCCCGTTCGGCCAGAGCCTGCAGAAACAGGTCGTATGCGTCGGGATTATCCGTATCGATAGCGGAGAAACTCGGCGCCTGATCATTGCCGAGCAGGGATGCCGACAAGGCGCTGCCGACTTTCCTCGCGATCTCGTCCTGGATAGCGAAGATGTCGTCGAAATCTGTTTCGAAGTTGTTCGACCAGACGTGAAAACCGTCCCCTGCGCGAATCAGCTGCGCCGTTATGCGAACCCGGTTTTCGGAAAGCTGCACGCTACCCTCGAGCACATGGGCAACCGAGAGAGCTTGCGCGATTTCCCCGATTGTCTTGCTCTGTCCCTTGAATGCAAAGCTCGAGGTCCTTGCGGCAACCTGCAGGTCCGGAATCTGCGCGAGCATGTGAAGCAGCGTCTCCGTGAGGCCGTCCGAGAAGTAATCGTTACGGGGATCGCCTGTCATATTTACAAACGGCAGTACGGCAATCGACGCTGGACTGAGCTCCGTGTTCATCGGAGCCGACTCGTCAACAGTCGTGCGGGCGCCGAGGACCGCGATCACAACTATCAGGATCGTCGCAGCCAAGATCGCGACATAGTCGAATATCCGGCTGCTGCTTCTGGCCGCGTCACCACGCGCAATGTCCGACTCGCGCTTGATACCGGTCGGGGTGATTTCGTAGACCCAGGGCAGGATCGCCGCGGGGAAGAATCCCAATGCAAACACCAGGATCACCATGCGCGACGCCCATTGCGGCGCGCCGAGCTCGGGCAGGATCGTCGTAAGGACCTCGGTCAGCAACCAGCCGACGACGAGGTAGGTGAAGACTACCTTCAATACGTTCCGGCGCTTGAGTTCATCGACAAGAGTCATGGGTAACAGGGTACAACAGGTCAGGAATACTGGATTGGATGCCGGAGCATCAGAAATGGTTTCGGAATTGCATCCTGCCCTCCCTCGGCGAGAAAATTAACAAGGTGCCCCTCAGGCATGCCGTACACCCCACTTGGGGGATTCTCGCTCGCCCGGGGCGAGCGAGCTCACTGGCGCCTGCGGCGCTGCGTGAGTCGAACAGGGGTCTGCATCCTGCCCTCCCTCGGCGAGAAAATGAAAAGGCCCCGTGAAGGGGCCTTTTCATTTTCTGGCGGAGAGAGAGGGATTCGAACCCTCGAAGGGCTTTTAACCCTTACTCCCTTAGCAGGGGAGCGCTTTCGACCACTCAGCCATCTCTCCAAAACCGTCGGGCACGGCTCGCATACGGCCGGCCGCACATACTACTCAGACGATAGGTCCCGGTAAAGCCTGAGCGGCCCTACTCGCCTCCCGCGGCTTTGTCTGCTTTCTCGGCGGCTTTTTCGCTCTGGATTCGCTCGTAGATCTCTTCGCGGTGCACAGCAACGTCTTTCGGCGCATTGATGCCGATACGCACTTGATTCCCCTTGACCCCCAGTACGGTGATGGTGATATCGCTCCCGACCATGACCGTTTCTCCAGCGCGTCGCGTCAGAATCAGCATAGCTTCCTACTCCTGCCTAGCGGGCTTATTCCCCGTTCTTGTACGCGTCGTACTTCCTAAACGCTTGTAATACTAGCCGATTCTGGGCACATATGCCCACAGGTACAAGCGAAACCTTTGTACCAGCGCTCCGGTCCGGAACATCGACTCACGCCAGCTGTTCGGCCACCCAGTCCGAAACGGACCCGAGCGCCGCATCCAGCGCCTCCGGTTTGTTTCCCCCGGCCTGGGCAAAATCCGGACGCCCGCCGCCTTTACCGCCAACCCGCTCGGCCACGGGCTTGATCAGATCGCCTGCGCGAATCCGGTCGATATTGTTCTTTGTAACCCCCGCCGCAAGCCGTACCTTGCCGTCGTCGACCGAGCCAACCACGACAACGGCGCTCTCGAGCTTGTCCTTGAAGCGGTCCACGGCATCCCGCAGCGTTTTCGCGTCTGCGCCGTCCATGCGGGTGGCGAGTACCTTGATACCACCGATTTCCTTGACGTTCGCGCCGTGGTCCGTCGCCTGCCCCGTGATAAGCGCCTGTTTCGCGGCGGCCAGCTCCTTTTCGAGATCCTTGTTCCGCTTCAGGAGCTGCTCGACCTTTGCCGGGGCCTGGTCAGGCTGGCTGCGCAGCAACCCTGCGAGATCTTCGAGCGTCCGTTCGCGCGTATCGATCCATTCGAGAGCGCCCTTCCCGGTTACCGCCTCGATGCGCCGCACACCCGACGCGATACCGCCCTCCGAAGTAATCTTGAAGACCCCGATGTCGCCCGTGCGCTCGACATGGGTACCGCCGCAGAGCTCGACCGAAAAATCGCCGAAACGCAGCACGCGGACCTCGTCCCCGTACTTTTCACCGAACAGGGCCATGGCGCCCGACTGCATGGCGTCGTCATAGCTCATCAGGCTCGTGTCGGCCGCAACGTTCTTGCGGATCTCCTCGTTGACCAGCGCTTCGATCTCGGCGATTTGCTCGGGCGTGACGGCCTCGTAATGCGAGAAATCGAAGCGCAGGCGATCCGGCGCGACCAGCGAGCCCTTCTGCTGCACGTGGTCGCCCAGTACCTTGCGGAGCGCGGCGTGCATGAGGTGCGTGGCAGAGTGATTGAGCCGGATCGCCTGGCGGCGTTCGGCATCGACGATCGCGTCGACCGTGTCGCCGGTTCTCAGCTCGCCCTCTTCCACTGCGCCGTAGTGAACGATCGCATTGCCGCTTTTCTGCGTATCGACAACCTGGAACAATTTGCCGGTCTCGGCCAGGATCCCGGTGTCACCGATCTGGCCGCCGCTCTCTGCGTAGAAGGCCGTCGAGGACAACACGACGGCGCCCTCGTCCCCGGCAGCCAGCGCATCCACCCGGGTACCGTCCTTGTACAGCCCGATGATCTCGCCGCTCGACTCCGTACCCTCGTAACCAGAGAACTCGCTTTCAGCATCCGTCCTGATCGCCGCCTCGGCAGCAGCGGCAAATTTGCTGGCTGCGCGTGCGCGGTCCCGCTGCTCGGCCATCGCCGCCTCGAAACCCGCCTCATCGATCGTGAGCTCGCGTTCGCGCGCGATGTCCGCCGTCAGGTCTACCGGGAAACCGTAGGTATCGTAGAGCTTGAATACGACCTCGCCGGGAATCTGCTCGCCGTCGAGCTCTGTTATCGCCGTCTCGAGGATCTCCATGCCCTGGTCCAGCGTTTCGGCGAAGCGCAGCTCCTCCTGTTTCAGGACTTTCTCGACATGCGCCCTGGCCTTCGGCAGCTCGGGATAGGCATTACCCATCTCCTCGGCCAGTGGGCCGACCAGCTTGTAGAAGAACGGCTCGTCGGTACCGAGCTTCTTGCCATGCCGAATCGCCCGGCGAATGATCCGGCGCAATACGTAACCGCGACCTTCGTTGCCGGGGAGGACGCCGTCGACAATAAGGAACGCACAGGCACGTATGTGGTCGGCAATCACGTTCAGGGAACTGGAACCGTCATTCTCGACGCCGACCGTGTTCGCGGTCGCCTCGATAAGCCTGGCGAACAAGTCGATCTCGTAGTTGCTGTGTACGCCCTGCATGACAGCCGCGATTCGCTCGAGCCCCATGCCGGTATCGACCGAGGGCTTCGGCAACGGCGTCATCGTGCCGTCCGCCGAGCGATCGAACTGCATGAACACGAGGTTCCAGACCTCGACGTATCGATCACCGTCCTCGTCCGGAGAGCCCGGTGGGCCGCCGGCTACGTGCGGCCCATGGTCGTAGAAGATCTCGCTGCAGGGCCCGCAGGGACCTGTATCGCCCATAGCCCAGAAGTTGTCCTTCTCACCCATGCGCGTGAAGCGCCTGGGATCGATCTTCATCTCCTCGAGCCAGATGTCCGCCGCTTCGTCATCGTCGTTGAACACCGTTACCCAGAGTTTTTCCGCGGGCAACTCGAGCGTCTGCGTCAGGAAATCCCACGCGTACTGGATCGCCTCGCGCTTGAAGTAATCGCCGAAGCTGAAGTTGCCGAGCATCTCGAAAAACGTGTGATGGCGGGCTGTGTAGCCGACGTTCTCCAGATCGTTGTGCTTGCCGCCCGCACGCACGCACCGCTGTGAGCTTACCGCACGATCGTAGCTGCGTTTCTCCAGGCCGAGAAACACGTCCTTGAACTGCACCATGCCCGCATTGGTAAAGAGCAGTGTCGGGTCGTTGCCCGGCACCAGGGGCGAACTTGCAACCACTTCGTGGCCGCGCTCGGCGAAGAAGTCCAGGAAGGCCTGGCGCAACTCATTGCTGGAAAGGCGTTGCATCGGATTGATATCGGGATCGGGCGGCACTTTTCAAACCCGTAAGTGTACGGGACTTGTCTGGACGGATTAAGCGTTAATCGTCGAAAGACGCGACCGCGGCCCGGATCTGATCGGGCTCGAAGCCCCGGTACTGCAGGAAACGCATCTGGCGTGCTTTGTCCCTGAACTCGGCCGGCTGCGGGCGGCCGAACTTTTTCACGCGCGCGTCCCTGGCCAACGCACACCAGTCCTGGCCGGTCTCCTCCAGAATCTCGTCGATCAGCCCGGCGGCAATGCCGCGTTGCCCGAGATCGGCGTGAATACGCAGCGGGCCCTTGCCCTGGTTGATGCGGGACTGCACGAATGACTCGACGAAACGGCGATCGCTTTGCAGCCCTTCCCCGGCCAGCTGCTGCAGGACATCGGCTACGATGTTCGCGTCGAAGCCGGCGGCCACGAGCTTGCGTTCGAGTTCAGCACGCCCGTGCTCGCGGCGCGCAAGCAGATTCATCGCTTTCTTGCGTGCTTCGGTGCGCAACTCGGACATGACTGAATGTCTGATCGGATGGACCGCAGTGGCGCGCCCTGAACCGCGAATTGCACTGACGTAATCGCGTGTCGGGAAGCGCTCCTACAGCAAGCTCATCAGGCCTCCTGCGCGACGGCCTCCCCGTCATCCGATGCGGAGGCCTCGACGGTTTGCGGCAACAGCTTCTCGCGAATCTTCTGTTCGACCTCGGCCGCCACGTCCGGATTGGCCCTGAGGAACTCACGCACGTTTTCCTTGCCCTGGCCGATGCGGTCACTGCCGTAGCTGTACCAGGAACCGGCTTTATCGATGAGGCCGTGCTGGACGCCGAGTTCGATGATCTCGCCTTCGCGCGAGATACCCTCGCCGTACAGAATTTCGAACTCCGCCATCTTGAACGGCGGCGAGACCTTGTTCTTGACCACCTTGACGCGCGTCTGGTTACCGATCACCTCGTCACCCTTCTTGATCGCGCCGATACGGCGGATGTCGAGCCTGACCGAGGAATAGAACTTGAGCGCGTTGCCCCCCGTGGTCGTTTCGGGGCTGCCGAACATGACGCCGATCTTCATGCGGATCTGGTTGATGAAGACCACCATCGCGTTGGAACGCTTGATGTTGCCCGTGAGCTTCCTGAGCGCCTGCGACATCAGTCGCGCCTGCAGGCCGACGTGCGAGTCACCCATCTCGCCCTCGATCTCGGCTTTCGGCGTGAGCGCCGCAACCGAGTCCACCACGATCACGTCGACGGCGCCGGAGCGGACCAGCATGTCGGTGATTTCGAGCGCCTGCTCGCCCGTATCGGGCTGGGAAACGAGCAGCTCGTCGACGTTGACGCCGAGCTTTTCTGCATATTGCGGGTCGAGCGCATGTTCCGCATCGACAAACGCCGCCGTGCCGCCCATCTTCTGCGCCTCGGCGACCACCTGCAGTGTCAGCGTCGTCTTGCCGGATGCCTCCGGCCCGTAGATCTCGACGACCCTGCCTTTCGGCAGCCCGCCGATGCCGAGCGCAACATCCAGGCCTATCGAACCCGTGGAAACCGCTTCGATGTTGCCGATCATGCTGCCGTCACCGAGTCGCATGACGGAACCCTTGCCGAACTGCTTTTCTATCTGGCCCAGCGCCTGCGCGAGTGCTTTCTTGCGGTTTTCATCCATTGTTTGCTGCCATCCCGTCGGTGGAAAATCGCATGTGATTATATACAGTATTTTGCCCGAAGCCCAATAGTGGCGCAGCCTCCAATTCCGGGCACTTTGGGTAAAAACGAGGTATCACGCCGAAGCTATTGTTTCAGTGGGCGGTAACTTGCACCGCCGGGCTGCGAGACCGATTCGACGAGTTCGAAGCCCGACCATTCGACCACGGCCGGTTGCGCCAGGCGCTGGGTCTCGAAGGGCCGCGCCCGCCGCACCACCGTAATGTGCGGCCGGTAGGCGCGGTCCTCGACCCGCACGCCGAAATCCGCGAGCAGAGAGTTCTGCGCTTCGACGAGGTGCTGCAGTTCAGACGGCACAATCGCAGCGACCAGGCTCGCCACTTTCGGCCTCGGCCAGAATTCGACGCGGTCGAAGCGCAGGCGAAACGGCTCGACGGCAATCTGCGCAGCCTGGCCCTGCAGTTCGGGCAGCCTGTTCTCGGGGAACTCGCCGATGAAAGCCGTCGTCACGTGCCAGTTGCCACGGTACACATGTTGACCCTCGACAAGCTTCGCGAGCGGACTGATCACGTCGCGCAGGCGATCACGCTGCCGGTCGTCCGGCCACAATGCAAAGAACAGCCGCTTCCTGTTCATGTCGGCAGTCTTCGCTGAACGCCCTTCAGGCCGTGTATCACTGTCTGCATGCGAATGCTTTCGCGATTGCCCTCGAAACGCTGCAGGTCGGTGTCGGTCGTGATACCGCGGGGTCCGCGCGTAGACCATGCGAACCACACGGTGCCCACCGGCTTGTCGTCGCTGCCGCCATCGGGCCCGGCGACCCCGCTGACCGCGATGGAGACATCCGCGCCGCTGAGCCGTAGCGTGCCTTCCGCCATTTCACGCACCACGGGCTCGCTGACAGCACCGTGTTCGGCAAGCGTCCGGTTCTTCACTCCCAAAATCGACTCCTTCGCGCCGTTGCTGTAGCTGACTATGCCATAGCCGAAGCAGCCGGAACTTCCTGGCACATCCGTCAATGCCTTGGCGATCCACCCCCCGGTACAGGATTCCGCGGTCGCCACGGCCTTGTTCTTCGTATTCAGTTCCCCGACGAGCATTGTCGCCAGCTCGTCGATGGCGCTACGTGCTTGTCCGCCATCGTAGCGATCGAGAAGTCTTTCTGCATTCTTTTCCTGCCGGCCAGGCCGAGGCTGGCCCTCAGCGCCTCGTCATCCATCAACGTGGCGATCGCATCTCGCAGGGCGCCGGCGTCTTCCGGGGGCACCAGGATTCCCGTCTCGTCATGCACGACCGCCTCTCTGAGCCCGCCGGCCTCGAAACCGACGACCGGAACCCCGGCAGCCGCCGCTTTCAGCGCCGCGACACCGAGTCCCTCCGCGAGCGCAGGATGCACGAAGATGTCGAAGCAGCTGACGTAATCATCGAGGTCTTCGCGGAACCCGGCGAGAGTGACGACGTCCGCGATACCGAGTGACTCCGCCTGTGCCTGCAGCTGATTGTGAAGATACCCATCACCAAAGACGAGTACCCGGAACTCGCCATGTGCCGCCCCCAGTGCGGCAGCCGCCTGCAATAGATAACGATGACCCTTGCGCGGTATCAGCTGCCCCGCCGCCGCGATCACCAGTGCACCGTCCGGCGCTCCGTATTGCTCGCGAAACCGGGCGCAGTCACCGACCTGCTCGAAGCGCTCGACGTCCACCGCGCTGCGGATGATGGCAAGCCGCTCTTCCTCGACACCCCGGTCGCGCAGCTCGCGCGCGATCGCGTCCGATATCGCGATGACTTTTCTGAACGGCCGGTAGCGAAGTGCCGCGACGATGCGCATTTCGGTGTTATCCACCCGTCTCGACACCACGGCCGGCACATCTGCGAAACTCGCGGCAAGGCCGCCGAGCACATCCGCACCGCGACGGCTGTGGCAATGCACGATGTCCGGCTTCGATTGCCCGATGAACTGCGCGAGCCTGTAGGCGAACGGCAGGTCGAGATCGCCGGCACAAAACAGGTTCCGTACGGGTATGGCCGCTTGCCGCGCCGCATTGTCGATACCCGATCCCGGCGGGCAGACGATCAGGTTGTCATGACCCCTGTCGCGCAGCGCCCTGACGAGGTAGATAACCTGCTGCGGCCCGCCGTAAAGATGGCGCCCGGTTTCGACATGCAGTATTTTCATTGCCGAGAAGAATAATATGGAAGTCAGCGCCGTTCACACCCCGATGATGCGCCAGTACCTGGCCATCAAGGCCGAGCATCCGGATATGCTCGTCTTCTACCGCATGGGCGACTTCTACGAACTCTTCTACGAGGACGCAAAGCGCGCGGCTTCGCTTCTCGACATCACCCTGACCTCACGCGGCAAATCGGGCGGCAACCCGATCCCGATGGCCGGCGTGCCCTATCACGCCGCCGAGAGCTATCTCGCGAAACTCGTCAGGAAAGGCGAGTCGGTGGCGATCTGCGAGCAGATCGGCGACCCGGCGACGAGCAAGGGTCCGGTCGAGCGCAAGGTCACGCGGATCGTGACGCCCGGCACGCTCACCGACGAAGCGCTGCTGTCGGAGAGCCGTGACAACCTGGTCGCGGCGATGTTTGTCGACAGCGAGGGCATCGGTCTCGCATGGCTGGATCTTGCAGGCGGCCGATTCCGGCTCACCGAGGCTGCAGACGGAGAGGCCATTGCCGGCGAACTGGAAAGGCTGCGGCCGGCCGAGCTGATCGTCGACGAGGACCAGGTCGAAGCGCGTCGTTTCGGCGAGGGCGTGCGCATAACGCGACGCCCGCCCTGGCACTTCGAACTCGACGCCGCGACCCGGCTGCTGTGCAGGCAATTCGGTACCCGCGACCTGTCCGGCTTCGGTTGCGACGCGTTTCCGCGGGGGGTCGCCGCGGCCGGCGCATTGCTGCAGTACGTCAGCGACACCCAGAAAGCCTCTTTGCCGCACCTGCAGGCGATCACGGTGGAACGCCGCGAAGACGCGGTCATCATGGACGGACCGACGCGCCGCAACCTGGAACTCCAGGCGTCGCTCAGCGGACACGATCAGCACACGCTGGCGGGCGTGATGGATCGCTGCCAGAGCCCCATGGGCAGCCGCTTGCTGCGGCGCTGGATCCAGCGGCCGCTGCGCGATCCCGCCACACTGAAAGCGCGCTACCAGGCCGTCGAGGCCATGATCACCGCTAGCGCAGCCGACGTACTGCAGCCGCTGCTGCACGGTATCGGGGATGTCGAGCGCATCCTGTCCCGCGTCGCCCTGCGATCCGCCCGGCCGCGTGACCTGCGGCAGCTGCGCGAGGCGCTGTCCCGCCTGCCGGAGTTGCGCAAACAACTCGCGGGCATCCAGTCACCGCAGCTCAGTGCCTTGCGGGAGCGCATCGTCCCTCATCACCGCGAGCAGCAGCTGCTTACCGATGCGCTCGTCGACAATCCGCCGATGCTGATTCGCGATGGTGGCGTAATCGCGGACGCTTACGACGACGAACTCGACGAACTGCGCGCCATCGCCGAAAACGCCGACCAGTTCCTGCTGGACCTCGAGGCGCGCGAAAAGCAGCGAACCGGCATCGCGACGCTGAAGCTCGGCTACAACCGCGTGCACGGCTACTACATTGAGATCAGCAAGGGACAGGCAGACAGGGCACCCGACGAGTACGTACGCCGGCAAACACTCAAAGCGGCCGAACGATACATCACGCCGGAGCTGAAAGAGTTCGAGGACAAGGTACTGAGCGCGCGGGAACGCGCGCTGGCCCGGGAGAAGTATCTCTACGAGCAGTTACTGGATCACCTGAACGAGGCGCTTGCCGGGCTGCAACAGACGGCGTTCGCCGTCGCCGAGCTGGATGTGCTGTTGTGTTTCGCCGAGCGCGCCGCGAGCCTGCGCCTGTGCAAACCCGAACTGAGCGACGAGCCGCGCATCGAGATCCGCGGAGGGCGCCACCTCGTTGTCGAACAGGTGATCGAGACGCCGTTCGTCGCCAATGACCTGACGTTGACCGACGAGCAACGGCTGATCGTCATCACCGGTCCGAACATGGGCGGCAAGTCGACCTACATGCGCCAGACGGCGCTGATCGCGATACTTGCGCACATCGGCAGTTTCGTGCCGGCGGACTCGCTGCGTATCGGGCCGCTGGACCGGATCTTTACGCGCATCGGCGCCTCCGACGACATCGCGGGTGGCCGCTCGACGTTCATGGTCGAGATGACGGAGACCGCCACCATCCTCAACAATGCGACGGCGCAAAGCCTGGTGCTGATGGACGAGATCGGGCGCGGCACCAGCACCTTCGACGGCCTGTCGCTGGCCTGGGCAGCGGCGCACTACATGGGCGAAAAGGCGCGCGCATTCACGCTGTTCGCGACGCACTACTTCGAGCTGACCGCGCTCGCCGACGAGCTGCCGGCCTGTCGCAATGTGCACCTCGATGCGACCGAGCACGACGGCCGGCTGGTGTTCCTGCACGCCGTAAAACCCGGGCCGGCCAACCAGAGTTACGGTCTGCAGGTCGCGGCGCTCGCCGGCGTGCCCGGGCACGTCGTGCAGCGTGCCCGCGACTATCTGGCAACGCTGGAATCGCATCAGCTCGCGCTGACGCAAGGCCCGCAGGCGCAGCTGCCGCTGGGCCCGGCAGATGCGACGGGGGAAGACTTACTTCGCGAGGCGCTGGCGGAACTGGATCCGGACGCGATGACCCCCCGGCAGGCGCTCGCGGCGCTGTACAGGCTGAGAGACCTGTAATCGCGCGCCGGCGCGCCGTTACTCTTCGCGCAGGAACTCACCGCGCCGCAGGAATGTTCCGATCTGCTCCGCGACGTTTCGCGAAATCAGCATTCCCGTGTGGGTCGTCGGCATGACGATATGATCTTTCGCGCCATCGAGCCGGGTCTCGGCAACCGTCACGGTGCCGTCGTTCGGTTCCCCGAACGGCCCGGCAACGTGACCGACGCCGAACGGGACCGAGCCGGCGATAGCGCCGATATCGCGCCGGGCAGTCACCTCGCTCGCCCACTCGTTGGCAGAGCCGTGCACCGTCCCCTGGGGGAGCGCGGCACCGAGCAGATGCTCACCCCAGCTCTTGGCTTTGAGGATGGTGGCGGCGCGTGACCCGCGCAGCGGCGAGCCGATGCACACGATGCGGCCCGGAATATCGGAGTAATGGTTTGCCAGCATTCGCAGGATGACCAGGCCTCCCAGGCTGTGGCCGACGAGATGCGCCTGCTCGATTCCATTCTCCTCGATGAAACGGGCCAGGCGGCCGGCGTTTTCATCGAGCGTTTTGGTAACGGACGGGTAATTGAAAATGAACGCCTTCATGCCGTACTCGCGCTCGAGGTGCCGCTTGATCAGGTACATCCCGGTACCGTGCGACCAGAGGCCGTGCGCGCATACAACGGTGTCAACCGCGTTCACGTTATTGCCAGATTCCACAGCGCGTCCCGATTCGTCCACGACCACACGGCGCCGGCGGCATCGCGCAGGGGCACCCACCGGTAAGCCGAGTGTTCGTCCCCCTGCAGGGTGATGTCCACGTCGTCAGATAGCCGGTATCGCCACTCGAATTCCACGTTTTCTACGATGCCCGGACCAAAGCGGTTACGCCAGCGCGGGTCGATGGCGAACTGCCGGCTGACGCCACTGTATTCGAGCCGGCCCTCGGGTCCGAGCCCGGTTTCCTCCGTCAATTCCCGGCGTGCGGCCTCGGCATGCGTCTCCCCGGGGAGCAGGCTGCCTGTTACGGATTGCCAGAATTCGAACGGGCTGCGGCGGCGCAGCAGCAGCGCCTGGCCGCCGTCACTGTAGACCACGACGAGGACGGATTCGGGCCGGCGGAAGTCAGTCGGCACGCGGTGTGCGCAGGCGGATACCCGTTTCCTTGAGCTGCTCCGCCGATACGACGCCCGGCGCATTGGTCAGGGGATCGTGCGCCGTCTGCGTCTTGGGAAAGGCGATCACGTCGCGAATGCTCTCCGCCCCGGCCATCAGCATGACGACGCGATCAAGGCCGAACGCGATGCCGCCATGCGGCGGCGCACCGTATTGCAGCGCCCGGAGCAGGAAGCCGAACTTCTCCTCGGCCTCATCGCGGCTGATGTCGAGTAGCTCGAATACGGCCGACTGCATGTCCTGGTCGTGGATACGAATCGATCCGCCGCCGATCTCCGAGCCGTTCAGTACCATGTCGTACGCGCGCGACAATGCGTTGCCGGGATCGGCCCGCAGCGCCTCGGCGTCATCGACCGCCGGCGCGGTGAACGGATGGTGCAGCGCGGTCCAGCGCGCGGCCTGGGATGCCCTTTCGAACATCGGGAAATCCACTACCCAGAGCGGCGCCCAGCCCTCACCGACGAGCCCCCGGTCCTCGCCCAGCTTCACGCGCAGGGCACCGAGCGCCTCGTTGACGATCCTCGCCTTGTCGGCACCAAAGAAAATCACGTCGCCGGACGCAGCGGCGGTGCGCTCCAGAATGCCGCTCACGGCCGCGTCGGGAAGGAACTTGAGTATCGGGGACTGCAGTCCCTCGCGTCCCATTGCGGCATCATTGACCTTTATATAAGCCAGGCCCTTCGCGCCGTATCGGCCAACATAGTCGGCGTAATCGTCGAGCTCCTTGCGGCTCAGCTCGGCGCCTCCGGGCAGACACAGCGCGGCAACGCGTCCCTCCGGGTCGCTTGCCGGCCCGGAAAAGACCTTGAACTCGACATCGCCCACGAGATCCGAGACGTCGACAAGTTCCAGGTCGATGCGCAGATCGGGCTTGTCGGAGCCGTAGCGCCGCATAGCCTCGGCGTAGCGCATTCGCGGGAACGGATCGGGCAGGTCGACGTCGAGTACCGACTTGAAAACGTGGCGCATCAGCGCCTCCGTTTCGCCCGTAACGATCTCTTCGTTCACGAAACTCATCTCTATGTCGAGCTGCGTGAATTCCGGCTGCCGGTCGGCCCGCAGGTCCTCGTCACGAAAACAACGCACGATCTGGTAGTAGCGATCCAGCCCGGACATCATCAGGAGCTGTTTGAAGAGCTGCGGCGACTGCGGCAGCGCGAAGAACTTGCCGGGATGCGTGCGGCTCGGGACGATATAGTCCCGTGCGCCCTCGGGCGTGGCGCGCGTGAGCATCGGCGTCTCCACGTCAACGAAGCCGGCCTCATCGAGGAAATCGCGCATTGCCCGGGTCACGCGGTGGCGCAGGCGCAGATTGCCGAGCATATCCTCGCGCCGCAGGTCGAGATAGCGGTACTTGAGTCTAAGCTCCTCGTTGGCCTGTTCGTCGTGATGGAACGGCGGCGTCTCGGCGCGGTTGAGAACCTCCAGTTCGTGCGCCAGCACCTCGACGTGGCCGGTGGCCATGTTGGGATTGATCGTGCCTTCCGGCCGCTCCCGGACCTTGCCCTTTACTGCCAGCACGAATTCGCCGCGAATCCGCTCGGCCGCGGCGAAGATGTCGGCCCGGTCCGGGTCGAAGACAACCTGCAGCAGGCCTTCACGGTCACGCAAATCGACGAATATCACGCCGCCGTGGTCGCGACGCCGGTGCACCCAGCCGCAAACCGACACCCGTTTGCCGATCATGGACTGGTCGACTTGTCCGCAATAGTGGCTGCGCATGGTACTGACGGCCCTGAAAAAAGAGGCGGAATGGTACGGCCTGAACGACGGCCGCGCAAGGCGGGGCCGCTTTTCCGGATCAGTCCCCCTCGCCAGGTTGAGCCGGTTGACCCAGCGGCAATTCGCCGGTCTTGTCGTTGCGCCACGGCGGCACAACCACGCCCAGGGAGATAATCATCTTCAGCGCCTCGTCCACCTCCATGTCGAGCACGATTACGTCCTTCTTGGGCACGATGATGATGAAGCCCGAGGTCGGATTCGGCGTTGTCGGCACGAAACAGCAGGTCACGTCCTCGCCGGTCCTGCCCTGCACTTCCCCGAGCTCCGCGGAGGTCTGGAACGCGAGGCTGTATATGCCTTTGCGCGGGTATTCGATAAGCAACACCCGCTTGAACGCGTTGCTGGAGTCCGAGAACACGATTTCGGCAAAATTCTTCGCGGCCGAATAGATCGATCGCACGACCGGGATGCGATCCATCAGTGACTCCCAGCCGCCTACGAACGCGCGCCCCACGAAATTCGCTGCGAGCACGCCGGTGATCAACAGCAAAATCACCGTCAGTATTGCGCCAAGCCCGGGAATGTGAAAACCGAGAATCTCGTCCGGCCGGTATTGCGGCGGCAGCAACAGCAACGAGCGGTCCATCAGCCGGACCGCAAAACGCAGCAACAGGATCGTAAGCCCGAGCGGCAGCCAGACCAGGATCCCGGCAACGATATAGCGACGCAGGGCTTTCATAGGGCGCGGCTATCCAACGCCGGACTTGCTGTCGGTGGCGGGCCCGGACTCGGCCTTGACCGCCTTATTGTCCTTGCCCTTGTCGTCCTTCTTCACCGTGCCCTTGTCGTCCTTCTTCGACGGCTCCCTCTCGCCATGCAGGTTGCGCTGCTTGTCCTTCTTGAAATCGGTCTCGTACCAGCCCGCGCCTTTCAATCGAAACCTCGGCGCCGACAGTTGCCGCCGGAGCTGCGGCTTACCGCACTCGGGACAATCAACCAGCGGATCGTCCGAGATTTTCTGCAGAGCGTCTAGCGTGTGCTCGCAGTTCCTGCAAACGTATCCGTAAATTGGCATCGGTAGGCCTCCGTGAATAGGCCGGATTATAGTAGTAGCGCGCCGCAGCGCGCGAATTAATCCCGCCGGGGGTCGCCAATCACGCCGCGTTCTGAAAATCGAGCCGGTCGTGGTCGACGCCAACCTCGATAACGTCTCCCGGTTTGAACTTGCCCTGCAGGATTTCCTGCGCGAGTGGATTTTCCACCTGCTGCTGAATCGCGCGTTTCAATGGCCTTGCGCCGTACACGGGATCGAAGCCGGCTTCAGCGAGCTTGTCCCGCGCCGCATCGGACAGGTGGATGCGCATGTCGCGATCCGCCAAGCGCTCGTACAGGTAGCCCAGCTGGATGTCGACGATCCTGCGGATGTGCTCCCGGCTGAGCGGATGGAACACGACCACGTCGTCGACGCGATTGATGAACTCGGGCCGGAAATGCTGCCCGACCACGTCCATCACCGCATTCTTCATCGCGTCGTAATTTTCCTCTCCCGCCATCTCCTGGATCATTTGCGACCCCAGGTTGGACGTCATAACGATGACGGTATTGCGGAAATCGACGGTCCTGCCCTGCCCGTCCGTCAGGCGTCCGTCGTCGAGTACCTGCAGCAGCACGTTGAATACGTCCGGGTGTGCCTTTTCGACTTCGTCGAGAAGGATGACGGAGTACGGCCGCCGCCGCACGGCCTCCGTGAGGTAGCCGCCTTCCTCGTAACCGACATAGCCCGGCGGCGCGCCGATCAGGCGTGCGACCGAATGCTTTTCCATGAACTCCGACATGTCGAGCCGCACCATTGCGTCGTCCGTGTCGAACAGGAAACTCGCGAGCGCTTTGGTCAGCTCCGTTTTGCCGACACCGGTCGGACCCAGGAACAGGAAGGAGCCGATCGGACGGCGCGGATCGGAGAGCCCTGCACGCGAGCGGCGGATCGCATTGGCGACCGCCGTCACGGCCTCTGCCTGGCCGACGACCCGCTCCTGCACGACGGACTCCATCTGCAGCAGCTTTTCCTTTTCGCCTTCGAGCATCTTGGAGACCGGAATGCCCGTCCACTTGGAGACGATCTCGGCGACTTCCTCTTCGGTGACGTTGTTGCGCAACAGCGTCGTCTCGCGTTGCTCCGCACTTGCCGCTTCGGCGAGCTGTTTTTCGAGTTCAGGGATACGGCCGTATTGCAGCTCCGACATGCGCGCGAGGTCGTTGGCACGGTGTGCCGTCTCGAGTTCGAGGCGCGCCCGTTCGAGTTCCTCTTTAATGTGCGCCGTGCCCTGCATCGCCGCTTTTTCCGACTTCCAGATCTCTTCGAGGTCCGCGTATTCGCGCTCGAAGTCGCCCAGCTGATCCTCCAGATCGTCCAGGCGTTTTTTCGACGCATCGTCCGCTTCCTTCTTGAGGGCTTCACGCTCGATCTTGAGCTGGATGATGCGGCGCTCGAGTCTGTCCATGCTCTCGGGCTTCGAATCGATCTCTATGCGAATCCGTGATGCCGCCTCGTCGACGAGATCGATTGCCTTGTCCGGCAGTTTACGACCGCTGATGTAGCGGTGAGAGAGGGTTGCCGCGGCAACGATTGCCGGATCGGTTATCTCGACGCCATGATGAATCTCGTACCGCTCCTTGAGCCCGCGGAGGATCGCGATCGTGTCCTCGACCGTTGGCTCGTCGACGAGCACCTGCTGGAAGCGGCGCTCCAGCGCCGCGTCCTTCTCGACGTACTTGCGGTACTCATCGAGCGTCGTCGCGCCAACGCAGTGAAGCTCGCCGCGCGCGAGCGCCGGCTTGAGCATGTTGCCGGCATCCATCGAACCTTCGGCCTTGCCGGCCCCCACCATGGTGTGCAGTTCGTCGATGAACAGGATGATCTGTCCTTCCTGCTTGGCAAGATCACTGAGAACGGCCTTCAGGCGTTCCTCGAACTCGCCGCGGAATTTCGCGCCCGCAATCAGCGCCCCCATGTCCAGCGACAGAATGCGCTTGCCGCGCAGCCCTTCGGGCACTTCGTTATTGACGATACGCTGCGCGAGCCCTTCGACAATAGCCGTCTTGCCGACGCCTGGCTCACCGATCAGCACGGGATTGTTCTTGGTACGGCGCTGCAGAATCTGAATCGTGCGCCGGATTTCCTCGTCGCGACCGACGATCGGATCAAGCTTGCCCTGCTCCGCGCGCTCGGTCAGGTCGATGGTGTAGCGCTCCAGCGCCTGTCGCGTGTCCTCCGCATTCGGGTCGTCGACCTGTTGCCCGCCGCGGAGGTCGTCGATTGCCTTCTCGACCGCGCCGCGCACGGCGCCGGCCTGCTCGAACAGTCTCCTCAGCGGTGAACTGTCATCGACGGCTGCCAACACGAATAGTTCGCTGGAGACGTACTGGTCGTCGCGCTTCTGGGCGAGCTTGTCGGTGATATTGAAGAGCTTGCCCAGGTCACTGCTGAAATGAACGTCGCCGCCTGCACCCTCTACCCTCGGCAGCCGGTCGATGGCGTCGCCGAGCTGGGAGCGCAGCAGGTTTACGTTCGCGCCAGCCTTCGTCAGCATGCCGCGGACGCTGCCGCCCTGCTGGTCCAGCAGCGCCACCATGACGTGAGCGGGCTCGATGAACTGGTGGTCCTGCCCGACCGCCAGTGATTGCGCGTCCGCCAGCGCCATTTGAAATTTGCTTGTCAGTTTGTCCAGACGCATGTGACGTCCCTCGAAATCAACCTCTCCGGAAATGACGCCGGCATGGCCAATTTCAAGCTTCCGAGACCTCCTGATCGAGCAAACCGCAGGACCGGACGTGTTGATCGGCTGGGCGGGCGGTCAAGCCGTCGAGCGGCTACCGGGGCGTTTCTCGACGGAAGTAAAGCGCAGCGCAGCGACAAATTCGCCGGGAGCGAATTTGGACGCGCTCGCGCGCCCGGAGGGCCAGCGACAGGACGTCGCTGCTCAACCATGACGGAGAGAAATGGCCCGGTAGCATGCAATCAAGGTGTTCGATGGATAAACGTGGCCATCCGGCCGCACTGGCCGTCGCGGCGGTAGGAGAAGAAGCGTTCGCTGTCGCCAAATGTGCACAGTCCGCCACCGTACACGGCGGCGACCCCTGCTGCCCCGAGTTTGCGCTCTGCAAGTGCGTACAGGTCCGCCTGCCAGCGCCCGCGGTCATTGGGCAGGAAGCAGGCCTCCGCCCCCGCATCAGCGGCGACGAACGCCGCCCGAACCTCGTCACCGACCTCGAAGGCAGGCTGCGAAATCGCGGGACCGAGCCACGCGAGGAGGCGGTCCGGCCGCGTTTTCATTGACGCAACCGCGGCGGCCACGATGCCGGCGGCCAGCCCCCGCCAGCCCGCGTGGATTGCAGCGATCTCCTCGCCGTTGTCCGCGCTCAGCACGATTGGCAGGCAATCTGCGGTCAGGACCGCAACGATCGCCCCGGGCCCATGCGCGATTGCCGCATCCGCTTCCGCGGGATCTGCGGCCCCGGCTACACGAACGGCGGACCCGTGGACCTGTATGAGCCAGTCGGGCTCCCTGGCCAGGCCGCAGTCGGCCACGAAGCGCCGCCGGTTCTCGGCGACTCGATCCGGCTCGTCCCCCACGTGCGCGCCGAGATTCATGGACCGGTACTTTGCGTCACTGACCCCGCCGTGACGGGTCGTGGTTCCGGCAACGATGCCGGCCGGCGCAGGCCAGTCGGCCTCGATCCAGTCCGTCGTCATGCGATGTCCTCGCGCAAGATCTGCAACAGCGCCTCGAAGTCCCCGGGCGGCGGCACCTCGAAGCCAAGGTCCTGGCCGGTAGCGGGGTGTTTGAGATCCAGCCGTGCAGCATGCAATGCCTGGCGCCGGAATGCCCGCAGCGCATTCCGGAGCGACTCGGTCGCGCCGGCCGGCAGGGTCAGTCGTCCGCCGTATACGGGGTCGCCGACCAGTGGATGCCGGCGATGCGCGAAATGCACGCGTATCTGGTGGGTGCGGCCTGTTTCCAGGACGACGTTCACGAAGGTGTGAGCGCGGAACCGCTCGATGACCGTGAAGTGCGTGACTGCAGGTCGGCCGTTGTCGCGTACCGCCATCCGGGTGCGATCGACCGGGTGCCGCTCGATGGGCGCATCGATGGTGCCTCCGCCGGTCAGGACTCCGTTGCAGATGGCGAGGTACTGGCGTGATATCGCACGCTCGGCAAGCTCCCTGACCAGCGCAGTATGCGCCGGCAACGACTTCGCGACGAGCAACAGCCCACTGGTGTCCTTGTCGAGCCGATGTACGATGCCGGCGCGCGGCAGGGATTCCAGTTGCGATGCATGCGCCAGCAAGCCGTTCATGAGCGTGCCGCTAACGTTCCCTGCTCCCGGGTGCACCACCAGTCCGGCAGGTTTGTTGACGACCAGCAGGTCAGCGTCCTCGAACACGACGTCGAGCGTCATGGCTTCGGCTTCGGCGCGAACGGCGACGTCCGCGGTGACTGTCAGGACGACGGTCTCGCCTCCCTGCACCGGATCACGAGGGCGCCGGGACGCGCCGTCAATGAGCACCGAGCCGTCGAGCAGCCACGCCTTCAGGCGGCTGCGTGAATAGTCCGGAAACATCCGGGCCAGGGCCCGGTCCAATCTTTGACCGGCGAGCTCGTCGGGTATCCGTGCGCTGTATTGATTGCGTTCTTCCGTCATCGTCGGTATTGGAGTTTACGGTATACTTGCCGATTTGGTTCGGCCCGCGTACACATGATCAATTTCCTCAATCCGTTGCGATACCGTCAGCGCCTGCGGCGGCGGGCCCGACAGGCGACTCTGCTCGCGGCGCTTGCCGTGCTGTCAGCCTGTGCCGGCAATGAAGAAACCTTCGATGCGGTGCAGGACCTGCAGGAAGCGTACGAGAAGGCGCAGTCGTCGATTCAAAACGGCAATTATGCCCGTGGCATCCAGATACTCGAGGCGATCCAGGCCCGCTACCCGTTCAGCGACGTCGCGCGCCAGGTCCAGCTCGACCTGATGTACGCCTATTACAAGAGCGGCGCGCCCGAACTCGCTGTCGAAGCAGCCGATACCTTCATGCGCGAAAACCCGATTCATCCGCGGGTTGACTACGCGCTTTATATCAAGGGACTGTCCTATTTCAGCGACGAGCCCGGGTTGCTCGAGCGCTGGTTTCGCAAGGACACCGAAAAGCGCCCGCCAAAAGACGTCGTGCAGGCTTACCAGGCTTTCCGCCGGCTGGTGGAGCGGTATCCGGCGAGCGAATACGCACCCGACGCCCGGCAGCGCATCGTCTATCTGAAAAATCGGCTGGCGGCGTACGAAAACTCGGTGGCCGACTATTACCTGCGCCGCGGCGCCTACGTCGCCGCGGTCAATCGCGCCAAGAACGCGCTCGAGTCCTACAACGGGGCCGACAGCAACGAAGAATCGTTGCTCATCATGATTGCAGCGTACGAAGAGCTGGGCATGGATGACCTTGCAGCGGATGCCCGGCGCGTGCTCGAACTCAACTTCCCGGACTCCTAGCCGGGAAACGGGTACCAGGACGTGATCGGATAGCGCCAGTCGCGGCCGAAGGCCCGGGTGCTGATGCGTATACCCGGGGGTGCCTGGCGCCGTTTGTATTCATTGTGCTTGACCATTTGCAGCACGCGCACCACGGTCGCGCGATCGAAACCGAGCCCGGTAATCTCTTCCACCGACATGTCTTTCTCGATGAACGCCTCGAGTATCGGATCAAGAACCGCGTAATCGGGCAGCGAATCGCTGTCTTTCTGGCCCGGCCGCAGCTCGGCGGACGGCTCACGCGTGATGACGCGCCCGGGGATAGCGTCGCCCAGCGTATTGCGGTAACGGGCAAGACGATAGACCAGGGTCTTGCTGCAGTCCTTGATCGGCGCAAAACCGCCCGCCATGTCGCCGTAAAGCGTCGCATAACCAACTGCCATCTCGCTCTTGTTGCCCGTCGTCAGCAGCATGCGGCCGGTCTTGTTGGATATCGCCATCAGGATCATGCCGCGGCAGCGGGCCTGGATGTTTTCCTCCGTGACGTCGGCTTCGCGGCCCGCGAAGATCGATTCGAGCTGCTTCACGGTGACGTCATAGATCGGCGCGATTGGCACGACATCATAGCGAAAGCCCATGGTCCCGGCCTGCCGGGCGGCGTCCTCCTGGCTGATCGTGCTGGTGTAGCGGAACGGCATCATGACCGTCCTGACCTTGTCGGCGCCGATCGCGTCGCAGGCGATCGCGGCTACCAGCGCCGAATCGATGCCGCCTGAAAGGCCGATAATCACACCCGGGAATCCGTGCTTGCGCACGTAGTCCCTGGTGCCGGTAACGAGTGCGCGGTAGACGCTCGCTTCCAGCGGCAGCGTTTCGGCGACTTCGCCCTGCTCGGGCTCGACCCCGCTGCCGGAACCTCGCAAAACCACGCGATAGAGGCCCTCCTCGAACGGCGGGGCGCGAAAGCGGATTTCACTGTCGGCCGACATCGCGAAGGAACCGCCGTCGAACACGAGCTCGTCCTGGCCGCCCACCATATTCAGATACACAATCGGAACGCCGCTTTCGTCGACACGAGCCGCGGCAGCGCGCTCGCGATTCTCCTGACTCCGAGTCTGGTACGGCGAGCCATTGATCGCGACGACAACCTCGGCGCCGGCCGCCCTGCTCGCCGAAATTGGTGCCTGGCGCCAGATGTCCTCGCAGATGTTCAGGCCGATACGGACGCCGTTAAGCTTGAATACGGACGCGGACCTGCCAGCCGTGAAGTAGCGCTGCTCGTCGAAAACCGCGTAGTTCGGCAGACAATGCTTTCGATACAGACACAGAATTTCGCCGTCGGAGATTACCGCGCAGCTGTTGAAAATATCGTCACCCTGGTACTCGGGAAAGCCGACGAGTACGGCGATGCCCTTCACGCTCTCACGAATTTCATCGAGGGAGCGCTCAACGGCATGCCGCAGGCCCGCATGAAACAGCAGGTCCTCGGGTGGGTAGCCGCAGAGGCTCAGCTCCGGGAATACGACCAGGTCGGCATGCAGTTCGTCGCGGGCTCTCACGGCCGTATCGAGAATGCGCGCCGTATTGCCCTTGACGTCGCCGACGACGAGATCGAGCTGCGCAAGCGCGACGGTGACCGTATTGTTCATCCCTGCCCTCGAGCAGAACTAGGAGCCCAGCATCTCCTGCATTTTACTGCCGAGTTCCGCGGGTGAGCGAACCGTCGCCACGCCGGCTGCGTCGAGCGCCTCGAACTTGGCTTCGGCTGTACCCTTGCCACCCGCGATGATCGCGCCGGCATGTCCCATACGCTTGCCCGGCGGTGCGGTGACGCCCGCGATGTACGCGACGACCGGCTTGGAGACATTTGCCTTGATGTACTCGGCCGCAGCCTCTTCGTCGGAGCCGCCGATCTCGCCGACCATCAGCACGCCATCCGTTTCCGGATCGGCCGCGAAGAGTTCCAGGCAGTCGATGAAGTTCATGCCACGCACCGGGTCGCCGCCAATGCCGATGCAGGTGCTCTGCCCCAGCCCGTTCTGGGTGGTCTGATACACCGCTTCGTAGGTGAGCGTGCCGGAACGCGAGACAATGCCGATGCGGCCCTTCTTGTGAATGAAGCCCGGCATGATGCCGATCTTGCATTCCTCCGGAGTGATGATGCCCGGGCAGTTCGGACCGATGAGCCGGCAGTCGTAGTCCCGCATTGCCGACTTCACGCGAACCATGTCCAGCACCGGGATCCCCTCGGTGATGCAGACGACGAGCTTGACGCCGGAATCCGCCGCCTCCAGGATTGCGTCGGCGGCGAACGGCGCCGGCACGTAGATCATGCTGACGTCCGCGCCGGTCTCGGCGACGGCCTCGCGCATCGTGTTGAACACCGGCACGCCAAGGCACTCCTCACCGCCTCGACCGGGTGTCACGCCGCCCACGACCCTGGTGCCGTAGGCGATGCACTGCTCCGTATGAAACTGTCCCTGGTTCCCAGTGATGCCCTGGCAGATGATCTTGCTGTCTTTGTTGACCAGAATGCTCATTGCGTTGTCCGTCAGGCTGTTGCGGCCACGGCCTTTTTGGCCGCATCCGCGAGGTCTTGTGCCGTGATGATGTCGAGGCCGCTGTCCTTGAGCAGTTCCCGCCCCTTCTCGACATTGGTGCCCTCGAGGCGGACGACGACCGGCACCTTCACGCCGACGTCCTTCACCGCGGCGACGATGCCCTGCGCGATCAGATCGCAGCGCACGATACCGCCGAAGATATTGACCAGTATCGCCGCAACATTCTCGTTCGACAGGATGAGTTTGAACGCTTCCGTCACGCGCTCGCTGGTAGCGCCGCCGCCGACGTCGAGGAAATTCGCCGGCTCGCCGCCATACAGCTTGATGATATCCATGGTCGCCATGGCGAGTCCGGCGCCATTCACCATGCAGGCGATGTTGCCGTCCAGCGATACGTAGCTGAGGTCGTGCTCGGCCGCTTCGCGCTCGGCCTCGTCTTCCTGTGACAGATCCCGCAGCTTGACGAGGTCCGGCTGGCGATACAGCGCGTTGCCCTCGATATTGATTTTGGCGTCGAGTGCCACGACGTCGCCGGCAGTGGTCGTTATCAGCGGATTGATCTCGACGAGGCTGGCATCGCGTTCCTGGTACAGGGCGTAAAGGCGTTTGATCAGGTTGCCGAACTGCCGCATCTGCTTCTTGTCCAGGCCGAGCCCGAATGCGAGCTGGCGTGCCTGGTAATCCTGCAGGCCTGCATCCGGCGCGATCGCGACCGTAAAGATCTTCTCCGGCGTCTCCTCGGCGACCTGCTCGATATCCATGCCGCCGGCAGCCGATGCAATAAAGGCGACCCGGCTCACCTCGCGATCGACGAGCATCGAGAGGTACAGCTCGCGATCGATGTCCGAGCCTTCCTCGACGTAGACGACGTTGACAGGCAGGCCCTCGGGCCCCGACTGGTGGGTGACCAGCTGGGTGCCGAGCATCGCCGCCGCGTGCTCACGCACCTCATCGGCGTTGCGGGCAAGCTTGACGCCGCCCGCCTTGCCTCGTCCGCCGGCATGTACCTGGGCCTTCACGACCCAGAGTTCGCCGCCGAGCTCTTCCGCCGCCGCGACTGCGGCATCGGCGGTTTCGGCCGGGATGCCGCGCGGCACGGGGATGCCGTAATCGGCAAACAATCGTTTGGATTGGTATTCGTGCAGATTCATTGGCGTGTCGGTTTTGTTGTTTTAACAGGCCGGCGTATTCTGTAGGAATCCGGCCCCGGACGCAAAGCAACGTGACCTGTGCAAGGCAATAGAGGCTCAAATCCGCGATAATCCGCCCATGGATCAGGCCAGCACCGCAACGACAGGCAAGCAGACGGTACGCACGAGCCGCGAGGCACTGTTGCAGAAGGCCGTGGAGGAGCCCGATCTTTCCTGGCGGGTCCTCATCACGCTGAATGTGTTCCGCCTGCTCGTGGCCGCCCTGCTGCTTGGCCTGTTCTTCCTGGGCGGCGAACCACGCATTTTCGGCGATCGCTACCCGATACCGTTTGCGACGTCGGCGACGGCCTACCTGCTGTTCGCGATCGTTTTCGCGACGTCGTTGCGGCAGCGCTGGGTGCGGGCCAGCGTGCAGGCAGCGATCCAGCTGCTCGCCGACATCGTCCTGATCGTCGCGCTGATGCACACCAGTGGCGGCATCGGCAGCGGCCTCGGCGGGCTTCTGATCGTATTCGTGGGGGCGGGCAGTCTCGCGCTGCCCGGGCAGATCCCCGCGATCATCGGCGCGATTGCGACATTCGCCATCCTCGGGGAGCAGGTGGTCGCACAATTCACCGGGGCTGGGGACGCCGTCAATTACCCGGCAGCGGGCGTACTCTCGGCGATCGTCTTCGCCATATCGCTGGCCGTAAGTCCGCTGTCGCGGCGTATTCAGGAAAGTGAAGCGCTTGCCCGCCAGCGCGGCGTGGACTTGCAAAATCTCTCCGAACTCAACGAGTACATCGTGCAGCACCTGCGCGAAAGCATCATCGTCGTGGATGCGAACAACCAGATCCGGCTGAACAACGCCTCGGCCGCCAGGCTGCTCGGCACCACCGAACTGTTTCGCTCACGGCCGCTCCGCGAAGCCTCCGAACCGCTGGCCGACTACGTGCAGCGCTGGCGCGTGGACCAGGCGTTGTCCTCGCATCCCGAGTTCACCCTGGTCAACGAGGGCAACAGTGCCCGGATCACTGCGCACCTTGCGCCGCTCGGCAAGGGCGGCGACCGCAGCGGTCCGTTGCTGGTTTTCCTCGAGGACACCAGCATCTTCAATGCGCGCGTGCAGCAGTCGAAACTGGCATCGCTCGGCCGCCTGAGCGCCAGTATCGCGCACGAGATCCGCAACCCGGTCGGTGCAATGAGCCACGCGGCTCAGCTTCTCGGCGAGGTGGACGGCCTGACGGAAAACGACCGGCGCCTGACGGACATCATCATGACGCACTCGAGCCGGGTCAGTCACATCATCGACAATGTGCTGCAGCTGTCCAGGCGCGAGTCCGGCGCTCCCGAGCGATTCCTTATCAGGCCCTGGCTGGAGGACTTTGCGCGGGAATTTACGCGGACGCTCGAGCTGCAGGAAGGCGAACTGGCGATCGAAGACGTCCCGGACGACCTGGAAGTGCGTATCGACAAGAGCCACCTGCGCCAGGTGCTGTGGAATCTCTGCGACAATGCCGTGAAGTATGCTTCCGAGACCGGCGGCATCCTCGTCGAACTGCACGCGGGCCGCGTCGAGGCACAGAGTCGGCCGTACCTCGAGGTGCGCGACCACGGGCTCGGGGTCGATCCCGCGACCGCCGAGCAGATTTTCGAGCCGTTTTTCACGGCGCGATCAGGCGGCACCGGGCTCGGCCTCTACATTTCCAGGGAGCTTTGCGAGCTGAACCGCGCCACGCTGCTGTACCTTGACCGGGCCGGTGGGGGCAGTATCTTTCGTATCGTGTTTTCCGACCCCGACCGCTGGGACAAGCAGGACTGACCATGGGCCAGCCGCGCGCGCTCGTCATTGACGATGAACCCGACATCTGCGAATTGTTGTCGCTGACACTGGGCGGCATGGACATTGATACCGAATCGGCTGGCGACGTCGGCGGCGCCAAAAACCTGCTGGGCTCGCAGGACTTCGACCTGTGCCTCACAGACATGCGCCTTCCGGATGGCGACGGGCTCGAACTCGTCGAGTGGATGCAGGTGCATGCGCCCGACGTGCCCGTGGCCGTCATCACGGCGCACGGTAACATCGAAACGGCGGTGCAGGCCCTCAAGCTCGGTGCCTTCGATTTCATTTCCAAGCCGCTGGACCTGAATCATCTGAGAAACATCGTCGAGAATGCGCTGAGAGTCGATGACGAGCACGTCAACGGACAGTCCAGGCTCCTTGGTAAATCCGGGGCGATGCGTGAACTTCGAGACATGATCGACAAGGTCGCCCGTTCCCAGGCACCGGTGCACATTTCGGGCGAATCCGGCACGGGCAAGGAACTGGTCGCCCGGCTGATTCACGAGACGGGGCCGCGTGCAGAAGGGCCCTTCGTTCCGGTGAACTGCGGTGCAATACCGGCCGAGCTCATGGAAAGTGAGTTTTTCGGTCATCGCAAAGGCAGTTTCACAGGCGCAGTGAGTGACAAGGTCGGGTTGGTGCAAAGCGCCGATGGCGGCACACTGTTCCTGGACGAGATCGCCGACCTGCCGCTTGCGATGCAGGTCAAGCTGCTGCGTGTCATCCAGGAAAAAGCGGTTCGGCCTGTCGGCTCGTCCACCGAGGAGCAGGCTAACGCCAGAATCCTTTCCGCGACGCATCGACCCCTCGCTGATATGGTGACGAAAGGCGAATTTCGCGAAGACCTGTATTACCGCATCAACGTCATCGAGCTCAAAGTGCCCGCGCTGCGCGAGCGCGGCGACGACGTCGTTCTGCTCGCGAAGCACATTCTCATGCGGCTCGATCCGAATGCTGAGCTCGATGAGGATGCATGTTCGGCTTTGCTGAATTACTCGTTTCCCGGCAATGTACGGGAACTCGAGAACATGCTAGAGCGGGCGGTAACCTTGTGCTCGAGCGGCCGCATCGGCGAAGCGGACCTCAACCTCAAGCCGGCCTCTGGCGATACGATCACGGCACTATCGAGTACGGGGAACCTCGGCAGCCAGGTGGAGGATGTGCAGCGACAGGCGATCGTACAGGCGCTGAATAAGACGCGCTACAACAAAACCGCGGCCGCCAAGCTCCTCGGGCTATCGCTCAGGCAATTGCGTTATCGCATCGAGAAGCTGGGCATCGAATGAGCGCCTCGCGACCACTGCGGCTGCCGGGCCAATCCGTCAAACGGGATGCGCACGGCTCATCGGAGACGAACTGAAATGAATACTGCAATGGACGAGACGCGCCTGTCCGTCATCATCCCCGCGAAGAATGAGTCTGCAATTATCGGTGACGTTGTCGCATCAGTGAGGCAGCGCCACCCGCGGGCCGAAATTCTGGTCGTGAACGATGGATCGGACGACGAGACTGCGTTGCGCGCAGAGGAGTCCGGCGCGAACGTCATTTCGCACCCGGTCTCGCTGGGCAATGGCGCTGCGATAAAGAGCGGCGCGAGAGCGGCGACCGGTAACATTCTGGTGATGATGGACGGTGACGGCCAGCACAAGGCCGACGACATTCAATCGCTGATCGACAAGCTCGACGAGGGCTACAACATGGCGATTGGCGCCCGTGATTCCGGCTCGCACGCAGGCGTAGGCCGGCTGGCGGCAAATGGTCTTTATAACGTCTTCGCCTCGATGATCAGCGGCCACCGGATACTCGACCTGACATCGGGATTTCGTGCGGTTCGGGCCGACCTGTTCAGGAAGTTTCTTTACCTGCTGCCGAACGGATTTTCGTACCCCACGACCATAACGATGGCGTTCCTTCGTTCAGGCTACCCTGTTACGTTCCTGCCGATAAAAGCGGAAAAACGTAAAGGCACGAGCCATATCAGGCCGATTCGGGACGGCCTCAGATTTCTGGCGATTATTTTCAAGATCGCGACGCTTTATGCCCCCCTGAAGGTCTTTCTGCCTATCAGCGGTTTGTTCTTTGTCAGTGGCGTCGGCTATTACGCCTACACGTTTCTTACAATGGGTCGGTTCACGAATATGAGCATGCTGATACTCAGCGCTTCGGTGATCATTTTTCTGATCGGGCTGATCTCCGAGCAGATTACGGCACTGACTTTTACGCGGACCTGAGCGCGAATCCGCGATGGGAAATCAGCTCAGGTCACTGCTCGCCGGACTACGCAACACGCCGCTCCATCCACAATGGTTCGCTCTCAAAGATGAAAAACAGCATCTAGCCGCCTCATGTTCGCAACTGCAGGGCACCGTTCTCGATGTCGGTTGCGCCGAGAGCAAACCCAAGGCCTTCCTGCCATCGGGAGCTACGTACATCGGTCTGGACTACTATTCCACGGCGATGGATTGGTACGACACCCGCCCGGACGTCTTCGGCGATGCGCAGGCGCTCCCTTTCGCCGATCGCTCGATCGATCACGCCATGCTACTGGATGTAATCGAGCACATTCCGGAACCGCACAAGAGTCTTGCCGAGCTTCACCGCGTGCTCAAACCGGGTGGCTGCCTGGTACTTCAGGTGCCGTTCCTGTATCCGCTTCACGACGAACCTCTCGATTTTCATCGCTGGACGCGTCACGGCTTGCGGCGTGCCGCCGCGAGGCATGGTTTCTCGGTCAGTGACGAATTCGCCATCGGGCACCCGCTCGAAACCGCGGCACTGAACGGCAACATCGCGCTGAGCAAGACGGTAATCAACTGGCTGCAGGGCAGGAATCCGCTCGGACTGAGCGTATTTTTACTTCCTGTCCTGGTCCTCGCCATCAATTGTTCCGCCTGGCTTCTATCCCGGCTTAGCCGTCAGGATGACCTGATGCCGCATACCTACCGTGTGGTCTGGATCAAGAGCTGAATGCCCCGCATTGCGATCATCACGACGTCGTACCCGGACGGGCAACCCGGAAATGAGGCCGCCGGGAGCTTCGTTGAAGACTTTGCGATCGAATTGTCGAGATCGCTGCCCGTCAGCATCGTTGCTGCAGGCAGTAAGAATTCCGTCAGCGGTGATCTCAATCTGACGGTGCGGCGCTTTTCCGTCCCCAGATTACCGTTGTCCCTGCTGAAGCCGCATCTGCCATGGCGCTGGCCAGCGTTGATCGAAACGCTGCGTGCCGGGCGCCGCGCATTGCGTACATGCATCCGTGAGGACAAGCCGGATCACGTTTTTGCCCTGTGGGTTTTGCCGAGCGGCTGGTGGGCCAACATCGAAGCGGGACGACGAGGAATACCCTACAGTACGTGGGCCCTGGGCAGCGATATCTGGTCGCTTGGCCGGCTGCCCGGGGTGCGTCAGTTATTGAAGCGGGTGCTGGTTTCGGCCAGCCATCGGTACGCAGACGGTCTCGAGCTCTGCGAAGATGTCGAACGAATCGGCAACAAACCCTGCGCATTCCTGCCGAGCACGCGAAAGTTACCTGCGCTCAGGCGGTCGGGGCCGGCTACCCGGCCTCCATATAAACTCGCGTTCCTCGGCCGCTGGCACAGGAACAAGGGAAGTGACCTGCTGATGAGCGCGTTACAGGGCCTCAAAGATGAGGACTGGAACCTAATCGAAGAGGTTCGCATTTACGGTGGTGGGCCTCTGGCGAACGAAATGTATGCAGCCGAAAAAGCGCTCACTCGAACAGATCGGCCCGTCAGGATAGGGGGATACCTTGACAAGAACGAAGCCGCATCCCTGATCGGATGGGCTGACTACCTGCTGTTGCCTTCTCGCATCGAGAGCATACCGGTAATCTTTTCCGATGCGATGCAACTAGGCACTCCCGTCGTCGCGACTCCGGTGGGCGACCTGGCATCGCTGCATCAACGTTTTGAATTCGGCGTACTTGCTGCAGCGGCAAGCGAGAGAGCGATTCGGGAGGCAATTCAGCGGGCTTTGAGACTCGACGCCGCTGCTTTCCAATCGGGGGTCCGTCGTGCCGGTCGCGAATTTGACCTTGAGGGAATCGTCGCTCAATTTCTCAGCGACATCGGAGCTGAAGTGCCGTGAAGGAGTATCAGTTTTCCGAGACAGCCCCGCCGGGCTGGGAATCTTTCTGCAGGCAGTCGAATGCCGTTTTCGGCTCCGCAGGCTGGCAACAGGTTTTGGAATCCAGCTTCAGTGCGAGCACGCTTTATGCCTGGAACGGCGAGAACGGGGGCACCGTTACGGTATTCAATGCAGGGCCGTTTTCCGTTGGTTATGTGGGGTTCCCAGCGGGGAGCATTGCCTTTGAACGAGAGCTGCCTGCCGGAATTGTCTCGCAAGTGCACAAGGGCCGATTTTTGAACAATGTGACCTGTATACGCATACCTGTAAGTGGTTTTGCCGACGATGAAGATCTTGGATTCCAATACGTTTCGAACCCGGAGACAGCGATCACGAATCTCCAGCAGTGGGACCTCATGGGAGTCTCGAAGAAATTGCGCCGGGATCTTCGAAAAGCCGGAAAGTCGGACGTCGTCGTTCGACAAACGAACGATGCGTCGTTTGGTCCGCTGATTTACGGTATGTATAAATCCACCGTCAGACACCGTGGCGGCTCGCTGCGGTACAACTGCAATTATTTTTCGGCTCTCCTGGAACTGGCCGCGCAGAATCCGGCGGTCCAGTTCTTCATAGCAGAATTGAGCGGCGAAGTTATCGGTTTTGCAGTTATCGTGCACCACGGAGACGCGGCTTTCTACCTGCATGGCGGCGCTGTTCCCGGCGCACGGAATCTGAGTCCCTCGGATCTTATACTTGCGCAGGCTGTCGCCCAGGCGAAATCGAGCGGCCGATCTTTGTTCAACTTTATGGCGTCACCGCCTGACCAACCTACACTGGTCCGCTACAAGGAAAAGTGGGGTGCTGAAACGCGCGCGATCAAGACTTATACGGTCCCGGTGTCAGGCGCTTATCCGTTTTTCAAACTTGCCGAATATTTGCGCCGAGCCATGTCCTGAGACGAATGTCGATTCTTTCGCAGCACATAAACAAAGCCCGGGAAAAAGAAAGGTGCAAAACGAAGCATCTTCTCTGCGATCCAGCGCTTCAATGATCCCGGGGGAAGAATATCAGTCGCATTGAATTTGACCGGATCCTCGACGATTTCGCGAGTGTAATCGGTGACTCGGAATTCTTCGAGCAGCCTGCGAAGCTGGGGATGTGACAGAGGCTTTTCCGGATAACTGACACCCTTGCCGGAGAGCCGCATGTAGCTGTCGGCAAGGCTTCTCGGCAGCCAGCTCAGGAACGGCAGACCGTAGTGAGGCTCGACAGGTTCGAATCTGTTAGGCCCCGCGAAATAGCATACCGCTTCGTCGCTCATGACACGATTGATTTCTGACAAGAGTTTCGACGCATTGTCAGTGTGCTCATAGACGTGGTTGCATACAACGACATTGAACGACCCCGACGCAAACGGGAGCTCTTCGGCGTCGGCGCGAACGAACTCTACGTTCTGAACCGTGCCACCAAGATTCTCGTCCATGTCGACGCCTATCCCCAGGCCGTCACTCGGCGTCAACTCTCCCAAAATCAGGCCATAAGCGCAGCCGATGTCGAGAATCCTCAACTGCGCGCTCTCGTATACACCCTCTTTTTCCAAAACGGCACGGATCTTTGCCGCCTTGCGCGCACGACCGGCCTCGTCGGCCAGCTCCGACGCACCGTCGAAGGCTTCCGCGTACTGGGTCGCTTTCTGTTTCAGTTCGCCCATGTGCTATACCAGGAGCATGCCTGCCCTCACCCCTCAGAACCCCCAACCAATAAGCGCGTGGTGTCAACGATGTAACTGACTTCGTCGTCCGTGAGCTTTGATGAAAGTGGCAGACTCACGGTCGTCTCACCAAACGCGTATGCGACCGGATAGTCTTCCGGATGCCATCCGAAACGCTCCTGGTAATGCGGGTGGGACGCAAGGCTCTGATAATGCACGCCAACCCCGATGCCCACTTCCTGCATCCGGGCGAGGAATTCATCCCGTGTTATGCCGGCGACTTCGCTGTCGACAGTCAGCGTGTAAAGGTGGTGGCCGTGCCGGGTGTCATCCTGCGGCTCCCCAGGTCGCCCGACCGGAAGGTCGGCAAATGCCCCCTGGTACCGTGACCAGACCTCGGTCCGACGCTGCCAGGCTGTCTCCACCCGGCGCAGCTGGTGAATACCGATCGCGGCCTGCAGGTCCATCATGTTGTACTTAAATCCGGCATCGACTACGCGGTAGTGCTTATAGCCCTTGTCGCTGAACCGGTGCCACGCATCCTTGCTCATTCCATGCAGTGAAAGGACCTTGATGCGGTCAATGGCATCGGACGATCGCGCAATGACCATGCCACCCTCACCTGTCGTGATGTTCTTTGTAACGTAGAAACTGAAACATCCGAAGTCCGACCGTGTTCCAACGGGGATGCCACGCCATTCGGCCTCGACCGCATGGGCGCAATCCTCGATGACGAGGAGATCGTGCTTTTCAGCAATTGCGTGGATACGGTCCATCTCGCAGGGCCGGCCGGCAAAGTGCACCGGGATGATCGCGCGAGTGCGTGGTGTTATTGCAGCCTCAATGGCATCTGGGTCGATGTTAAGAGAGTCCGGATCTATGTCCACCGGTACAGGGATGGCCCCGGCATGAATGATTGCGTTGGCCGTCGCGCAGAACGTCATCGCGGTGGTAACAACCTCGTCACCCGTGTCTAGACCGGCTGCCAGCATGCTCACATGCAGGGCCGCTGTGCAGGAATTTACGCCCGCAACACGTGATTCCTCCACACCGCGGAAGCGCGCAAACTCCTCCTCGAATTGACGAACCTTGGGACCCGTGCCGAGCCAGCCTGACTGCAGGCTGTCTACCACCTCATCGATTTCCGCCTGCTGGATATCGGGTGCTCCGAAGACGATGAACTTGTCGGGTCGATCGACAGGCATGAACTCGCCTCAGTCGGGACGACCGACAAGCAGACTCAACAGGTAATCACCGTAGCCACTGCCTGCGAGCGGCTCCGCAATCGCCTGCAGTTCGCCGGCTGTCAGATAGCCCTTGTAGTAAGCGATTTCTTCAGGGCAGCACACTTTCAGACCTTGCCGCTCCTCGATCGTCTTTACGAAATTGGATGCCGCCAGCAACGAATCGTGAGTTCCCGTGTCCAGCCATGCCGTGCCGCGCCCGAGTAATTCGACGTGAAGTTCGCCTTTGTCGAGATACATGCTGTTGACGTCGGTGATTTCCAGCTCGCCGCGTGCCGACGGTCTCAGGTTGCGAGCAAGCTCCGTAACTTGCTCGTCAAAGAAGTAGAGTCCGGTTACCGCGAAGCGTGATTTCGGTACCTCGGGTTTCTCGGCAAGACCGATGGGACGCTCGTCGGCATCCAGTTCGACGACGCCGTAACGCTGCGGGTCGCTCACCGTGTAAGCGAACACAGTCGCCCCTTTGCGCCGCGTCGCGGCTCGTTCGAGTTTGGTTTCCAGGTCCGTACCGTAAAAAAGGTTATCGCCCAGAATCATCGCGCAAGGTTCGGCGTTGATAAAGTCGGCGCCGATTATGAACGCTTGCGCCAGACCGCGGGGCTCTGGTTGCACCGCGTACGACAGTGACACGCCGAGTTGGCTCCCGTCCCCAAGGAGGGCCTCGAAACGCGGCGTGTCTTGTGGCGTCGAAATCACAAGAATGTCGCGTATTCCAGCCAGCATCAGGATCGACAATGGATAGTAGATCATGGGTTTGTCATAGACCGGCAGAAGCTGCTTGGATATGACCTGGGTCAGCGGATGCAAACGCACGCCGGAGCCGCCGGCTAGAATGATCCCCTTCATGACGTGCTGGCCCGGAGTTCGTAGTTCGCGTCCAGCCATTCGCGGTACTCGCCTGTTTCGACGCTTTGGATCCACGCCTCGTTATCCAGGTACCATTTCACCGTCCGCCTGAGGCCGGACTCGAACGATTCGGTCGGTTCCCATCCCAACTCATCACGAATCTTGCAAGCATCGACCGCATATCGGCGATCGTGACCTGGGCGATCGGTGACGAACGTGATCAAATCCCGGTAACGGCTCGATCCGCCCCCATCGGCAAAGTCAGCGAGAATGTCGCAGAGTGCCTCGACGACTTCGATATTGGTCCGTTCGGCGTTGCCTCCGATGTTATAAGTCTCGCCGACACGCCCGCACTCGAGCACTTCGCGAATGGCGGCGCAGTGGTCACCGACGAAAAGCCAGTCACGAACATTGCCACCATCGCCGTAGACCGGTAGTTCGTCACCACGGGTCGCATTGCGAATCATTAGCGGGATCAGCTTTTCGGGAAACTGGTATGGCCCATAGTTGTTGGAACAGTTTGTGGTCACAATGGGCAAGCCGTAAGTGACGAAGTATGAACGGCACAGGTGATCGGCGGCAGCTTTCGACGCAGAGTACGGGCTGCTGGGATAGTAGCCGCTGGTTTCCGTGAAAGGCGGATCGTTCGGCCCAAGTGATCCGTACACTTCGTCAGTAGATACATTTATCAAGCGAAACGCATCGCCGTCGCCACCCAGTCCGTCGACATATCCGCGGACAGCCTCGAGCAATGCAAACATTCCCTGAACATTCGTGCGCAGGAATTCGCCTGGAGAATGAATCGAACGATCAACGTGCGTCTCGGCGGCAAAATTAATGACAGCCATGACATCATGCTCTGTTAGCACTGCCTGGACAGCGTCGCGATCACAGATATCCGCCCGAACGAAATGATAATCAGGATGATCAGAGACCGATGCCAGGTTCTTCAGGTTGCCGGCATAAGTGAGTTTGTCGAGGTTGACCACGGGACCGAGGCCCAACCGCAGCCAGTCCAGCACGAAATTCGAACCGATAAATCCGGCACCACCGGTTACCAAAATTGCCAAGCGAAATTCTCCAGAAACGTCGCAATCATACCACCCAATATGCCACTCGGCCGCTCTCGGGGCGCAGGTTGGCAAGCGATACCGGGCGGTAACAGCTTACCGGTAACAGTCGCGGCTGCCGGACTTGTGTCACGAATCTCGAATACCATACGTGTAGCGAGCGGCCACTTTGCTATCCTTGTCGCGCGACGGTAAGGCGATATCCGATCGGATGGCGGCCGACCCAGTGCGGCACATACACTGATCCACATCTGACGAGGACATGGCGAGGGCGACGAACCCAATTCGGCTTTGGCTATCACGCACGATCATGGCGACAGGCGTCGTCTGGATCATTGTGATATTTGCACGAGAATTTGCGAACCTGAGAACGGACTTTGCTATCGAGAGCCCGACCTGGCTCGGCTACACGCTCGCCGCTGGCTGCGTGGCGTTACTTCTCACGGTGCCGATATTCCGAGCCATGCTCGAGACGCATTCCGGGCAGGATGTTTCACCGGCGTATGCAGCGCGCCTGCTATTTGTGGCACAGATACTCCGTCACTTACCGGGCCGTTTCTGGGGTGTGATGTACCTCGTCAACGAGACGCATGACCGCTTCAAGGCCGCATCTATGGTGCGTGCCAATGTGGATTTCATGCTTTACTCCATGGCATTTAACCTGCTCATGGCAGCATTCCTGCTGCTTGCCGTGACGGTCGACGCAAAATTTGCGTTATTGGCGGCTGGCGCAGGCACTTCCCTGCTGGCGTGGACGTTGCGCATGAATCTGGTGGGGCGCCTGGCGGCACGGTTTTCGCGACTGTTGCCGGCCCGCCTTCGGCAATTCGCGAGTGAATCCGCGACTGCGCCACAGCTGGGGTGGCCCGTGGCAATCACGGTCAGCAGTTTGTTCGTTGCGGTCTGGTTATGCTACTTGTCGGTATGGTGGGCGCTGCCCGAAGTGTTTCCGGTACTACGCGATGTCAACATCTGGCTGCTGTGTGCGTCATACTCGCTGGCATGGGTTATCGGCTACCTGGCAATGATTACGCCGGGGGGGCTTGGCATTCGCGAGGCTGGCTTTTTTGCACTCGCGGCACCGCTGATGAGCCTACCCGAACTGACGTATCTGGCGGTCTTCGTTAGGGTGTGGCAGATTCTCGTTGAGTCGCTGATGTTCCTCGCATTCGCGTTTGTGAAGCCGGCGGACACAGCAGAGAGCGGTAATACGAATGCGGCCTGATCGCAGCAATCGAACATTATGACGAGCACGTCCCCATCCGCCGGTCAGAAACCGAGCTTCGGCCAGCGACTGGGCGAATTCCTGCTCGAGCGCCTGCCGGTCAGGCTGGCAAAATTGACGGCGCCCGGCCTCCGCTGCGAGCCGGGCGTGATCGTGAAAACGCCGTCGCGGCTACGCGTCGGTCGCAATGTCGTACTGCAGCGGCGCGCCATGCTGCACTGTGGCGGCAAGGACTGGTGCGCCTGGGGCGGCGGCATCGAACTGGACGACGGTGTCGTTATCGGTCCGAATTGCACGTTGTATGGTGCCGGAACCATCCGAATCGGCGCGTACAGCCATCTGGGGCCGGGCGCGATGATCATGGCGCAGGCGGGCAACGTGGCCAGCCGCGACCGGCTAACCTCGAGGCCTGGGCATGTCAATGAGCCGGTAACGATCGGCCAGGGCGTCTGGATCGGCGCCGGTGCAGTGATTCTGGGCGATACGACGCTCGGCGACAATTGCGTCGTTAGCCCCAACAGCGTCGTTTCCGGGAGTTACGAGGACGGTACAACGTTGATTGGCAACCCGGCACGCGCCGTACAGCGGAGAACCAAGCAATGACGGGTACTGCCGAACGTATCAAGAAACTCACGGATGCCATTGTGAGAATCAATCCGCTACAGCGTGCCTTTATCGAGGAATCCCTGATCGATGTTCGGGACCACGAATTGCGCGATCTGGATGCCTACATTCGCTTCGCGGAGTCGGCCGGTATAGAGTCCGACTACCTTGCCGAGAGCTATGACCTGATAGTAAAAGACACGCTTCGGGAGCAGATGTATTTTCAGCGACATGGATGCTACCGGTACTCGACTTTCGACGAAGTTGCCGGCTCGGTGTATTTCAACGAAGAATACATGCGGAAGTACATGCATGGCCTCGCGATAACCGCGTACCTGTGGCCCAATCACCGGGCGCTGCATCGCTATTTCATCGACGTCATCCCCACCGACAAAGACGGCCGTTACCTCGAAATCGGACCCGGCCACGGAGTCTTCATGATGTGCGCAATGCGCAAGACGGCCTTCAGCCGCTTCGAGGGGGTCGATATCAGTCCGACGAGCGTAGAGATGACGCGAAGCCTGCTCGGGAGCGGTCTTTTCGGCGATTTCGCCAGCTGGGAAATCATCGAGCAAGACTTTTTCGCGAGTGACATGGAGGACGGTGGCTATTCCGCGGTCGTCATGGGAGAGGTTCTCGAGCACGTCGAAGATCCCGGACAATTTTTGCGCCAGATAAACACGGTGGCGACCGACGATGCTTTTATTTTCATTACCACGCCCATCAATGCGCCGGCGATCGATCACATCTACCTCTTCGATTCGGTCGAGTCGATCGAGGCCCTCGTGTCGGATGCGGGACTGACAGTGCGAGACAGCCTGCTAGTGCCGTATCCGGGACTTTCCGTAGAGGAGTCGACCGCACAAAAATTGCCGGTCAATGTCGCCATGGTACTGGGGAAATGAGCCTGACCGATTTCGCCTTGCACTTTCACCATTTCGGGCTTGCAGTGCGTAACATCGACTCCGCACGCAAGGTACTCGAAGGCATGGGTTACCGCTGCGGAAAAGATGTATACGACCCACTGCAAGAGGTCACGCTTGTCTGGTGCGAACATGCGGCCATGCCGGCAGTGGAAATCGTCGCGGCAACGGAAAAGCCGGGCCCCCTCGACTCGATCATCGCTGCCAGTGACGCGTCGGTGTATCACCTGTGCTATGGCGCAGCGAGCATCGAGGCCTCGGTGTCCGCCATCAGAGAGGCCGGTATCCGGATCATTCCGGTCGTACCGCCGAAGCCGGCCGTCCTTTTCGGCAACAGATTGGTCGGTTTTTACCAGGTCAAGGGATTCGGCCTCATCGAGATCGTCGAGGAATCCTGAACGATCGTGTCCCGAAAGCAGTTGCTCAATGAATCAGCGCTCGAACGGTTGGCATCGCTGCTTTCCGCAATCGACGCAGCCGCATGCTCCGAGACAGCTTGGCGCGCCGAAACAAGAATCCACTTTCTGCGTAATTACACGACCGAATCGCTAGACCCCTACCTCACATTTCACCTTATGCGTGACGATCTTAGGCCGACGATTACGCATGGAGGCTACGGCACCGTGGCTCAGGAACTGCTGGATCCGGAGTCGGACGTCTCGAAAAAGCCGCCGGATGTGCTGGTGCTATCCCTACTCGTCGAGTTTCTCGATCCGGCGATTGCGAGCGGAGGCTGGACCGCCGACGCAGCGATATCGGAATTAACTGCGCTCCTGCAGACGCTGGTGGACCAGCCTTCCACGCTAGTGGTCGCTAACTCCTTTATCGCACCAATTGACCAGATGTTGAATGGCACAGATTCCCGGGTACGGCAAGAAATCGAGCGGCTGAATGAATCACTTCGGGCCTATGCGAATGACCATGCGGACCGTGTCGTCGTCTGTGACTGGTCCGTGGCGACAGAGGATCTCAATGCGACCGACATAGTGGATACACGATTCTGGCGTTCGTCGCAGGCACCATTTCGGCCCGCGTTTCTCGATCGCTATGCGCGCCAAATCGCGAGCTACGTGCGCGCCAGCGAGGGTCTCGCCAAGAAGTTGTTGATTCTGGATTGTGACAATACGCTTTGGGGTGGGGTCGTCGGCGAGGAAGGCTTGTCGGGTATCCAGCTTGGTCCCGGCTGCAAACCGGGCGAGTTTTATTTTCGCGTCCAGCAGCACGTTGTCGATCTACACCAACGTGGGGTAATGATCGCGTTGTGCAGCAAGAATAACGAGGAAGATGTCTGGGAGGTACTCGATAAGCATCCGCATGCCGTGCTGCGAAGGTCACACCTGGTCGCCTGGCGCATCAACTGGGACGACAAGGCACAAAACATCGGGTCACTTGTCCGCGAGCTCAATATCGGTATGGACGCCGTCGTGTTCGTTGATGACAACCCTCGCGAACTTGCATTAGTCGCCCAGCAGCTGCCTGATGTCACTCTGTTGGCTGTACCCGAAGATCTGTCTTTGTACGAACGTCAACTGGTTCAGGACGGGTGGTTTAATACGGTCTCGCAAAGCAACGAAGACAAGCAACGTACACGCATGTATCGGGACGAGCATGCCAGGAGTGAAGAAAAGCACCGTTTCCAGGACCTCGACGATTACCTGCAGTCGCTTGCTACCGTTGCCCGCATCGGCCGGGTAGACGATGCCGAAATCAGCCGGGTCGCGCAACTGACGCAGAAAACCAATCAGTTCAACCTGACGACCCGGCGCTACTCGGAAGCCGATATTCGCGCATTCGTCGCCGACCCGGATTCGGCTGTTTTCCTGATGGCCGTTAGCGATCGATTCGGCGATATGGGGAATACTGGCGTATTCATCGCAAACCGAAGCGGAACCACAGCGACCATCGATACGTTTCTGCTGAGTTGCCGCATCCTGGGCCGGCGATTGGAAATCGCATTCGCTGACCAGTGCATGCGATCTCTCGAAGAGCAGTGGAATGTGACCGAGTGGCAGGCCGAGTATGTAGCCACCCGCAAGAACAGACAAACTGAGAATTTCTGGGAGAAGGTAGGCTTTCGCAGCGTACGTCAGGAATCTGCCGGCAAGTTATACGTATCTGCAATCGGGCCACGTATAGTCGACTACCAGAAAATCATCACCGTGGAGTCGAAGTAGACTATGTCAGACACAGTCAAACAGATAATGGCGCAGGTTCTGCAGGTCGATGTAGCATCCATCGACATAAGTACGTCCACAGACTCGGTCGAGAGTTGGGATTCACTGAAACATATGCAGTTGATTCTGGCTCTCGAGGACGAATTCGGTATCCAGTTTCCTGACGAATTGATTCCGGATCTTCTGGATTACACTTCAATCAAAGAGGCCGTTGGAACTCTGAAGTCCGCGTAGCCGCGAGAACAGGGCTAGTTAACAAAAAATACGTCGCTCCCAGCCGACTATAGCTGACGAAAATTGTCAGATTCTGACACTAAGTGTCTGTCACCGTTGCCGGAAGAGCACCTGCCAACGGACGACGTAACCGTATTTTTTCATGGAGATTGAGAACATGAGGATGATTCAAAAAGGTTTTACATTGATCGAACTGATGATCGTCGTAGCGATCATCGGTATTCTCGCGGCGATCGCGATCCCGGCATACCAGGACTACACGATCCGCGCCCAGGTCTCTGAAGGCCTCAATCTCGCCGCCGGCGCCAAAGCGGCCGTCAGCGAGTACTTCATGGACCGTGGCGTAATGCCTCTTAACAATACCGAGGCCGGCATTTCGCTGGCCGCATCCATCGCCGGTAACTATGTGAACACGGTTACCGTCGCCGGTGGGATAATCCAGGTCCTGTATTCGAATGCTGCGCCGCAGCAGGCGAACCAGATCCTGAATGCCGCCCAGCTGGTTCTGAGCCCGACCACGAATGCCGGCTCAGTCGACTGGGATTGCCGCAGCGGTGCACCGGTTATCGCGCCGAAGCACTTGCCGTCGGCTTGCCGCTAAGACCGGATCGGAGCAATTTGCTTCAGAAAAGCCCCGGCTTTGCCGGGGCTTTTTTTTGATACTTGCTCTCGGGGCTGCCATTTCGTGACCTCGTACTGTGCATTGATCCTGCAGCGCCGATAGACTATTGGATTGTCGCTTCGTTTCGAACGCCGCAAATGACTGGAATAGACCGCAAACCTGTTCGCGCAGAGAATCGTGGATTCACGCTCATCGAGCTGATGATCGTCGTCGCGATCATCGGCATTCTTGCGTCGCTGGCGATATCGGCCTACCAGACCTATACCGTCCGCGCGCAGGTATCAGAAGGCCTGAACATGGCCGCCGGCGCCAAGGTACCCATCGTCGACGCGTATACCACTTCGGGAACCGCACCCGCTGACCGCACGGCGGCCGGAATGAGCCCAAACGCGACGGACACCAGCGGCAACTACGTCAGCGCGGTCGCAGTGACCAATGGCCGCCTCGATATCACGTTCGGGGGGCCCCGGGCACACCAGGCCATTTTCGGGCAGACCTTGTCCGTCACCCCGTATGAGACGACCGGAAACACGGTCACCTGGCGCTGCGGCAATTCGTCGCAACCGGCCGGCGTCCTGCTCCAGGGCGGTGCACCGCATCTCGCGCCTACGGTCAATGCGAGATACTTGCCCAGCGCGTGTCGCTAAACGGAGACAACGTATCCGGAACCGCGAAAGCGCTTTGAACCTGCATTTTTGAGGTTTGACTTAATGAAATTTCGTTTGTGTGATGAGGCGCACAAAATCCAGTTGATCCGGGCACTTGGATCAGTAAGACTGTGACGTTAGAAGACACCTAATGGATTAACCGGACCGCAATGGCAGCAACGGCTTCACAAACAAATCTGGCGGGATTGCCAAGGCGGCTGGTACAGGACGGCATCGTCTCGGAGGCGCAGCTCGCTGAGGCCAGCGAAGCAGCCAAGAAAGACAAGGTGGCACTCGTCGCGTATCTCGTCAACGAGGATATTGCAGACGCGCGCGCAATCGCGGTAGCCGCGTCGCACGAGTTCGGCGTGCCGTTGATGGACCTCGACGCCGTCGAACTCGACATTGACTGCATTCGGGCCGTCGACCAGAAACTCATTAACAAGCATCGGGTATTGCCGCTCGTCAGGCGGGGCCAGCGGTTGTTCCTCGGCATCGCCGATCCGACCAATCTGCAGGCGATCGATGACATCAAGTTCCAGACCAGCCTCCGAATCGACCCCGTCGTCGTCGAGCAGGACAAACTCGAGGAACGCATTACCAAGGCGATCGAGGCCGTCGACACGTCCATGTCCGACCTGGGCGACGACGACTTCGATCTCGAAAACCTCGACGTCAGCGGCGAAGAAGACCATGACGAGGACATTCACAAAGACGACGTCGAAGACGCTCCGGTCGTTCGTTTCGTCAACAAGATCCTGCTCGACGCGATCAAGCGCGGCGCCTCGGACGTACATTTCGAGCCCTACGAAAAGTTCTTCCGCGTGCGTACACGCCTCGATGGCGTGCTGTCGGAAGTCGCGCAACCGCCTGTAGTGCTGGCGAACAAGGTTTGTGCGCGCCTCAAGGTGATGTCGCGCATGGATATCGCCGAACGCCGGGTGCCACAGGACGGGCGCATCAAGATGCGCCTGTCCAAGAATCGGGCCATCGACTTCCGCGTCAACACCTGTCCGACCCTGTTTGGCGAAAAGATCGTCTTGCGTATCCTCGATCCGTCCAGCGCAAAACTCGGCATCGACGCACTCGGCTACGAAGACAAGCAGAAACAGCTCTACCTCAAGCACCTTGGCAAGCCCTACGGCATGATCCTGGTTACCGGGCCGACCGGGTCCGGTAAGACCGTGTCGCTGTATACGGGTCTGAACATCCTGAATACGATCGACCGCAACATCTCCACGGCGGAAGACCCGGCGGAAATCAATCTGCCGGGCATCAACCAGGTGAACGTGAACCCGAAAGTAGGCCTGACGTTCGCCTCGTCACTGAAAGCATTCCTCCGCCAGGATCCCGACGTGATCATGGTCGGCGAGATTCGTGACCTCGAGACGGCGGAGATCGCGATTAAGGCCGCCCAGACCGGCCACCTCGTGTTATCGACGCTGCACACAAACGATGCACCACGCACACTGACGCGTCTCGTCGACATGGGTGTCAAACCTTACGCGATTGCCACGTCGGTCAGCCTGATCATCGCCCAGCGCCTCGCCCGGCGTCTGTGCGACAACTGCAAGGAAGCTCAGGAGATTCCGAAGGAAGCGCTCAAGAAAGAAGGTTTCGCTGATGCCGAGATCGAGAAAGGCGTTACCGTGTTCGTAGCGAAAAGCTGCAAACAGTGCAACGAAGGCTACAAGGGCCGGATCGGCATCTTCCAGGTGATGGAGGTTTCCGAAGCCATGGGCCGCATAATCATGGAGGGTGGCAACGCAATGCAGATTGCTGACCAGGCTGCCAAAGAGGGGGTTATCGATTTGAGACGGGCTGGTTTGAACAAAGTCAAGGAAGGCGTTACCAGTCTTGTGGAAGTTAACCGGGTTACAATTGAATAGCTTTGTACCTCATCTGACGGACGAGAACGATGGCCGAAACAGCAGCAGTTAGCACGCCCTTTCTCTGGGAAGGCACGGACCGTAAAGGCAACAGGGTCAAGGGCAAGAGTATGGCGTCGACGGAAGCCGCCGTACGCGCCGACCTTCGTCGCCAGGGTGTCGTACCCAGCCGGATACGCAAACAGCGCGCGAGCGCATTCTCCGGCAGGTCCAAGATCACCACGGGCGATATCGCCATTTTCAGCCGCCAGCTCGCGACGATGCTGGCCGCCGGTATTCCACTCGTGCAGGCGTTCGAGATCGTCGGCAACGGCCATGAGAACGCTGGCATGCAGAAGCTGATTCTCGGCATCAAGGCGGACGTCGAGGGCGGCAGCGCGCTCGCGGAAGCCCTCGCAAAGCAGCCGCTTTACTTCGACGACCTGTTCATCAATCTCGTCGAGGCCGGCGAGCAGGCCGGTGCGCTCGAGACGCTGCTCGACAAGATTGCGACGTACAAAGAAAAAACCGAGGCGATCAAGAAGAAGATCAAGAAGGCCCTGACCTACCCGGCGGCGGTACTCGTGGTGGCGTTCATCGTCACGACGATACTCCTGATCTTCGTAATCCCGGCATTCGAAGACCTGTTCCAGGGCTTCGGCGCGGACCTGCCGACGTTCACGCGCATGGTGATCGACCTGTCGGTCTTCGTCCGAGCGAACGGATTTATATTGGCCGTGGGCATCGGCGCCAGCATCGGCGCATTCCTGTATTTCAAGAAGCGCTCCCGGGCAATGCGGCATTTCCTGGACCGCGTGTCACTGAAAACGCCGATCATCGGCCCGATCCTGCAGAAAGCTTCCGTTGCACGCTACGCGCGCACCCTCTCCACAATGTTCGCCGCAGGCGTTCCGCTGGTCGAGGCGCTGGAATCCGTGGCAGGTGCCACCGGCAATATCGTCTATGAAGAGGGCGTGCTCAAGATGCGCGACGAGGTCGCGACCGGGCAGAGACTGCAGCAGGCCATGGAGAACACCGACCTGTTTCCGAACATGGTCATCCAGATGATCGCGGTTGGCGAGGAATCCGGATCGCTCGATGAGATGTCGGCAAAGGTGGCGGATTTCTACGAAGAAGACGTCGACAACGCGGTAGACAACCTGTCGAGCCTTCTGGAGCCGCTGATCATGGCGATCCTGGGTGTGCTCGTCGGCGGCCTCGTCGTTGCCATGTACCTGCCGATCTTCAAGATGGGTTCGGTCATCTAGACACTGCTCGTCCGTTTGCAAATCGACGGCGTTCGGAGGACACTCCGGACGCCGTTTTCGTTTACAGCAACCGTCAATTCAGCGGAGACGCCGCATGCTCGAATTGCTCGCCGAGTCACCTGCGATCTTCATCGCCGTCACGTTCGCTTTCGCGCTCCTGATCGGCAGTTTCCTGAACGTCGTCATCTATCGCCTGCCCGTCATGATGGAACGCGAATGGCGCGCGCAGTGCGCCGAACTCGCCGAGACGCCCGCGCCGGATGTCCCGGAAGGTCGCTTCAGCCTCGTCGTGCCGCGCTCGCGCTGTCCCTCCTGCGGCGCACAGATAACGGCCTGGCAGAATATCCCGGTCTTGAGCTACCTGATGCTCGGCGGGCGCTGCGCGGCCTGCAAAGCAGCGATTTCCGCGCGCTACCCGGCTGTCGAGTTCGTAACCGCACTGTTTGTCGCCATCGTTGCCTGGCGCTTTGGCGCAAGCTGGCAGGGGCTGATGGCGATCACGCTCACGTTGTTTCTGGTACCGATCACGATGATCGACTTCGACCGCTGCCTCATCCCGGACTCCATCGTCCTGCCGCTGATGTGGATCGGGCTCGGCATGAGTCTCTGGCATCCATTGCCCGGCGCCGACGTGCTGTTCATCGCGCCAGCGGACGCGATCATCGGTGCTATCGCCGGTTACCTCAGCCTGTGGTCGTTCTACTGGCTGTTCAAGCTCGCGACCGGCAAGGAAGGCATGGGTTACGGCGACTTCAAGCTGCTGGCCGCGCTCGGCGCGTGGCTCGGCTACCAGTACCTGTTCACGATCATCATCATGTCCGCCGTGGTCGGCGCCACGCTGGGCATCGCGCTGATCGTGTTCCGCGGTCGCGATCACCAGGTGCCGATGCCCTTCGGCCCTTTCCTGGCGGGCGCGGGCTGGCTGACGATGCTCTGGGGTGACGCCATCAAGGGCTTTTTCAACTTGCCGTTCTAGGTGAAAAGGCAGAATCAAAAACCGTTTCGGATCGGCTTGACCGGCGGCATTGCCAGCGGCAAGTCGATTGTCTCCGGCATGTTCGCCGATCTCGGCGTGCCTGTAATCGATACGGACGTAATCGCGCGCGAAGTAGTCAACCCCGGCCAGCCTGCACTCGAGGCGATCCGGAAGGCTTTTGGCGCCGGCGTCATTGCCGCCGACGGCACCCTGGATCGCTCCGCCATGCGCGCCATCGTTTTCGGTGACGACGAAGCCCGCCGGAAGCTGGAAGGCATTCTGCATCCACGGATCCGCGAAGTAACGATCGACAAGGCCGCTACCGCGGGCGGCATATACCAGGTCATCGTCGTACCGCTACTGGTCGAATCCTCACTGCGGGAATTCGTGGATCGCATACTCGTTGTGGATTGCGACGAGGACACCCAGGTCGCGCGCCTGCTCGACAGGGACGCGGAAACCGAGGAACAGGCGCGAAGCATGCTCGCGGCCCAGTCGACTCGCGACGAGCGGCTCACGATCGCCGACGATGTGATCGAGAACGAGGGCAGCATCGAGAATACCCGCAAGCAGGTCCTGGCCCTGCACCGGACCTATCTCCGGGAGGCAACGGCACGCGACAACTGAACGTGTCGCCGATTTGCGCCATTTGCCAGCCAGCGGGGTGTCCTTCAGAATACGACAATGGCAAAACCTGCGGGAAACGTTACTCCCCAAACTGCGTCCGGGCAGGCCTACTACGAGCTACCTCTGAGCGAACGCATGCGAATGTTCCTGCGCATCGAATTCCTGTACCGCCAGATGCAGCACAACTCGCAGACCGATTCGCGCTGGGCCACGCGCGCCACGATCAGCACGCTGCTGGAGGTGCTCGCGATCCTGTTGCGCGGTGACGTTCGTGGCGAGGTCCACAAGGAGCTGGATCACCATATCAACGTGCTGCAGCAATTTCAGAGCCAGCCTGGCGTCGACACGAGGCGCCTCGAGACCCTCATTCGCAATCTTGTCGACAGCCGTGGCGAGGTGTCCGCCATCGGCACCCAATACCTGCAGCCGCTCAAGGAAAGTGAGTTTCTTCGCGCGATCCAGCATCGCAACTCGATTCCCGGCGGCACCTGCGAATTCGACCTGCCGGAGTACAACCACTGGTTACGGCAATCCTACGAACGGCGCGAACAGGACCTGGAGCGCTGGATCGGCGCTATCCGGCCATTGTGTGATGCCGTTGTGGAAGTACTGTGGCTGATACGCGAGAGCGCCGAACCATTGGACAAGACGGCCATCAACGGCATGTACCAGCACAGTATGAGAAAAGATGCCCACTGCCGGCTGCTGCGCGTTATCCTCAACAACAGCAGCGACCTGTACCCGGAAATCAGCGGCAGTCAGCACCGCTTCACCGTGCGCTTTCTCGAATGGTCGACGATTGAGAGCCGGGCCGTGCAGACCGGCCATGACGTTTCGTTTCAGCTCGCCATCTGCTAGGTGGCCGTCGAGCGATGAATTCTATTGAAACCTGGACGGTACGCTGAAACCGATGTCATAACGCGCACAGCGCCTCTATGACCGGTGCGTCGGCCGGCAGTATGTTCTGATCGCCAAGCTGCGCCGGGGACACCCAGCGCAACGCCTGTCCCTCGAGCCCGGCCGGCTCGTTCTTCCAGCCGCGGACCAGGAAAAAATGGATGGACACCGATCGATCCGGGTAGGCGTGCTCGAGATGCATGAAACGTTCCGCCGTGCCCAGTTCGACGCCCAGTTCCTCTGCAAGCTCCCGCTCCAGCGCCTGCTCCGGGCTTTCCCCGTCGCCGATCTTGCCGCCCGGGAATTCCCACATCCCCTGGAAGGGACCGCCGCCGACGCGCTCGGCGATCAGCACCCGGCCGTCGGTATCACACAGGATGCCCGCTGCAACTCGGAGGCGCCGCATTGTCGATCAGCTGAGTTGCCCGTGACAGCGTTTGAACTTCTTGCCGGAGCCACACGGGCAAGGCTCATTGCGCCCTACCTTGCGGCCGTCCCTCACGAAGGTCTCGACCGCAGCAGGACTCTCGCCGCCCTGCTGGGGCAGGCCCTGTCTTGTAGCCTGTCCCTGCTGCGCTGCCGCCTGGCCGGGTAACGGCGCCGCCGGCGCCTGTGCGCCGAGGGCCGAGGCCTGCGCGTGCTGGAATTTCAGCTTCTGCTGCTCCTCCCGCTGGCGCTGCATTTCAGCCAGGTCGTCCTCGCCCTGGATACGGATGCGGGTCAGGATGCTGATCGTGTCGTGCTTGACCTGCTCCATCATCGCGCCAAACATCTCGAATGCTTCGCGCTTGTATTCCTGCTTCGGATTTTTCTGCGCGTAGGATCGCAGGCCGATGCCCTGGCGCAAGTGATCCATTGCCGCAAGGTGTTCCTTCCAGTGATGGTCGAGCTGCCGCAGCATCACCTGCTTTTCGACGTTGCGCATCAGCTCGCTGCCGATCTTCTGCTCACGCTCGGCATACGCGCTGGCGGCCTGCTCGATGCAGTAGTCGCGAATGCCATCGTCGTTGATCGACTTGTCTTCCGCTACCAGCCCCGCAATATCGAGATGCAGCCCGAAATCGGCCTCCAGTGCCTTCGATAACCCGTCTGCATCCCACTGTTCCTCGAGGCTCCCCGGCGGGATATGCAGCGAGACGGCGTCGGCGATGACCTCTTCCCGGATAGCGGCTACCGATTCCTCGATCTCGTCAGCAGCCATGAGTTCCGAACGCTGGTGGTACACGACCTTGCGCTGGTCGTTCGCGACGTCGTCGTACTCGAGCAGGTTCTTGCGAATATCGAAGTTGTGGGCTTCCACCTTGCGCTGCGCGCGCTCGATCTGGCGCGACAGCAGCTTGCTCTCGATCGCTTCGCCCTCGCGCATGCCGGCCCGCGCCAGCAGGCTCTTGGTGCGCTCCGGATCACCGAAGATGCGCATCAGCGTGTCTTCCATCGACAGGTAGAAGCGGCTGGAACCGGGGTCGCCCTGGCGACCCGATCGGCCGCGCAGCTGGTTGTCGATGCGGCGTGACTCGTGGCGCTCGGTACCGACGATATGCAGGCCACCGGCCTCGAGGACCGCGTTGTGACGTTTCTGCCAGTCGGCGCGCACGGCCTCGGTGTCGGCGCCCTCGTCGAGGGCCGCAAGCTCCGCATCGAGGTTGCCGCCCAGCACGATGTCGGTGCCGCGGCCGGCCATGTTGGTAGCGATCGTGATCATGCCCGGGCGTCCGGCGTGCTGCACGATATGTGCCTCGCGCTCGTGCTGCTTCGCGTTCAGCACCTCGTGCTTGATCTTGCGCTTCTTGAGGATCGACGACAGGTGTTCGGAGGTTTCGATCGACGTCGTGCCCACGAGCACCGGCTGGCCGCGTTCGCGGCAGTCGGTGATGTCTTCGATGATCGCCTCGAATTTGTCCTCTTCCGTGAGGTACACGAGATCGGGGGCATCGTCACGGATCATCGGCTTGTGGGTAGGGATGACAACGACCTCGAGCCCGTAGATCTGCTGGAACTCGAACGCCTCGGTGTCTGCCGTGCCCGTCATGCCCGACAGGTTGTTGTAAAGCCGGAAATAGTTCTGGAATGTGATCGACGCGATCGTCTGGTTCTCGTGCTTGATCGCGACACCTTCCTTGGCTTCAATCGCCTGGTGCAGCCCGTCGGACCACCGCCGGCCTGCCATCGTGCGGCCGGTAAACTCGTCGACGATCACGATCTCACCGTCTTTGACGATGTATTCCACGTCACGCTGGTAGATGACATGTGCCCGCAGGGCGGCGTTCAGGTGGTGCAGCAGACGAATATTGGCGGCGTCGTAGAGGCTCTCGCCCTCCTCGAGCAGCCCGGTCTGCGCCATGAGGCTTTCGACCTTGTCCTGCCCGTCTTCGGTCATGTGGGCCTGTTTGGCCTTGAGGTCGGTCGTGTAATCACCGCGCGGCGCGAGCCTGCAATTCGCCACCTTGTCGTCATCGCTGACGAGCACGACGTCGGCCCTGCGTGACTCGCCGATGCCGATCGCTTCTTCGATCGTCATCACGTCGTCGCCGTCCGACTTGACGGGCTTGCCCTTTTCGTCGACGAGCGCCACTTTGCGCGCGACGATATCGTAGTTGGTGTCCTCTTCGGGCTCGGTGTGTTCCTTGAGTTTCGGGATGAGCTTGTTGATCTGGGAGTAAAGGTCCGTGCTCGACTCCGCAGGCCCCGAGATAATCAGCGGCGTGCGGGCTTCGTCGATCAGGATAGAATCGACCTCGTCGACGATCGCGAAATTGAGTTCCCGCTGCACCTTGTCTGTCAGTGAAAAAGCCAGGTTGTCGCGCAGGTAGTCGAAACCCAGTTCGTTGTTGGTCGCGTAAGTTACGTCGCAGGCATACGCCGCCTGCTTTTCCTCGTGTGTCTGTCCGGACTTTGCAACGCCAACGGTCAGGCCGAGAAATTCGTAGGCCGGCCGCATCCAGTCGGCATCGCGCTGGGCGAGATATTCGTTGACCGTTACGACATGCACACCTTTGTCGCTCAGCGCATTCAGGTAGACAGGCAACGTCGCTACGAGCGTCTTGCCTTCGCCGGTCCGCATCTCGGCGATATTGCCGTCATGCAGGACCATGCCGCCGATAAGCTGCACATCGAAGGGCCGCATGCCGAGCGCGCGTCGCGCCGCTTCCCGCATTACCGCAAAAGCCTCGGGCAGCAGTCGCTCCAGTGTTTCGCCGTCCGCCACCCGGCGCTTGAATTCCTCTGTCCTGGCGCGCAGGCTCGCGTCGTCGAGCGCCTGGACGCTCTCCTCCAATGCATTTATCTTCCTGACGGTCTTACCGTACTGCCGCAACAGCCGCTGGTTACGGCTGCCGAAGACGCGGGTCAACAAACTGGCCAATTGGTACTCCTGCAGGGAATTCGTGTGACGGGCTCATGTGCCCGCGCATCCGGCCCGGCGCTGGGAAAGGCCGGTATTCTAAGCGCTCGGGAACCGATTTAGAACGGCAATCTGAGGATAAATTCCCCGATTACAAGGTCATGCGAGACGGCGGCTGCAGCGAACAGCGCTCAGTTGGAGGTGGAACGGATGAAATTGACCGGGTTTACGCGACGGCCGTCACGCAGTACTTCGAAATGGAGGTTGGGGCCCGTGGCGCGGCCCGTATCGCCCATCAATGCCACGACCTGGCCTTTTTTGACTTCCTCGCCGACGCCAACGAGGTTCTCGGAGTTGTGCGCGTAGCGCGTCGAGTAGCCATTGCCATGATTGATCTCGACCATGAGCCCGTAGCCGTAGCGCTTCGAGGACCAGGTCACCACGCCATCCGCAACCGACACCACGTCGGCGCCCGCTTTGCCGGCAAAATCGATGCCGGTGTGATTGGCAGGCTTGCCCGTGAACGGGTCGGTGCGTTTGCCGAAATAGGACGAAATCCACCCCGAACTGACCGGCCGGCCCTGTGGGTAGACCCGCTGATTGAGATTTTGATTGGCGATAACGCTTTCGAGGACGCCGAGCTGCGCTTCACGATTATCCAGCTGCAGGTCGAGTGTCTGCATGGCTTCGACCACTTCCGGAACGGCGACATTGGAGCCCGTCGCCACCGGCTCCTCCGGCCCGCCGAGTGCCGGCGGCGCATCGAAATCGAATTCACCATCCTCCAGGTTCGCCATGTCCGTCAGGCGGCGTCCAAGCGCGTCGAGACGGATCATGCGCGCATTCATCTGGGCGATGCGAATTGCCATCGCGTCGAGAGTATCTTCGTTTTCCTGGCGAATGGTGTCGATGTGTTCGCGGGCCTGCTGCAGCTCTGTGCCCAGGCCGGCGAGTTCCGTGGAACTCACACCCGATCCCGTCTTTGCCGCGTACCAGTGACCACCGGCAAACCCGATCATGCTGATGAGGCCCGCAACCAACAAAACGGCTGCCGCGGCCAGCGGACCGGACAGGTTCAGTTGACGGGGCTTTCCCAGCCCCTTGCCGAAAATTACAACATTCATCGAGTACGCCTCGGATGCGCCCGGTTCAACTTATTGTTGTTATCACCGCAAGCCGCGTTGTTACGGGCTTCTGGCCACTCAAGTTGCCGGCCACTTTGTTTTGACTTGCAGTCAATCATCGCTTCGGTAGCCCCGCTGTCCTAGGATCGAGTCCCGTAGACCGGTGGTTTTGCGCCCCCGCTTTTCAGCGGGTTTGCCTTTATCGTGATGAAACTATGCATAATGTCGGTTTTCATTACAAGAATCGGGCTTTATAAGGGTGATTCCGGTCACTCGCGCTGCCCGAAAAATGAGACCCGGATCACACTTTTATGGCCGCCAAGAGCCTCCAAAACCTCCTAAATCCGAGTAAAGACGGGGATTTAGCGGATATCGTCCGGCGCGCTCGCGACATGGATGAACTCGCATCCGCTCTGGTCCGGGCGTTGCCTGCCGATGAGGGCGCCTCGATCCTCGCCGCCAATGTCCGGGACGATGGTGAACTCGTGGTCCTGTGCCGCTCGCCGGCCTGGGCATCACGACTGCGCTTTGCTGCGGATACCATGCTTGCGGCTGCGCGGACCCGGGGTGCAGACGTATCGCGCTGCAAGGTCCGCGTCGCGCGTTCAGACTGACGCCTCTGGTCGGGGCCTGGCTGGATGGCGGCAGTCGTACGTGATCCCCGTCGAGGTCGGCTCGTCGACGACCGAGAGGGGTTGCCCGGGGTTTCTCAGGCGTACGACGGCGTCGCGTAGGATATCGGCGCCGTGCGGCCGTTCTCGAACGTGGCTTCTTCCCAGGCCGCCTCCTGTTCCAGCAAAGTCCGCAGAAGCTTGTTATTCAGGTCATGACCCGACTTGTACGCGCGGAATTCGCCGATCAGGCTGTGGTTAAGCAGATACAGGTCGCCGATGGCGTCGAGGATCTTGTGAATCACGAACTCGTTCGAGTAACGCAGTCCATCCTCGTTGAGAATGCGGTAGTCGTCGAGAACGATCGCGTTGTCCATGCTGCCGCCCAGCGTCAGGTTGCGCTCACGCAGCGCTTCCACGTCGCGCAGGAAACAGAACGTCCGCGCGCGGCTGACTTCCTTGAGAAATGACGTCGATGAAAAATCGATAGTCGCGCGCTGGCTGATCTTGTTGAAAACGGGGTGATTGAAGTACACCTCGAAATTCACCTTGAAGCCATTGAACGGCAAGAGCTCGGCCCACTTGTCGCCGTCCTCGACGCGTACCTTCTTCCTGATGCGGATGAACTTCTTGGGCGCGTTCTGTTCCTCGATCCCCGCGGACTGGAGCAGGAACACGAACGGCCCGGCACTCCCGTCCATGATGGGGACTTCCGGCGCCGACAGATCCACGTTCAGGTTGTCGATGCCGAGGCCGGCCAGCGCCGACATCAGGTGCTCGACGGTCGCGACCTTGACGCCGTCCTTGATCAGCGTCGTGCCCAGCATGGTCTCGCCGACCAGGCGGGGGTCTGCCGGGATATCCATTGGGTGCTCGAGATCGACGCGCCGGAACGTGATTCCGGAATTTTCCGCCGCAGGCCGCAAGGTCATGTAGACCTTCTCACCATTGTGCAATCCGACGCCGGTCGCACGGATAGCGGTCTTGAGAGTGCGTTGTCGCAACATTGGCACGTTCTGAATCTGTTCCAATTTTGTCCGGTTTGTTGCGAGCCAACCACACACGGGAAGCAATTGTGACAGCGATGTGGCAACGCGAAGTGCGCATGAGCGTACCACCGGCCTCGAATCTCTTCAAGGTTTTCAAGCTCTTATGGATACGCGGTAAGACCGCTCAGGAAATGCGGCCAGCGGCGGGCGAGAAAGCGGCCGGCCCGGATCAACCGGGCCGGCAAAGCGGAGGTGAGGGACTTGCTGCTTGCCTCAGCGCCAGTGAGTAACGCCCGAGGCGCCCTCTCCGTCGTCAGTCAGCCTGTCGCCGCAGGAAAGCCGGAATGTCCAGCAGTTCTTCCTGGAGTCCTGCACCTTCGAGGCCGTCGCCAACCGCACGCTTCCGTTGCACCGTCGGCTTGTCGAGGCCATGGTAGTTCGGTTCGCTCGCCTTCTCGGCCGGACGACGCACGATACGCATCGGCGACTCGGCGTTCGCTGCCGCCTGGCCGAGCCCGGTCGCAACAACCGTTACGCGGATCTGATCCGTCATGTCCGGGTCGATAACCGTACCGACCACGACCGTCGCATCGTCGGAAGCGAACTCCTTGACCGTCGCGCCGACTTCCTGGAACTCGCCGATCGACATGTCCATGCCGGCGGTGACGTTCACCAGTATGCCGTTGGCACCGGCCAGGTTGATGTCCTCCAGCAGCGGACTGGAAACGGCGGCCTCTGCCGCCTCGCGCGCGCGGTCTTCGCCCGATGATGCACCGGATCCCATCATCGCCATGCCCATCTCGGCCATGACCGTTCTGACGTCCGCGAAATCGACGTTGATCAGCCCGGGCCGCGTGATCAGTTCGGCGATGCCCTGCACCGCACCCTGGAGAACCTGGTTCGCCGCGCGGAACGCGTCGAGCAACGTGGTTTCGCCGCCGAGGACGGTGAGCAGCTTTTCGTTGGGGATCGTGATCAGCGAATCCACGTACTTACCCAGTTCGCCGATACCCTGGTCGGCGATCTGCATACGCTTATTGCCTTCCATGGTGAACGGCCGTGTGACCACGGCGACCGTCAGGATCCCGAGTTCTTTCGCCACCTGCGCGACAACCGGCGTTGCTCCGGTGCCGGTACCGCCACCCATACCGGCCGTGATGAACAGCATGTCGGCGCCCTCGATCACCTCGTAGATGCGATCCCGATCCTCCATCGCGGCCTGACGGCCGACGTCGGGGTTCGCCCCGGCACCGAGTCCCTTGGTGATATTGCAGCCGATCTGCAGCGACGTTCTGACGCGCGAGCCCTTCAGTGCCTGCGCGTCGGTATTGGTACAGATGAAATCGACGCCCTCGATGCCGGCATCGACCATGTGCGAGACGGCATTGCCGCCACCGCCGCCGACGCCAATCACCTTGATGACCGCGCTCTGGCTGTGTGCATCCATTAATTCAAACATTCAAGCTTCCTCCGCTTTTCGTCCTTAAGGGGTACTCACTGAACCCCGCAAAACAGTCCGGCTGCTCACCGGACCTCCCATTCTTCAAAACTGCTTGCCGAACCAGGCCTTCATGCGATCCCAAACGTCGCCGAGGCTGTTGTTGATCGGCGTACTGCGCCGGCCCCGCCGCGACAGGTTTTCATAGCCGTAGAGCAACAGGCCGACTCCGGTCGCGTGAATCGGGTTTCTAACCACGTCCATCAGGCCGTCGACGTATTGCGGCGACCCGAGCCTCACCGGCATGTGAAATACCTCTTCGGCAAGCTCGACGGCGCCTTCCATCTTCGCGCTGCCGCCGGTAATCACGATGCCGGCAGCGATCAGTTCCTCGAAACCACTTCGTCTGAGCTCATCGCGGATCAGGCCAAAGAGCTCTTCGTAGCGGGGCTCGACGATTTCCGCGAGCGTCTGGCGTGCCAGCCTGCGCGGCGGACGCTCGCCGACGCTCGGCACCTCGATCGTCTCGTCCGGATTCGCAAGCTGCGACAGGGCGCACGCGTACTTGATCTTGATTTCCTCCGCGTACTGCGTCGGCGTGCGCATCGATACGGCGATGTCGTTGGTCACCTGGTCGCCCGCGATGGGGATGACCGCGGTGTGCTGTATCGCACCGCCGAGGAAAACGGCGAGATCCGTCGTGCCGCCTCCGATATCGACGATGCACGAGCCAAGCTCCTTTTCGTCGTCGGTCAGTACGGAGTAGCTCGAGGCCAGCTGTTCGAGCACGATGTCGTCCACTTCCAGGCCACAGCGCTGCACGCACTTGACGATGTTCTGTGCTGCACTTTCTGCGCCGGTCACCATGTGGACTTTCGCTTCGAGCCGTACGCCGGACATGCCGACCGGCTCGCGGATACCCTCCTGGCTGTCGATCAGGAATTCCTGCGGCAGGATGTGCAGTATCTTCTGGTCTGCGGGAATGGCGACGGCCTGCGCGGCGTCGATGACGCGATCCACGTCCCCGGGTGACACCTCTTTATCCCGAATCGCCACGATGCCGTGAGAATTGAGACTGCGAACGTGGCTGCCCGCGATCCCGGTGTACACGGAATGAATATCGCAGCCAGCCATCAGCTCGGCCTCCTCGACGGCGCGCTGGATCGAGTGCACGGTCGACTCGATATTGACGACGACGCCTTTTTTCAGGCCGCGAGACGGATGTGAGCCGATGCCGACGACTTCGATGTCGCCGTCGTCGTTCAGCTCGCCGACGATCGCAACGACCTTTGACGTGCCGATGTCGAGACCGACGATCAGGTTCTTGTCGCCGCGCTTCTGCATGTTTACGGAGCACCTCGCAGTGCGAGCATGGCCGGGTCCTCGTCCTGCGGGTCAGCGGCAGGCGGAACGGCGCCGTCGTTCCAGCCGATCGTGAATCCATTGCCGTAGCGCATGTCGACGAATTCGATGTCCGCCGCCCTGCCGGTGATGATGCTGGCGACCACCTCGAGGAACAGTCCCGTACGTTCGTCGATATCACGACGACCGAAGCGAATATCCACTCCGTTCGCCAGCGTCATGTCCCAGGCACCGCGAGCATCCAGACGAACCCGCCGTACATCGAGACCCAGTGGAATCAGCTGCTCCCTGACCGCGAGGTAGCGGCGAGCGACATCATCGGCGCGGTCGTCGGGGCCGCTGAGCCGAGGCAGTTCTGCCGGGATGTGGCGCGCTTCGGTGACGAACAGTTCGCCGCGTACGTTGAGCAGGCCGCTCTTCCCCCAGATTGCCGCCGGTACCTGCTCGGTAACGCCGATGGCGATGCGATTCGGCCAGCGGCGAGCAACGGTCGCGCCGTCGATCCAGCTCAGAGCCTGGATCTTTGCCTGCATGCGGCCCACGTCCGCAGCAAAGAAACCCGCATCGAGTTCGTCGCTGATGGCCTCCTCGATTTGCAGCGCGGTTACCCGCTGCAGCGGTCCGCTGACCGAGATCGATTCGATAGGCCGGTCGAGTAGCTTGCCGCTCACGTGATAGGTCGCGACAACGATCAGTATTGCCACGGCCGGCGTGAGGATGCGTCCGACCGCAATCGACGGCATCCTGAATGTCCTGGCTTGCTTCTGCTTGCGGCGTCGTGCCTGCTTACGCGCCATGAGCCACTCCTTTGACGTGATCGTGAACTGCGTTGTCTGCGTAGCTGGTTTCGAGAATCCGCCAGCACAGTTCGTCGAAATCGATGCCGGACGTCTTTGCTGCCATCGGCACGAGACTGTGGCTGGTCATGCCGGGTACCGTGTTGACTTCGAGGACCAGCGGCTGGCCGTCGCTGCCGGTCATAAAGTCGACGCGCCCCCAGCCGGAACAACCCAGTTCGGCGAACGCCGCAAGGGCCAGCGACGCGTATAGCTGTTCGAGCTCGTCGCGCCCCGTGCCCGGGCAGTGATAGCGCGTACGATCCGATTCGTACTTCGCCCGGTAGTCATAGAAGACCCGCGGCGTCTCGATGCGAATCGAGGGCAGGGCCTCCCCCTGCAGCACGGCTACCGTGTACTCGTCACCGACGATGCAGCGTTCGACGACCGCGATATCGTCGAAACTCAGGGCGAGATCCACTGCGCCGTTCAGTTCCTCGGCATCGAATACCTTTGTCATGCCGACACTGGATCCCTGGCACGCCGGCTTCAGAATCAGCGGATAACCGAAGTCCTCCGCGGCGAGCACGGCGTGAGAGCGATTGCGAACGATCGCGTAGTCGGGCGTCGGTATTCCGGCCGCGTCAAACACGCGCTTGGAGCGAACCTTGTCCATCGCGAGCGCAGAGGCCATCACGCCGCTGCCGGTATACGGCAACCCCAGCCACTGCAACGCACCCTGGATGGCGCCATCCTCGCCGCCGGGACCGTGCAGGGCTATCCAGACCCGGTCGAAGCGGGCTGCCGCAAGATCGTTCAGCGCGTGTTCCGCCGGATCCCAGCCGACGGCATCCACGCCACGCGCCAGCAGCGCCGCCAGGACAGCCTTACCCGTATTGAGAGAGACTTCGCGCTCCGCGGATCTGCCGCCATACAGCACGGCGACGCGGCCAAACTCGGTCGCCTGACGCACCACCCGCCGTTGCTCGGTGATACGCAGAACCTGGCTCATGAACTCACCTCACCAACGATGCGAACTTCGTGCTGCAGTTCGACGCCGTGTCGCTCGATGACGGTTTGCCGAACATGCTCGATGAGTTCTTCGATATCGGTAGCGGTTGCATCGCCAGTATTGATGATGAAGTTGGCGTGTTTCGGCGATACCTCGGCGCCGCCGATGCGGAAGCCTTTGAGCCCGGCCGTCTCGATGAGGCGCGCTGCATGATCGCCGGGCGGGTTGCGAAATACCGAACCGCAGCTCGGCAGGCCAAGCGGCTGCGTTGCCTTGCGACGCTCCAGCATTTCCTTCATCGCATCCATGCTCGCCGTAACACCCGGTTCGAAACGAAACGTCGCTTCCAGAAACCATTCATTGGGTGGCCCCGTCACGGTGCGGTAGCCGACCGAATACTCCGCCGGGGACCGCTGGTGTATTTCACCTGCGCGATCGATGGTGCGTACGGACTCGACGCGCTCCCAGGTCTCGCCGCCGTGGGCGCCGGCATTCATCGTCAGCGCCCCCCCGACCGTGCCCGGAATGCCCGCGAAGAATTCCGACGGACCGAGGCCCCAGCGGATGCACTGGCGTGCGAGCTGTGTGCAGGGGACCCCGCTGCCGGCGCGCACGAGGTAAGACTCGACCCGCTCGAGATTCCTGAGTATCGCGGTTGCCGATATGACCACGCCCCCCAGGCCGCCATCCCTCACGAGCAGGTTGCTGCCGACGCCAAGCCAGAATATCGGTGTCTCCGCGTCCAGCGCGCGCAGGAAAGCCTGCAGGTCCCCGACGCTGGACGGAACAAAAAACAGCTCGGCCTTTCCGCCTGCGCGCCACGACGTGTGGCGGCTCATCGGCTCGTCGCGCCGCAATTCGCCCCGGGCCTGCATTGTGTCCCGTGCCGCCGTCATGAATGCACCTTGAGATTCGGCTTGCTGCCCAGCAGCTGCGGCAGTTTTGCTGCATAGGCGCCGATATCGCCGGCACCCATCGTCAGCACCAGGTCGCCGTCTTCGAGTATGTCTGCGAGTACCGGCTGCAGGTCATCGAGCGACTCGACGAACACCGGCTCGACGGCGCCGCGGGAGCGAACCGCGCGAGCAATGGCGCGGCCGTCGGCACCGGAGATCGGGGCTTCGCCCGCGGCATAGACATCGAGCAGGACGAGCACATCCGCGTTGGATAGCACCTGGGCAAAGTCGTCCATCAGATCACGCGTTCGGGTATACCGGTGGGGCTGGAAGACAAGGACGATGCGACGGTCGGGCCAGCCGGTCTTCGCCGCTGCAAGCGTCGCCGCGACCTCGGTCGGGTGGTGGCCATAGTCATCAATGAGCATGACTTTGCCGGCTGCGGTCGTGACCTCGCCGAGGTTCTGGAAGCGGCGGTCGATACCCTCGAAATTCTCGAGTGCCTGAACTACCGCGGCGTCAGGAATCTGCAGCTCGCCCGCCACCGCAATCGCGGCGAGCGCGTTGCGAACGTTGTGCAGGCCTGGGAGGCGCAGCGTAATTGGCAGAGGCGGCTTTTCCTCGCGACGGACTACATCGAAACGGGTCCTGCCGGCATCGAACTCGATGTTCTCCGCGCGCAGATCCGCTCCCTCATCCAGGCCGTAGGTCGTGACGGCACGGCCGATGCTGCCCATGATCGTGTGCACGCCGGGGTCGTCACTGCACACGACCGCAAGTCCGTAAAACGGCAGGTTGTGCAGGAATTCAATGAAGCCCGAGCGCAGCTTTTCGATATCGCCGTCGTAAGTCGACATGTGATCGGCATCGATGTTGGTGACGACCGCGAGCATCGGTTTCAGGTGCACGAACGACGCATCGCTCTCGTCGGCCTCGGCAACGAGGTATTCACCCTGTCCCAGGCGCGCATTCGCATCGGCACTCTTGAGTCGCCCGCCGATGACGAAGGTCGGGTCGAGCCCGCCTTCCGCGAGCACGCTGGCGACGAGGCTCGTGGTTGTCGTCTTGCCGTGCGTGCCGGCCACGGCGATTGAATAGCGAAACCGCATCAGCTCGGCGAGCATCTCGGCACGCGGAACCACGGGCATCAGTTGCTTGCGTGCGGCGGCAACTTCGGGGTTGGTTTCATCGACCGCGCTGGAGACGACGACGGCGTCAGCATCGCGGATGTTTTCTTCAGCGTGGCCGATGAATACGGTAGCGCCCTGCTTCTCGAGGCGCCGGGTCTGTTTGTTCGGTTTGAGATCCGAGCCTTGCACGTCGTAACCGAGGCTCAGCATCACTTCGGCAATACCCGACATCCCGGATCCACCGATACCGACGAAGTGGACGCGATGGATTCGACGCATTCGGTTGATCATGCCGGGTCTCCCGCCAGCTGCAGGCAGAGTTCGGTAATGCGCTGCAGGGCCTGTGGCCGCGCCAGCTGACGCGCCCGTTCTGCGCGCTCGAGCAAATCCGTGCGCGACGTCAACCAGCGCTTCAGTTCGTCTGCGAGGGACGCGTCGCTCAGGTCCGCTTGCTGGATGATGGCGGCGGCACCCGCATCCACCATCGGCTTTGCGTTGGCGGTCTGGTGGTCATCGACGGCAGACGGGTACGGAACGAATACGGCGGGGACGCCGACAGCGCAGAGTTCTGCCACGGTGAGCGCGCCGGCGCGGCACACCACGAGGTCGGCCCAGGCGTAAGCGGATGCCATGTCCTCGATAAACGGTGAGAGTTCGGCATCCAGCCCCGCATCCGCATAGGCCTGACGCGCCCTGTCGATCGTGGCCGAACCGCACTGGTGACGCACGACGGGGCGCAGGTCTTCGGGCAACCTGGCGAGTGCTGCCGGCACCGTCCGGTTGAGGGCCAGTGCTCCCTGGCTGCCGCCGAGGACGAGTAGCCGCAGCGGGCCGTCCCGGTCGCCGTAGCGCTGTGCGGGCACCGGCACGGCGGCGATGTCCTCGCGGACCGGGTTGCCGACGGTTTCCGCGCGGACGCTGGAATTAAAACTGCCCGGGAAGGCTTGCAGCACAACCCGGGCAAGACGCGCCAGAAGACGGTTGGTCAGTCCCGCAGCGGCATTCTGCTCGTGAATCACGAGCGGACGGCCGGTCAGCCAGGCGGCAACGCCGCCCGGTCCGGTGACGAAGCCGCCCATGCCGAGCACTGCCGCGGGGCGGCGCCGGAGGATGACGGCCAGGGACTGCATGAGGGCCCAGAGAAGCTGGACGGGCGCGACGACCAGCGCAAGCAGTCCCTTGCGGCGCAGGCCGCGAATGCTGACCCACTCCATATTGATGCCGGCGGCGGGCACAACGCGCGATTCGAGACCGCGGTGCGTGCCCAGCCAGACGACGTCGCGCGAATGCTGTTGCAGCGCGCGCGCGACCGCGAGCGCCGGGTAGACGTGGCCGCCCGTGCCGCCTGCCATTACAAGAATCGGGCGGCCCGTCATTTGCGCTTCCTCCGGCCGGCAGCCGACTTGCGCGCCCGCCTGCGATTTGGTGGCGAAGCGTCGACAACGAGCTCGTGATGAATGCGCAACAGCATGCCGAGCGCCATCATGGTGACGATGAGGCTCGAGCGGCCATAGCTGATCAGCGGCAGCGTCAGTCCTTTCGTCGGCAGGATGCCCATGTTGACGCCAATATTGATGAAGGCCTGCAGCCCCAGCCAGGTCCCGATGCCGATCACCAGGTAGGCTTCGAAACTGCGGTCCGACTCGATAGCGCGAATGCCGAGTCGGAAGATACGCCAGAGCAGCGCCGCAAAAAGGCCGATCAGGATGCAGGACCCTGCCAGGCCGAATTCCTCCGCGTAGACCGCAAAGACGAAGTCGGTGTGCGCTTCCGGCAGGTAAAAAAGCTTCTGCACGCCGTTACCGAGGCCGACACCGAACCACTCGCCGCGGCCGATCGCGATGAGCGACTGCGTAAGCTGGAAGCCGGAGTTGTACGGATCGGACCAGGGATCGAGAAAACCCGTCAGTCGATTCATGCGGTACGGTGATGTGACTGCCAGGATTGCCATCGCCACGGTTCCCGCGGCGAAGAAGATCAGGAAATCGCGGATCCTGGCGCCCGCAACGAACAGCATGGTCAGCGCAGTCGCCAGGAGCACGATGGCTGCACCGAAGTCAGGCTCGGCAAGCAGCGCCGCGCAGGCGATGCTCATCACGATCATCGGCTTGAGGAAACCGCCGAAGTGTTCGCGCAGATCCTTGTTGCGACGCACGAGGTAGCCGGCCAGGTAGATGATCAAAAACAGGCGTGCGGGTTCGGAGACCTGCAGGTTGAGCACGCCGAAACGGATCCAGCGGCGGGCACCGTTCACCTCGTAGCCGACGCCCGGCAGCAGTACGGCAAAAAGCAGCGCGAGGCCGGCAAGCAAGATCAGGGGGCCGGTGCTGCGCCATACCCCCATGGGTATGAACAGGCACGCGATACCGGCCGCCGTGCCGATGACCGCGGCCAGCAGCTGCCGCTCGACGTAGTAAAAAGCCTCTCCGGTGAGGTTGTCGGATACCGAAATGGACGCTGAGGCGAGTACCACCAGCCCGCCCAGCAACAGCGTCAGGATCAGGCCGAGCAGCACCGGGTCGAGCTGCAGCGGGATCCGCAACCGCGCAGGGAATGGCGATGTCGCGGTCCTCGCCGTCATGGCCTCAGCGCCTCCACCGCCTTGCAAAACGCGTCGCCGCGTGCCGCATAATTGTCGAATTGATCAAAGCTCGCGCACGCCGGCGCGAGCAACACGGTGTCGTCGGACTCCGCGAATGCCGCAGCCTGCTGTACCGCATCGTCCATGTCGCGCGCGAAATACGTCGGCATTATCGTGTCGAGCGCCGCCTCGATCGCCTCTGCGTCACGGCCAATCAGGACCGTCGCGCGCAGTTTGTTCTCGAGCGGCCCCGCGAGGGCGCTGAAGTCGCCCCCTTTGCCCTCGCCGCCCGCAATGAGCACGAGCATGCCGTCGACCGACCGGATCGAGGCGACGGCCGCCGCCACATTGGTGGCTTTCGAATCGTTGACGTAGTTGACCGCGGAGACCCGGCGCACGAACTGCATCCGATGCGGCAGCCCGGGAAACTCGCACAGCACCTGCAGCATTGCCTGCAGGTCGAGCCCGAGCAGTTCACCCGCGGCCAGTGCCGCCAGGGCATTCGCCTGGTTGTGCAGCCCGAACAGCGCCAGTTCGCTGACGCCGAGGAGCACGTTGTCTCCGCGCGCCAGGAATACCTCGTCGTCTTCGCGCCGGATTCCATAGTGGCCGTCCTGCGGAGCGTCGAGACCGAAGCTGATTACATTTTCGATGTCCCTGGTGCGATCCGCGGATTCGCTATCGTCGCGATTAATGACCGCCGACTCGGCTTCGCGGAAGATGCGGTACTTGGATTCCCGGTATTCCTCTTCGCTCGCGTGCCAGTCGAGATGATCGGGCGTGACGTTCAGCAGGACGGCAACCGTTGCCGGCAATGTCTGCGTCCGCTGTAGCTGGAAGCTCGACAGTTCCAGCACGTAGAAGTCCGGCTCGTCCTCGGCGAGCAAGTCGAGGGCGGGCTCACCGAGATTGCCCCCGGCCAGCGCGCTGTGTCCGGCCGCGCGGCACATGTGGTACAGCAGCGTCGTCACGGTGCTCTTGCCATTCGATCCGGTCACGCCAACAAATGGCGCCTTTGCCTCACGCGCGAACAGCTCGACATCGGAGATAACTTCGAGCCCTGCATCGCGCGCTGCCTGGACCAGCGCATCGTCGTCCGCAATACCGGGTGAGACGATCACGCGACCGACGTCTGCGGGCAGTTCGGTGACGCCGAGCTCGCGGTTCGCTTCAGGCCACAGCTCATCGAGTTCGTCCAGCCCCGGCGGCTCGTCGCGGCTGTCGAGGAAAACCGCATCCCGTCCGACCCGCTTCAGGTGGCGTGCGACGGACAGACCGGTGGTTCCAAGCCCAAACACGAGGTCCTTCTCCCCGGCCTTCGCTCGCGCCGCAGCCTTGCTTCCCGGCTTCTTTTTCTTTGCCACACTCATCGGATCTTCAGGCTCGCGAAACCGATCAACACGAGGATGACGGTGATGATCCAGAACCGGACGATGACCTTCGGCTCGGCCCAGCCCTTGAGCTCGAAGTGATGATGTATCGGCGCCATGCGGAACACGCGGCGGCCCGTCAGCTTGAACGAGGCGACCTGGATCATGACCGACAGCGTTTCCATTACGAACACGCCGCCCATGATCGCGAGTACGATTTCCTGGCGGACGATGACCGCGACGACGCCGAGGGCCGCACCGAGCGCCAGCGCGCCGATGTCGCCCATGAAGACCTGGGCCGGGTAGGTGTTGAACCACAGAAAGCCGAGCCCCGCCCCGGCCAGCGCGGCACAGAATACGAACATCTCACCGGCTCCGGCAACGTAGGGAATCCCGAGGTATTCGGAGAAATCGACGCGCCCGGTAACGTAAGCAAAAACGCCGAGCGCGCCCCCCACGAGCACGGTCGGCATGATCGCCAGGCCATCGAGGCCGTCGGTCAGGTTGACGGCGTTCGAGAAGCCAACAATAAAAAAGTACGTTACGACGACCTGAAAAATGCCGAGCGGTATCGAGAGGTCTTTGAAATACGGGATCAGCAATGAGGTGGACACCTCATCAGTCGCCGTAACGTACAAAGCAATGGCAGCGGTAATTGCCGCTGCAGACTGCCAGAAGAGCTTTTGTTTGGCCGAGATGCCGGCCGGGTCCTGCAGTACGAGTTTTTTGTAATCGTCGACGTAGCCGATAACGCCGAACGACAGCGTCACGAACAGGACCACCCAGACAAAGTGGTTTTCGAGATCGGCCCAGAGCACCGTGCTCACGGCGATCGCAGTTAGAATCAGCGCACCGCCCATCGTCGGCGTGCCGGCCTTGGGCAGATGGGTCACCGGGCCCTCCTCGCGAACCGGCTGACCGACCTGGTTCATGCTGAGCTTCGCGATCATCCGCGGGCCGATGACGAACGACAGGATGAGCGCCGTCAGGGCGCCGAGGATCGCGCGCATGGTCAGGTAGTTGAATACGTTGAATCCGGATTCGAACTGCGCCAGGTAATTGGTGATGTAGAGCAGCACCGTCAGGCCTCCCTGCTCACGGCCTGCGGCTCGCGCAGCGCTTCTACAACACGCTCCATCCGCATGAAGCGGGAGCCTTTTACGAGGATGTTGGTATCGGCGTGCAGCTCGGTTTTCACCCGGGCCGTCAACTCGTCGATATCGGCATGCCAGCTGGCGCCTTTGCCGAAACCTTCCACGGTATTGCGGGACAGGGTGCCTGTAGTCAGCAACCGCGAAATCCCGGCTGCTCGCACCTGTGCGCCGGTCTCGGCATGCAGCCGCGCCGCGTCGTCGCCGAGTTCACCCATGTCGCCGAGCACCAGGAGCTTCTCCCCCGGCAACGATGCGAGGAATTCCGCGGCGGCGACGACACTCAGCGGATTGGCGTTATACGTGTCGTCATAGATCGTCGCACCGCCTATTCCCGCGATGCGCCGGAGCCGTCCCTCGACCTGCTGTACGGATTCCAGAGCCGCCTTGATATCGGCAATGTCGATACCGAGTGCCACCGCTATCGCGGCGGCAGCGCATGCATTCCTGACGTTGTGTTGGCCGGCGAGCGGCAGGGCGATGTCGATCTCACCGACGGGCAGATGCAGTTCGAAGCATGAACCGCCGGCATCGGCGTCGATATTGCGGGCGCGTACGTCGGCATCGGCGTCGATCCCGAACGTGATCAGCTGCGTATCCTCCACCAGCGTCGACCAGTACTCGAAGTAGCGATCGTCCGCGTTGAGGATGGCCACCTTGGGCCGTGCCTCCCCGCACAGGATTTCGCCTTTCGCCCGGGCAACGCCGTCGAGCGAGCCGAAGCCTTCGAGATGCGCAGCCGCAGCGTTGGTGATGACGACGATGTCCGGCTTCGCCAGCGAAGTAAGGTAGGCGATTTCGCCCGCGTGATTCGCGCCCATCTCCAGCACCGCGAAGCGATGCTGTTCCTCGATACGGGTCAGCATCAGCGGCATGCCGATGTCGTTGTTCAGGTTTCCGTGCGTCGCCAGCGTGGGCGCGGCTTTTGCAAGACACGCGGCCACAAGTTCCTTGAGCGTCGTTTTGCCGTTGCTGCCCGTCACGCCGACCACGATCGGCGACAGCTGCCGGCGCCAGGCGGCGCCAAGCTCGCCAAGTGCGCGTCTGGAGTCTTCGACCGAGATCTGCGAAATGTCCTCGTCGACGAGCGTCGGCACGACGGCGCCTGCCGCACCCTTGTTGCGGGCCTGGCCGACGTAATCGCATCCGTCGAAGTTCGGGCCGTGCAGCGCGACGAAGAGTTCGCCCTTCTTCAGCGTACGCGTATCGGTGCTCACGCCGTTGAACGGGTGGTCTGCGCCATGCAGTTTGCCGTGCATCGAATCGGCAGCGGCGGCCAGTGTCGCCATCACTCGCCTCCCTCCTCGCGATCCGATCGCGCCCGCAGGTTGGCGGCCGCGGCCCCATAATCCGAAAAGTCGCGGCACTCGTCACCAATGAGCTGGTAGTTTTCGTGACCCTTACCCGCCAGCAGCACGACGTCGTCTGCTGCCGCGCTATTGATCGCCCATGCAATCGCGGCGCCCCTGTCCTCGATGACGGTGGCGGCGGCCGCATTTTCAAGCCCGTCGAGGACCGCTTCGATAATCTGCACGGGGTCTTCGTTGCGCGGATTGTCGTTCGTAACGACCACGCGGTCGGCGTGCTTCTCGACGGCGCTGGCCATCAGCGGTCGTTTGCCAGAATCGCGGTCGCCACCGCAACCGAAGACGCACCACAGCGCGCCTTCACAGTGCGGACGCAATGCGTGCAGCGCCGATTCGACCGCGGCCGGCGTGTGTGCGTAGTCAACGAAGACCTCCGGGCCGTTACCGACATCGACACGCTGCAGTCGTCCGGGCGGCGCGACCGCGGCGGAGAGCACAGCGCTTGCCGCATCGAGCGCCACCTCTTCGCTGAGCAGGACCGCAAGTACAAGCGCCGCATTGGCGACATTGAATTCGCCGGGCAACGGCAATATGAAGCTGCCTGCACCCCACGAACTCTCGACGGATACGTCGAAGCCGGCTGCCGTTGCTGCGGTGGAACGTACGAAAACGTGTGGCAAACAGGTGTCGACACGCGCCGAATCCATCGATACGACAACGACGTCCGGCCCGCATCGCGTCGCGAGTGTGCTGCCGAACTCCGAATCGACGTTGATGATTCGTCGCGCCGGCTGCGCCGCCAGGAACAGCGACGCCTTGGCCTCCCCGTAAGTCTCCATGTCGCCGTGGTAGTCGAGATGGTCGCGCGTAAGGTTCGTGAACACCGCAGTGTCGATTGCGACTCCGTCCAGCCGGTCCTGCGTCAGCGCGTGCGACGAGACCTCGACCGCCGCGTAAGCCGCGCCGGCATCGCGGAATACGGCGAGGCGCCTGTGGAATTCGACCACATCCGGCGTGGTCATGCCTGCACCGTCGCTCATTTCGTTGACGCCGTAACCAAGCGTGCCCGCATAGCCGCAGCTCTTGCCGAGCCGCTGCAGGCACTGCGCCAGCAGCCATGCAACCGTCGTCTTGCCGTTCGTGCCTGTGACGCCGAGCACCTTGACCGACCGCGACGGATAGTCGTAAAAGCGATTTGCAATGTCGCCGAGCCGGCTGCGCAACGCGTCGACCGGGATGAGCGGCGCGTCGATTTCGGGGATCGACCGGGCCGTCGATGCATCGTAGGCGACGGCCGCGGCACCGGCGTCGATCGCCTCCGCAGCGTATTCGAGGCCGTGGCTGCGTTCTCCGCGACAGGCAAGAAACAGGAATCCCTCGCCGACGCCGCGCGTATCGCTGGCGATGCCGCTGATCGGGATGTCGGGCGCCTCGGCGAATCCTCGCAACAAAGTTGCGAGGGTTATCGAGGAATTCAGCTGCTGTGCCGGCATGCTCATTGACTCATCGCCTGCATGATGCTGCCGGGGTCGCGCGCCGGCAGCGCATCCGGCGGCACGGCCAGCAGGCGCAGTGACTCGGTCATGACCTCGGCGAAGACGGGCGCAGCGACATCGCTGCCGTAGTAAAGTTCTCCACTCGGCTCGTCGATGACGACGACGGCCGCCAGCTGCGGATCGCTGGCCGGGGCAAGGCCTGCAAAGATCGAAATGTACCTGTCTTCGGAGTAACCACCGGCCGCGAACTTCCACGCGGTGCCGGTTTTGCCGGCGACCCTGTAGCCGGGAACCGCCGCCTTCATGCCGGTGCCGCCGGGACGCACGACCTCTTCCAGCATGCGGCGTACGGCTGCGGCCGTGTCCGGCGCGACGACCGGCTCACCCTCGAGCGGCGCATCCAGCGCGACCAGCGAAGCCGGTTGCAAGCGCCCGCCGTTGCCCAGGGCCGCATAGGCCTGCGCAAGCTGCAGCGCGGTCAGCGAAATACCGTAGCCGTAAGCCAGCGTCGCCTGGCTGATCGGCTTCCAGTTACTGAAATGGGTCAGCAAGCCGGCCGACTCGCCGGGAAACGCGCTCGACGTGAGCGAACCGAGCCCGAATCGCGTCATCGTCTGCCACAGCTGGTCCGGCTGCAGCGACATGGCGAGCTTGGTCACGCCGACGTTGGAGGAGCGCGCAAGTATCGTCGTGAGGCTCACCCGCCCGAGATTGCGGCTGTCCTCGATGGTCTTTGCACCGACCGTCACGTACCCCGGCGCAGTGTCGATAATGCTGCTCGGCCGGAATTCGCCGCTCTCGAGTGCGGCCGCAATGATGAGCGGCTTGATGCTCGAGCCGGGTTCGAAGATGTCGGTAACCGCGCGATTGCGATACCGCTCGGCCGAAAACTGCGAACGATCGTTCGGGTTGTACGTCGGCTGATTGACAACCGCGAGCACCTCCCCCGTCCGGACGTCGAGCACGACGATGGACCCGGATTCCGCGTTGTAGGACTGGATCGCAGCCTTTAGCGTCCGGTACGCGAGATACTGGATCCGCAGGTCGATGCTGGTCCTGAGATTCTTGCCGTGGCGCGCAGGCCGGATGCTCTCGACGTTCTCTACGGAGCGACCCAGGCGATCCTTGAGAACCCGTTTTGCACCCGATTCGCCTGCCAGCCAGTGATTGAACGCCAGTTCCAGGCCTTCCTGGCCTTCGTCGTCGATATCGGTAAACCCGACAAGGTGTCCCGTCACCTCGCCCGCCGGGTAGTATCGCCGGTACTCGCGCTGCACGTTGACACCGGGCATCTTGAGCGCCAGTACCTGCTGCGCCTGTTCCGGACTGAGGTGACGCTTCAGGTACAGGAACTCCTTTTTCATGCTGCGCGTGATGCGACGCATGAGTAGCTGCGGATCGAGACCGAGCGCGCGCGCCAGCTGCGGCACGTCATCGACGGCGGGCGCCAGTTCCCGCGGATTTGCCCAGACGCTGTCGACCGGCGTGCTGATCGCGAGCGGTTCGCCGTTGCGGTCGGTGATCGTGCCGCGGTGCGCGGAAATCCTTTCGCGGCGCAGGTGTCGCGTATCAGCCTGTTGATTCAGGAACTCCGTGTTCAGTACCTGCAGCTGCACGGCGCGCGCCGCCAGCGCGGCGGCGATCAGCGAGAACGACGCCAATACCAGGGTCACCCTGCCGACAAACCGTTTCGCCGTCCGGGTTTTCGTTTCGGCTCCGCGAGTCATGGGCGCTCGATGACAAAGATTTCGGAAGACTTGGGCCGCACCAGCGACAGCCTGTCGAGGGCCACCTGCTCGATTCGGGCGTGGGTGGCCCAGGTGCTCTGCTCGATCTGCAACTGGCCCCACTCGATATTCAGCTCGTCGCGTTCATGGGTCAGCCTCTCGAGCTCGACGAACAGTTTTCGTGCCTCGTGCTTGGTGTAGACCAGCGCCATCGCACTCATCACGCAAACGGCTGCAAATACGAGCACGAGCACAGCCGGCTGAGCTTTCGCGTCGAAGACCATTACAGTCTCTCCGCCACGCGCAGTCGCGCGCTGCGCGCGCGCCTGTTCGCCGCAATTTCTTCAGCCGTGGCCTCGATGAGTTTGCCGATCGCCTTCAGCTTCGGCCTGTGTTCCGCCGGGACCAACGGCATGCCGCGATACTGCTCGGATTCCCGGGAAGCTTCCCGAATAAAGCGCTTGACCAGCCGATCCTCCAACGAGTGGAAGCTGATGACACAGAGGCGGCCGCCACTGCGGAGCGCGGTCGGCTTACGCAATACGTTGACGCTCTGCTCGAGCGCAGCACGAAGCTGCTCCAGTTCACCGTTGACAAATATTCGAATCGCCTGGAACGAGCGTGTCGCGGGGTGGATCTTGTCACCCTGGAAGGGCACCGCGCCGGCAATGATCTCGGCCAGCTGCCCGGTGCGCCGAAGGGGCGCCTCGTCGCGTGCGGACACGATCGCACGCGCTATGCGCGCAGCAAAGCGCTCCTCACCATAGGTTTTCAGAACGCGTCTCAAGTCCCTCTCATCCACTGTTGCGAGCCAGTCGGCCGCGCTGACGCCTGCGTCCGGGTCCATTCGCATGTCGAGAGGGCCGTCACGGAGGAAGCTGAAGCCACGGCCTGCTTCGTCCAGTTGTGGCGATGAGACGCCGAGATCGAGGAGCACTCCATCCACGCTCCCAAGGAGGCCTCTTTCATCAATGAACTTCTCAAGTTGCGCACATTCACCTCGTATCAATTCGAATCGCGGGTCCGACAGCAGTGCCTTCGGCGCCGATGCAATTGCCTGCGGGTCACGGTCGATCGCAATGAGGCGTCCGTCTGCAGTCAATCGTTCGAGAATGGCGCTGCTGTGTCCCCCACGGCCGAACGTCCCGTCGACGTAACAACCGCTCGCTCTTATATTCAGTCCTTCGAGGACCGGCCCCAGCAGCACCGGCACATGCGCGTTGCTGCTCATGCGATGATTCGCGACCTAGAATGAGATCGACTCAAGTTCGGCCGGCAACTCGCCGTCGTCTTCCTCACTGAGCCACGCGTCCCGCTTCTCGTTCCAGGTTGCTTCATCCCAAAGTTCGAACTTGTTGCCTTGCCCGATCAGAATTGCGTTCTTCTCGAGCGAGGCGAAATCCCTGAGTTCTCGCGACACGAGGATGCGTCCATTTGCGTCCATGTCGACCTCGGTCGCATAACCGACCATAATGCGCACTACTCGACGTGCGACCTTGTTCATGCTGGGGAGGCGCACGAGCTTGCGCTCCAGTTCTTCCCAGTCCGGCAACGGATAGACCAGGAGGCAGTGATCCTTGTCCACGGTAACGATGATCTGGCCCTCACAACGGGCAGCAAGCCGTTCCCGGTACCGGGTCGGTATTGCCATACGCCCCTTGGCGTCCAACGTGACTTTGGTGGCCCCTCGAAACACAACGGATCGGGCAGGTCCGGTTTCGTTCTTCTGGCACGAATCCCGGGAGTAATGCCCATTTCCTCCCACTTTTTTCCACTTTTCGACACTATAGGTTTGGCCCCGCGGAGCGTCAACAACGCACGCCGAATTATGGTTGTTCTACAGGGACTTAGGGGCGAATCCATGGCCCAATTCGGGCGAATGATGGCAGCCATCGCATAAGTAAAATCAATTACTTAGCTTGATTTTCTACAAAATTACTGAGTTTTTGGTCGGCAAATAGCGACAAGGGGGCCGCGGCGGCCTCCTGCGCAATGTTTTGCGCAAGCTTGTGATCGGAAAAGCCGGAGCCGGCCATAAGCCGGGTTCTGTCGAGGGCAATCATTCATCTGGGGCGGCCGTCACCGGCCGCCTCGAGCAACCTACCCGGGAGTCCGCTCGGGACCGGCGGTGGACGAAGCAGCGCAACTCCCCTGCTGGGGAAATTGCGCTTCGCCCTACTCCCCTATTTGGTCTTGCTCCGGGCGGGGTTTACCGTGCCGCGGACTGTTGCCAGCCGCGCGGTGCGCTCTTACCGCACCTTTTCACCCTTACCGGGCTCGCGCCCGGCGGTTTGTTTTCTGTGGCACTTTCCATGGGCTCGCGCCCTCCAGGCGTTACCTGGCGCCCTGTCCGAAGGAGCCCGGACTTTCCTCTGCTTGCGAGAAGCAGCGATTGCCTGGCCGACTCCGGCGTTTCCGGACCGCAAATTCTACTGCATTTCGCGGTCCGGCGGGCCCGGAATCGAAAAAACTTGACAACTGAATTGTCATTATTCATATTGACAATCTAATTGTCATTTTTTGTCCGGCGATCGCATGCAAAACCAATCACCGCACTACGAAATCACCTGGCTGATCCGGCGCCTGTTTCGTGCCATGGCGCAGCTGGCGGACGGTTACCTGCAGGCGCACGGCCTGGCCGCCGCCGACCGGGCCGTCCTCGAGTTTCTGTACCCCGAAGAAGCGCTGTCCGTGCCCGAGATCGCAACACGCTACCAGGTGTCACGCCAGCACATACAGGTCACCGTCAACGCCCTTCTCGAAGACGGTTTCCTCCGGTCGCGGCCGAACCCTCGCCACAAACGCTCCTCTCTGTTTGCACTCACCCCTGTCGGCCGGGAGTTGTTCCGGAAGATCCGCGCAAGCGAAGCCGGGCTGCTCGACAGGCTGTTTGCGGATATACCGACCGACGACGTCGAGTGCACCCGGCGCACGCTTCAGGCCATGTATTTTCACAACCTCAAACAAGGAGAGATCGATGAGTCATCTTGACATCAAGCACCTGCTTCTGGCCGGTATAACGCTCACCGCAATCGCGGTCACGGGCCTGTGGTCATGGAATACGCTCGCGGAACTGTTCGGCGCACCGGAGGCGCACTTCAGGCACGCCGTTGCGGCGATGGCGCTAATTGCTACTCTGCGAATTGCCTTGTCGCGGCGCCGCATGGCGGTCAGGCATCACCGTCGCCCCTGATCTCGAGCAGGCGCTGATAAAGCGCGTTGCGCTTTTCCCCCGTAAGCCGGGCCGCGATTGCCGCGGCCTTTTTCGGTGGCAGCGCCGCTGCGAGCTCTGCAAGGAGTCGGTCCGTGTCGATCGACGAGGCCACCACAGCGCCCACCCCGTGGACCGCGATGACGAACTCGCCTTTCGAGACGATCGTCCCGTCCGATACTTCGTCGAGTAGCTCGCCGAGGCTTGCTCGCCTGCACTGCTCGTGCAGCTTCGTAAGTTCCCGACCCAGGAAAGCCTCGCGGTCCGCACCGAAGACGTCGACCATGTCGGCGAGCGTCGCGGCTATTCGGTGCACGGCCTCGAAAAACACCAGCGTACGCGGCTCCGCCGCCCGGGCCTGCAGCCATTTGCGTCGAGCCACGGATTTCGCCGGCGGGAAGCCTTCGAAACCGAAGCGATCGGTCGGCAGCCCCGATACGGACAGGGCCGCGGTGACCGCACAGGGACCCGGGATCGGCGAGACAGCGATTCCGTCTGCGTGGGCCGCCTGCAACAGCCGGTAGCCGGGGTCGCTGACGAGCGGCGTGCCGGCGTCACTGGCAAGCGCCACCGATTTGCCGTCTTTCAGCCGTTCAATGAGAGCCTTCGCAGCGCGCGCCTCGTTGTGTTCATGCAGCGCAAAAAGCCGCGTTTTCAGCCCCAAATGCGATAGCAATCGCCCGGTGTGGCGGGTATCCTCGGCGGCAACCAGGTCGACTTCGGCGAGTATCTGGCGTGCTCGCGGAGACAGATCTTCGAGGTTTCCGATCGGTGTGGCAACAACGAACAGTGTGCCGCTCATAGCGCGCTCGATTCCGGCCCCAGACAAAAGTGCACGAACGATGAATTTCCGACAACATCCTGCCCGGCAATGGAACCGCAACGCAAGCACGGTGGCCGTGCTGGTGCTCTCGATCGTGCTCGCCGCCTGTGAAACGACGGGCGTTGGTGCCCTGGGCGGTTCCGCCGAATCCCGCGCCGAACGCGCCGCCCTGAATGGCGAATACCAGGAAGCGGCCGGCATCTATATCGGCCTCGCTGCGGAAGCCAGCGGTAGTGAACGCGACCGGCTCACGCTGCTTGCCGCGGACAACTGGCTGGATGCCGGCGACGCGATGCGCGCACAAAACGCCTTCCGCGGCGTCGCACAGCCGCAAAGCGGCGAACTGCTGTGGCGCTGGAATTCGACCAGGGCCGCAATGCTCCTGTACGAAGGGGAAGCGGAGCGCGCGAGGGAATTGCTCGAATCACTGAGCCGGCAGTCACTGCCTGCCGGGTTGCGTCTGCGCGTCGAGGCACTGCGTGCCGATGCATGGTTTCAATTGCAGGAACCGACGCGGGCCGTGGAATTGCTCATGCAGCGCGAGAGCTGGCTCGACGACCGGCGCAGTATCGACCGGAATCGCGAACGGCTCTGGAACGGGCTGTTGGTGAGCAATCCGCACGTGCTGCGCGGGGCGGCGGAAATGGCTACCGATCCGACGGTGCGCGGCTGGCTCACGCTCGGCTCGCTGGCGGCGGCGACCGGGCAGCAGGGCATCGGCTGGAGCAACGGTGTCGTGCGCTGGCGCGAGCGCAATGCCGGCCACCCCGCGATGAGCGTACTGGATACCCTGGAGATTCCGGAGGATCAGCTGCTCTCGTATCCACGCCGTATCGCGCTGCTATTGCCATTGAGCGGCCGCACGGCGAGCGCAGGGAAAGCCGTGCAGAACGGCTTCCTGGGCGCTTACTTCGCCAGCGCAGGCGGTCTCGACGATCGCCAGTCCATCCTGATCTATGACGTCAATGCGGAAGGCGGACCGAGCGCGGCCTACGCCTCCGCAGTCGAGGATGGCGCCGAGTTCGTCGTCGGCCCGCTATTGCGCAACAACGTGAGCGCGCTGGCGAACGACATTCTGGTCCCCGTTCCCGTGCTCACCCTCAACTACTTGCCGGACGAGTCGTTGCCGCCACCCGGTCTCTTCCAGTTCGCCCTGTCGCCGGAAGACGAGGCGGTATCGGCCGCCACGCGCGCGCTGCAGGACGGGCACGGCAAGGCGGTAGCACTGGTCCCGAACAGTAACTGGGGGCGCCGGCTGCTGACGGCTTTCGCAACCGAATTCGAAGGCCAGGGCGGCACCTTGCTCGACTATCGAAGCTTTACGACCGAAAGTTCCGATTTTTCGCGCACAATCGAAGAACTCATGGGGCTTGCAGGGAGCGTAAGCCGATACCAGCGCCTGCGCGCCAATATCGGCTCTCCGTTGCAGTTCGATCCGCGGCGCCGCCAGGACGTCGACTTCATATTCCTGGCGGCGGATGGCGCGTCCGGCCGGCTGTTGAAATCGCAGCTCAAATTCCATTACTCGGGCGATCTGCCCGTGTATTCGACGTCATCGATAAACGCCATGGACGGCCGCTCCAACGCGGATCTGAACGGCATCCGTTTCGCAGATACGCCGTGGATCATCGCGCCCCAGAGCTGGATTCGATACCTGCCGGACGTCTACCGGGAGTACTGGCCGGAAGAACGGCGTCTCGGCCGGCTGCACGCAATGGGATACGACGCCTATCATCTTGTCGCACCGCTATTCGCCACACGCAACGGCACGATGCCGGAGATCGACGGTGCGACCGGGGTGCTGTACCTGGACAACGCCGGCCGCGTCCACCGCCGCCTGGCGTGGGCGGAATTCCGCCGCGGCGAACCGGTGCCGTTGCCGGAGCCGGCAGATCTCGACCCGCGATTCCAGATAATCGACGACGACGGGACGGTGCTGCCCGACAGCCCGGGCGACGCGCAGACGTGGTACGAAGAGACTCGAGAGCTGTAGGAAACGCGATCGAACAGTTTGCGTGTCGATACCTGCAGGACAGGGGCCTGAAGCCCGTCGCGCGCAACTACCGCTGCCGCATCGGCGAAATCGACCTCGTTATGCGGGATGACGACTGCCTGGTGTTCATCGAGGTCCGTTATCGCTCCGCCAACGCGTTCTCGAGTGCCGCCCTGACTGTCGACCGGCGCAAGCAGAACAAGCTCTTGAGGACCGCCGAAATGTTCCTCGCAAGCCGACCGGCACTAGCCGGCCGTCGCGCGCGATTCGATGTCGTTGGTGTCGATGCCGGGCCGGACGGACATCAGGCGGTCGAGTGGATTCGCGATGCCTTCAGCTACTGAACAGACGCGTCTGGCGACGGCTGCTAGAATCGATCCGTCTTCGATAACGGGCAGATGAACCATGGATCCAGTGACGCGCGTTCGTGAGCATTTCGCGGAGAGTATTGCAACCAAGCAAAGTGCCGTCGAGGCGCTCAGCGAGAGTATCGCTGCGGGCGGGGCTCTCATGGCCCGTTCCTTGTTGAACGATGGCAAGATACTGAGCTGCGGCAATGGCGGGTCTGCCGCCGATTCGCAGCACTTTTCCTCGGAGCTCCTGAATCGTTTCGAGATGGAGCGCCCCGGTTTGCCCGCCATGGCGTTGACCACAGACGCCTCGACCGTCACGTCGATAAGCAACGACTATTCCTATGAGGAAATCTTCAGCAAACAGGTTCGCGCGCTGGGCAAACCGCAGGACGTGCTGCTCGGCATATCGACTTCGGGCAATTCAGAGAACGTTTGCCGAGCCATCGCCGCTGCGCACGAGCGTGACATGAGCGTCGTGGCGTTATCGGGGCGCGATGGCGGTCGCATGGCAGGGATGTTTTCCGGAGACGATGTCGAGATCCGAGTACCGGCAACTCGCACGGCGCGGATCCAGGAAGTACATCTCCTGGTGATTCACTGCCTGTGCGACCTGATCGATACGACGCTACTCGGAGACGCCTGAGACCGCTTCTGCCTACTTGACGACCCTGAGGTGCGGACGCGACCGCGCTTCCTCGACTTCGTCCCGGTGCCGCATGGAGCCGGACGTCCCGGTGTCATTGGAAAAGATCATCCCCTGCCCGGTTTCCCGGGCATAGATGCCGAGTATCGAGCTGGTCGGTACCCAGACGTCGAAGGGCACGCCGCCGAAGCGCGCGCGAAAGCTCACAGAATCGTTAACGAGCTTGAGATTATGCGCAGCGGATTCGCTGATATTGAGAATGATCTTGCCGTCCTTGACGTGCTCCGACGGCACACTGACTCCATCGACAGAAGCATCAACGACGATATGGGGGGTGTGGCCGTTGTCGGCCATCCATTCGTGCATCGCTCTGATCAGATAGGGTCTTTTTGATCGACTTGGATTTGCCACTTTCCCGCAAGCCTTTTGTTTTTCCCTGCCCCGAAGCTTACCACCGTTTGGCGCGGCATTTGAAAAGATTACATAAGCTCATAATCAGGCCTTGCGAAGTCCCAAATACGGCCGCGCGCGATGCTGGTCAGCAAACATAAGCCGACCTCACCGCGACATTTCGCATATGGACAGCGTTCGGGGTATTGGTTCCCGAGGCCTGAAGCGAGCCTTCGGCGAGCAGCCCGGGAACCAATACCCCGGGCCCTTCCACCTATTTACATCCGCATTTCCTGCTCCAGCTCCGTCAGGCCTTGCTGGAAGGAGCGGCGCGCAAAGACACGCTTCATGTAGGCTTCGATTGGCGCCCCCTGGGCACCGAACTCGATCCCGTACAGCGGCAAGCGCCAGAGGATCGGCGCAATGCTGCAATCAACGAGCGAAAACTCGTCGCTGAGGAAATACGGACGTGCGCCAAACAGTTCGGCACTTTGCAGAATGCTCTCACGCAGCATCTTGCGGGACTTGGAGCTTAGCTTGCCGTCCATGGGGTCAGCCTCTTCCGCAAGCGAGTACCAATCCGTCTCGATGCGGAACAATGCAAGCCTGAACTGCGCGCGCGTGACCGGGTCTACCGGCATCAGTGGCGGATGCGGGAAGCGTTCATCCAGGTACTCGATGATCACGCGCGAGTCGTACAAAGTCAGGTCGCGGTCAACGAGCGTCGGCACCGTGTGGTACGGGTTGAGATCCATCAAATCTTCGGGCAACTCAGGACCCGCGACGTTGACGATCTCGATGTTAATGTTCTTTTCCGCCAGCACCAGACGGGTGCGGTGGCTGTGAATATCCGTTGGACGAGAAAACAAGGTCATGACGGATCGTCTGTTCGGGATCGTTGCCATCTATTTGACGTCCTTCCAGATCTGCTTTTTCAGCATCACGGCGATGATCCAGAAAAAGATCAGGTACATGAGGACCCAGACACCGAGCGTGCGACGCTCCGACCGAATCGGCTCTGCAATGTAGACGAGGAAGTTGACCGTATCGCGGACGAACTCATCGAAACCCTCTGTGTCCAGTGAACCTTCGGTAAGCGTCTCGAAGCCCTCGAAGTGCCTCGTGGCAACGCCGTCCTCCGTGTGTTCCGAGAATTCCGCACGCTGGAAGCCCTGCAGCTCCCACAGCACGTGCGGCATGCTGGTGCCCGCCAGGACCGTGTTATCGACGCCTGTCGGGCTCTCGGGCTGCACGTAAAAACCCTTCAGGAACGAGTAAATGTAGTCCGCACCTTTCGCGCGACCGATCAGTGACAGGTCGGGAGGCGCTACACCGAACCAGCGACTGGCTGCGGCTTCCGGCATTGAGACCTCGACCGTCTCGAAAGTCTTCTCGGCATTGAACATCAGGTTTTCGCTGAGTTGTTCGTCCGAAAGCTCCAGGTCCCTGCCGATGGTGCTGAAGCGGACATATTTCGCGGAGTGGCAGCCCGAGCAATAATTCATGAAATTGCGCGCCCCGCGCTGCAGGGACGCGATATTGCCGGGATCGATGTTTGCGTGTTCAAGCGCGGCACCACCGGCCGCGAAGCTCTGCGAGGTAGCCAGCACCATGGCGGCCGCTGCGAGCCTGGCGATCACGTTGAACTTACCCATGATAGACCACCCTCTCAGGTAGCGGCTTCGTCTTGTCGATCGTCGTGTAGTAAGGCATCAGCAGGAAGAACGCGAAATAAAGGACTGTGAATATCCTCGCCAACAGGACGTAGAGACCCTCCGCAGGCTGCACGCCCAGCCAACCGAGCGTCATGAAGCTGATGACGAAAACGGTGAGCGCGAACTTGTATATCCAGCCACGGTAGCGAATCGACCTCACGCGCGAACGGTCGAGCCACGGCAGAAATACCGGCAGCACGACCGACAGGCCGAACAGTATGAAACCCCACAACTTGTCCGGAACCGCGCGGAGAATCGCGTAGAAGGGCGTGAAATACCAAACCGGTGCGATATGCTCGGGCGTCGCCCTCAGATTGGCGGGCTCGAAGTTCGCGTGCTCGAGGAAATAGCCGCCCATCTCCGGCGCAAAGAAGACGACCGCACTGAAAATCATCAGGAACACGAGAATCGCGACGAGATCCTTGCTGGTGTGATACGGATGAAACGCCACGCCATCCAGCGGTACCCCATCCGGACCCTTGTTTTCCTTGATCTCGATGCCGTCCGGATTGTTCGAGCCGACTTCGTGCAGCGCGACGATGTGGACAAATACGAGACCAATCAGCGCCAGCGGCAGTGCGATCACGTGCAGCGCGAAGAACCGGTTCAGGGTAACGTCCGAAATCGAATAGTCACCGCGGATAAACTCGACGATGCCGTCACCGACCACCGGTATGGCGCCAAACAGGGAAATGATCACCTGCGCGCCCCAATAGGACATCTGACCCCACGGCAGCAGGTAACCTGCGAATGCTTCGGCCATCAGCACGAAGAAGATCAGCATCCCGATCAGCCATATCAGTTCACGCGGCTTCTTATAAGAGCCATAGAGCATGGCGCGGAACATGTGCAGGTAGACAACGATGAAGAAGAACGACGCTCCGGTCGAATGCAGGTAACGGATGAGCCAGCCCCACTCCACGTCGCGCATGATGTACTCGACCGACGCGAACGCTTCTTCCGAGGACGGCTTGTAATTCATCGTCAGGAAGACGCCGGTTATCAACTGGATCGCCAGCACGACGAATGCGAGCACACCAAACACGTACCACCAGTTGAAGCTCTTTGCCGCGTAATACTTGGTGACGTGGTACTCGAGCGTCTCCGTCATCGGGAATCGATCGTCGATCCACTTGACCAGGCCGCCCCAGATGCCTTCGGAACGCTCGCCGACTTCTGCTTCAGTTCTTGCCATTACGCTACTCCCGAATCCTGGCCGATCAGAATCAGGTCGTCACGGACGAACCGGTGTGGAGGAATCCTCAGATTGCTGGGTGCCGGCACGCCCTTGTAGACGCGCCCGGCGAGATCGAACTTGGATCCGTGACAGGGGCAGAAGAAACCGCCGCCCCAGCCCTCGACCGGCCGCGCCTGGAAGTCTTCCAGCGGCGCAGTGATCGCGTTTCGTTGGCCGCGTAGTCGGGTTGCTGGTCGACGAGCTCGGAATTCGGGTCGCGCAGGTTGCCGAGGCCCTCGGCCAGGCTGTCCAGCATGGCATCACTCCGGCGCAGCACGAAGACCAGCCTGCCTCGCCACAGTACGCGAACCATTTCACCCGGCTGTATCGAGTCCAGCGGCACCTCCACGGGTGCGCCAAGCGCCTGCGCCCTCGCGCTCGGCTTGAGCGACGCAAGAAACGGCACAGCAACAAAGCCGGCGCCGACGGCACCGGTGGCGGCGGCTGCAACGGCTAGAAAATGACGGCGGTTACGGTCGATCCGATCGGCGTCGTCTTCGGTCATCAGGCACTCCCATACGCCCGGCTGAGAAAGGTAGGTTTACGGTCCCTTCGGTCAGCGCGCTTTTTCTTTGTTTCGATACTGGTAGATTTGCAGCAGGCCCGGTTTGCCGTCAGGATGACGGGTGCACTGGGACTTGGTGCGGAACCAATTGCGCATTATACACGGGCGTTGTTGAAATTGGCTAGGGACGCGATTCGCGAGAGCGGGGCCGGGAGACCGGGGCGGTGGCGACGGTGAAATCGGCGCTGCTGTTTCTGCTGCAGTCGATCGTCGCGGGCCTCGCGGTGGCATTCATCATCGTCCTCGTGCGACCGGAGCTGCTGCCCTCGCTGCGTTCCGTGGAGCCGGGTACCCCTGCGAGTTTCGCCGATGCCGTCGAGGCAAGCGCCCCGTCCGTCGTTACGGTCGTCACGCGCCGCCTGGTGCCGGGAGACCCTGATTCATCGGGGCGCGGCCGGTTTCGAGTGAATACGAGCTTTGCTTCGGCCGTGGCAATCGACCCGGACGGCTACCTGGTCACGAACTGGCATGTCGTCGTGGAAGCCGCGGAAATACAGGTGCAGCTGGGCGATGGCGGCTTCTTCGCAGCCGACGTGGTCGGACTGGATGCCGAAACCGACCTCGCCCTTCTGAAGATCGATGCCCAATCGGTGCCTGCAATCCGCCTCGGCAGCTCGCGCCAGCTGCGGATCGGTGACGTGGTCCTGGCGATCGGCAATCCTTACGGTCTCACGAAGTCAGTGACCCAGGGTATCGTGAGTGCGACGGGGCGCGCCGCGCTGGAGCTTGCAACCTTCGAGGACTTCATCCAGACGGACGCCGCCATCAACGCGGGCAACTCGGGCGGCGCGCTGGTCAATACCAATGGCGAACTGGTCGGAATCAATACGGCGGTCCTGACGCAGGACATCGCGACGGAGGGTATCGGCTTTGCGATTCCCGTCGACCTGGTGCGCGGCGTGGTCGAGGAACTCAAGAAACACGGACGCGTGATCCGCGGCTACCTGGGACTCTTGCCGGACGACCTTACCAGCGCCGAACGTGCGCAGATCAACCTGGATAACAACCGGGGCATCCTGGTCACGGAGGTGTTCGAGGGTGGGCCGGCCGAGCGTGCCGGTCTTCGCGTCAACGATATTGTGCTGTCGATCAATGGCGAACCAGTCGTTCAGGAGCAGCAGGCGCTGCTGATTGCGGCCAGCACGAAACCCGGCGACGAGGTCGAGGTCGTGGCCTGGCGCGATGGCGAGCAATTCCGCACCACGGTCATTGCCACGGAACGTCCGCGCCAGCAGCCGTAGGGATCAGTTCGGCACGCGCCGAATCGTGGCGCCCAGCTGTCGGAACTTCTCCTCGATGCGCTCGTAGCCGCGATCGACGTGATAGACGCGATCGACGAGCGTCTCGCCTTCCGCGGCGAGTCCGGCGAGCACGAGGCTGGCCGATGCCCGAAGGTCGGTCGCCATGACCGGCGCTGCCGTCAGCCGCCCGACGCCGGTGCAGATCGCCGTGTTCCCCTCGAGCTGGATGTCGGCGCCCATGCGCTGCAGTTCGAGCACGTGCTGGAAACGATTCTCGAACACCGTCTCGGTGATCGTACCAACACCGTCCGCAACGGCATTCAGCGTGCAGAACTGTGCCTGCATATCGGTGGGAAACGCCGGATAGGGGGCCGTGCGCAGATCAATCGAGTGCGGCCGCCGGCCCTGCATGTCGATCTCGATCCAGTCCTCGCCCGTGGCAATCTCTGCGCCGGTCTCGGCAAGCTTGATGAGGACCGCGTCCAGCGTCTCTGGCGCCGTATCCAGCACCCTGACGCGCCCACCCGTTACGGCCGCGGCGACGAGGTAGGTACCCGTCTCGATGCGGTCGGGCAGGACACGGTACTCGCCACCGCCGAGCGCCGCGACACCCTGGACGTGAATTGTGCTGCTGCCGGCGCCTTCGATACGGGCGCCGAGTGCCGTGAGAAAATTCGCCAGGTCGATGACCTCGGGCTCGCGGGCCGCGTTCTCGAGCACGGTCTCGCCATCCGCGAGGACGGCGGCCATCAACAGGTTCTCGGTGCCGGTTACGGTTACCGTGTCGAAGATGATGTGCCCGCCCTTGAGCCGCTTCGCCCTGGCCTTGATGAAGCCGTTCTCCACGACGACCTCGGCGCCCAGCGCCTGCAGGCCCGCAACGTGCAGATTGACCGGTCGCGCGCCGATCGCGCAACCGCCGGGCAGCGACACGTCCGCCTCGCCGAATCGCGCAACCAGCGGACCCAGCACGAGGATCGATGCGCGCATCGTCTTTACGAGTTCGTAGGGGGCGGTCCGGTGGCTGACCTCGTGCGCGTCGACCTCGACGTTGAGCCGCTCGTCGACGGTGACCTGCGCCCCCATGGTTTGCAGCAGGGAGATCGTTGTCGTGACGTCTTTCAGATGCGGGACGTTACGAATGGTAACGGGCTCAGCGGTTAGCAATGTGCCCGCAAGGATTGGCAACGCCGCGTTCTTGGCGCCCGATATCCGCACCTCGCCCGAAAGCCGCACGCCACCCTCGATGAGGAGCTTGTCCAAGGCTCGCTATGCTCCGCCCGCCTGCCGCCACTCGTCGGGCGTCAAGGCCCGGATCGACAGCGCGTGAATCTCGTTACCGACGAGCGAACCGAGACAACGATAGACCAGCTGGTGCCGGGCCAGGGCCCGCTTGCCCTCGAACTCCGCGGCGACGACCAGCGCCTCGAAATGGTGATTGTCGTCGCTCGCGACACGGACCGTGGGATTCTCGAAGCCCTCGGTGATGAGTTTCTCAATGTCGACAGGTTCCATCAGACTCTTTAGCGCTTAATTTCCGGGGGCGCGCAGTTTAACCGCAAATCTGCCGGTATCCCAAAGCCCCCGCCCGATTGTGTATCATAGCCGACCCGGGTCGGCCTGGAGCGCGGGGGACTTTGGTCCGCTTAAACAAACAATAAGGCCACTCGCCAGAACTGAAGACCCTATGCTTCTCAACATCGTCGAGGTTATTGGCGGCCTGGTTCTCCTAATCTGGGGCGCCGACCGTTTCGTTCACGGTGCCGCGGCAGCGGCGCGTAACCTGGGTGTTGCGCCGCTTCTGATCGGGCTGACGATCGTCGCGTTTGCGACCTCGGCCCCCGAAATACTGGTCTCGATAGTAGCCGCATCGCGCGGGGAACCCGATCTCGCCTTTGGCAATGCGATCGGCTCGAATATTGCCAACATCGGCCTCGTCCTCGGCTCGGTGGCGATTATCCGTCCAATCGAACTCCGGTCCGCGACCCTGCGTCGCGAGATGCCCGCGCTGCTGGCCGTATCGTTGCTTACAGTATCTCTGTTTCTCGATACCTTCCTGTCGCGGATCGACGGTCTCGTAATGCTCACGGGCCTGGTGATCGTAATGATCTGGCTGGCCCGCCTCGGCATGCGATCAGCCGCGACCGACCCCATGGCCGAGGATTATGACGCGGAGATTCCGCGACACGTCAGTATGGTGGCGGCGATCGTGTGGCTGTTCGTGGGGCTCGGCACGCTGTTGATCGGGGCTGAATTTCTGGTCGAGGGTGCGATAGAAATCGCGCGCGCTCTCGGCGTCAGTGAGGTAGTCATTGGTATCACGCTGGTTGCCATCGGCACCAGCCTGCCGGAACTGGCCGTTTCGCTCGTCAGTGCCTTGAAGAGCGAGTACGGGCTCGCCATCGGCAATATTGTCGGATCCAACATCTTCAATCTGCTTGCCGTTATCGGCATTGCTGCTGCGATCGAACCCTCCGCGCTCGCGCCATCCGTATTGTCACTGCACATCTTCGTCATGGTGGCCTTCACGCTGGTACTGTTCGCCATGACCTACGATTACGACGGCAAAAGCGACCTGTCGCGCCTCGAAGGCGTCGCGCTGTTGACGGCGTACATCGCCTACCTCGGCTACGTCATGACGCAGAATCTGTAGCTCCGCCGGGTGCCGCTTTTGGCTGCGTTCGGGCGCAAAACGTTTAGAATAGCCAGCAGGCCGAGCCGGCACCCCGAGACTGCGAGAACACTGTGTCCGAAAACCTGAACAACGACGAGTTGATTAGCCTCGCGCGCGAGGTGCTGGCTATCGAATCCCGCGCTGTCGACTCGTTGCGTGCACGGCTCGATGACGATTTCGCTGCCGCCTGCACGTTGATCGATGCCACACCAGGACGGGTGGTCGTGACAGGGATGGGAAAATCAGGCCATATATCTTCGAAGATCGCCGCAACGCTCGCAAGCACCGGCACGCCCGCCTTCTTCATGCACCCTGCCGAAGCAAGTCACGGCGATCTCGGGATGATTACCTCGCAGGACCTGGTGCTCGCGATCTCGTACTCCGGTGAAACCGAAGAGGTCGTCACGATTCTGCCACTTGTCAAGCGAATGGGTGCGAAACTCATCTCCATGACCGGCAATCCGCAGTCGACGCTTGCGCGTATTGCCGACGTTCACCTGGACGTCGCCGTCTCGGAAGAAGCATGTCCGCTGAACCTGGCGCCGACGGCGAGCACGACGGCGACGCTGGCAATGGGCGACGCCCTGGCTGTGGCGCTCCTCAAGATCCGGGGATTCACCGCCGAAGATTTCGCCAGGTCGCACCCGAGCGGCAGCCTGGGCAAACGGTTGTTACTGCGCGTCGGCGACGTCATGCGCAAGGGCGAAGAGATTCCTGCGGTCGGGCCGGAGGTCAGATTGCGCGACGGACTGATGGAGATGACACAGAAGGGCCTCGGCATGACCGCCATCGTGGACGACGGCGGCAGGATACTTGGAATATTCACCGACGGCGACCTGCGCCGCGCACTGGACGACGGCGCCGACGTGCACACAACCTCGATGGCCGAAATCATGCACACAAACTGCAAGACGACGGCCGAGGACGTGCTCGCTACAGAGGCCGTGCGCGTGCTCGAGGAGAACAAGATAACCTCTCTACTTGTGGCCGACGGCAAGGAGCGGCTGATCGGCGCACTCAACATCCATGACCTGTTTCGCGCGGGGATCATGTGAACTCGGCAGCGACCCATAATCGACTCGCAGAATTGCGCCTCATTGCCTTCGACATCGACGGCGTCTTTACGGACGGACGTTTATACCTTTCCGACGACGGCATCGAATCCAAGGCGTTCAATACGCAGGACGGTTTCGGTATCCGCCGGCTTATCGATGCTGGCTTCGAAGTTGCCGTAATCAGCGGCCGAACGTCGACCGCGGTCGGCAAGCGTATGGAGGAGCTCGGGGTCAAACACGTCGTCCTGGGCACCCGCGACAAAGGCGCAGCTTTCGACGAACTGACTACGCGACTCGGTATACGAGCCTCCGAATGCGCCTATGTCGGCGACGACATTCCCGATCTCGCGCTGCTGGACAAAGTCGGCTACCCGATCGCGGTTGCCAATGCCGTGGAAGAAGTCCGCGATTTCTGCGATTACACGACGAAGGCGGCGGGCGGCTATGGCGCCGTTCGCGAGATCTGCGATCTCGTCCTGGCGGCACGGCCGGAGAATTCGCCTTGAGTGCGCGCAACCTGCTGCTGTTCGGGGTACTGATCGCGGCCGCCATCGGTACCTGGTACCTGGCGCGCGTCCGCGGCGATGAAGGCGCGAGCCAGCGCAGTGTCGATCCCGTGCACCGCGGTTTCTACCTGAAATCGGCGCGCATCCTCGGAACGGGACCTGACGGCGGCTTGCTCTACGAGATTCGTGCGAGGCACGCCGAGGAGCAGCTCGACGGCAGCATAGAGTTCACGGACGTACGCCTCGATTACTCACCCGAAATGGACGTGCCGTGGTCGGTAAATGCAGACAGCGCGACCATCCTGCCGGCGCACCCGCGGGTGCAGTTACGCGGGCACGTCAGGGCGACGAGTTCTCGGGCGTTTTCGGACAGCGACACCGAAATACGTACCCAGTACCTTGAACTCGATCCGGAACGCTATATCGCGGAAACCGACGAACGGGTCCAGATCCGTATTGGGGCGCGCAGCCTCACGGCTACGGGCATGCTAGCATCACTCAACGACGATCGACTGGAATTGAAGTCTAACGTCAGTGGGAAATTCGTGCCCTAGCCCATGCGCAGAAATATCACCGTAAGACTTGCCGCCGTTCTGCTTCTGTTGCCTGCCGCCCTGGCCGCGCAAATAACCGACCTGCGGTTGCCGATATCCCTGGACGCGGATTCCACCGCCTACGACGGCAAGAACTCCATGCTCATGTTCCGCGGCCTGCGCCTGTCCCAGGGCACTATCGGCATCGAAGCCGACGAAGGCAGAGCGAGCAATCTCGACTTCGAGGACAGCATCTGGCAGTTCTCGGGCAATGTCGTTATCGACGTCGAAAACGGTCACATCGAATGTGACAGCGCGGACCTGCAGTTCACCGAGCATCAGCTGACACTCGCCACTATAGTGGGCGCCCCTGCAACCTTCGAACTCAGGCGGCCGGGCAGCGAGGAAACAACCTACGCCGAGGCCGGCAAGCTGCGCTACGACCTGTTGGCGGGCACGATCGAGTTTTCGGAAGATGCAGTCATCACCGAAGGCGGCAACCAGATTGCGTCCAACTACCTCATATACAACATCCTCGAACAGCGCATAAACGCTCAGGGCTCACCGGACGGTGACGGCAAGGTCAGGATTACATACACGCCGAAAAACGGGGGCGGCGAAGCAGGCGAACCGCAAGACGCCGATTCTCCCGCAGACGTCAACGAACCCGGAACAGCGCCGCCGCGCGAGCTTGAGGACGGCGAGCCATGAGTATCCTCAGCGTTCAGGATATCTCGAAGAGTTACAAGCTACGCAAGGTCGTCAAGACGCTCTCTCTGGAAATCAAGAGCGGCGAGGTGGTCGGCCTGCTCGGCCCGAACGGCGCCGGCAAAACCACGGCCTTTTATATGATTGTCGGGCTGATTCCGGCCGAAAAGGGCACCATTCTCCTCGATGGTCACGACCTGACCGCGTTGCCCATGCACCGGCGTGCCCGCATGGGTCTCGGCTACCTGCCGCAGGAAGCCTCCATATTCCGCAAATTGACGGTAGAACAGAATATCCTCGCGATCCTCGAAAACCGCAGTGACCTCGATCGCGCCGGCCGCGAGGAGGAACTCGAGAAACTGCTGGACGAGCTCCACGTGGGACACGTGCGCTCGAGCCTCGGCATCAGCCTCTCCGGTGGCGAGCGCAGGCGCGTCGAGATCGCCCGCGCCCTCGCAGCAAACCCGCTGTTTGTGTTGCTCGACGAGCCCTTCGCCGGCGTCGACCCGATTTCGGTGCTGGATATTCAACGCATAATCAAGCACTTATGTGCGAGAGACATCGGCGTCCTGATTACAGACCATAATGTGAGAGAAACCCTCGGAATTTGCGGAAGAGCCTATATACTCAGTGATGGCAGTCTGATCGCTTCGGGTACACCGGAAGAGATCCTCGAAAACCAGCATGTCCGCGAGGTTTATCTCGGACAGGAGTTCAAGCTCTGAGGCAATGCTAAAACCTTCCCTGCAGCTAAAACTCGGACAGACCCTGACCATGACGCCGCAATTGCAGCAGGCCATACGCCTGTTGCAGCTGCCGGTTCTCGACCTGAACGCGCAGATCCAGGATGCTCTCGAGGAAAACATCATGCTCGAGATGGAGGACCTGCCGGATGTCCCCAAGACGAGCGATGAGTCCACGGCCGAGATCGAGACGATCCAGGCCGAAGACCAGTGGCAAACTCGCGCCGACCGGCGCATCCAGGATGGCGGATGGAACGGCGAAGGCCGGCCGATCAGCGAATTCGCGGACGAATCCGGCCAGACGCTGCGCGAACACCTGCTTTGGCAGCTGGAGATGGAGCAGTTCTCGCCGCGTGAAGCGATGATCGGCGAGGCGATCATCGACGCGATCAACGACGACGGTTATCTCACGATCGGTCTCGACGAGATCGAGGAAATTCTCGAACCCGAAACCGGCGTGCGTCACGCAGAGATCGAGGCCGCACTCGCCAAGGTGCAGCGCCTGGATCCCGCCGGCATAGGCGCACGCTCGTTGTCGGAATGCATCACGCTGCAATTGCAGCAGCTCGACGCAGCAACGTCCGGTCTCGAACTCGCCATGGACCTGGCCGACCAGCATCTCGACCTCGTTGCAACGCGTGAGTATGGCGAGCTGCGCCGCAGCCTGCGCACCTCGGAAGAAACCCTGCACGATGCGCTGGCCCTGATCCGCGGCTGTAATCCTCGTCCAGGGCAGGCCGTCAGCCCTGCCGCTGCCGAGTACGTCATTCCGGACGTGTTCGTTCGTAAAGTAGACAATCGCTGGCAGGTTGAGATCAGCCCAACGGGCGTACCGAAGTTATCCGTGAATCAGCAGTATGCGAAATTGCTGCGCGGCAGCGGCGACCACGCGGTGTTGCGTACCCAGCTGCAGGAAGCGCGCTGGTTGATTCGCAGCCTCGAGATTCGCAACGAGACCTTGCTCAAAGTCGCCACCTGCATCGTCAAACGGCAGACCGAGTTCCTCGAGCAGGGTGACGAGGCGATGAAGCCGATGGTGCTGCGCGACATTGCCGACGAGATCGGCATGCACGAGTCTACTATCTCGCGTGTCACGACCAACAAATACATGCACACGCCGCGAGGTGTCTTCGAATTCAAGTATTTTTTCTCGAGTCACCTTGCGACCGCGGACGGGGAAGAACAGTCGTCGACGTCGGTACGTGCGAAGATTCGCAAGTTCATCGGCGCCGAGAATCCGGCAAAACCGCTGAGCGACAGCAAGATCGCCAGCCTGCTCGCCGATGAAGGCATCAAGGTTGCCAGGCGCACGGTGGCGAAGTACCGTGAGTCCATGAACATTGCGTCATCGAGTGAGCGTCGCCAGCGACCGGCGCGATAAGCACACAAGGAAGTGAGTTCGTTACCACAAGCAGGAGAAGGCTATGCAATTGAATGTCTCGGGCCACCACGTCGAAGTCACCGAAGCAATGAGAGGTTATGTAGAGTCCAAGATCGAGCGCCTCGAGCGCCACTTCGACATAGTGTCAAATGTGCACTGTATTCTCACGGTTGAGAAGCTGCGGCATAAAGCGGAGGCGAAAGTCAACGTTAACGGTGGCACGATCTACGCCGACAATACGGAAGAAGATATGTATGCTGCAATCGATGGCCTTGTAGACAAACTGGACCGGCGCGTCAGGAAGCATAAGGAGAAGCTCGTCGACCATCACGCCAGGGACGCCCACAAGAGGCGATTTTGAATCTCGGCCGTGCCGCTACGGCGGCGCGGCGATGTAAAACAAGAACAACAAGCCATGTTGCTCGAAGATATTATCAATCCGGACGCCGTGCTTTGTAACGCGCATGCGCGCAGCAAGAAACACTGCCTCGAGATCCTGAGTGAATTGCTGGTTCGGTCGCAGCAGGATATTGCTGCCGACGATATATTCGAAAGTCTCATCGAGCGTGAGCGGCTCGGTTGCACCAGCCTGGACGCCGGCGTTGCCTTCCCGCATTGTCGTGTCGAAGGAATCGACCGCTGCATCGCGGCAATGATCAAACTGTCGGATCCGATCGACTTCGATGCTACGGACGGGGAGCCCGTCGACCTTGTTTTCGGACTGATGGTGCCGAAGGAAGTAACCGACAATCATCACGCCGACATCGCCATGATCACCAACCTGCTCGGCAACGAGGACCTCAGAAGCAAGCTCCGGGAAGCGACCTCCAGCAGCGATCTGTACAGCGCACTCGTGGACGGCACGCGCGTCGCTGCCCCCGATCGACTGCAGACAGTTCACGGAAATTGACGGCCCTTCGGCCGGCACGGTCTCGACTATGTCCGACACCATGCGCCTTATTATCGTAAGCGGCCTGTCCGGCTCCGGAAAGACCGTCGCACTTCACGTGCTCGAAGACCTGGGCTACTACTGTATCGACAACCTGCCGGCAAGACTGCTCAGGGCAGTCGTCGACGAAATTTCCGCCAGCCCGGGTCAGATCGACCGCGGGCTGGCTGTCGGTATCGATGCCCGCAACCGGCGCCAGGATCTCGAGTCATTGCCGCACCTGATCGAGAAATTCCGGCAACAGCATATTCAGACTGACGTTCTCTTCGTGCTTGCCGACGATGAGGTCCTGCTCAAGCGCTACAGCGAGACGCGCCGGCGGCACCCGCTCGCGGAGCACGGTGCGGAGCTGCGTGCCGCGATTGATGAGGAGCGCGAGGTTCTCTCGGAAGTCATTAATGCGGCCGACCTCATCATCGACACCTCCAGAACCAGCGTGTACGAGCTTGCCGACACGATTCGGGAGCGTGTCAGCGGCCGAGCGCCTGCGTCGCTGTCCGTGCTCATCGAGTCATTCGGGTACAAAAACGGCATCCCCGCAGACGCCGATTTCGTTTTTGACCTGCGATGTCTGCCGAATCCCTACTGGGACCTGAATCTGAGGCGCCTGACGGGACTGGACGAACAGGTGGTCCGGTTTCTCGACGCTCAGGAATTGGTGGCGGCGATGCATGCGGATATCCTGGCATTTCTGGAGCACTGGATTCCCGAATACCGGGCGTCCAACCGTGCCTTTCTTACGATTGCGATCGGCTGCACGGGCGGTCAACACAGGTCCGTTTACATGGCCGAAAAGCTCGCCGAATCGCTGCGCGGCGTAGAGGATCACGTCAGCACCCGCCACAAAGAGCTTTGATGCCCCGCCCTTGCGCCATCAGGTGCAGCCCCGCGCCGGGACGGGGCTCCCCGGCTGATTTCGGTTAAACTCCTGCCGTAATCGGCGCCCCATCCCGGGGCCGGCAAGCGAGTCGGGGCAGGATCCATGGAAGCGAGAGAGCACACCCAGGGCAACCTGCAGCTGTTGCGTGAGCAGCTCGACAGCGGCCGCATGCGTTCCGCTCGGCTGATGGTGCACAGCCTGCATCCGGCTGAAATCGCACGTCTTCTGGAGTCCCTCCCGCTCCAGGAACGCGCCGCGCTCTGGGAGATGGTGTCGGCGGATGACGAGGGTGACGTTCTCGTCGAACTGAGCGACGAGGTCCGCGACGGCCTGATCCAAGGCATGCAGACCGAAGAACTCATCGCGGCGACCGCGGGCATGGATTTCGACGACCTCGCGGACCTTCTTGCGGATCTGCCGGAAGCCGTCACCCGGCAGGTACTGCAATCGCTGGACAAGCTCGACCAGGATCGCCTGCAGCAAGTCCTCGCGTACGACGAGGACTGTGCCGGCGGCCTGATGAATATCGACATCGTGACCGTGCGTCCCGATGTCACTCTGGAGGTCGTGATGCGCTATTTGCGCGCCGTCGGCGACATGCCTGATGGCACCGACCTGCTGTTCGTGGTGAATCGCGATAATGAATACGTCGGATCGCTGTTTCTCTCGCGACTGCTGACGCATGATCCGGACACCCTGGTGTCGGGCATCATGTCCACCGACGTGCTGCCGATACCCGCGCACACACCGTCGAGACAGGTCGTCTGGGAATTCGAGAATCGTGACTTGCTGTCGGCTCCCGTCGTCGACGACGATTATCGCGTCGTCGGCCGTATCACTGTCGACGACGTCGTCGACGTGATTCGCGACGAAGCCGAACACTCGCTGATGAGCGCCGCCGGTCTCGATGAAGAGGACGACATGTTTGCGCCCGTCTTCAAGAGCGCGAGGCGCCGCGCGCTCTGGCTGGGAATCAACCTGGGCACGGCGTTTCTCGCCGCCTCCGTGGTCGACCTGTTCCAGTCAGCCATCGACAAGATCGTACTTTTGGCCGTCCTGATGCCGGTCGTGCCGAGCATGGGCGGCGTCGCCGGGACGCAATCGCTGGTGATCATTACCCGCGCCATGGCGCTCGGCCAGGTCGACAAGACCAATGCGACGCGCATCCTCAAGAAGGAGCTCGCGGTTGGGCTGCTGAACGGCCTGGGTTGGTCGATCGTCGTCGCCACATTTACCTACCTCTGGTTCGGCGACTGGCGCATCGGCGGCGTCATTGCCGCGGCCATGATCATCAACCTGTTCATCGCCGCCCTCTCGGGCTTCGGTATCCCTGTGCTTCTCAAGCAGATGCGGATCGATCCGGCGATCGCCGGTGGGGTCGTTCTGACGACCGTGACCGACGTTGTCGGCTACATGACGTTTCTCGGGCTGGGTGCGGCGTTATTGCTGTGAGCCCCCGGGAATGGCTGCCCGGGCATCGGCTCAGGCGTGCAGAATGTCGAGATCTTCCTCCACCCAGTGCGGCGCAAACAGCCTTGGTATTGCGTTGCCGGCGATGAAGTCCTGCAGCTGGTCCCGCACGCTCATCGCGTCCCGATAACCGAGTTCCAGCAGCTCGCGCGTATAGGCCTGCTCGAACATCAGGTAGCTCAACAAGCGGCCCTCTCCGCGGCCGCGGCCGCTGATTCCCCAGAGCAGCGTTCGAAGCGCCGCCGGCAACTCCTCGCGATGCCTGTGCGCCAGTAAGCGAAGGTCTTCGCTGGGCACGATGACCATCGTGTCGATCGGGCGCATGCGTGACAGCTTGGGGCCGCGATGTTCCGCGGGCACCGAATCGATGAGCTGATTGATGCGACTCAGGCGCTCGAGGTCGGAATAGAGGCCGTCCATGAACAATGTGTCGAGCGTATAGCCCGCAATTTCCGCGAAACTCGGATACGGCGCCGGCGTCTCGGGCTCACCGGACCCGTCAACGATCTCATTACGCACGCCGATGACGAGCATGCGATCGGCGCCGAGATGCACGGCCGGGCTGAGCGGCGTCGCCTGCCGCATCGCGCCGTCGCCGAAGAACTCGTTGCCGATGCGAACCGGCGGAAAAATCATCGGTACCGCAATACTCGCCATCAGGTGATCGAGATTGAGCCGGCTTCGAACGCCCGCCCGCCGCGTGCGTGACCACTCTGCATGGCCGTTCGCGGACTCGAAAAACGACGTCGATCTCGCCGAGCTATAGCCCGCTGCGGTGATGCTGACGGCGTCGAGCCAGCCCTGTTCGATGCCATGCTCGATGCGTGGGAATCGAACGTTGCGGCCCAACAACGCGCGCAGCGGCGAATTGTCGAGCAGGGACTTCGGCATGCGCACCAGGGTGCCGCCCGTCACCAATGCGCCGAGCCATTGCAGGCTGCTTTTCAGCATCGCCAGGTTGTCGGTGCGATACACGTGGTGGCACCTGAAATGACCCCAGACGCGCTCGAGTTCCGCAACCGCGACGCGGAAACGGCGCGCCTTCGCCGCCAGCACGACAGAGTTGATTGCGCCGGCCGAGGTCCCGCTGATTATTCCGAATGGATTGACGGTTCCGCGCGGCACGAGTTCGGCGATCGCCTTCAGCACACCTACCTGGAACGCACCTCGCGCCCCGCCCCCGGGGAGCACCAGCGCAGTTTTCTTGCGATTCGGCGGTGATTTCATGCTGACCTTGCTATTTCCAACGGTCTCGACAGCTTGCGCGCCGTTCAACGTGTCGTATCATAGTAGGTCCTGCAAATCTAACGTATTGGACACGGTTATGAATCGCTCTGCGTCCCGTTTTTTGTATTCAGTCATCGCCCTGTTGCCGGGTGCGCTGGCGCTGGCCGGCGGTGGCGTCGAGATCGGCGCCCCTGCCCCCGAATTCGAGCTGCCGGACCAGGAGGGGCAGCTGCACTCTCTGGAGGACTACAGGGACCAGTGGGTCGTACTGTATTTCTATCCGAAGGACGAGACGCCCGGCTGTACGACCGAAGCGTGTGAATTTCGCGACAACATATTCGCGTTTCGCAAGCTGAATGCTCAGATCCTCGGCGTGAGCCTCGACGACGTCGAGTCGCACCGCAAATTCGCCGAGAATCACGGCCTGCCGTTTCCGTTGCTCGCCGATACGGAGGGCACGACGGCGGATGCTTACGGTGTCAAAACAAAGATGATGGGCTGGACGGTTGCCAAGCGGCAGACATTCATCGTCGATCCGGCGGGCAACATCGTGAAGCATTACACGAAGGTCGACCCGGACAAGCACGCGGCCGAAGTTCTTGCCGAGCTCGAAGTGCTGGGCGCAGGAAGCTAGCCTTCACAGGCCCTAGTGCAGGGCCTTGATGCCCGCGTCGAGGCCGGAGATTGTCAGCGGGAACATGCGATCGTCCATGATCTCCCGCGTGAGCTTGATGGATGGCGTGAAGTCCCAACGTTCCCGTGGCTCGGGATTCAGCCAGATGGCCTTCTGATAGGTGTTCAGCAGGCGCTTGATCCACACGGCCCCCGGTTCCTCGTTCCAGTGCTCGACGCTGCCGCCCGCGTAGACGATTTCGTACGGGCTCATCGTCGCATCGCCAACGAAGATCAACTTGTAGTCCGCGCCGTATTTGTGCGTGATGTCGAGAGTGGGAACGCGCTCGGAATGACGTCGGCGGTTGTCCTTCCACAACGATTCATAGATGAAATTGTGAAAGTAGAAGTACTCCAGGTGCTTGAACTCGCTGCCGGCCGCGGAGAACAGTTCCTCGCAAACGCGCACATGGTCGTCCATCGAACCACCAATATCGAGGCACAGCAAGACCTTGACGGCGTTGTGTCTCTCCGGAACCATGCGGATGTCGAGCAACCCTGCGTTGCGCGCCGTCTTGTCGATCGTATCCTCCAGGTCGAGCTGGTCCGCCGCGCCTTCCCGGGCGAACTTCCTCAGCCGTCGTAACGCCACCTTTATATTGCGGGTTCCGAGTTCGACCGAGTCGTCGAGATTGCGGTACTCGCGGCGGTCCCAGACCTTAACAGCGCTGCGGTGCCGCGAGCCGTGCTGACCGATGCGCACGCCTTCCGGGTTATAGCCGTAGGCACCGAACGGAGAAGTACCCGCAGTTCCGATCCACTTGCTGCCGCCTTCGTGACGCTCGTCCTGTTCCTCGAGCCGCTCGCGCAGTGCTTTCATCAGTTCTTCGAATCCGCCGAGCGCTTCGATCCTGGCCCGCTCCTCTTCCGACAACAGCAGCTCCGCCTGCCTGCGAAGCCAGTCCTCCGGGAGCTCCTCGAACAGATCTCCCAGGCCGTCCTCGATGCCATTGAAATAGGCGGCGAATATGCGATCGAAGCGGTCGAGTTGCGACTCATCCTTGACCAGCGCCGCGCGCGCAAGATAGTAAAAGTCGTCGACACTGGTGCCGGCAACTCCCCGTTTCATCGCTTCGAGCAGAGTCAAAAGCTCCGTGATCGACGTATTCATACCGCCTTCACGGAGCATGTAGAAAAACGGAATCAGCATCGCACTTACCGGTGCCCTGCGCCACGATCCAGAAATACGAGGCGCTCGAAGAGGTGCACATCCTGCTCATTCTTGAGCAGCGCGCCATACAGCGGCGGAATGGCCTTGCGCTTGTCGTCACTGCGCAATGCTTCAGGCGGGATGTCTTCCGCCAGGAGTAGTTTGATCCAGTCCAGCAGTTCCGATGTTGACGGTTTCTTTTTCAGTCCCGGCACCTCGCGAATCTTGTAAAACGCATTGAGTGCCTCGCTGAGAAGGTTCTTCTTCAGGGCCGGGTAGTGTACGTCCACGATCCTTGCCATGGTGTCCTGGTCGGGGAATTTGATGTAGTGGAAAAAGCAGCGTCTCAGGAACGCATCGGGCAGTTCCTTCTCGTTATTGCTCGTAATGACGATGATCGGACGGTGCCTTGCCGCAACCAGCTGCTGCGTTTCGTAGACGTAGAATTCCATCCGGTCGAGTTCCCGTAACAGATCGTTGGGAAACTCGATGTCGGCCTTGTCGATCTCGTCGATCAGCAGTACCGGCTGCTCGTCCGACGCGAATGCCTCCCAGATCTTGCCTTTCTGGATGTAGTTGGCGATATCGTGAACGCGATCGTCCCCGAGCTGCGAGTCCCTGAGCCTGGCCACGGCATCGTATTCGTAGAGGCCCTGCTGTGCCTTGGTCGTCGACTTGATATGCCATTCGAACAGCGGTTTGCCGAGCGCGCTCGCCACTTCAAGCGCAAGCTGAGTCTTACCCGTACCGGGCTCGCCCTTGACGAGGATCGGCCTCTCGAGCGTAACCGCGGCATTGACGGCCATCATCAGGTCGTCCGTTGCAACATAGGAAGTGGTACCAGTGAAGCGGGTGTCAGTCATATCGGTCCCGGTGTCTCGGAGCACACAGCGAATATCTTACTCCCTGGACGCCTCGAGGTCAGGAGCCGGGGCCAGCAACGCCGCGCTTATGTCAATCGGCCGGTACCAATTCGAGGGTGTGCTGCGTTTCGCCCGGCAGGAAGGGGCTCGGCTGTCCATGTACCCATTCGTCATGCCCCTTTCGATAGAACGCCGACAGCGGATGGCCGCTCTGTCCCGTGGGCATGTGCATCAGGCCGTTTTCCTCATCCCCCGGCGACACCGAGAAGCGCTGCGAGGCGCCGAACGCCGGGCCCTGGGCTTTCGGCAGGTCGACATCCCCGTTCAGGGGTTCCGCAGGCATATCCAGCCAAGGCGACAGCAACGGCAGCGCCCGGCTGAGCGGGTGACGGATCGATGCCGTGTTGACTTCGCCCCAGCTGCGCTCTGCGAGACCGCCGTCGTGATGTTGCTCGAACCAGGCGATGTTGGTGCGAACGGCGTCGAGCAGCAGCTCGTCCCACGATTCGTAGGCGCCCGGCAGCAGGTGTCGCGGCCGTTCCGCGAGGAGCTGCCAGAGCGCGCCTTCGAACTGGTTGCTGAGCAGCGGCTCGACGTCTGCGCCATTCGCAGCCCGGACCGGCGCCATCAGCGCGTGGAATACCTTCGACTGCACTTCCAGGCGAAATGCGCGCACCAGGCGGTAACCAACGGATTCCGGGGTCGCCCTCGGTATCCAGCCCCGGACCAGCTCGCGATATTCGGCGAGCTGCGGGTCGCCGGCCACATGAGCATCGGTAAGGACGCCAAGAACCACGTCGCGCCAGCGTGACAGGAACAATGCGCGATCGTCGTACTGGATCGCGAGCATGTCGATGGGCTCGAATTCGCCCAGGGCAAGCAGCGAGTCGCGAATCTGACTGGCGCGCGCGCCGAGGTCGTAGCCGCCATCGCCGATGACCGCGAGCGCGTCCGCGTCGGCGACCCGCGCATTGGCCGTCCAGATGCGGCCGTTACCCGGATTGATTACGCGCGGATAATCGGACGGATGCAGCCAGCCGATCCAGCCCTCCTCCCGGCTCCAGTCGGCCGGGACCATCGCATCAAAACCGTTCTTCACCGGAATCTGCCCGGCGATCGTCCAGCCGATGTTGCCGCCGGCATCGCCGACCACGAAGTTCTGCGGCGGGATGCCCATCGTCGCGGCAATACCGAGTGCCTCGTCCACGTCGGACGCCGTCTCCAGCGCAATCAGGTTCAGGTTTAACGCCTCGGGACTGTGTGCGATCCAGCGGACCGCAATATCACCATCGGGATAATCGATGCGATCGTCCACCGGACCCCAGATCGTCTCGCGGATTTCGTAGACGACCGGCGCCGCGTCCTTGACCTCGATCGTCTCCCGCCGGATCTCGAATTCGAGATCGCCTTGCGGGGTGCGGTAGCTGCCCGGGCTCGCCCCCGGCCGCAGCAACACCGCATCCGCCCAGTCACCGTAACTGTTGGTGTAACCCCAGGCGATGTCCCCGTTGCTTCCGGCGGTTATGAATGGCGTGCCGGGCAACGACACACCGGTGAAATCTCGCGGCTTCTCGTCCGTTACGACCAGCCGGGCCTGATACCAGATATTCGGAACGTCGTGCCCGAGGTGCATGTCGTTCGACATGAGTGCACGCCCGCTGCCGGTCAGGGCGCCAGCGACCACCCAGTTGTTGCTGCCATTCAGGTACGGTTTTCCTTCTTCGCCCGCCGGCGGCGGCTTCTCGGTGACGTCTCGCACGGAGAGCAAGCTTGCCGGCGGCACAGGCGGCTGCGCTCTCGGCTGCCCCATGATGGGGGCATCCCAGGGCGTGCCGTCAGGGTACAGCCAGGAGAACACTTCTGCCGGAAATACGCGGTGCGCAAAGCCGCGGCGCACGTCCTTGCTGGCCCGCGCGTCGTTCAGCTGCATGAACATTGCGTACACAACGAGCACGGAGTCTTCCGCAAGCCACGGGTCCGGTTCCGCGCCGAGCAGGAGGTGTTCGAACGGCCGTACGCCGAGGCTGCCGAGACCGGCATTCACGCCGCGCGCATAACTCTCGAGAGTCGCGACATCCGCCGCAGGCGACGCCGCCAGGACGGCGCGCGCGCGCGCCCTGAAGCGATGAAAACGATAGCGCTTGTCGACGTCGATCGCGATCTCGCCGAACAACTGCGACAGCTCGCCGGCCGCCTGTCGCCGGATCAGGTCCATCTGGAAGAACCGATCCTGTCCGTGCGCGAACCCGGTCGCGTAGGCGAGATCGGCCCGTGTGCGCGCTGTAATGGTCGGGATGCCGGCGTTGTCACGCTCGATCGTCGCCGGATCGCCGAGGCCCGGCGCCAGCAGTTCACCATCGAGCTGCGGCAGGCTTGCATGCAATGTGACCCACAGCACCAGTGCCGCCGCGGTGAGCAATAACAGGGCTGCGGCCCCTGTTCGAATCATCCAGCGCCGCACGTTCCTCAGCCCGCCTCCGTTACCTGCACGATCGTCATCGCATTGGTCCCGCCCGAAACGCCTTCGACGTCACCTTTCGTTACGATAACGTAATCGCCGACGCTCGCCAGGTCGCGAGACAGCAGCGTATCGAAAACGCTACGATACGGGCCGCCCTCGGACTGATCAGCGCCGAAGTGTACCGGGATCACACCGCGGTAAATCGTGACGCGACGCCTCGTAGCCGCGTGCGGCGTCAGCGCATAAATCGGTATATCGGACCGGATGCGTGACATCCAGCGCGCAGTCGAACCCGATTCTGTCAACGCAATAATGGCCGTAACCTTGAGGTGATTCGCCGTGTACATGACGGCCATGGCGATCGCTTCGTCGACGCGTCCGAAATAGTCGCCGATCCGGTGACGCGTCAGGCCCTCGGGTAACGGGTACTTCTCGGCTCCCCTGCACACCTCGGCCATGGCACGAATCGCCTTGACCGGGTAACGTCCCACCGCCGTTTCGCCCGACAGCATCACCGCATCGGTACCATCCATGACGGCATTCGACACATCCGAGACCTCCGCCCGCGTCGGAATCGGGTTCTGGATCATCGACTCCATCATCTGCGTCGCCGTGATCACGATCTTGCTGGCCTTGCGGGTCTTGCGAATGAGCTCTTTTTGTATACCGGTCAGCTCCGCGTAGCCCATCTCGACGCCCAGGTCACCGCGGGCAACCATGATGATGTCGGCAGCTTCTATGATCGAGTCGATTGCCTCGATGGCCTCGAAACGCTCGACCTTGGCGACGATCAGGCCTTTGCCACCCGCGTGCTCGAACAGGCGGCGCGCTTCAAGGACGTCTTCGCCATCGCGAACGAACGAAACCGCGAGAAAATCCATCTCGAGTTCCGCGGCCAGCGTGATGTTTTCCCTGTCGATGTCCGTGAGCGCCGGCGCCGACAGGCCGCCACCTTTCTTGTTGATGCCCTTGTGGTTGGACAGGATCCCGCCATTGATGACGGTGCTGTGGACGCGCGTTCCCTCGATACGATCGACCTGCAGCGAGATCATGCCGTCATTCAGCAACAACGTGTCGCCCGGCTCGACATCCTGGTGCAGCGTGTCCAGGGCAACCCCGACGCCTTCTTCAGTGCCATCCTCGAAACCCAGCGAACTGTCGAGAAAAAACGACGCGCCATCCTGCAGCTCCACAGCCCGCTCCCGGAACCGCTGCACCCGGATCTTGGGTCCCTGCAGATCGCCCAGCAGCCCGACATCGCGCTGGCACTCGTCGGCCGCCGCGCGAAGCTCTTCGGCACGGCGCCGGTGTTCCGCCGCATCGCCATGCGAAAAATTCAGCCGCGCGATATCGACCCCCGCGTCGATCATCTTGAGCAGCGTTTTCTTGCGGTCGGTCGCCGGTCCCAGCGTCGCCACGATCTTTGTCCGTCTGTGCATGGCGGCGATTATTGCACACTGGTGTGCCGGCCGTACCAGGCATAAAAGCGCGCGCTCGCTTCCTGTAACAGGTTGCTGCTATCCTCCGCTGCTTCCGCACGCCTCGCCCAAAGCATGATCAATCGACGCCGATTCCTGCAGTGCATCGCAATGGCCGCTGCCAGCCCGCCCCTGGCGCGAACGGCCTGCGCCGGGGACACCGGCGCAGGCCTGCTGCGACCGGATCCGGGCAAACTGCTGGACCTGCCGGACGGATTCAGCTATCGGGTCGTATCCAGGGCGGGCAACACGATGGACGATGGTTTCACGGTGCCGCCTGCTCACGACGGCATGGCAGCCTTTCCGGGTCCTGACGGCCGCGTGATTCTTGTCTGCAACCACGAGATGCCGCCGGCGTTCCCGGAATACAGTGCTTTCGGCACCGCGTTCGAAGCGCTCCCGGATAACGTCAAGGCGCGTGTCTACGATCACGGCGGCGGTACTTCGCCCGGCGTCGGAGGCACGACGACGACCGTTTACAACCCGCGGACCGGTCGTACCGAGCGCCAGCACCTCAGCCTCGCCGGCACGGAGCTGAACTGTGCGGGCGGCCCGACGCCCTGGGGCAGCTGGCTGTCCTGCGAGGAGTGTTTCGAGAGCCCGGGCACCGACTTCTCACGCGGACGGCTGATCACGCGTGACCGCAAGCACGGCTACGTCTTCGAGGTTCCTGCCGGCGAGACCGGTCTCGCCGACCCGGTGCCCATCTCGGCGATGGGCCGCTTCGAGCATGAGGCATGCGCGGTCCATGAGCCGAGCGGCATCGTGTATATGACCGAAGACCGCCGCTACAGCCTGTTCTACCGCTACATCCCTGCTGTGCCGGGGCGGCTGCACGAGGGTGGCCGGCTGCAGGCGCTTGCCATCGCCGGCCGGCCCGCGCAGCCGCTGCATAACTGGTCCGGCGATCGCGCCATCGGAGTCGGCGAGGCGCTGTCCACGCAGTGGGTCGATCTCGATGACATCGACCCCGTCGAGAATGACCTGCGCCTGCGCGGAGCCGCCGCGGGTGCAGCGACATTCGCCCGCGGCGAAGGCCTTTGTGTTGCCGGAGACGCGTTCGCGTTCACCTGCACGATCGGCGGGCGGCTGCGCCTGGGCCAGGTTTTCATGTATCAGCCGAGCCCGCTGGAAGGCCGCGACGGCGAAAATGAGCGGCCGGGGTCGCTGACTTTGCTTGCCGAGGCCGGCGAGGATACGTTACTGCGCAACGCGGACAATCTCACGATGGCCCCGTGGGGCGACCTGATCGTGTGCGAGGATACGTCGGGTCACTGTGGTCTGGTCGGTATCCGGCCCGACGGCACCCAGTATTCGCTCGCGGACAATGCGTACTCCACATCCGAGCTCGCAGGCGTGTGCTTTGCCCCTGACGGCAAGACGCTGTTCGTGAATATTCAGTATCCGGGGACGACGGTGGCGATCACCGGTCCATGGCCCGCCTAGCCGGCCGCCCGCCGTTCGAGTACCTCGACAGCAGGCAGCTTTTTGCCTTCGACAAACTCCAGAAACGCACCGCCACCCGTAGAGATGTAGGAAATCCGGTCCGCGACGCCATACTTATCGATCGCCGCGAGCGTATCCCCGCCACCGGCCACCGAGAAAGCGCCGCTTGCGGCAATCGCCCCGGCCAGGGCCTTGGTGCCGGCGCCAAAATTGTCGAACTCGAATACGCCGACCGGCCCGTTCCATATCACGGTCCCCGCACCCTTGATAATCTCGCCGAAACTCGCCGCCGTCGCGGCACCGATGTCGAGAATCATCTCGTCGCCGGACACGGCGTCCACCGCTTTCGTGGTTCCCTCGACGTCTGCAAATTCACCGGCAACGACGACATCCGTCGGTACCGGGATCTGCGCGCGGCCCTCGCCACCGGCAGCCAGGCGGCGCGCTGTGTCCAGCATGTCCGCCTCGTGAAGCGACTTGCCGACATCGTGTCCGGCAGCGGCGATAAAGGTGTTGGCAATCCCGCCGCCGACGATCAGGTAATCGACGATACCGGCCAGCGCGTCGAGTACATCGAGCTTGGTGGAAACCTTCGATCCGCCCACGATGGCCACCAGCGGCCGTGCCGGATCATCGAGCGCCTTGCCGAGCGCCTCGAGTTCAGCTGCCAGCAGTGGCCCGGCACAGGCGACGTGAGCGTGTTCCGCGACGCCGTAGGTGCTCGCCTGTGCGCGGTGCGCGGTGCCGAATGCGTCCATGACGAAGACATCGCAGAGAGCCGCCATCTTCCTCGACAGGCTTTCGTCGCATGCCTTCTCGCCGTGCAGGAAGCGGACGTTCTCGAGCAGCACGATATCGCCCGGGGCCACGTCGACGCCGTCGATCCAGTCCTTGACCAGCGATACTTCCCGGCCGAGCAGTTCCGACAGCCGGTCCGCAACGGGCTGTAGCGAAAACCTGTCGTCCGGCTGCCCTTCGGTCGGCCGGCCGAGGTGCGACATCAGCATGATCGCGGCGCCCGCATCGAGCGCCGCCTCTATCGTCGGCAGCGACGCACGAATGCGGGCGTCGCTCGTTACCTTGCCGCCATCGACCGGCACGTTCAGGTCCTGGCGAATCAGGACCCGCTTGCCTGACAGCTCGAGGTCGGCCATTCGGACCACAGACATGGCAGCGACCGCCTACTTCGCGTTGACGAGCGCGACCGTGGTATCGAGCATGCGGTTGGAGAAGCCCCACTCGTTGTCGTACCAGGCGATCACCTTGACCATCGTGCCGTCGATGACCTTGGTCAGCGTCGCATCGTAGGTGGATGAGGCCGGATCGTGATTGAAGTCGATGGACACCAGCGGCTCGTCGTTGTAGGCGAGCACGCCCTTGAGATCACCCTCGCTGGCCGCCTTCAGAATCTCGTTGATCTCGTCGATGCTCGTCGCGCGCTCCGCGACGAAGGTGAGGTCCACCGCCGAGACGTTAATGGTCGGCACACGCATCGAGAAGCCGTCGAGTTTGCCATTCAGCTCGGGCAGCACGAGGCCGACCGCCTTCGCGGCGCCCGTGCTCGTTGGAATCTGCGACATGGTTGCCGAGCGCGCGCGGCGCAGATCCTTGTGATAAACATCGGTCAGCACCTGGTCGTTCGTGTAGGCATGTATCGTCGTCATGATGCCGTGTTTCACGCCGATCGATTCGTGCAGCGGCTTCACCATGGGCGCAAGGCAGTTCGTAGTGCAGGACGCGTTGGAGATCACGGCATCATCCGCGGTCAGCGTGTCGTGATTGACGCCGTAGACGATCGTTTTGTCGATGCCCTCGCCGCCCGGCGCGGAGAGAATCACTTTCTTCGCGCCGCCCTCGAGATGCTTGCCAGCCGTCTCGCGGGTGCGGAACAGTCCCGTGCACTCGAATACGACCTCTACGCCGAGTTCTCCCCAGGGCAGTTTCGCGGGATCGCGCTCGGCGAAGACGCGCACCCGGTCACCGTTAACGACGATGTCGTTGCCGTCGACTTCGACGGTGCCGGGAAACGGCCCGTGCGCCGTGTCGCGCCGCGTCAGGTGAGCATTTGTCGCTGCGTCACCGAGATCGTTAAGTGCAACGACGTCGAACTCTCCCGTGCGGCCCGATTCGTGGATCGCGCGCAGGACGTTTCGCCCGATACGGCCGTAGCCGTTAATGCCAACCTTGATCGTCATGTTTATCTCCTGGTTATTCGATTAGCCGGCCAGCCGCAGGGACCGTATCGCCGGCAAACAGTATGAAAGTGCTATTGCGTGACAATGCTCTTCGTCGTATCGACAATGTTGTCGACCGAGAAACCGAAATGTTCGAACAGCTCGCCGGCCGGCGCCGATTTACCGAAGCGATCGATGCCGATAACCGTGCCGGACGATCCCGCATAGCGCCACCAGGTGCCGGTGGCCCCCGCCTCGACGACAACGCGCGCCGGCACGTCTGGCGGCAGGACAGCGTCCCGGTATCCCGCATCCTGGCTCTCGAATACGCTGGTGCAGGGCATCGACACCACGCGCGCGTCGATGCCGTCTCTGGCGAGCCGCTCGGCGGCGGCGACGGCAAGCGCCACCTCTGACCCCGTCGCGATCAGGATCGTATCGGGGTCGCCGGCCGAGTCCTTCAGCACGTAGCCGCCGCGCGCGATGTTATCGATCTGCGCGGCATCGCGCGGCTGGTGCGGCACGCCCTGGCGAGTCAGGACGAGGCTGGTGGGACCGTCGCGGCGCTCGATGGCGTCCCGCCATGCGACGGCAGTCTCGACCGTATCGCAGGGACGCCAGACGCGCATGTTCGGCATCAGCCGCAGCGACGCGACGTGCTCGATCGGCTGGTGCGTCGGGCCGTCTTCGCCGAGCCCGATCGAGTCGTGCGTGTAAACGAGGATCTGCTGGATCTGCATCAGGGCCGCCATGCGCAACGCATTGCGGGCATAGTCCGAGAACACGAGAAACGTCCCGCTGTAGGGAATGATGCCGCCATGCAGCGCCATCCCGTTGCAGATCGCCGTCATGCCGAATTCGCGCACACCGAAGTAGATGTAATTGCCGCTGGCGTCGTCGCCCGTGATGACCTTCGATCCGGCGTGCTTCGTGAGATTGGAGCCAGTCAGGTCCGCCGAGCCCCCCGCGAGTTCCGGCAGCCGGGGTGCGAAGGCGTTCAGCGCCAGCAATGACGCCTTGCGCGTCGCCATAACCTCGCCTGCCGCGGCGATCTTCGCGATCGCTGCATCGGCAAAGCTCGCCCAGCCATCCGGCAGCTCGCGATTGATACGACGGCCGAACTCTTGCGCAAGTTCAGGATGCGCGACTGCATACTTACCCAGCAGCTCCGCCCAGGCCTCCTCGTCCGCGGCACCGCGCTCGCGGGCGTCCCAGGCCGCGGCGATGGCTGGGGGTACTTCGAACGGCGGATAATTCCAGCCGAGTTCCCTGCGTGCCGCAGCAACCTCGTCCTCGCCGAGCGGTGCTCCGTGCGTCGAGGCGCTGCCCTGCTTGTTGGGCGCGCCGTAGCCGATCACCGTCTTGCAACAAATCAGGGACGATCTGTCGGTTTCCGCGGCGGCCTGGTCGATGGCGGCGGCCACCGCCGCGCTGTCGTGGCCGTTCACGTCGCGGATGACCTGCCAGCCGTAGCTCTCGAAACGCCCCGGCGTATCGTCCGTGAACCAGCCGCTGACGTTGCCGTCGATGGAGATATCGTTGTCGTCGTAGAAGGCAATCAGCTTGCCGAGCTTCAGCGTGCCCGCAAGCGAGCACGCTTCGTGCGAGATGCCCTCCATGAGGCAGCCGTCGCCGAGGAACACCCAGGTGCGGTGATCGATCACCGCAAAGCCGTCACGATTGAATTCGGCGGCCAGCATCTTCTCGGCAAGCGCCATGCCCACCGCGTTGGTCACGCCCTGGCCGAGAGGCCCGGTCGTCGTCTCGACACCCATCCCGGGCTCGTATTCCGGGTGTCCGGCCGTGCGCTGGCCGAACTGCCGGAAATTCCGCAGCTCGTCGACGCTCACGTCATAACCGGTGAGGTGCAGCAGGCTGTAGAGCAACATCGAACCGTGGCCGTTGGAGAGCACGAATCGGTCGCGATCCGGCCAGCGCGGGTTCGCAGGATTGTGCTTCAGGTAGTCGTTCCAGAGCACTTCCGCGATATCCGCCATGCCCATTGGCGCCCCGGGGTGCCCGGAATTGGCTGCCTGTACTGCATCCATCGACAGTGCCCGGATGGCGTTCGAAAGGTCTCGCCGGGCCGGCTGGCCGGCGGCATTGGCTTCTTGTGACATCGAGGTCTTTTTGCGCCTGATGGCGTTTGTTATGTGAATCGACGGCGAAAATCGTTGCCGCGGATCGCGCATTTTCAGGGTTTTTCGCTGACGCCGCAAGCAGCGTCAGCGGTCCCCGGACAATCCGGGGCGCAATCGTAACCAATTGCATCCGTTACGACGCGAATGGTCGCAACAGCGCACATTGCGGTACAATCGCGGCCTCCGAAAATCACCAAAGACCAAATCCCATGAGTGACTCATTCGTGTTCACCTCGGAATCCGTATCCGAGGGACATCCGGACAAGATTGCCGACCAGATATCCGACGGCATCCTCGACGCGATCCTCGCCGAGGACCCGAGGGCGCGCGTCGCCTGCGAGACGCTCGTAAAGACCGGCGTCGTGATCGTCGCCGGCGAGATAACGACCGAAGCCTGGGTCGATTTCGAGCAAATCGTCCGGGAAACCGTCGTGGATATCGGCTACGACGACTCCAAGATGGGGTTCGACGGGCACTCGTGCGCCGTGCTAAACGCGATCGGCAAGCAGTCCGCGGACATCAGTCAGGGCGTTGACCGCGACACACCCGAGGAACAGGGCGCGGGCGACCAGGGCATGATGTTCGGTTATGCCACGAATGAGACCGAGGTGCTCATGCCGGCGCCGATTACCTACGCGCACCTGCTCGTGCGCCGCCAGGCCCAGGTTCGCAAGAACGGCACGCTGCCCTGGCTGCGACCGGACGCCAAGAGCCAGGTGACCTTCGTTTACGAGGACAACAAGCCGGTGTCGATCGACGCGGTCGTGCTGTCGACCCAGCACAGGGCCGACGTCAGCAGGGCCGAGCTGACCGAAGGCGTGATCGACGAGATCATCAAGCCCGTGTTGCCGGCGGACTGGATCGGCAAGGACACCCGCTTCCATATCAATCCGACCGGGCGTTTCGAGATCGGCGGCCCGATGGGCGACGCCGGCCTCACGGGGCGCAAGATCATCGTCGATACCTACGGCGGAATGGCGCGCCACGGCGGCGGCGCCTTCTCCGGCAAGGACCCGTCCAAGGTCGACCGCTCCGCGACCTATGCCGCGCGATACGTGGCGAAGAATATCGTTGCGGCCGGTCTCGCCGACCGTTGCGAGGTACAGGTTTCGTATGCGATCGGCGTCGCCGAACCGACCTCCATCAGCGTATTCACGTTCGGCACCGGCAAGATTCCCGACTCACAGCTGACCGAGCTCATACGGGAGCATTTCGACCTGCGGCCCTACGGCATCCTCAAGATGCTGGACCTCGTTCGCCCGATCTACAAAGCCACGGCGGCATACGGGCATTTCGGCCGGGAAGATATCGATGCTCCGTGGGAGAAAACGGACAAGGCCGAGGCGCTCAAGGGCGCCGCGGCGGCCTGACAGACAATTAACAGGAGATCATTATGAGCAGCGAACCCGTTGCCATTCAGACACCCGACTACAAGGTCAAGGACATTACGCTCGCCGACTGGGGGCGCAAGGAAATCGCGATCGCGGAAACGGAAATGCCCGGGCTGATGGCGATTCGCGAGGAGTACGCCGGGCAACAGCCGCTGCAGGGGGCCCGAATCGCAGGCTGCCTGCACATGACGATCCAGACGGCAGTCCTCATCGAGACGCTGAAGGCGCTCGGCGCGGAGATCCGCTGGTCTTCCTGCAATATCTTCTCGACGCAGGACCACGCGGCTGCGGCCATCGCGGCATCGGGCGTTCCCGTATTCGCCTGGAAGGGCGAAACCGAGGAGGAGTACTGGTGGTGCGTCGAGCAAACGATCAACGGTCCGGACGGCTGGAGCCCTAACATGCTGCTCGATGACGGCGGCGACCTGACCCTGGTCATGCACGACAAGTACCCGGAGCTCCTGAAGGAAGTCCGGGGCCTGTCGGAAGAGACGACCACCGGCGTGCACCGGCTGTACGAGATGATGAAGGAAGGCAGCCTCGGCTGTCCCGCGTTCAACGTCAACGATTCGGTTACGAAGTCGAAGTTCGACAACCTGTACGGCTGCCGCGAATCGCTCGTCGACGGCATCAAGCGCGCCACCGATGTGATGATCGCCGGCAAGATCGCGGTCGTCTGTGGATTCGGCGACGTCGGCAAGGGCTCCGCGCAGTCTCTGCGAGGTCTGGGCGCAACGGTTTGGATTACGGAGATCGACCCGATCTGTGCGCTGCAGGCGGCGATGGAAGGCTATCGAGTCGTTCGATTCGACGAGATTTGCGACCAGGTCGACATCGTCGTGACCGCCACCGGCAACTACCACGTGATAACCGGCGAACACCTGGAGCGCATGAAGAACGAGGCGATCGTCTGCAACATCGGGCACTTCGACAACGAAATCGACGTCGAGTACCTGAAGAAATACGAATGGGACAACATCAAGCCGCAGGTCGATCACGTGATCTTCCCGGACGGCAAGCGCCTCATCCTGCTGGCGGAGGGCCGGCTCGTAAACCTCGGTTGCGCGACGGGCCATCCGAGCTTCGTGATGTCGAATTCGTTCACCAACCAGGTGCTGGCGCAGATCGAACTGTGGAACAACGCCGACCAGTACGAGAATGAAGTCTACGTGCTTCCGAAGCACCTCGACGAGAAAGTGGCGCGGCTGCACCTCGACAGGATCGGCGCCCGGCTGACGCCGCTGTCGGACGAACAGGCGGACTACATCGGCGTACCGAAAGAAGGTCCGTACAAACCTGACACTTACCGCTACTAGCTGCCGCATGTCGATTGCTCACGGCCTCGGACTGCCGCTATCATGCAGTTCGTCCAAACGGCTCGAGGTGCGGGCACATTCACGGTTCAGCTGATCCTGTGCGGGTCCTGCATCTGACGGACCCGCATCTCTTCGCCGACAGGAACGGAGCCCTGCGAGGCGCCGTCACGTATGCCACGCTGCGGTCTGTAATCGAGCACTACCGCCATGGCGACTTCGCGGCAGACCTTGTCGCACTGACCGGCGACATCATCCAGGATGACTCGGCAGAGGCCTATGGCCATTGCCGCGACCTGCTCACGGCGCTCGACCTGCCGGTCTTCTGCGTACCGGGCAACCATGACGTCCGTCACCTGATGCGCGACATCCTGCCGGCGCCGCCGTTTTCCTATTGTGATTCTGTGGCGATCGGTAACTGGCTGATCGTCGGTATCGACAGCTGCAGCTCGGGCCGCCCCGGGGGCAAGATCGCAGAGAGGGAGCTGTGCCGCATGGAAGATACCATTGCAGCCAGCAGCGCCAAACACGTCATGATCTGCCTGCACCATCCGCCGGTCCCGATGCACAGCAAGTGGCTGGACTCCGTCGGCCTCGACAACGGCGATGAATTCCTCGAGCGGGCGGGATCAGCGGGGCGTGTTCGTATCGCGATCTTCGGTCACGTGCACCAGGACCATGATGCCGAGCGCGATGGGATTCGGCTCATCGCCACACCCTCGACCTGCCGCCAGTTCCTGCCGCACTCGGACGAGTTCGCGGTCGACGACAGGCCGCCCGCCTATCGATGCATCGAGATGCAGCCGGACGGCAGCGTCAGTACCGAACTGATCTGGGTGGAAAGTGGCTGAACGTATTGCACTCGTCTTTTTGTGGCTGCTGCCATCGCTCGCGCTGGCCGACTCTGCCGGCCACCCGGTCACGATGTGGATGGCCGAGGGAACCGCCAACCGGGTCTACCTGCTCGGTTCGGTCCACCTGCTGCGAGCACAGGATCATCCGCTGCCGCAGGTGATCGATGAGGTTTATGACGATGCCGAGACACTCTACATGGAACTCGACATGGACGACCTCGATCCGCTGCTCTTGCAGTCGACAATCAACCGCCTGGGGATGCTCGACGAGGGCACGTCGCTGCGGGACGTGATGGGCGACGAACTCTACGCCGAGGCGATGGCGGTCGCCGCGGAACTGGATATGCCGCTCGAGATGCTGGAGCGGACAGAGCCCTGGTTCGCGGCAATCACGGTCGAGCAGCTGGCGCTCGCCCGCATCGGCTTCAACCCGTCATATGGCGTCGAAATGCACCTGCTAAAGAAAGCAACGAGAGACGGCAAGACGATCCTCGGCTTCGAGTCCGTGGAACAGCAACTCGCCTATCTCGACGGGCTCTCGCTTGATGCGCAGCGGGACCTCCTCATGCAGACGCTCACCGAGAGCGCCGCTATTCGAGACATCATGGATGATTTGATTTTGGCCTGGCGTTCGGGTGACATTGACTTCCTAGAACAGACCTTGCTCGAGGACGTCTCGGGGTACCCGGAGCTCTACGAAACAATCGTGGCAAACCGCAACCGGCTCTGGGTGGACACGATCGACGAACTGCTGGAGCAAGGAGACGATTACCTGGTCGTCGTTGGTGCCCTGCACCTTGTCGGCGAGGACGGTGTGCCGCAGCTGCTGCAGCAGCGCGGCGTCAGGATAACGCAAATGCACGAGCTGAGAGGAATCGAATGAGTCTGTATGCAGATGCCCGCGCGGTCATTGCGGGCGGTGTCAATTCACCGGTGCGCGCGTTCGCGGGCGTCGGTGGTGAACCGGTTTTCTTCAGGAGCGCGAGCGGCGCATGGGTAGAGTCCGAGGATGGCCGTCGCTTTATCGATTACGTCGGCTCGTGGGGACCGATGATCCTCGGCCACGCACACCCGGCAGTGCTCGATGCGGTTATCGAGACCGCGCAGCGGGGTTTGAGTTTCGGTGCTCCCTGCGTGCTGGAAACGCAGATCGCTACGAAGATCATCGGGCTCATGCCGTCAATCGAGCGCCTGCGGATGGTGAGCTCAGGCACCGAAGCGACAATGAGCGCGATCCGCCTCGCTCGCGGACACACCGGGCGCGACAAGATCGTCAAGTTCGAAGGATGCTATCACGGCCATTCGGATTCACTGTTGATCAAAGCCGGCTCCGGAGCACTGACGCTGGGCGTCCCGAGCTCTCCCGGCGTTCCGTCCGAACTGGCTGCCCATACGATTACCCTGCCGTTCAACGACGCCGATGCGGTCGCACAGGCCTTCGACGAGGTCGGCGACGCCGTAGCATGCGTTATCGTCGAGCCCATCGCCGGCAACATGAACATGGTGCCCCCTGCGCCCGGCTTTCTGGAAACCTTGCGAGAGGCGTGCAGCGACAGTGGCGCCGTATTGATTTTCGACGAGGTAATGACCGGTTTCCGCGTCGCCAAGGGCGGCGCGCAGGCCTTGTTCGGGGTCGAACCCGACCTGACAACGCTGGGCAAGGTTGTCGGTGGCGGTATGCCGGCCGCCGCGTTCGGCGGCCGCGCCGACATCATGGCGGACATAGCGCCCGACGGTCCCGTTTACCAGGCGGGGACCCTGTCAGGTAACCCGGTCGCGATGGCCGCCGGACTGGCGACGCTGGAACTCATCGACGCTCCGGGCTTTTACGAGCAGCTAGGCGAGCGAACGAAGCAGCTGACCGACGGCCTCGCCGCGGCGGCGACCGACGCAGGCATCGCACTGTGCGTCGAACAGCAAGGCGGCATGTTCGGTTTCGTATTTACGGACTCGGGACCGGTACGGAGTTTTGCACAGGTCTCGGCCGCGGACGTGGATCGGTTCAAAGCTTTTTTCCACGGTATGCTCGAGGAAGGCGTCTATCTGGCACCGTCTGCTTTCGAGGCCGGTTTCGTCTCGGCAGCCCACGGCGAAAGCGAGGTCGAGCAGACGCTCGCTGCCGCACGCAAGGTGTTCGGGACGCTCTAGAAAGCTCAGGCCGCGCCGAGCGGGCCGCGCACGTGCTTCAGCACTTTCTGTACGAGCCGCAGGCGTTCGGCCGGGTCGGATTGTTCGAGGCACAGCTGCTTTTCCTCGAGGTCTATTGGCAGAATCTCGACGAATCGGTTTGTCACCCAGCCTGCATCGTCGAGGCGACGTTCCAGGTCCTCGTACAGCCGCCCGAGGTCGTCGAGTACCCCGGACAGGATCGCCGCCATTGGCCGGTATTCCTCCGGCAAGGGTACTTCACTCTCCTCCGGCAGTACCTCGACTTCGCCGATGTGGAGCCCGTCCGCTTGGCGATGGGATGACAGCAGGCGGAAGCGCTGCTCGCCCCGGGCGGTTACCCCGAGCAGGCCGTCGCTGCCCTGGTACCAGTCGACGATCCGCGCCAGCGTGCCAATATCGTGGGTTTTCGCCGGACCGACTTCGCCGCCCTCACGAATCAGCACTACGCCGAACGGGCTGTCATCCTTCATGCACCGGCCGATCATGTCCACGTAGCGCGCCTCGAAGATCCGGAGCGGTAGCGGGCCGCCCGGGAACAGGACCGTGCTTAAGGGAAAAAGGGGTACGCGCACGACGCCGGCCAGTAATCGGATACTCACCAAGTATAGTTACCTCGCCGGCGAACCGCTCCCGTCCGCGTCCGCGCCCCGCACAGAAAAGCGGACCGAAGGGAGCCATGAGGGAGACAAATGACCCGCGCGCCCGCCTCCTTAGAATCCAGGTCGGGACCGGTTGTCAGGAGGTGCGCGTACGCTGCAGGACCGCGGTGAGCGTCTGCCGTGCCCCGCCGAAACCACCATTGCTCATGAAAACGACCTGGTCGCCGGCGAGTACCCGGGTCGACATGTCGCTCGCGAGTTCGTCGTAGTCACGGAAAGCACGCAACTTCTTCCCCAACGGCTCCAGCGCGGCGTCGAAATCTTCGTCCATTTCGTCGGGACGATACAGCCAGATCAGGTCCGCTTCCTCGAGCGAGTCGGCGAGTTCGCGGTTGTGCGCGCCGAGTTTCATCGTATTCGATCGGGGTTCGATCGCAACGACCAGCCGATTGCCGGGATAGCGCCGCTTCATGGCTGCAATCGTGCGCCGGATCGCGGTGGGATGATGCGCAAAATCATCGTAGATCGCGATGTCCCCGACGGTCGCCGTGCGCTCCATGCGCCGCTTAACCCCCTCGAATCGTGACAGCGCATCAACCGCTTGCCGCAATTCGATCCCGGCCGAATGCGCGGCAGCGACGGCGGCGATGGCATTTTCGAGGTTATGCGAACCGCCGAGAAGCCATCGCGCCTCCGCCGACCGGCCTTGCGGGTCACGCATGCGAATGTGGCGCTCGGATGCATCGACGAACTCTGCGCGCCACTCGGCGCCCTCGCCCAGGGAAAACATTTCGCGCGGCGTCCAGCACCCCATCTCCAATAGCCGCGCAAGGTTGCCGTCAGCCGCATTCATTACGATCCGGCCGGATCCCGGCACAGTGCGCAGCAGCTGGTGGAACTGCCACAGTATGGCGTCGAGATCCTTGTAGATATCCGCATGATCGTATTCGAGATTGTTGAGAATCAGCGTACGCGGCCTGTAATGCACGAACTTGGCCCGCTTGTCGAAAAAGGCCGTGTCGTATTCGTCCGCCTCCACGACGAAGCAGTCGCCGCTACCGAAGCGTGCCGACACGCCGAAGTTGGCGGGCACACCACCAACGAGGAATCCGGGCTGCTTGCCCGCGTCCTCGAGTATCCAGGCCAGCAGGCTCGCCGTCGTGGTCTTGCCGTGCGTGCCGGCCACGGCGAAGACGTGCTGCCCCCGCAAAACGTGCTCCGCAAGCCACTGTGGCCCTGATTGGTATGGGATGTCTCGATCGAGCATCGCCTCGACGACGTCGAATCCCCGGCTTACCACGTTGCCGACGACTACGCGGTCCGGCGGCAACTTGAGCTGGTCGGCATCGAACCCCTCGTGGATATCGATGCCGAGCTTCTTCAGTTGCGCGCTCATCGGCGGATAGATACCGGCATCGCAGCCGGATACTTCGTGACCGGCAGCCTTGGCCAGGGCCGCAATACCGCCCATGAAAGTGCCACAAATGCCGAGTATATGTATGTGCATGCAGGACTCAGGATGCGGGTGAAACCGCCATAGACAACGCATACTGTAAAAGGAACACGGCAATTGCAATGATCAGCCCGACATACCAGTCGCGGTTTATCGTGCGAGAGATAATGTGTCCCTTGACGTGAATCGACCAGAACAGCAGCAGGTAAACGATGATTTGCGCAAGCGCTGCTCCGAGCAGGAGCGACAGCGTGACGAGGCCGACAACCTGGGCGAGAAAGATGATCGCGCCGCAGCCGATGATCGCCGTGAGTGACTGCACCAGGCGGCTGCTGTACCCCGCAAGCACGATGACGGCGGCATAGCATACAAGGCTCAGTGCCCAGCCTGCCACCGAGACCGCAACGGCCGCGCCGCCGAATCCGGGCACTACAGCCGTCGCAATGAACAACGGCAGGAACCACATCGCCGTGGCCACATTCAGCAGCACCCAGGAGTGCGGGATCGCGTCCGGGCCCTTCCGTATGGTCACGATCTCGAATAGCGTTTTGATGAATGCCTGCACGGCCTAAGCACGAATCTCGTCGATGGGGCAATGATCGCATGTTAATCTGCCGATCCGAAGTCCACGCCTGCGGCCATCAATGACTGCGTTCACGTTCGTCGACGAACCCGATTCGATCACGCCCGCGCTCCACGACCATCGCCTCCTCGGGGTCGATACGGAGTTCATACGTGAGAAGACGTTTTTTGCGCAGCTTTGCCTCGTGCAGGTCTCCGCGCCGGACAGGGTCTACTGCGTCGACCCGCTCGCAGGAAATCCTATGCAGTCATTCTGGACAGAAACGTTCAGGAAGACCTGGGTCGTCCATTCGGCGCGCCAGGACATAGAAGTGATCTTTCAGAGTTCCGGGGCGATGCCCGTGAAACTGTTCGACACGCAAATCGCAGCAGCGCTGCTCGGCATGCAGCCGCAGATCGGTTATGCAGGCCTCGTCAAGGAACTGTTCGACGTCGACATCCCGAAATCCCACACGCGTGCCGACTGGTCGCAGCGTCCGCTTCCCGATGCGCTGCTCCATTATGCCGTCGAGGACGTCGAATACCTGCTGCCGGCCTACGAGCGCCTGGGCGAGCGCCTCGAGAAGGCCGGCCGGCTGTCGTGGGCGGAACAGGATTCGGCTTTGCTCCTCGACGAATCGCTGTATGGCTTCGACGAAACTCAGGCCGTGCAGCGGCTCAAGGGCGCGCGTAACTTTCGCGGCCGTCGGCGGTCCGCGGCCGAGCGTCTCGCCGTGTGGCGGGAAGCGGAGGCCGCGCGCAGAAACCGCCCGCGCCAGTGGATACTCCGGGACAGCGCATTGCTGGATATCGCGCACAAGCTGCCGGATACGATGGCCGACCTCCGCCGCATCGATGGCCTGCCCGCGAAATTCGTGAACCGTGCGGGCGACGAACTGCTGGCGGTCGTGGCTCGCTCCGCCGCCGACAACCACCAGTACCAGCCGCCAGCGGCTCCGGACGAAAAGCAGAAGAAGCTGCTGAAGATCATGCAGGCGGCCGTCACAGCGTGTGCGGACAAGCTTGGAATCAGCCCGGAGCTGGTTGCGCCTCGCAAAGAACTCGCGGCCGCGATCGTGGCGGGGAGGACGGACTCGCGGGTATTCCAGGGATGGCGGCGGGACCTGATCGGCGCTGAGTTGCTGCAGCTGCTATAGCGCCTGCCGGAGCCTTTCGTAAATCGCGTCGATCGAGCCTTCTGCTTCGACTGTCCTGAGCTTGTTGCGGTCGCGGTAGTAGTCGATGACCGGTTCCGTCTGCTCCCTGTAGACGTCGAGACGGCTGCGAATCGTTGCTTCATTATCATCTTCACGCTGGATGAGCTCACCGCCCGCGTTAAGGCATTCGTCAATCTCTTCCTGTGGCGAGAAGTACACGTTGAGAAGCTTTCCTGTCACCGAACAGGTCCGGCGGCCGGTCAGGCGTTTCATGAGGTTGTCGAAGTCGACGTCCAGGAGTATGGCCGCATCCAGCGGCGCACCGAGTTCGTCGAGCAGTTCCTCGAGGTCGGCAGCCTGCTTCCTGGTGCGGGGAAATCCGTCGAGTATGAAGCCGTCGGCTGCGTCCGGCCGTGCGAGCCGCTCGCTGAGAATACCGAGCACGATGTCGTCGGAAACGAGCCGCCCCGCCGCCATGGTTTCTTTCGCCTTGGCGCCAAATCGTGTGCCGGCAGCGACGGCCTCGCGCAACATATCGCCGGTCGAAATCTGCGGAATGCCCCTGTCGGCCTCCAGTTTCTTTGCCTGCGTGCCTTTCCCCGACCCCGGTGCGCCCAGCAAAACAATTCGCATTTTTCTTTCCCGATAGGATTCAATGAGGGCAATCAGGCAGATGCCGTGATCGCTCAGGGACGCTACCGGCAAAGACCGGTAACGTCAATTCGACTATAGAAGCACCCGTGATCCGGGCTCCGGTTTCCGCTATCCTGTTGCGCCTCCCGATCACAAGCCTGAGGTAGCCGAAGAATGCCCGGAAAAAACGCGTTTTATGCCCAGTCCGGCGGCGTCACCGCCGTGATCAACGCAACGGCCTGCGGGGTCATCGAGACCGCCCGCAAGCATCGCGCACAGATCGCCAATGTCTATGCAGGCCGCAACGGCATCATCGGCGCCCTCACCGAGGACATGATCGATACCGGCAAGGAGCGCTCCAGCACGATCGCCGCACTGCGCCACACGCCGGGCGGTGCCTTCGGCTCCGCGCGTTACAAGCTCAAGGGCATCGAGGAAAACAGGGCGGAATACGAACGCCTGCTCGAGGTTTTTCGGGCGCATGACATCGGCTACTTCTTCTATAACGGCGGTAACGACTCGATGGATACGGCCCACAAGGTATCCCAGATCTCGAGGAAGATGGGCTTCCCGGTGCAGTGCCTGGGCATTCCGAAAACCGTCGACAACGACCTGCCGGTAACCGACAACTGCCCCGGATTCGGCTCTGTCGCCAAGTACGTGGCCGTATCGACGCAGGAGGCGGCGCTCGACGTCCTGTCGATGGCAAAGACCTCGACCAAGGTGTTCATTCTCGAGGTGATGGGGCGCCATGCGGGCTGGATCGCGGCGGCAGGCGGTCTCGCAGGATCGGAGCCTGGAGATGCGCCGCATATCATCCTGTTCCCCGAGGTGCCCTTCAACAAGCGTGCATTTCTGAAGCGGGTGCGCGAATGCGTCAACCGCTACGACTACTGCGTCATCGTCGTCAGCGAGGGCGCACGCTACAGGAACGGCAAGTTCCTCGCCGAAGCGGGCACCAGGGACGCGTTCGGTCATGCGCAGCTCGGTGGCGTTGCGCCCGTCGTCGCGCAGATGGTGCGCGATAACCTCGGGTTCAAGTATCACTACGCCGTGGCCGACTACCTGCAGCGCTCGGCGCGGCACATCGCCTCGGCGACGGACGTAAAGCAGGCCTACGCGGTCGGCAAGGCGGCCGTGGAGTTCGCCCTGCAGGGCAAGACCGCCGTCATGCCCGTCATCAAGCGGGTCTCCGACAAGCCCTATCGCTGGCGAATCGACGAGGCACCCCTGTCCCGGGTTGCCAACAAGGAGAAAATGCTGCCCCGGCGATACATCACCAAAGACGGTTTCGGCATCACCGAAGCAGCGCGAAGGTACCTGCAGCCGCTGATACGTGGCGAGGATTATCCTCCATATGTCAATGGCTTACCGAAATACGTGACGTTGAAAAACGTTTCTGTTGCACCGCAACTAAAGACGAAATTTGTGGTATGATGCGCGCCCGGTCGGGGGCGGCCTTGGAGCTTTTTTGGGGATCGAGGCCCGCGATCAGATAATTCGAAACCGGTCGAACACAAGAACAAAGTCGGCGCCATTATTCGCCGACGGCGAAATCGTTCGAGCCGCAAACTAAAAAAGAGTCGGGAGACAATCTAATGAGTAACGAGTTGGCCCTGTGGCTCTCGATCGGTGCGGGCGGCCTAGCCGTACTGTTCGGGATTTTTTCTTCACAGTGGATTCTCAAGCAGCCGGCCGGTAACGACCGGATGCAGGAGATCGCACGAGCTATCCAGGAAGGCGCCAGCGCCTACATGAACCGGCAGTACGGCACGATCGCCGTCGTCGGCGTCGTGCTGTTCCTCGTGCTGGGAATCGCTCTGGACTGGTATACCGCCATCGGCTTCGCGATCGGCGCTATTTTCTCGGCTCTTGCGGGCTACATCGGCATGTACGTGTCGGTTCGCGCCAACGTGCGTACCGCGGAAGCCGCTACCAAGGGTGTCAATCCGGCCCTGAACATCGCGTTCAAGGGCGGCGCTATCACGGGACTCCTCGTCGTGGGCCTCGGGCTGCTTGGCGTAGCAGGCTACTTCCTGTTGCTTACGGGCATGGGCGCCAGCGTCGACAAGGCGATTCACGCGCTCGTCGGCCTCGCTTTCGGTGGTTCCCTGATTTCGATCTTCGCACGACTGGGCGGCGGCATCTTCACGAAGGGCGCCGACGTGGGTGCCGACCTCGTCGGCAAGGTAGAAGCCGGCATTCCGGAAGACGACCCCCGCAACCCGGGCGTTATCGCGGATAACGTCGGCGACAACGTCGGCGACTGTGCGGGCATGGCCGCCGACCTGTTCGAGACCTACGCGGTTACCATCATCGCGACGATGCTCCTCGGCAGCATGATCGTCGGCGAGATGGGCGCTTCGGCGGTCGTCTACCCGCTGGTGCTCGGCGCGATCTCCATCGTGGCTTCCATCATCGGTACGTTCTTCGTCAAGACGTCCGACGGTGGCAAGATCATGGGCGCGCTGTATAAAGGCATGATCGCCGCCGGCGTACTTGCCGCGATCGCTTTTTATCCTGTCACCAACATGATGATGGCTGAAAGCGGTAACACGACCGGTATTTTCGGCTCGGCCCTGATCGGCCTCGCACTGACCGCCGCAATGGTAATGATCACCGAGTACTACACGGGCACGGACTTCAAGCCCGTGAAGACGATCGCCAATGCATCGCTCACCGGCGACGCCACCAACATCATCGCGGGGCTCGGCATATCGATGAAAGCGACCGCGCTGCCGGTGCTTGCCGTGTGTGCGAGCATCTGGGGTGCGTTCGCGCTTGCCCCCGAAGGTGACACGTTCGCCGGCCTTTACAACATCGCGATCGCGGCAACGACCATGCTGTCCATGACCGGCATCGTCGTCGCACTTGACGCATTTGGCCCGATCACCGACAACGCGGGTGGCATTGCCGAGATGGCAGAGCTGCCCCCGGACGTCCGTAACATCACCGACCAGCTCGACGCCGTGGGCAACACGACGAAAGCCGTCACGAAAGGTTATGCGATCGGCTCGGCGGGTCTCGCCGCGCTGGTCCTGTTCGCGGACTACACGAATGCGCTCAGCAAGGAGGGTATCGACGCGGTATTCCAGCTCGACGATCACCTCGTGATCATCGGGCTCTTCATCGGCGGCCTGGTGCCCTACCTGTTCGCTTCGATGGCCATGGAAGCGGTCGGGCGCGCAGCCGGCTCGGTCGTGACCGAGGTCCGCCGTCAGTTCAGGGAAATCGACGGCATCATGGAGGGCACGGGCAAACCGGATTACAGCCGCGCCGTCGACCTCCTGACGCGCGCCGCGATCAAGGAGATGATCGTGCCGTCCTTGCTGCCGATTCTCGTCCCGCTTGCGGTCGGTCTGTTACTCGGACCGAAGGCACTCGGCGGGCTGCTGCTGGGCACGATCATCACGGGCCTGTTCGTTGCGATCTCCATGACCGCAGGCGGCGGCGCCTGGGACAATGCCAAGAAGTACATCGAAGACGGCAATTGCGGCGGCAAAGGCTCGGACGCTCACAAGGCGGCCGTGACTGGCGACACCGTGGGCGATCCGTACAAGGATACCGCGGGCCCGGCCATCAACCCCCTGATCAAGATCATCAATATCGTCGCGTTGCTGATCGTTCCGCTGCTCGCCTGATCGACGGCGGTAGCCGAGACAGAAGGCCGTCCGGCGCCCGCCGGGCGGCCTTTTTTTAGAGTAGCGCTGCTACCGATTGAGGGCCCGATACGTACCGGTTGTCATCGAGCCCAGGTTGACGGGCCGGTCGACGAAATAGCCCTGAACGTAATCGACACCGACGTCGCGAAGCCAGTCGAAATCCTCTTGCCGCTCGACCTGCTCGGCGACGACACGAAACTCCATGGTGCGGGCAAGCTTGATCATTGCCGCCACCATCTCCTGGTTGACTTCATCGGTCTGCACGCTGTGCGTGTACATCCCGTCGATTTTCAGGTAATCGATCGGCAGGTGCTTCAGGCTGGAAAACGAACCCATGCCGCTGCCGAAATCGTCTAGCGAGAACTCGCAGCCAATGCCGTGGAGCACTTCGATGAAACGCTGCGCCTGCTTTACGTTGTCGAGTATTGCCCGCTCGGTGACTTCGAAACAGATCATCGACGGCGCTACGCCTGTGCGATCGAGCGCATCGACGACGAATCCGAGGAATGCATCGTCGGCAATGGTCTGACCGGACAGGTTTATCGCGCAGCTGCGGTGGCCCGCGATCTTCAGTTCGCCGCCGGATATTGCGGTCAGCGCCGCGTTAACGACCCAACGATCGATCTGCGGCATCAGCTGGTAGCGCTGTGCGGGGCGCAGGAAATCCGCCGTATCGGAGTCGCTGCCGCGGCCGGGCAGCCTGATAAGCACTTCGACAGCCGGGCCGGAGTCGGCATCGCGGCTCATCGCAATGATCGGCTGAACGGCGAGTTCGAATGTATCCTCGTGCAGCGCTGTCTGCAGTTCCCGCAGCCAGCGAATGTCCCCGCGCTCCCGCGCGACGGCTTCGTCCCGTGCCGAATAGATGTGTACCTTGCCACGCCCTTCCTGCTTGGCGACATAGCACGCCGAGTCGGCAGCACTCATTACGTCCTGGACGGTACCGCTTATGTGGCTGATCTCGACCAGGCCGATCGAAATGCCGATATTGAAGATTTTGTCTCTCCAGACGAAGCGATAGTCGGCAACCGCATTGCAGATATCCGTCGCAATCTGCCGCGCCTTGTCGATCGGGCAGCCGATCAGCAGCGCACCGAACTCATCACCGCCGAGGCGGCCGACGAAGTCCGAATCACGCACCTGATCCTTGATGAGCGCTGCGACTTCGCGCAGCATGTTGTCCCCGGCAAGGTGCCCGCAGCTGTCGTTGACGGCCTTGAAGCGATCAAGGTCCATGTAAAACAGCATATGCACGGCCTCCTCGGCATGGGCTGCGTCCATTGCCTCGTCCAGGCGCCGTTCGAATTCGCGTCGGTTGACCAGGCCCGTCAGCGGATCGTGAGTGGCCTGGTAGCTCATCTTGCGAGTCAGGCCTCGCAATTCACCGACATCGTGGAAGACGACGACGGTCCCGGAGATGCTTTCGCCCGGTCCCCGGATGGGCGACGCCGATAGCTCGACCGAGTGTTCCTGCTCGCCGTCCCGAGTCACCATGACCGCCCGTCGCCCCATGTTGACGCGGCGGCGCATGGCAAGGCAGCGATCGACAGGGTCTCCCAGAGGGCGCCGGTCGGTATCGTCGACAAGCGTGAATAGCTCACCGATCCTGTGACCCGCTGCACCGTCCCGGCTGGTGCCGATCAGTGTCTCCGCCGCACGATTCATATAGTCGATGTGGCCATCGTTATCCGTGGTGATGATGCCCTCGCCGATCGATTCCAGCGTGTATTGCGCCTGCCGCTTGCTGCGCGACAGTGATACCTCCAGGCTTTTCCGATGGCTGACATCACGCGCGACCGTCAGGATCGCCGGCCGGCCGTGAAATTCAATGGTCGAACTCTGCGCCTCGACCCACAGCCCCGCACGTGCGCCATTGATCATCTGTATCTCGAGCCGCCGCGGCACATCCTGACCCTCGAGGCGCCGCGTCACGGACTTGCGGAACAAAGCCCGGTACGCGGGTTTCACGAGATCGACCACGTCCCGTCCGACGAGCTGGGCCGGTTCGAGCCCGATCAGCGCCGCTGCCGAATCGTTGGCCAGCAGAATCTTTTCGTCATGGATCAGGACGATTTCGGGCAGCGTACGCGCGAAATCCCGGAACAGACGGTCGCGGCCCTCGATTTTCTGGTCGCGCTCGCTGAGCGCATCAAACAGCCGGTTGACGGTGAGTGCGAGGTCCGCCATATCACCTTGCTCACCGACGCTGAGCCGATGACCGACCGAGGCATCGGCCGAAACCTCGACCATCTCCTGGCTGAGTTTCCGGACCCGTTCCTGCAGCCGGCGCCGGCCGACCATGGAGACTACGGCCACGACGATTGCCGCCGCCAGCAACAGCGACAGTGCGACAAGGATGGCAATCGTCAGGTCCATTCAGGCACCAATATCGGGGCTCGGGGGCACTGCTGCAAGTGCAATGCGCTTGTGAGGGTGTGATGCCGCTCAATGATCATTTGTTATTATTTGTTACTCGACGTTCGTCGCAGCAGGCACGACTTCGAGCTCGAAAGCGCCGTAAAATAAGGCATTGTTAAGCATATCCCAGTGGCCGAGGCCGACTGCCTTGATTCACCATAATTCCGCGGCCGGAGGATCGAATACCGCAGCGCGGTGCTGATTTAATCGACACAGTGAGTCCTGAAAACAACACAATTATGAACATCGATTTCGCACGCCGACAGATGATCGACCAGCAGGTTCGCGCCTGGACAGTGCTGGACTCCTCCGTTCTCGACGTATTGTCCGCCATACCACGCGAGGAATTTGTTCCAGAAGTTTACGTACCCATGGCATTCGCAGACATGGAGATTCCGCTCGGCCACGGTGAGTTCATGATGACACCGACGGTTGAAGGCCGCGTCCTGCAAGCGCTCGATCTCAACGCGAACGAGCACGTGCTGGAAATCGGCACCGGCAGTGGTTTCCTGACGGCCTGCCTCGCGAAACTGGCGGGCATCGTAACGAGCGTGGATATCCATGAGGATTTCGTTCGCAACGCGGCCCGCAAACTGGCAGATGCCGGCGTTGACAACATCGAGCTGCGCACCATGGACGCAACCCGTGATTTACCGGGCAGTCATTATGACGCGATTGCCGTGACCGGATCGATCGAGACGTTTGATCCGCGCTTCGTCGATGCCCTGCGGCCCGGCGGTCGCCTGTTCGTGGTAGTCGGGTCGCCCCCCGTCATGGAGGCCCGACTCGTTCGCCGCAGCGGTGACACCGACTGGCGCAGCGAAACATTGTTCGAAACGAGTCTCGGCCCCCTCGTTCATGGTACTTTGCCACCGCAATTCGTGTTCTGAGAGCGGCAGCGAATTTCGCCCGGACGGAACCTCTTCGACGTAGTTTGCATCTATGTTGTAGCAATGACGATGTACCATTCGGGCGAACATCGCGTCCCAGCAGGATCGGAGAGCGCGAAAACGTTGATGTTCGCAACTGGTTTAGTGATATAGTAGACTATAACACTTTGATCGGGTCCCGCCATCCCCGGACCTCGTGGAATACAAACGAATGAAAAAACCTACGACTTTCAATGCATTACTGATCGCCACCGCAATGCTCGCAGTTTCTGCGCCCGGCCAGGCCGCGACGCTGCTCGAGATCTACCAGCAGGCATTGCAAAGTGACCCGCGAATTCACGAAGCGGAGGCACGCCGGCTTGCCGCGCTCGAGGCGGAACCGCAGGCACGCGGCGTGCTGCTGCCGCAGATCGACTTCGGCGCCGACTGGACCAGGACCAACACCTCGGGTTCCGGCGTGCAGAACACGGTCATCGAGCAGCCGGAGGGGTCGGGCAATTTGGTCGTAGTTCCGTTTTCATTCCAGACGGAAATCGAAGACGAGACGACGCGCTGGAGTTTCAACCTGCGCCAGACGTTGTTCCGCTGGGACCAGATTGTCGGCCTCAGGCAGGCGGACAAGGTCGTGGCACGGGCCGAGGCCGACCGCGAGGCGGCGCAGCAGGATCTGATCGTCAGGGTGACCGAGGCTTATTTCAACGTACTGGGTGCCGAAGACCGTTTGCTTGCAATCCACGCCGACCGCAACGCGATCGCGCGCCAGCTCGAGCAGGCCAAGCAACGATTTGAAGTCGGACTCATCGCGATCACCGATGTCCAGGAGTCGCAGGCCGCGTATGACCAGTCGGTCGCCAACGAGATCGCTGCCAAGCGTTCGCTGGCTACGGCGCGCTACCTGCTCAGTGAAATTACCGGTTCCTACATCAGGGACCTCGCCGCGCCGGCGGAGAATCTTCCGCTGCGGAACCCCGACCCCGCGAGTGAACAGGCCTGGCTCGATCTCGCGATGAGCCAGAACCTCGCATTGATCTCGAGCCGTCTGGATGAAGCCCTTGCCCGCGACGAAATAGCTTTTCGCCGTACGGGACACTATCCGACGATCGATCTTGTCGCGAATGTCGGCGCGACGGATTCGGTTCAGGATCAGGATACCTTCAACGGCTTCGGGGCGTTGCCCGCCGACACGGACTTCGACTCGGACAGCATCGGCATCCAGTTCACCCTGCCGATATTTTCCGGCGGCTCCACATCGTCGCGCGTCAAGGAAGCCATCTACCTGCATCGCGCGTCGCGCGAGCAGCTGCAGCGCGTCACACGTGAAACGGACCGGCGAACACGCGATTCGTACCTCGGCGTGCTCGCCGAGATCAGTCGTGTCGAGGCGCTGGAGCAGGCCGTTGCCTCAGCCAGGACCGCGCTCGACGCAACCCAGGCCGGTTTCGATGTGGGTACACGCACAATCGTCGACGTGTTGCTGTCGCAGCGTAACCTGTACCAGTCGATCACCAACTATTACCAGGCGCGGTACGACTACCTGCTGAACGTCATGCGACTCAAGCAGGCAGCCGGAACCTTGCAGGTGCAGGACCTCGAGAATCTCGAGCCGTTTCTCGTCGCGCGCAAGCCGCCGGAGGATCAGTTCGCAGAGGAAGCCAGGAAAGAAGCCGAAGAAGAGACGGAGTAAACGCTCACTCCACCAGCGGCTCGATCATCGCCATCAGCCTCGCCAGCGAGCCACGATTGCGCTCGAGTATTTCGCGCCCCACGCTGCCGAGTTGCGATGCCGCCCCCGGGTCAGACAACAGGCCGTCAACCGCTGCGGCGAGTTCTGCGGAATCGTGCACCAGCTTGCAGGCGCCTTTAGCGACGAACATGTCCGCGATTTCCTCTGCGTTGAACACGTGTGGCCCGCTGAGCAACGGCAAGCCGAGTGCCGCGGGCTCCAGCAGGTTGTGGCCGCCGATGGGAACGAGGCTGCCGGCGACGAATGCAACGTCGCTGGTGGCATAGAACAGCGTCAGTTCACCCATCGTGTCGCCGAGAAATATCTGCGTCGCCGCACTACAGGCTTGGCCCTCGGTTCGGGATACGACACTCATTCCCTGCTTCACGACCATATCGCGCACAGCCGGGAATCGCTGCGGATGCCGCGGCACCAGCACCAGCAGCACTTCCGGACGGGTTTTCAACAGCGCCTGCTGAGCCGCAAGCACGATTTCCTCTTCCCCCTCGTGTGTGCTCGCGGCAATCCACACCGGTCGGTCTCCGAACAGCTCGGCGCGGAGTTCGCGGCCTCGGAGCGGGAGATCCGGCGGTAACTCTACGTCAAACTTGATGTTGCCCGTGACTCGCGTGCGTTCCGGCGCTGCGCCCAGCGACAGGAAACGCTCTGCGTCGGCATCGCTCTGCGCGGCGATGATGATGCCGTGCGACAGGGTCTCGCGAAACAGCGGTAACAGGCGCCGGTAGCTGCGGACCGACCGCGGCGAGATTCGCGCGCTAACCAACACGAGCGGGATGTTACGAACGCCGCAGCCCCGATAAAGGTTTGGCCATATCTCTGTTTCCAGCACCAGCGCGATCTCGGGGTTGGTTGCCGAGAAGAAGCGATCGACCACGAGCGGCGCTTCGAAAGGAATATAGGTGTGATGCACCTCGTCGCCGAACACCGAGGCAACGCGCGCCGCCCCGGTCGGCGTAACGGTGGTTACGAGCAATGGCCTGTCGGGAAACCGTTTGCCCAGTGCGCGAATCAGCGGCACGGCCGCGACGACTTCCCCCACTGAAACCGCATGAATCCAGATACAGCGTTCGAGCCGGGGATAGCCGATACCCAGGCGCTCGCCGATTCGCTGCAGATACGACCGGTTGGTGATGCCGCGGACCAGCCAATAGCCGATGTACGGCAGGAACAGTATATAGGTCAGAAGGTTGTATAAGATGCGCACGCCGTGTCCGCAACGCGCCCGGCGCTCAGCCGCTCAGCTTGTCGATGATGCGGCTGGTGGAGTGCCCATCGCGGAAACTCAGCACCCGAACCTCACCACCGTTCTCCAGGACTTCCCTGCCACCGGCGATCTGCGCGGGCTCGTAATCGCCACCCTTGACGAGCACATTCGGCAGCACTGCCGCAATCAACCCGGCCGGCGTGTCGTCGGCGAAGGGGACCACCCAGTCGACGGCCGCGAGCCCGGCCAGTACCAGCATGCGATCCTCGAGCCCGTTGATGGGGCGCGACGCCCCCTTCAGCCGGCGCACGGAATCGTCGTCGTTGACCGCCACGATCAACCGGTCGCCCAGGCTCTTCGCCTCCTCCAGGTAGGCGACGTGACCCGCGTGCAGGATATCGAAGCAGCCGTTCGTCATGACAATGCGCTCCTTTCGCGCCCGTGCCTCGCCGACGAGAACCAGGAGTTCGTCCCGGGACACGAGGCCCCGTCCGCCCTGGCCGCGCTGATGCAGGGCGACCTGGATCTCGCCCGGCGTCACCGTGGCGACACCGATCTTGCGAACCACGAGACCTGCGGCAATGTTCGCCAGTGCCGCCGCCGATGCGAGGGACTCGCCGCTCGCCAGCGCGCCGCCAAGCGTTGCTATGACGGTATCGCCCGCACCGGTAACGTCGTAGACCTCGCGCGCCTGTGTCGACAGGAACAGCGGGTCGTTGCCGCTTTCAAGTAGCATCATGCCCTTCTCGCTGCGGGTTACGAGCAGCGCGGTCAGCTCGAGTTCCTCGACCATCCGCCAGCCTCGCGCCGCGAGTTCCTCATCGCTCCCGCACAGCCCGGCTACGGCTTCGAATTCGCCCTGGTTCGGCGTCAGCAGCGTTGCGCCACGATACTTTTCGAATTCGCGGCCTTTCGGATCCACGAGGACCGGCACACGCGCTTTGCGGCACAGCTCGATCATCCCCCGCACGTCGGTCAATGCGCCCTTGCCGTAGTCGGAAAGTATTACCGCGCCGGCGCCCGTCGCGGCTTCGCCGACAGCCTCGACCAGGGCTTTGTCCCTGAGTTCGGCGGCATTTTCCTGGTCGAGCCGGATGAGCTGCTGGCCGCGGCTCTGGACCCGCGTCTTGGTAATCGTGGGCCGGTCGCTGACGCAAGCGAAGTTGCAGTCGATGCCCTGTGCCTGCAACAGGTTTTGGAGCGTACTCGCCGCTGTATCGTCACCAACCGCACCGACGAGGCGCGTCTTTACACCGAGCGATGCCAGGTTCACCGCAACGTTCGCGGCTCCCCCGGGCCGGTCGTCCGTCTGCTGTACGTGCACGACGGGCACTGGCGCCTCCGGCGATATACGGCTCGTCGCACCGAACAGGTACTGATCCAGCATGACGTCGCCGGCAACGACGACATTCGCCTTCGAGAAATCAGGTATCGATAAGGTCACGGCGCGAATTTACCACGCCGGGCACGCGGGCACAGCTTGTTCAGGCGCGCTCAATCAGCCGCACTTGGAGTCGCCGCAACTAAGGCAGGTCATACACCCATCCATCATGATGACCGCCGCCGTATTGCACTTCTTGCAGAGCTGCGCGCCCTCCGGAAATTCGCTCGTCGAGAATGCGTCCTGTTGCTTGCGGGACTCTTCGAACTCGGCACGCTTCTCCGCGATCAGCTTCTGCTGGCTTTCGTCGAGCTCCTGATCGGACAGCAGGCCGATGGCGATCAGGTGTTTCTCCACGATATAGCCCAGCTCCGCGATGATGGACGGCATGAATTTGCCGCCGGGTTGCCAGTAGCCGCCGCGGGGATCGAACACGGCTTTGAGCTCGTCGACGAGGAATGCGACGTCACCACCCTTGCGGAACACGGCCGAAATGATCCGCGTCAGCGCCACGATCCACTGGTAGTGGTCGAGATTCTTGGAATTGATGAAAATCTCGAACGGTCGGCGCTTTTCGTGCTCCGTGCCCTCGTTGAGGATGATGTCGTTGATGGTCACGTACATGGCGTGATCCGACACCGGCGTCTTGACCTTGTAAGTCGAACCGATCAGCACCTCGGGACGCTCGAGCTTCTCGTGCATCCGGATCACTTCGGCGCGGTTGCCGCTTCCGCCCTCGCGGCGAAGCTCGGGGCGCTCGTTTTTCTCTTCCGTGGCCGGCTGCTTTACTGCGTAACCGACGATTTTCTTTTCAATCTTCATTTCCTGCATTCCTCGACAGGCGCTGGTCGCTGTACCCTGTTTCAAAATTTTCCGTAGTAACCCTCTTTAAGCGCATCGAAGAGGTTTGCCGCCGTGTGTGTTTCACCGTCGTATTCGATCTCTTCGTCACCCTTGAATTCGACCGTCGAACCGTCCTCCAGCGTAAACGTGTAAACCGTGTTCTTCAGGTCCTTCTCTTTCACCAGTACGCCCTGGAACGCCTCCGGGTTGAAGCGGAAGGTCGTGCAGCCCTTGAGTCCCTGCTTGTAGGCATACAGGTAGATGTCCTTGAATTCGTCGTATGCATAATCGGTGGGCACGTTGGCGGTCTTCGAGATCGACGAATCGATCCATTTCTGCGCCGCGGCCTGGATATCGACGTGCTCGGTCGGCAAAACGTCTTCTGCCGTGATGAAGTACTCCGGCAGGCTCTGTCCGGCCTCCCCGTCCGTGGCCCCGGGCGGCAGCGCCTCCTCGTCGATGAGCTCGCGGTAAGCGAGCAGCTCGAACGAAAAGACATCGACTTTTTCCTTGGTCTTCTTGCCCTGGCGGATCACGTTACGGAAGTAGTGGTGTGCAAAGCTCGGCTCGATCCCGTTCGAGGCATTGTTGGCCAGCGACAGGGATATGGTGCCGGTCGGCGCAATCGAGCTGTGGTGAGTGAACCGCGCGCCGACTTCGGCGAGTTCCTTGACGAGCTCCGGCGCTTCTGCCGCCACGCGCTGCATGTACCGGCTGTAGCGCGCGTGCAGAATCCGGCCGGGAACCTTGTCACCCGCCTGGTAACCGTCGCCACGCATTTCCGGTCGATGCGCGAGCATCTCTTCCGTCACTTCGAACTGCTCGTTCATGATCGGCGCCGGGCCCTTTTCCCTCGCGAGTTCCAGGGCTTCCTCCCAGCCGGCCAGCGCCAGCTCGCGCGCCACGTTCTCCGTGAACTGCACGGCCTTCTGTTCACCGTACTTCATGCGCAGCATCGTGATCGTGGAACCCAGCCCGAGGAAACCCATGCCATGGCGCCGCTTGCGCTGTATCTCGTTGCGCTGCTGCGGTAACGGCAGGCCGTTGATCTCGACCACGTTGTCGAGCATCCGCGTGAAGACCTTCACGACCTTGCGGAACGCCTCCCAGTCGAATCGCGCGTCCTCGGTGAACGCATCGACAACGAATCGGGTCAGGTTGACCGATCCCAGGAGGCAGGACCCGTACGGCGGCAGGGGCTGCTCGCCGCAGGGGTTGGTTGCGCGAATGTTCTCGCAGAACCAGTTGTTGTTCATTTCGTTGACCTTGTCGATCAACACGAAGCCGGGCTCGGCAAAATCGTAGGTGGACGCCATGATGACGTCCCACACGCGCCGTGCCGGCAACGTCTTGTAGATCTTGCAGGCGACGAGACCCTCGGGATTGGACACGTAATTGCCGGCCTCCGGCCATTCCCGCCAGACGAACTGACTCTCGTCGGTGATATCGAGATCGTCCTGTTCGACCTCTTTCTGCGTGACCGGAAATGCCAGTTTCCAGTCGTCTTCATTGATAACGGCCTGCATGAACTCATCGGTAATGAGCAGGGACAGGTTGAACTGCCGCAGGCGCCCGTCCTCGCGCTTGGCGCGAATGAAATCCATGACGTCGGGGTGGCCGATATCGAAGGTGCCCATCTGTGCGCCGCGACGGCCGCCAGCCGAGGACACCGTGAAACACATCTTGTCGTAGATATCCATGAACGACAGGGGACCGGACGTGTAGGCGCCGGCACCCGTCACGTATGCGCCCTTCGGCCGCAACGTCGAGAATTCATAGCCGATGCCGCAACCCGCTTTCAGCGTCAGGCCGGCCTCGTGCACCTTGTTGAGAATATTGTCCATCGAATCGCCGACCGTGCCGGATACCGTGCAGTTGATCGTCGACGTGGCCGGCTTGTGCTCCTGGGCGCCCGCATTGGACATGATGCGTCCCGCCGGGATCGCCCCGCTCCGCAGCGCCCACAGGAATTCGTTGAAGTAGTGTTCCTGTTTGGACTCCGGTTCGACATTCGCGAGCGCTCTCGCGACCCTCGTGTAGGTTTCGTCGATGGTCTCGTCGAGCTTCATGCCGTCTTTCGCAATAAGCCGGTACTTGGCGTCCCAGATGTCCAGCGATGCTGGCTGAAATTCGATGTCGGCGACCGTGTGCGCATCCAGATGAACGGCAGACTTCATTGGTAGAACTACTCCCCTTAACTCCCTATCGGAGACCCCGAAATCAGGCTTTGCCCCAATTTTGCGAGGGAATAGATACCCTCTCGCCGCTTGTCGATTTTCTGGCGGCGAGCGTCAGAGGTGGCCTCTAAACCCTCGTTGATTGAACACAAGATGTTGTGCCCGAGTCAGCACAAGATTATGCCGGTAGCCCGCCCCTGTCAAGGGTTTGGTTGATTTTTTTCTTGGGCTTTTAGAATATTAAAAACAATTACTTAGAGCTATTATCGAATTTTTAACATTAAAAAAACATGAAAAAAAATGACACTTTTGTAAAATTCTGCATGCACTACATATAGTGCCATCAATTCACGCCGGTCGAGCCCTGAAAAACGGCCAGTTGGCACCCCGAATACCGGTTTTCCGGCGCCTTGAATTGCGATTTCAAGCCCTCAGATATGCGCTCAGCAGGAATTGGACGGCGACCGTTTGCGGCGCCACGAACCCCAACTGAAGGAGCAAGAACCATGAACCTGACACGATTTGAGCCGTGGGGCATTGTCGACATGCTGCACCGGGACCTGGACCGTCTCGCCGCCCGGCGTATGCCGAGCGGTGACAGTGAGGCTGCCGTGACCGACTGGCTGCCGGCAGTCGACATCATCGAAGAGACAGACCGTTTCGTGCTGCGCGCAGATGTACCGGGTGTCGATCCGGCTGACATAGAGATCAGCATGGATGCAGGCGTGCTGAGCATCGCCGGCCAGCGCGTCCAGGAATCGCGGAGCGACGACGCGGGGCTGCAGCGCATGGAGCGCGTCAGCGGCCGTTTCTTCCGCCGCTTCTCCCTCCCGGATACGACCGATGCCGAGAACATCAAGGCACAGTGCAGAAACGGCATCCTGGAAGTGTCGATTCCGAAGCTGCCGGAAGTCCAGGCTCGTCGCATCGAAGTTGAAGCAGCCTGAACCTGTCCTAAGCGGGCGCGACGAACTGTCGCGCCCGCGCATCTTTGGCTGACGAGGTCTGCCGGAACTTAAGCGCATTGTCGGTGTCGACGGCATTGGGCCTATAATTCCCTATTCACCGGCGATTCAGCCGTCCTGTCGTACCTTGACGTACGGCGATTGTAAGCGTGAGGCAAGCATTAGATGATCAGGAACTTCCGAATTTTCACCGCCGGCCTGCTGTTGGTTCTGTCTGCAACGACGTGGGCAGCGCTCCCAGCGATGGTCAATGGCGAGGAGCTGCCGAGCCTCGCTCCGCTGGTGGACAGGGTATCCCCGGCCGTCGTCAATATCCGTGTCAGCCAGACGGTTTCCACAGGCGGGCATTTCGGTGATGAGGCTTTCCGCCGCTTTTTCGGTCTACCCGACGTTCCGGGCGGCGGGCACCGCGAGGTTGCCAGCGCTGGTTCGGGCGTCATCATCGATGCGGAAAACGGCTATATCCTCACCAACCACCACGTCGTGGACCAGGCGGACCAGATCCAGATTTCGACGATCGACGGCGAAGTGTTTGACGCGGAAATAGTGGGCTCGGATGCCGCTACCGATATTGCCGTGATCAAGGTCGATGCCAGGGGACTGACCGACATGCCGATCGGCGACTCGGAACGAGTGCGCGTCGGCGACTTCGTGCTCGCGATCGGCAACCCGTTCGGCCTCGGCCATACGGTCACGTCGGGCATTGTCAGTGCGCTGGGACGAAGCGGTATCAGTCGCGACGGTTACGAAGACTTCATCCAGACCGACGCCTCGATCAACCCCGGCAACTCCGGCGGTGCGCTGGTGAATCTGCGTGGCGAACTGGTCGGCATCAATTCGGCGATCATCAGCCGCACCGGTGGCAACGTCGGTATCGGTTTCGCGGTGCCCACGGAGATCGCCAGTTCGATCATGCGCCAGATTCTCGATTTCGGAGAGGTCCGGCGTGGACTGCTCGGCGTCTCGATCGCGGACGTGAACCCCGAAGTGGCCGAAGCCCTCAGCTCCTCCGTCACCAGCGGCGCCCTGATTACGCGGGTCGAGCCGGGATCCGCCGCGGAAGATGCCGGGCTGCAGGTGGACGACATCATCATCGGCGTCAACGACAAGAAGATTGCCGGCGCGGCGGAACTGAGGAATACGATCGGCCTGATGCGTTCGGGCGACGAGGTCGAGATCGAGTTCGTGCGCGAAAACGACATGCGCAAGGCGACCACGGCGCTCGGTCAGCAGCGCGCGGCGGCCAGTGTCGGCGCGGAGATTCACCCGGGCCTCGTTGGTGCGCAATTCGCCGAATCCTCGACCACGCGCGACGGCGGCGTCGAAGTGACCGCCGTCGAACCGGGCAGTCCTGCTGCGCAACGGGGTCTGCGCGCCGGGGATGTCATTACCGCCATCAACCGGCGGCCCGTCAGGACCCTCAGCGAACTCGACGATATCGCATCGAGCAGCCGTATCCTCTTCCTGCTCGTACAGCGCGGTGATCGCGCGCTGATGCTGCAGATCCGCTGACGCCGGGTAAGCAGTCGAACTCAAGGGCCGGGACACCGCAGGGCGTCCCGGCCTTTTTTTGCGATGCGTTCGGTTGCGCAACTTTTCGCCACTGAGTAAGGTCTCATTATCAAGGTTTCTCTCGACGCACAAAGGACTGCGCAGCAACGATGTCGCCCCGTAACGCCTTCCTGAAGCTCGCAGCCGGCATCGTCTCCGCCCTGGCACTGTTGCCGCAGAATCCGGCTGCAGCGAACTCCGGCATCGAAAAGCAGCGCGAATTGTTTAGCCAGGTTTATGCGGACGTCGAACGTGGCCATTGGGATTCCGTCGATGCATTGAGTGCCACGGACCGCGCGCTGCTGGAAGGTTATGTATTGTGGCCGGACCTGCGTGCTGCCTGGTTCAGGGCCACCATGAGCACGACAGGGCGCGACAGCCTCGAGGCCTTTCTCGACCGGCACGGAACCCTCAAACCGGCGCGCGAGCTTCGTTACAGCTATGCCCTTCATCTTGCCGGCTCCGGGCAGCTGGACCGGTTTCTGCGTATCTATCGGACTTACTACCAGGGACTCGGCGTCGCGAGGCTGGACTGCATCGCGCTGCATGCCGAGATCGAAGCCGGAAACGGTGATCGCATCGAACTCCGGGGGCGCGATCTGTGGCTGACCGGTCACAGCCAGGCGAAGGAATGCGACCCCGTGTTCGCGTACATGCGCGAGCAGAAGCAGCTCACCGAAGACGACTACCGGGCGCGTTTCGCGCTCGCAATCGAGGCCCGCGAATTCACCCGGGCGCGCTGGCTCGCGCGGTCGCTGGACGAAGCGCTGCTCGAACAGGCAAATGACTGGCTGCAGGCCCGCTCGAGACCCGAGCAGTTCGTCGATGCGCACGAGCATCGCGCTGACAATGCGCTGACTCGCGAGCAGCTTGCCTACGCGATCGAGCGAATCACGTATCGCGATCCGCAGAGGGCGCTGCAACTCTGGGACCGCCTGGAGAGCGCGCACGCATTTCCAGCAAGGCTTCGCCATGCGACCCGGCGCCACATCGCGCTATGGACGGCCCGCGACAATCTTGCCGGGGCCTACGACCTGCTGACGAGTCTGCCGCTGGAAACCCAGGACGAGGAAGTCATGCGGTGGCGTGCTCGTGTCAGCCTTCGCGACGAGCAGTGGACAGATCTCCTGAATGACATTGCCATGATGACCACGGATGAGCGCGATTCTGACCAGTGGCGGTACTGGCGAGGTATTGCACTGGCGCGCACTGGCCGCGACATTGCAGCGAGGACCGCGCTCGAACCACTCGCTGCAGAACGCAGCTATTACGGGTTCCTCGCCGCGGACGAGCTCGGTAGCGCCTACGCATTCGACCACGACACCTTGCGGCCCGACGAACGGGTCATCGAGTTGCTCTCGCGCCGCCACGACCTGGTGCGGGCACGCGAATTATTCAAGGTGGGGCTCGACGGTCGCGGCCGGTCGGAGTGGGACGCTGCCCTGGCGCGCCTGGCAACGGACCAGAAGACGCAGGCAGCCGTGCTTGCGCATCGCTGGGGCTGGCATTCCCGGGCAATAGCAACGGCCGCGAGCGTGGGGCACTACGACGACCTGGCATTGCGATACCCGCTCCCGTTCCGACAGTCCTTCGAACAACACGCGACGTCGGCAAGTATCCCCACAACCTGGGCGTTCGGCATCGCTCGAAGTGAAAGCCTGTTCATGCGGGACGTCCGTTCGAGCGCCGGGGCGATCGGCCTGATGCAGCTCATGCCCGCCACCGGCCGCCGGGTCGCGCGGCAGATCAAGCTGGCCTACTCCGGGGTCGACACGCTCACGGATCCGCATCAAAACATCCGCCTGGGCACGACGTTCCTGGGCAGCATGGTCGCGCGTTACGACGGCAACCCCGTACTGGCCACGGCGGCATACAATGCCGGCCCACATCGAGTCGACCGCTGGCTGCCGCAGTCGGGTGTCGTCGATGCGCGCGTCTGGATCGAAAATATCCCCTTCAACGAAACCCGCAAGTACGTGCGCCGCGTCATGGCAGCGGAGACGATTTTCCACTGGCGCCTGACCGGCGAAATGCGGCGACTGTCCGACCGCCTTCCACACGTCGAACCTTTGCCCGCCGATCAGCGCCTGGCAAGCCGCTAGTCGACGCGCGAATCCTCCTGCCGGGCCGTGAGCGCGTCCAGGCGCGCCTGCCTCGCCGCCGGGTCGAGCTCCGCAATCTTCCCGGCTTTCTCGTACAGGCAATGCAGCTCCGAGTCACAATCGGCATACAGCGCCAGGAATGCAGGTACCTGTTCGTCATAGAGCGACATCGGCAGCAGGCGGGCATTATTGAGATCGCCGCTCAGCCAGTGATTTTCGTTACGGCCGGCCATCCGCAGTTCCGCGCGGACGTCCGAGGCCAGCCGTTCCAAACGTGCGGACTTCAGGTTGCGCATGGCGTCCGGGTCGATGTCGCGGCCGTAATAATCGGCCAGGTCGAGTTTGGCCGCGTTGACCAGTTCGACGAACCGGCGGTGCTGCTTTTTTTGCGACCGGTAACGCGCCATATCCTCCTGTCTGCCGTTCGCCGCCAACCACCGTTCGATCCCGATCTCCTCGACGGCTGTCGCGAAGGACTCGTTGAAAGCGGTGTCGTCCCTGATGTAGAGAACCTGGTGCGCAAGCTCGTGGAACAAGGTGGACACGAGTTTCACGTCATCCCAGCGCATCATCGTGCTCAGGACCGGATCATTGAAGTTGCCGAGCGTCGAATAGGCGGGCACGCCGCCGACGGCGACGTCGAATCCTTTTAGCCCGAGCTTGTCGGCCTCCTTGTTTGCAGCTTCCTCGGAGAAATAGCCGCGATAACTGACACAGCCGACGATGGGATAACACCACTCGCGCGCCTCGAGCGAGAACTCGGGCGCGGCGAACACGTTCCAGACCACGTAGTCGCGTTCCAGATCCGAGTAGGACCGGTAACTCCTGTTGTCGGGCAGGCCGAGTTCGTCGATGGAAAATTGCCTTGCTTCCTGCACCAGCCTGAGCCGGCGGGCCAGCTCCGCCGCCGTGTCGGGACTCGCCAGGACTTCGTCAATCGGCTCGCGCTTGCTCAGAACCTCGATCTGACCCTGCGTCGCCTGCACGTAGTAGCAGGCGGGCAGCAGGAAACAGATCCCGAGCAAGGCGGTGGTACTGAGGACAGGTTTCGAAATCACGGGCAGCGTATGAGGGTCGGTTTGCTAGAATCGCGCGATGCAAGTGTACCTCGTCGGTGGCGCTGTTCGTGATGAGCAGCTCGGACTCCCCGTGAAAGAGCGGGACTGGTGCGTCGTTGGCGCAACACCGGCTGAGATGCAGGACGCAGGTTACAGGCAGGTCGGCAAGGACTTCCCCGTCTTCCTGCACCCCGAAACCGGCGAAGAGTATGCGCTCGCACGAACGGAACGCAAGACGGCAGCCGGCTACCACGGCTTCGAGTTCCGCACGGACCCCGGCGTCACGATCGAGGACGACCTGGGACGGCGCGACCTGACCGTCAATGCAATTGCCAGGGATGCCGATGGCAATCTCGTCGACCCGTACGATGGCCTTGCCGACATCCGGAATCGCATTCTGCGCCACGTATCCGACGCGTTCGTGGAGGACCCGGTGCGTGTGCTCAGGGTTGCGCGTTTTGCGGCCCGCTTCGCGTCGCTGGGGTTCGCGATCGCGCCGGAAACGACGTCACTCATGCGCACCATCACGGCCAACGGTGAGGTTGACGCACTGGTGCCGGACCGGGTGTGGAAAGAGACAGAACTGGCGCTTCTCGGCCCGGACAGCCGCGTTTATTTCGAAACCCTGCGCGAATGCGGCGCGCTGAGAATCCTGTTCCCCGAGGTCGACAGGCTTTTCGGTGTACCACAGCCTGCGCAGTGGCATCCCGAGATCGATACGGGCCTGCACGTGATGATGGTGCTCGATCAGGCCGAGAAGCTGTCACCCGATCTCGAGGTGCGCTTCGCGGCGCTGGTGCACGACCTCGGCAAAGGCACGACGCGCAAACACAGCCTGCCGAGCCACCCGGGGCACGAGCGCCGGGGCGTGAAGCTCATCCGCCGCCTCGCACAGCGCCTTCCGGTACCGAATGCGTGTCGCGACCTCGGGATCCTCGTGTCGGAGTACCACACGCACTGCCATCGCGCCTTCGAGCTGCGTGCGGCGACGATATTGCGCATGCTGGAGGCGACAGACGCGTTTCGGCGACCACGTCGATTCGAACAATTCCTGCTCAGCTGTGAAGCCGATGCGCGCGGCCGCAAGGGGCTCGAAGAGCGGGACTACGCCCAGGCCGATCTGCTGCGCGGGGCGTTTACCGCGGCCAGCGGAATCGACGCGGCCGCCATTGCAGCCGGGTATGAGGGCAGGAAAATCGGCGACGCGATTCGTCGCGAGAGACTGGCGGCTGTCGAAGCGTTTCGTGCCGGCTTTCAGCCGCCGCCGTAGAAATACAGGAAGACGGAGAACACGGTCACCTCGCCATAATTCTCGGAGTCGTCGTAACCCAGGCCGAACTCGATATCGTTGCGCTTGCCGATCGGTGCCAGGAAACGGACCGAGTAGGAATCCGTCCGGCTGCCGGCGGCGGCGCCTTCCCACTGGGCGATCTCGAACTCCAGGCGCTTGAGCCCGAAATCGACACCAAGACTGAGGCTGGCATGGTAGTCGACCAGCGTATTGATGAGGCTCAGCCGCGTCACGGAGATCAGGTTGACGATGTCGCGGTCGGGGTCGAGGCGCAGGTTGACACTGTAATCGTAACTCATGCCCTTGAACCTGACGTCCACGCTTTCCGAGAGATCCACGCGTGCGCCCAGCCCGTAGCCGTTTGCGTCGAAGTTCACCTGGCGCCGGCGCATGAAATCGAACTCCGGCAGCTCGAGCTCGAAGTCGCGAAACTCGTAGTCGAAACTGAGCGAACCCCTGCCGCCACGGAAGTAAACGGAGGCGCGCGCATCCGTCGAGTCGAGCACGCTGTTGTCGCCCCAGTAGGCAAGCCCGAGCCGGACGCCTGCCGGGTTGAAGAAATGGTCCAGGCCGACATCGGCGTACCACGTTTCCAGTTCGTCGCGAATCGGAAGTTCTACACTGCTGCGCGCGGCACCGGCGGACAGCCAGGTGTCCTCGCCGACCGCCAGGTCGCCGAACAGGGCAACCGCCAGGCCATCGGCAGAATCTCCCTCCAGTCCGCCGGCTATCACGTATTCGCCGGCCGCCCAGCAATTTCCGGACAGCAGCAGGACTGCAACGTACCTAGGCCAGTACATAGAGGATCACCGCGGCAAGCGCGATTCGATACAGCGCGAAAGGCAACAAGCCGATACGGCTTACGAAACGCATGAAAAAGTCGATGCTTGCGTAGGCGACGACGGCGGCTACCAGCGCGGCGACCCAGAGCTGCGTCCAGTCAACCACTTCGTCGCCAACGAGCAGGCCACCCATCTCGTACACGGTCGCCAGCAGGATGACCGGAACCGACAACAGGAAGGAGAATCGCGCAGCGTCGCGGCGGTCGAAACCGAGCAGCCGCCCCGCGGAAATGGTGACGCCCGAGCGTGACGTGCCCGGCACGAGCGCCAGCGCCTGTGCGCAACCGATGACCAGCGCATCGCGGAGCGTGACATCCGCGACGTTCCGGTCACGGCGCCCGAACCGGTCCGCCAGGACCATAACGATGGCATAGGCAGAGAGCGTCACTACGATGACGGCAGGGCTTCTCAGGTTCGCCTCGATCCAGCCGGCCAGGGCGAGTCCGGCGATCGCCGCAGGCACGGTGCCGATACCCAGCGCCAGCGCGACTCGCGCTTCCGGCGAGTCGTGTTTCAGGGTCAACAGCTGGCCGCTGCCCCTGAGCAGGGCAACGATGTCGTCGCGAAAAAACAGGCATACCGCGAGCAGCGAACCGAAGTGCACCGCGACGTCGAACGCGAGGCCCTGGTCGGCCCAGCCGGCGGCCGACGGCACGAGGACGAGGTGCCCCGAACTCGAAATAGGCAGGAACTCCGTGAGGCCCTGGACGATGGCCAGCACCACCACTTGCAGCCAGGTCAAGGCTGTCTCCCTTGCGTCGCTTGTGTCTTCATAGAGTGTGCGTCCTGTCCGCCGATCCGAATGCTGCGGGTCTGGGAACCTCTCCGCGGGCGAGGCCGATGCACTTGACGTTTTCGCCCATCTCGCCGGGCAGAGTCAATATTTTGATCTGTGCGGCGGTCTGTAGCTGTGACTCGAGTGGCATCTCGGCAAAGTCGCGCAACTCCGCCTCGATGTCAGCTGCGAGCAGGAACTGCGACTGGCTCACGTAGCCGAGGATCTCGAGACCGCTGTTCGCGGCCGCCTCGGCAATGACGCTGAAGTCCACCCAGGCGGTGAGATCCTGGACACCCGGGAGAATCAGCGGGTCGCTGTGCGCGCGATGGCGGAAATGGCAGCGCAGCCAGCCTTCGTTGCGTTCGGGAGCGTAATACTCGCGCCGGCTCACGCCGTAGTCGAACAGCAGGATCATCCCGTGTTCGAGCATCTGCGCCACATCCCGGAGCCATCGCGGGGCCGCGAGCGACACCTCGGATACGTAGTTGTCGGGCAACCGCTCGCCAATATCGCGTTCTATCGATTCGACCGCCCTGGCCAGAACATCGGGCGCGGGTTCGTCGACGAACACGAACTCGCCCGCCTCGTCGCTGACGCGCAGCTGGTAAACGCCGCCGCTCCTGCGCATGAATCGCTCGACCGGCAATGCGTCCAGTACCTCGTTGGCGATAACTACACCGCGATGGGTCCCGGGCACCCGATCGAGCCAGTGGATTCGATCTGCAAACCCGGGCAGTTCCCCGCGCAACAGGCTCTGCTGCCGCTCGCGCAGGTCGGCTGAGACCTCGATGATCCTGTACTCGGCCGGCAGGACGTCGAGCTCATCGAGGGTTCGCAATACGTCCAGCGCAAGCTTTCCGCTCCCGGCGCCGAACTCGAGCACCGCTCCGCCAGGCACACCCCGCAACACGTCGGCGCACTGCCTCGCTATCACGCGGCCGAACAGCGGCGAGATCTCGGGCGCGGTAACGAAATCGCCGTCGTCCCCGAACTTGCGCGTGCCCGCGCTGTAGTAACCGAGCCCCGGCGCATACAGCGCATAGTGCATGAACTCCGCAAAACTGATGCTGCCCCCCGCATCACGGATCCGCGCGCGAATATAGTCGGCACATCGTCCGCTGTGCGCGGCGCTGACCGCATCGGGATGCGGCAGTGAGAATGCGTACTCGTGTTGCATATTGCGTCGATCGTCTCTCAGAATGTCGCCTTTATAACGTGACCCGCAATAAAATGCCGGCGGGCAAGGATTATCATCTTCCATGAACAGCACACCAGGTCTCGAAGGCCGCGTGGCGCTGGTGACCGGCGCAGCGCGCCGCGTAGGCGCCGAGATTGCCACACATTTGCATGCGGCGGGCACCGACGTCGGCATTCATTATCGCCACTCCGCCGATGATGCCGAAGCACTTGCAGCGCGCCTTAACGGACTACGGCCGGATTCGGCAGCCACGTTCCAGGCTGACCTTCTGGACACCGTTGCGATCCGCGCACTTGTCAGCGCGGTAACGGACTGGCGCGGCGGCGTCGACATCCTCGTCAACAATGCATCGACGTTCTATCCGACGCCGCTCGGTGAGATTTCGGAAGCTCACTGGGACGACCTCGTCGGCAGCAATCTCAAGGCACCGCTGTTCCTCTCCCAGGCGGCAGCCGGGAGCCTTCGCGAACGCGGTGGAAGCATCGTCAATATCGTCGACATTCACGCGGAGCGCCCGCTCAGGAACCATCTCGTCTATGGTTCCGCAAAGGCGGGGCTCGCCATGCTGACGCGCGCGCTGGCAAAGGAGCTTGCTCCCGAAGTGCGTGTGAACGGCGTCTCGCCCGGGGCCATCCTGTGGCCCGAGGGTGACATGAGCGACGAGACCAAGGCGTCGATCCTCGAGCAGGTGCCACTGGCGCGTGCCGGCGACCCGGCGGATATCGCCGGCTGCGTGCTCTATCTCATACGCGATGCGAGCTATGTGACGGGCCAGATAGTGGCCGTCGATGGCGGGCGCTCTCTAGGCTGGTAACGTCTCAGAAAGCGCGCAGGAACTCGCGAGCGGGTGGCCCGCGCCTGTCGACCTGCGGCAGGGTTTCAGTAATACCAAGCGTGGCCGCCTCGGCCTGTGGCGACGCGGCAACGGGGCATGCGCCGGTCGCGAGATAGGTTTGCGCCGCTTCCAGATTCGGGTCGCTGACGGCGCCGACAGGAATAGACAGATCATCGTCCGCGACGCAGTCGACCTGAAGGCCGTCGAAATAACCGCCAACGTCATCGGCGTTGACCGTTTCGAAGGCCACCACCCTGAGCAGATTCGCGCAAAATTCGAGACCCACCTGGCCGACGGGCTTGCCAAACGTGTTTGACCCTACGAGCACCGTTTCCACATGGGGCTCCATGCCGTTTATGACGAGTTCGGAGGCGGATGCCGTACCGCTGGCCGTAATAGCGACCAGACGCGAGAGACTTACCGAATTCATGAGCCGGTCAAAGAACTCGACGCTGTCGTTTGCCGCAGACCGGTTGGCATTGAACAGCGTCTTCGAGAAGATCAGGTTTTCCGCGACCTCGCCGCCGAAGTAATCGCCGAGCAGGTTGGACGTGCTGAGCAGCCCGCCGCCGTTATAGCGCAGATCGATGATGACGTCGTTGACACCGGCATCGTTGAATGCAGAGAACACGGTTTCCATCGCCGGCTCCGCCGGCAGGATGAAACTGGCGAGCTCCAGGTAGCCGATGTTGCGGCCACCGCCCGCATCGATAATCCGCCATTGCGGCACGGGATCGATCGTCACCGTGCCACGGGAAACGGATACCTCGAACTCGGATCCGTCGGGTCGCCGCATCTCGAACGTGACGGGCGAGGTGTCGAGCAAGGTGGAAACGCCTTCGGCGGCTTCGATATCAGCGATCGTGCGGCCATTGAGGCTCAGGATTTCCTGTCCCCGCTCCAGCCCCGCCGCTCCCGCCGGGCCGTTTGCGAAGACCTTTGCCAGCTGAATACGGTCAGCAGCGATGAATCTCAGAATGATGCCGTAGCCCTCGAACTCGCCCTGCGAAAAGCGTGCATTGTCTGCCGCCGCGGTCGTGATAAAACTGAACGATGTATCGACCGGCAAGCCGTCGCTGCCGGTCGGACTGAATGTCTTCAGGAACTCGAGCAAGTCCTCGGGCGTCGCAAACTGGCTGACATCCACCTGGGCAGGGAGCCGGTCGTTCCAGAAGTACCAATCGCGCATCGAATCGAGCACGAATTGTTTCTGGCCCTCGATCGAGCATTCGGCGGCAGAACCGCCGTCGCTTGATGAACAGGCCGCTGCCAGCAGCGCGGACAGGATCACAATTAACTTGCGCATCGGTACTCCATTAGCCCAGGTGCTTTCTCCATACACGACTATTTTATCCCATTGGTTTCGCCTGCCGCTGCGAATCTGTCGTCATTCCGGCAGCGATCCGCGGCCATTCATCCCTCCGCTTTACAGAATAACGTCGACGAGCGTCAACGGATGACTATGGACATCGAATTCGCGCCAATGTTCCGCGATCGTTCGCCCGGTGACCGGATGCACCATATCCGGCGCGATGTCAGCGAGCGGGCCGAGTACGAAGCTGTGCTCCAGAATGTCGCGGCGAGGCAGGCGCAGCGGGGGTTCCGGGTCGATCATTTCACCGTAGAGCAGCAGGTCGATGTCCAGCGGCCTCGAGCTGTACTTGTCCGGCCCGCGCCGGCGTCCCGCCATTTCGTGAATACGCTCGGTCTGTTCGATGATCTCGAGCGGACCCGCGTCCGTCGTCAGGGCCACGACCAGGTTCAGGAAATCGGAGCCCTCGAAACCCAGTGCGAGGCTCCTGTAAACCGGCGACACGGTCAGATCGCCGTACAGGGACCGCAACTGAGCGATCGCGAGCTGCAGGTTCTTCTCGGCGTCGATATTGCTGCCGAGGCCGAGGTACACGGTAGCCACACGTCACTCCCTGCGCGGTTTTTCGCCACGCTCGATGACCACGCCGACATCGCTGGCTCCGCGAATGGCGCCTGGCTTGTTCACCCTCACCCGGACCCAGGGCACGCCGAATTCGCCGGTCACGATCCCCGCGATGCGCTCGGCGAGGGTCTCGACCAGCTGAAACTCCGACTCGCCTACGAAGCTCTGCAGCCGCTTCGCGACGAGCTTGTAATTCAGCGTGTCCTCCACCTGATCACTCTCCGCGGCCTTGCGGATGTCCGCCGCCATATCCAGATCGATCTCGACGGTCTGACGTATCTTGCGTTCCCATTCCCAGATGCCGATCACGGCGTCGACTTTCAGGCTGTGGAGGAAAATGATGTCCATTCGATGTCGCTTCTCAGTCTGTGGTTGCGGGGGCCGTGAGCGAGTCCAGTGGCCAGCGCGCCTGCGCCCGAATCTCGCCGATCGGGCGCGCATCTGCAAGGCGCAATGCGCCGGCCACAGCGATCATAGCGCCGTTGTCCGTGCACCAGGCCATCCGTGGATAGTAAACCTCGCCGGGGAAGCCGGCCGCAATCTCCCGGCGCAACAGTTTGTTCGCGCCGACGCCGCCGGCGACGACGATGCGGGAGAGACTCGCGCTTTTCGCGGCACGAACCGCCTTCTTGACCAGCGTATCCACCGCGGCGCGCTGAAACGATGCCGCAATGTCCGCGCGGCAGCTGTCGAGGTCTCCCCGCTCGGCCGCTTTGCGGACCTCGATCATCACGGCCGTCTTCAGGCCACTGAAGCTGAAATCGTGTCCGGGGCGGTTCAGCATCGGCCGGGGGAAGTCGAAAGCGCTGTCGTCGCCGTGCTCCGCGAGCGCCGCTAACGCAGGGCCGCCCGGGTAACCGAGGCCGAGCAGCTTGGCCGTTTTGTCGAATGCCTCGCCGACGGCATCGTCGAGCGTGGTTCCGAGCAGCTCGTACTCTCCGAGCGCGCGCACCGAGATCAGCATCGAATGGCCGCCCGACACCAGCAGCGCCAGGAACGGGAACGCAGGCGGATTGTCCTCGAGCATCGGCGCGAGAAGATGGCCCTCCATGTGGTGGACGGGGACGACCGGGCAGTTCCAGGCCAGCCCGAGCCCCGCCGCCATGCCGCCGCCAACCATCAGTGCGCCGACGAGACCGGGGCCCGCCGTGTAGGCGATCGCATCGGGGCGCTCGACACCCGCCTCCGCCAGTACCTGCCTGATGAGCGGCAACAGGCGCCGGACGTGGTCACGGGAGGCGATCTCAGGCACCACCCCGCCGTAAACGGCGTGCAGGTCCACCTGGCTGTGCAGGGCGTCCGCCAGCAGGCCGTGTTCCGTCGAATAGAGCGCGACGCCGGTCTCGTCGCAGCTGGTTTCGATGCCGAGTATGTTCATGGCGGCGAATAGTAAGGGATATTCGCCCGGCTCGCCGCATCTGCAGGTATTGCGCCGCCCTGCAGCCGGGGTTAAAATGCGCGGCTCTCCCGGTTCGACCCGGGATTATTTATGCCCAGAAGGAAGGCCTGATTTAGATGCCAAGTGTTCGCGTAAAAGAGAACGAATATTTCGATGCCGCGCTGCGCCGCTTCAAGCGTGCTTGCGAGAAAGCGGGCGTGCTCACGGAACTTCGCCGCCGCGAGTTCTACGAGAAGCCGACGCAGGAGCGCAAGCGCAAGAAGGCCGCCGCCGTGAAACGGCACCTGAAGCGCGTCTCCCGCGAAGAGGCAAAGCGCAAGCGTCTCTATTGATCTTCCCCGAGGTTCGAGGCTCTCTCGGCCCATGTCTCTGAAAGACAGTATTACCGAGGACATGAAGTCCGCGATGAAAGCCGGCGACAAGGACCGGCTGAAAGTCGTGCGACTCATTCTCGCCGCCATCAAGCAGGTTGAGGTCGATTCCCGCAAGGAACTCGACGACGCCGCGGTGCTCGGCGTGCTCGACAAGATGGTCAAGCAGCGCCGGGATTCCATCGAGCAATTTTCCAAAGGCGGCCGCGACGATCTCGCCGCCATCGAGCGAGCGGAGATCGACGTTCTCGAATCCTATCTGCCGGAGAAGATGGACGATACGGAAATCGACGCGCTCATCGACGAAGTCATCGCGGCGACCGGTGCAGAAAGTATCCGCGACATGGGCAAGGTTATGGGCGCGATCAAGGCCAAGGCCGCCGGCCGCGCGGATATGGGCGCCGTCGGCAGCCGGGTCAAGGCGCGGCTCGGAGCCTGAAAACCCCGAAATATACCGCTGGCGAATCAGCGCGGATTCGCTATGCTAATGCCAACGGGCGTTTGCCCGGACGCCAATAATAAGAACAGGCTCTGTCAAGACCCGAGGCTGCGGAGCACACGTTTAATTCACTATGGCTGGACTGATTCCCCAGGATTTCATCGACGACCTGGTCGCACGGGCCGATATCGTCGAGGTCATCGGACGCCGCGTGCAGCTGAAAAAAGCCGGCCGCGAATTCAAGGCCTGCTGTCCGTTCCATGACGAAAAAACCCCGTCGTTCACCGTGAGCCCGGCGAAGGGCTTCTATCACTGCTTTGGTTGCGGCGCCCACGGCACGGCGATCGGTTTCCTCATGGAGTTCGACCACATGAGTTTCGTCGAGGCGATCGAAAGCCTTGCCAACTCGATGGGTGTGGAGGTGCCGCGGGACGAGTCGGATCGCCCTGCACGTCGCTATGACGAACTCTTCGACCTGATGTCGCGCGTCGAGCGATTCTGGCAACAGGGTCTCAGGGAAAACCCGGCAGCGGTTGACTACCTGAAGCAGCGCGGCATCGACGGCAGTACCGCCAAGCGCTTCGGCCTCGGCTACGCCGCCGATGCCTGGAGCACGGTGCTCGACAAGTTCGGCACTTCACAGGAGGCCATCGATCGCCTCCTGGCTGCGGGGCTGGTGATCCGCAAGGACAACGGCGGTCACTATGACCGGTTTCGAGACCGCATCATGTTTCCCATTCGTGACGTCCGTGGACGCTGTATCGCTTTCGGCGGCCGCACGATGGGCGACGGGGAGCCGAAGTACCTCAATTCTCCGGAAACGGTGCTGTTTCACAAGGGCCGTGAACTCTATGGCCTGTACGAGGCGCGCCAGGCCCTGCGGCAGATCGACCGTTTCGTCGTCGTCGAAGGCTACATGGACGTCGTTGCGCTCGCGCGCCACGGCATCGACTTCTCGGTCGCGACGCTGGGAACGGCAACGACCGCGGATCACCTCAACCGGCTGTTCCGGCTTACCGAGAACATCGATTTCTGCTTCGATGGGGACCGCGCGGGCAAGCAGGCCGCCTGGCGTGCTCTCGAGACCGCCCTGCCCCACATCCGGGAAGGCCGCCAGGTGCGTTTCGTGTTCCTGCCAGACGGTCAGGACCCGGATTCCTACGTCAACGCTCACGGCGCCGATGCGTTCATCGGGGCACTCGACGACGGTGTCGCACTGTCTGACTACCTGATCGCCGCGCTCGCGCAGCAGGTTGACCTCGACACGGTCGACGGGCGTGCAAGGCTGGCCGAACTTGCCAGGCCCCTGGTCGCCCGGATTCCCCAGGGGGTGTACCGGGAACTCCTGATCGAATCACTGGCGCAGACGGTAGGCCTTACGTCGAGCAAGCTCGAGAAGATGCTCGGCCGCACGCAGGCGCCCGGGCACGATCAGCCGGCGCGCAGGCGACCGCGACGGGGCCCGTCTCTATCGGGCTCGGCCGGCAGGCCCTCCGTGGTGAGGCGGGCGATCACCCTGTTGCTGAATCATCCCGAAGCCGCGGCCAGCCTCGATGTGGAAAAAATAGCCGGCGTAAGCCGCCCGGGCATCGACCTGCTGCGCGACCTGATTGAAACTACGCAGCAGGAGCCCAATATCACGACTGCGGGTTTGCTGGAGCGTTGGCGCCATGACGAACAGGGGCGCCACCTCGGCAAACTGGCCGCGGTCGAGGTCCCCGCTGACGAGGAATTCGACCCGGCCGCGGAACTCGCGGACTGCCTCGCGCAGCTGGCGCTTGCCGGACGGCGGGAACGAATTGATTTTCTTATTGAAAAACAACGTGTTAAAGCGCTGGACGAGTCCGAGATGGCGGAACTCAGGCAGCTCCGGTGAGGGGTTCTGACGCGGTCGGGACGGCCGGATATTCCGTGCACTTTTATAGATTAGATCGAGTCAAACCAGTACAATTGGTCGTTTGCATTTTTTACATGGAGGGCGTTTCGTCTTGAGCGAGAAACGTGCAGCAATTGGCACCAGCAAGCAGGCTCAGCAGCTGAAGGAACTCATTGCGCGCGGCAAGGAACAGGGCTTCCTGACCTACGCCGAAGTCAATGATCACCTGCCCAATGACATCATCGATCCCGAGCAGATCGAAGACATCGTCAACATGATCAACGACATGGGCATCACGGTGCATGAGAAGGCGCCCGATGACGAGTCGTTGCTGCTGTCCGACGCCGCCGTCTCGAACGACGATGACGCCGCCGAGGAGGCAGAGGCCGCGCTTGCCAGCGTCGACGCGGAATTCGGCCGCACGACGGACCCGGTACGCATGTATATGCGTGAAATGGGCACCGTCGAACTCCTGACTCGCCAGGGCGAGATCGAAATTGCGAAACGCATCGAGGACGGTCTCAACCAGGTCAAGTACCACATGTCGCATTTCCCGCCGACGATCGACCTGTTGCTCGGGGTCGCCCAGGCGGTCGAGGCCGGAGAGACCCGCATGCAGGATTTCGTCGTCGGCTTCATCGACCCGAATGAGCCGGACGAGATCAAACCGCCGGCGCCGAAGTCGGACGACGACGACGACGAGGCCGTGGACACCGGACCCGACCCCGACGAGGTCAAGGCCCGCGTCAGGACGATCCGCCGCCTGCACAAGCGTGCCCTCACGGCGATCGACAAGCACGGCCTGAAGGACAAGAAGACCGTCAAGATCCAGGCCGACCTCGCCGACCAGCTGATGGAGCTGAAACTGGCGCCGAAGCTTTTCGATATGCTGGTGAAAAACCTGCGCGGCATCGTATCCGTCATTCGGACCCAGGAGCGGCTCGTCATGCAAATCTGCGTCCGCGATGCGGGTATGCCGCGCAAGGACTTTCTCGCGAGCTTCCCGAAAAGCGAGACCGATCTCGCCTGGGTAGAGAAGCACATCCGCGCCAAGCGCAAGCACTCCTCGACGCTCGCGAAACTCAAGGACGACATCCTCCGCGCCCAGCGAAAGCTGCTGCAGGTAGAGGAAGAGACCAAGCTGAAGATCTCTGAGATCAAGGAGATCAATCGACAGATGTCGATTGGCGAAGCCAAGGCACGCCGCGCGAAGAAAGAGATGGTGGAGGCGAACCTGCGCCTCGTAATCTCGATTGCGAAGAAGTACACGAACCGCGGCCTGCAGTTTCTCGACCTGATCCAGGAAGGCAACATCGGCCTGATGAAGGCGGTCGACAAGTTCGAATACCGTCGCGGCTACAAGTTCTCGACCTACGCAACCTGGTGGATCCGCCAGGCGATCACGCGTTCGATCGCTGACCAGGCACGCACGATCCGTATCCCGGTGCACATGATCGAGACGATCAACAAGCTCAATCGCATCTCCCGGCAGATGCTGCAGGAGATGGGTCGCGAGCCGCTGCCCGACGAGCTGGCCGAGCGCATGGATATGCCGGAGGACAAGGTCCGCAAGGTGCTGAAGATCGCGAAAGAACCGATCTCGATGGAAACGCCCATCGGCGACGACGAGGACTCGCACCTCGGCGATTTCATCGAAGACCAGACCGTCCATTCGCCGGTCGATTCGGCCACGTCGCAGGGCCTCAAGGAAACCACGCACAGCGTGCTGGCCGGCCTGACGCCCCGCGAGGCAAAGGTACTTCGCATGCGTTTCGG
>CAMYJB010000014.1 GCA_947258565.1 uncultured Woeseiaceae bacterium
AACGACGGTGATTTCATCAACTGCGACCGCAACGCGGGCGACCCGTTCACGCCGATCATGCGCGCGTACGAGGGCGACGAGGTCAAGATCAAGATCCAGGTCGGTGCGACCGAGGAGCAGCACCAGTCGACGGTCCACGGCATCAAGTGGCTGTCCAACGGCTCCGGCTTCGGCCGCTCGCCGAACTCCGGCTGGCGTAACTTCCAGTCGCACGGTATCTCCGAGCAGTTCAGCCTGCAGGCGCCGATGAACCCGGCGCTCCAACAGGCCGGGCAGACGGTCGACTACCTGTACGCGACCGACGCCACGCGGCCGGGCATCTGGCTCGGTACCTGGGGCATCATGCGTACCTACGGCAACCAGCGCAATGACCTTGTACCGCTGCCGGACAATGACATCAGCAAGAACATCAATTTCACCAATCGGCGTGACTTCGACGGCGTTTGCCCGAAGACCGCACCGGTGAAGTCCTTCGATGTCACGGCCGTGCTCGCCAACGAGGTGCTGCCGAACAACCTCGGCGTAGGCATTCCGACCAATGCTGGTCAGGATTCGGACGGCGACGGTATCGGCGACAACGTCGGTGGCCGGCTCGATCCGGACGGCGGCACGCTCGTGTACAACCGTCGCCAGACCGTCGTGCCCGATGTGCTTGTCGCAGGGGAGGGCGGCGAACCGCCGCAAACCTTAGCCGGTGGTGTCGGCCCGCTCAACGACCCGACCGCGATGATGTACGTGCAGACTGACGATCTGATGGGCCGCGCGGAAGCGTGGGCGATGGAGAACGACCCTGTTGATTGCTTCAACCAGAATGGCAAGAACAAGGGCAAGTTCAACCCGACGCTCGCGAACTGCGACGTGGCACCCGATGATCTCGACGGCTGCATGAACGGTGGCAGCTACAACGCCAAGCTCAACACCTGCCCGATCGTGATTCGTCCTGACGCGCCGGTCGAGCCGCTCGTGCTGCGCGCCAATGCAGGCGACTGCATCGAAGTCACGCTGCGCAACAAGCTCGTCAACGAGCAGGCCGAGACGAAGGATACCGGTGAGAAGGTGTTCTACGCGGATGGCAGCCCGGTGTTTGCGGACCTCGGCAAGAACCTCGACTGGTTCCTCGCCGACCTCGTGACGCTGGTGGCTCGCGCCAACGTCAAGCTCGACCTGCCGCCGGATCTCGCCGGCTGGCAGGACATGATGTGGGGCGTTACGCGCCGCGTGCAGAACCCGGGAGATGGCGTCTTTGCCGAGATGTATTTCTTCAACAACAACCTGATACGTCCAGGCAGCTACGCTGGCATTCACCCGCAGCTCGTCGAATATGACGCGAGTCGTGACGACGGTGTCGCAGTCGGTCGCAACCAGCCGCAAGTCGCGGCTCCGGGTGGCACGTCGACCGCAAGGTACTACGCGGGTCACCTCGAGTACGTGCCGGTGGCCGGCAGGAACAACAGGCGCAACGTGGAGATCGTCGCAACGCCGGTCGAATTCGGTGCCTCGAACCTCCTGTCCGCGGACCGCATCAAGCAGCCGCAGAAGGGCCTGTTCGGCTCACTGGTGATCGAACCGGCAGACGCGACCTATCCGGATGCGCTTGCCGATCTCGACGACGTGCCTGATGGTCAGGGCACAGGTGCGATGACGCGCAAGACGCGCGCCCAGGTCGATGTCATGTCGGCTGACGGTCTTGCTGGCTCGGGCGGCAACTACCGCGAAGCGCTGGCCATTGGTCACAAGATCACCAACCTGCGCTGGGCGGACGGCGGCGCGATCAAGAACATCCACCAGGGTGAGCTGGGTCGCGAAGGGGCTGAGGACAGCGGCCATGCCGGCTTCAACTACGGCATGGAACCGTCCTGGTTCCGCTTCCAGCTGCCGCCTGACGTACCGTTCGGCAACGCCGGCACGCCCAACAGCTTCGGCAGTATCCCGAACCCGCAGGCGATGTACGCGAACGCGCTGGTGGCCGGTGAGCCCAACAGCCTGCCGGGTGGTGATCCCGCTACGCCGGTGTTCACGACGGAGGCCGGAAAGGCGACCCGCATATACGTGCTGAACGGTGCTTCGGCAGACCGCGACGGGACGTTCATCGTGCATGGCCACCTGTGGCAGCGCGACCCGTGGGTCTGTCCTGCAGAAGAGCGTGTGGTGGGCCTGAAAGGACTCTGCGAGATGGACTCGATCGGCTCGCTGGCGCTGGGTACGAACCCGATCGGCAAGTACATGGGTGGCGAGGAAGGCATGGGCCACGTCTTCGGACACTGGCCGCTTCTCTTCGACGCCGGTGGTACGAACCAGGTGCAAGGCGACTACCTGTACCGCGACTACACGCCGAGCGGCAATCGTAACGGTCAGTTTGGTATCCTCAGGGTAGGAGACCCGACGCCGTAACAGCCGTAATCGGAAACCGACGACAGGGATGTCCCGGGAAATAACGCGTGGAGCGGCCCGCAAGGGCCGCTCCACCGTCTTTCAGGAAACGCAAAAACTGAATATGTGCAATTGAGCAAGCCGTAACTACAGGAGATAAATGGTGGCCGCCCATTTTCTGAATCCGCGCGCGATACTGATCGCGCTCACGACCCTCATCCTCATCACGGGATGCAGCCGCGATACCGGGCCCGACGAGAGCCTGCAAGACGACAACCTCATTACGCGCGAAGGCGTTAACGTCGAGTTCAGCGTGCTGCCGATTCGCGGCGGCGTCGGCGACGTCACCGCCGGCGAATGGGCCGACGTCACCTTCAAGATAACCGACGCCACGACCGGGGATCCGATCAAGGGCCGATACCCGGCTGCCTGGATGGATCTCGGCGCTGCGTGGGAAGCGATGGGCGATGGCCCGATGGAATGCCGGGACCGCGTCGCTTTCTACCTGCAGGGCATCGTCGGCGTGCGGCCGATGATCGATCTCAACAGCCACTTCCTGCTGGTGCTGAACCGCGACAACTCGATCTCGGTGATCGACCCCGTCGTCGGCATCACGGGCGTGACCAACCTGTTCGCGCAGGTCAACCTGAGCCGGCCCGGCGCCGACTGGGTCCTCAATAACGACAACAAGAAACTGTTCGTCACCATGCCGCTCGCCGGCCAGGTCGCGCTCGTCGATACGGAGACCTTCAACGTGAGCCATGAAATCGACGCTGGCACTACGCCGATGCGCGTCGAGCTGCAAAGCGACCAGCGCTACCTCTGGGTCGGCAACAATTCCACTGACGCCGAGACCAGCGGCGTCACGGTCATCGACGCCCAGGACCTGCAGACGGTCAAGTTCATCGCAACCGGGCAGGGGCACCACGAGATTGCGTTCTCGGACGGCGACCGCTACGCGTTCGTCAGCAACCGCGACAGCGGCACGGTCACGGTCATCGATGTGCAGTCACTCGAGAAAGTGACCGACATCGAAACGGGACCGAAGCCGATCTCGGTCGCCTACTCGGCGCTCGGCAGCGCCATCTACGTGACCGATGCCGACGCCGGCACCGTGACCGTCATCGACCCGGATACGCACGAGATCCGGGCAACGATCCAGGCTCAACCCGGACTCGGCCCGATGCGCTTCAACGAGGAGGGCCGCTGGGGACTGGTCGTCAACGCGAGCGCCGACAAGGTATTCGTGATCGATGCGTCGAGCGACCAGCTGGCGCACGTAATCCCGGTCGGCAAGCAGCCGTACCAGGTGAATTTCACCTACAGCCTTGCCTACGTGCGCTCGCTCGGCACCCAGGACGTGGGCCTGATCCCGATGTCTGAAATGGACGGTGCCGAAACCCCGCCGGTGACATACATTCCCGCCGGGCAGCGGCCGCCGGGCGTTGCCGCCGAGATCAGCATTGCCGACAGCATCATCCCCGCCGTGAAACAGGCGGCCGCCGCGTACATCGTCAACCAGGCCGAGGGCACCATCAGCTACTACATGGAAGGCATGGGCGCGCCCATGGGCAGCTTCCGCAATTACGGCCACGAAGCCCGTGCGATCGAGATCGTCGATCGCAGCCTCGCCGAGGTGACGCCGGGCGTCTATCGCGGCCGTGTGAAGATCCCGGTGGAGGGCCGGTACGACGTCGCCTTCATGATGGATTCGCCGCAATTCCTGCACTGCTTTGCGCAGACGGTCGTGCCGTCAGAGGAATCCGAATCGGCGGAGGCTGCACGGATGGCGGTCGAATACCAGGTTCCCGACCGCCGCATCACGGTTGGCGAGGAAAAGACCATCCAGTTCCGGCTGTTCAACCCGCGCAGCGGCGTGCCCGCGAATGACGTCGCCGACGCGACCGTGCTTTACTACCGGTCCGATGGCCGCGGGCGAACGGTGCAGCAGGCGCGCGAACTCGGCAACGGACTGTACGAGGCAACGGTAACGGTCAACATGCCCGCCACCTATTACATTTTCGTCAGCGCACCGTCGAAGGGGCTCAACTACTCCGACCAGCCGTTCTTCAGCCTGATGGCGCTGGCGCCGCCACCGGAGGAGTCGACGCAATGAAGCGCCTCGGGCTCGCCCTGCTGGTGTTGCTGTCCGCGGCGGCATCGCCGGCACAGGGCATCTATCCCGGCGATGCCGTGCGCGTCAACGGCGAGACCGTCAGCTACCAGCGCTTCCAGGGCTTCTACGTGGAGTACCGCAACTCGAAAGGCGTGCAGGTCGGCGCCCGCGGCGATCAGTTCGAGCTGCTGACGCGCCTGCGCAAGGAGGCCATGGACCTGCTGATCGAACAGGAGCTCGTCAAGCAGGCTGCCGAGAAAGAAAATATCGAGGTCGATCCCACAGACGTCGACAGGGCCGTCCAGGAGTTTCGCGCGGTATTCAAGACCGACCTCTCCTACGAGTCCAGGCTCCAGAGCGAAGGGTTCACCGAGGAGTCCTACAGCAAGCACGTGGAGCGCATGATTGCGTCCAAAATCTACCTCGACCGGATTCGCGTCGACGTCGCTGACGTGAGCGATACCGAGCTGGAACAATACTACCGCGATAACGAACGTCGGCTCACCTTGCCGGAACAGGTGCGGGTGCGTCACATCCTTTTGACGTGGAAGCCGCTCGGCACCCAGGACGACCGCGGAGCGATCCACAAGCAGATGCAGCCGATACTGGAGCGCGCAAGGAACGGGGAAGACTTCGCGGCGCTTGCCACGGAGTTTTCGGACGACTATGCGACGAAGAACGTGGGCGGCGACACGGCGCTGTTCCACCGAGGCCAGATGGCCCCGGCCTTCGAGGAGGTTGCATTTGCGCTCGAGCCCGGCGAGATCTCGGATCCGGTGGAGACCGGCTTCGGCGTGCACATCCTGAAGCTCGAGGAGCACCATGAATCTCGACTCCTACCGCTCGACGAGGTGCGCGAGGCGCTGCGCGACCACGTGCGCGAGGAAAAAATGCGCATCGCGGTCGAGGAGAAGATTAGCGAACTAAGGGCGGCGGCAGACATCGAGGTCCTGATCGCGCTCGAGCCGCCCAAGTCCGGAGGATAGCCGCATGAAGAATCTGAATACATTTTTCCGCCACGGCCTGCTCGTCTCGCTGCTGGCTTTGCCGATCGGTGCTCTTGCGGACGAGGATCCGCATGCCAAGCACCGTGCGATGATGAAGCAGAAATCGAAGCCCACCGCCGAATCGGCGGAGATCGACCTCAGGGATCGGCCGCTGGTCGATCAGCACGGCCGTGACGTGATGTTCGTGAGCGACGTCATCGGCGACGATATCGTCGTCATGGACTTCGTGTACACGACGTGCACGACGATCTGCCCGGTGCTCTCCGCGTTGTTCAAGCAGGTGCAGACCAAACTCGGTGACGACGTCGGCAAAGGGATCACGCTGGTGTCGATGAGTGTCGACCCGATCCGCGACACGCCGCAGCGCATGAAAGCGTATTCGGCGAAGCACGGTGCGGGCGACGGCTGGCTCTGGCTCACCGGAGCGAAGCCCGTGGTCGACGAAGTGCTGGTCGGGCTCGGCGCCTACACCACGAACTTCGAGGATCACCCGACGATGGTGCTCATCGGCGACGGGCAGACGGGTGAATGGAAGCGCCTCTTCGGCTTCCCGAACCCCGATCGTATCGTGCAGGTCGTCAACGACATGCGTGAGCGACGCGACGCCGGCAGTTAGGCCATGACCCCGACAACCGGCCGCGGCATTTTCCGCACGAAGCACGGCGGACTGCTCGTGCTCGCCGTCAGCGCGGTCCTCGCCGCGTTGCCTGCCGCGGCCGAACTGAACGAAGCCCAGCAGCGCGGTAAGCAGATCTACTTCGAGGGTACCAGCCCGCGTGGCACGGACATTACGGCGGTCGTCGGCGACGAGGCTGCGCTCCTGCCCGGCAGCGCGATGGTCTGTTCCAGCTGCCACGGTTCAGATGGGCTCGGGCGCCCGGAGGGCGGCGTGATACCGCTCGACATCCGCTGGAGCGAGATGGTCAAGAGCTACGGTCACGTGCACCACGACGGGCGCCGCCACCCGGCATTCGATGATGACAGCGCGGCGCTGTCGATCGTCGCCGGTGTCGATTCGGCGAACAACACGCTCGACCGATCCATGCCGATCTACCAGATGTCGCAGCAGGATATCGACGACCTGGTCGCTTACATGAAGGTGCTGGAATTCGATCTCGACCCCGGCCTGACCGAGGACGGTATTCGCGTCGCGACGGTGCTGCCCCTGTCCGGCGATGGCGCTGCCGTCGGCGAAGCCATGCGCCAGGTTATGGAGGGCTACTTCGCCGAGGTCAACGACGCGGGCGGCATCTTCGGGCGGCAGATCGAGCTGCTGGCCGTGCCCATGGCGCAGACCGCGGACGCGAGCATCGAGACGGTGCGTGAAGCGTTCCGCACGGAGAGTATCTTTGCGCTGGTCGGCGCGTATTCGGTCGGCTACGACGAAGCCCTGCTCGGCTACCTGCGCTCCGACAACGTGCCGCTGATCGGACCGTTCACGCTGGACCCGGGAGATTCCTTTCTCGACGCGGCTGCTTTCTACCTGTTTTCGGGCTTCGATGACCAGGCACGGGTGCTGGCGGACAGGGCCCTGGCCGACGGGGCCGCGGCGAACCAGGTCGTCATTGCCGGACCCCAGAGTGCCCGCTCCGAGCAACTGCTTCGGGCCGCAATTGATCGGGTCCGGAAAGCGCCGGGTGACGCCGAGGCAAACGTCGAGACATGGGCACCGGGGGAATTCGATACGGCCGACTTCGCGATGAAGATTGCGGAGAACGGCATACAGGCGGTCATTTTCATCGGCGCGCAGGCTGAACTGGATTCCTTGCTTGGCGAGCTGGCCGAGCGAGAACAGGCACCGCGCATCTACCTGCTGTCGTCACTCGTTGCGCGGCCGCTGCTGGACATTCCCGCGGCCTTCGACAAACGGGTCTTCATCGCCTACCCGACGACCAGCCAGGACGTCACACCGCGCGGTCGCGAGGACTATTCGCGCATTGCCGAGCGCCAGTCGCTGCCCAGGGAGCACATCCAGGCGCAGCTGGCCGCGCTGGCTGCCGCGAAATTGTTTGTCGAGGGTCTACGGCGGGCAGGCCGGGATGCCAGCCGCGTGCGGCTCACGGAAGGCCTGGAGCAGCTCTACAACTTCGACACCGGGGTCACGCCGCCGCTCACCTACGGGCCTAACCGGCGCGTCGGCGCGCTGGGCGCTCATGTCGTTACGGTGGATCTCACGAACCAGCGCTACGTGCCGGTCGGCTGGTACGAAGCCACCTAGCGTTCCGACTCGTCGAGCGCGATCCAGCCGGTCGTGGGATCAAACCGGTCCGCAACCAGGTCCACGCGCACGATGTGCGCCCCCATCGAACCGGTCCGCCGGAACGGGCCGAAGCTGAGCGGCGGCGCGAGCCCCGGGCGGAAGTCGTCGATTGCCTCGAGGCCCAGCAGCAGTTCGTCCCGGTTGAGGCGGCGGCCTGCGTTTTCGAGGCCCGCAACCAGCACTTTCGCCGCCGTAAACGCGCTTACCTGGGCAATGTCGTACTCGTACCCGAAGCGGTACTTCTCATGAAGGCGCTCGAACTCCTCGGCGCCGGACAAGCTGTAGTCGGTCGGCAGCGACGCGTACGACAGCATTACCCGGTAACTGAAGCTCGCCGGCAGCTCAAAAATGCCGCGCTCGGCAAGGACGCCCGGCGCCAACAGGTAGGGGTGCCAGTCGCGGGATTCGGCACTGCTCGCCAGCTCGCCGAGCTCCGCCGAGTTGCCGAGGAACAGGACTGCATCCGCGCCCGCATCACGCATCGCGGCCGCGCTGTTGTTGGCATTGAAAGCGCCGTACTCGAAGACGGAAACCGTGGCTGAACGGAAGCCGAGTGCCTCGGCGCGGAGTCGGGCTGCCGCGGCGATGTCGTCGAAGAAACGCACCCGCGGGTGCAGGATCGCGAGTGTCGACTCGTCCGGCGGTGCCAGGGCCGCCGCCGCTTCGACGAGCGCCTCGGCCTGCAGCGCGAGGCCGGGCAACAGGTAGAAACTGAAGCGGTTTTCGCCCGCGTCGCCCGGGGGCAGCACCGTGTAGGGTCCGACGACAGGAAGCTCATCGTCGGTGGCAAGCTTCTCCAGTTCGGCGTCGTAATTCGGTACGTACGGGCTGACCAGGGCCATGACCGGCTCTCTCGCAACGAGATCGTGCGCCGCCCATATCTCCGGGTCGCCATTACCGCCCCAGCCGCCCACGACCAGTTCCAGCTCGCGGCCGTGAACGCCGCCGCCGGCATTGACCTCGCTGAAGACCGCCTCGATCGTGTCGCGCATCGCCTTGCCGAGGCCGGCGTGCTGCCCGCCGTCGGGGAGCACCGTGCCGATGCGAATGCGGCCGTCGACGATTGCCGGATCGTCCTCGAGACCGATCACCTTGAGGTAGGCGAGCAGGTCCGCCATGTCCTCGTCGGCCATAATGTACGTCGGCATCGTCACTTCGAAGTCGTTGCCCGCGGGGTCGACGCCGCCACGGATGGCTTTGACCAGCGAGGCGTTGTCGTAGGGGCCGTGGGCGCGTTTCTCGTGCTGGCGGCCTTCGGGGTCGGTCAGCGTGTCCCAGTCGATCGCCGGGCTGACGATGCCGATACCGCGACCGTTTTCGCCGTGACACTGGACGCAGGGGAGTATCGTTGCGCTCGACGGCGCTTCGGCGCCACCGATGGACGCGCGAATGACCCGGTTACTCTGCGATTTTCCCTCGGTGTAGATGAGCTTGCCGCGAGCCTCGGCGTCCGTCAGTTCGGCGGCGAACGGTACGCGGGCGACCAGCACACAGGCGCAGCATGCCAGCAGCGCGAAAACGATCGTCGGGAGTTTCCTGCGCGCGGCGTCCCTGCGGCGATCAGTTAACGGCATCTTCCTCGATCAGCATTTGCAGGCGCTGCACGACACCTTGCGGGGGCACGTTCGGCGCGATCTTCGTCCAGTGCGCCGTGCGCACGTTCGCCGCCAGCATCTGCGTCGTATGCGCCTCGGGGTCGTCGGTGTAGGAGCCGAGCTTCTTCACGATGGTCGCGAGGTTGTCCGGGTTGCCCGTGATCCAGGTCCAGCCTTCGTGATCGGCGTCGTGCGTCTGCGCGAACTCCTTCATCGCGGCAGGAGTGTCGCGCGTAGGGTCGATGCTGATCGAGACGAAGTGCACGGACCTCCCGACTTCGCCACCCATCATGTCGCGAACGAAGGTCAGGTTCTTCGTCATCAACGGGCAGGCGCCCTGGCAGTTGGTGAAGATGAAGTTGATCGCGACGACCTTGTCCTTGAGGACATCGTCGTAGAAGTTCAGCCGACGGCCGTTCTGGTCGACGACTTCCAGGTTGGAGAAATAGTTCCTGGCTTTGGCCTCGGCGGCGACATTGCCGGCAGACGCGCTGCCGGCCAATGCGAAATTCGCGGCGGAGGCGCAACAAATCATTACGGCAAAGAAAGCGGACCCGGCAAGCAGGTTATGAATTTTTTTGAACACGCGGCGGCCTCGAATTGGTAATTCGGTGATTCCAGTCTAACGAAGGGGCGCCGGAAGGCTACTCTCAGGCCGAACAGTTCGAACTGTCCGAAAGATCAGGTCGCGAAGCCGGTGCTAGCGCCTGCGGCCGTTGCCGACCGGCTCGAGGGGGAGCTCGGTGCTCTGATCGCCGTCGCGGCTGAAGCTCGCCGAGTTCGAGCTGAGCGCGTCGAGCGTCCAGCCCTCGTGCGATTCGCCCTCGGCGAGCTGGATAAGCCCGTTGCCATTCAGATTACGTAATACGGCGACGCGCGAACCGCCTGCGATAGCGATGCCTTCCAGCTTGAGTCGCAATGGCGTGGGAGGCGCCTGAGCCGCTTCGGCGGGAGGCTCCGGCATGCGTCGGTCAATATAGAACAGCGGTCGCTCGAGCATGTCCACGAATTGCGAGACTGGCGGCGGCGTCAGCCTTGCATCCGAGAATGCCGGAAGCTTCGCGTCCCCAGCGCTTTCCGCCTCTTGCGTCGTGGCACTCGATTGCGGCGAGTAGAGAAGTTCGGCGGTGACGATGGCTGCAAGAAGAACGTTGGCGGCAATCAGGGCCCGCGTCGATCGGCTCATTCGGAACGCTCCGTTCATGACGCCTCCCCGGGCATGTAGGCCACGAGTTCGAATTCCGCGTCCATCAGCCTCACCTGCGCCCGGGAACGGCCAATCATGTTATCGCGCAGTGCGACTTCGTCGACGAACATGTAAATATCGTCGGTCTCGATGTCGTAGAGGGACTGCAGGACCGCTTCGAGGTTACCGCGCAGTCGGACTTTGAGGGCAACGCGCAGGAAGCCCTGCTCCTCCGACACGGGCAGAAGCTGTGTGCTGAGTATCTGGGCTTTGTTACTGCCGGTGATGTTTTTAACGAGTCGCTGCAGCTCGGCGCCGGCAACGGCGCTGGTTTCGCTGCGCAGGTGATTTCCTGCAGTGCGCTGTTTCTGCAGCAGGGCCTGGTATTGCGGGAGCAGCTCCTCGTCGCGAGCGGCGATCTGCTGGTATCGCTGCAGGCGTTCGTGCGCCTCGTCGAGCGCCGCCTGGCGCGAGGCGTTGGCCATCCAGACCGGGCCCGCCGTGATCAGCGCAAACGCGATGACGAGGCCCGCGAGAATACCGACGGCGAGCTGCTTCTGCCGTTTCCTGTCGAGTTTCTCGATCATTGCGGCTGCTCCTCTACGTCCGCGCGTTTCCTTGCGACCGTTGCGGTAATGTGAAACCGGTCATTGTCCGTGCCGGCAATCTGCACCACGGGTGAGCTGAAGCGCGCGTTCTCGAACCACGGCGACGATTCGATAATTCTTATCAGCGACGACGAAGCCGATGACTGGCCCTGTATCTGCAGTTCGTCGCCCGACAGGTCGAGCCTCGCGATCCACGTGTGGTCCGGCAGGATACGGCTGACCTCGTCGATGAGTTCGACGATCATCACGTCCGAGGCCTTTTTCTCGACCAGGAACTGCGATGCCTCGGCCATCCTCTCGAGGTCCTGGCGCAGTTCCGCGCCTTGCCGCGCTTCGGCGGCGGCGACCTGCAGCTGCGCCTCGAGAACCTCGATCGCACGGTTCTTCTGCACGATCGGGATCGAGATGGCGGCAACGAGCAGCAAGGCCAGCAGCGCGGTCAGCGCGAGATTGACGCTCTTTACGTCCACGCGCCTCGCGCGGCGTTGCTCCTGCGGCAGCAGGTTTACGGGCTGCAGGTTTGCGTTGTCGCGCCGGCGGCAGGTAACGACGTCGGTCTTCATACCGAGGGAGTCAGTGCCCTCGAGGAGGGCGTCCACCGCCTCCCGCGGCGCATAAACGAGATCCACGGTGACCTTCTGGCGGGCGCTGTCGCGCCCGACGATCGTGTAGTCGTAGTAGACCTCGGACGCTTCGAACGGCGTGTGCAGGTCCATCTCGAAGCCGAGCACTTCGCGGAGATTCTCCTCGGCCGCGGTCGGCAGGCTGATGCGTCTCGCCAGCACCTTGCCGTCCGGCATCAGCAATATCGTCTGTTGTACCTCGCGCGGTATGTCGGCGTGCCCGGCGTCCCGCGTATCCAGGGGCAGCCGCAGCACCTCGCGCTGGGCCGCGCGATTGCCGAGGCTCAGCAGGAGCTTGTCGCCGTCCACCTCGACATACAGTTTTTGCCGGCGCTGGGCGATCGCTTGCTGCAGGTTTTGCGGCAGCAACTCGATCAGCTCACCGCTCCACCAGCGCCAGAAACTGCGCAAGCGGCCGAGCAGGGGATCCGCATAGCGGATGCGCAGGGGCTGCAGCCTGCGTTGCACTGTCACGTTCATCCCTGACCTCCTTCCCGCGGCGGGAATTCGACCCGCGGCGGCTCGCGCCACTCGAGTACCGAGTACGGCGACTGCGATGCACGCGATATTTCAATGACGGCCTCGATCGCGGCGACCGTGCCGGACGTGCCCGACGCGCTCGCGTAAATGTGGAACGTGCCGTTTCGCGGGCCGCTCTTTCTGCCGTCCTCGTTTTCCGAATCGGCGGTTGGCACTTCCTCGCTCGTCAGCGCGGCGATCAGTGCGGGCGGCGCGTATTCGAGGTTCAGACCGCCGCGGCCCGAATGCACGGTGACAAACGGCGAGAGCCGGTCGTACAGCGCCTGGCTCATGCCGGGCAGGTACTTCAGTTCGTCCACGGCTTCGAAGGTGCCGTCGCGTGACGACCAGGCAACGCCGGCAGCGATGTAGTCGTCGTCCTCGAAGCCATGGAGACGCGTCATGTCGTCCCTGTCACGCCAGTCGAGGATGGCGGCGACGAGGTCGCGCCGTGCCGTCTCGTCGACGCCGCAGGCCTCGAGTGCGGCACCGAGGAGTTCCGGCTTCGCGGCATTGAGGTCGATGAAACCGGTGGCGTCGCGGATCGCTATCGTGATGACGTCCTCGCCGATCCGGACGCTGAACAGGCTGCCGTCGACGGGCAGCTTCCTGTCGGAATCCGCCGCCAGCATCTCGAGGATCACGTGGTTGATGCCGGCTTCGGCAAGCGCACGCGCCTTCGCCGACTGCACCTGTCGCGACGCGAGCGTGGTGTCGGTGTGAACGTTACGCGAGTGGCCTGCGGCCATGATGCTGAGCAGCACCACCAGCCATAGCACGACAATGAGCGCCATGCCGTCCTGTTGGCGTCGCAGCGTCGTTGCCCGGTTACCGCTCACGAGGCATCACCCGAGCGCAACGTGTAGAAAAGGTCCGGCCAGCCCGCGCCGCCGAATTCCGTGCGGGTGCGGATGCGGATCGCGCTCGGCAGCCGCTCGGCGTCGTCGCGCCAGACCGGCGTCCAGTCGGGCAGGTCTTTGTCCGTTTCAGCGCCGAAATATTCGAACTCGACAGTCTCGAAGCTCGCCGTCAGTACCATCGGCGCGGTTGAACGAATCGCCTCGAAGCGCTCGCTGCCGGGGTCGAACGGCGCGTACGAGAGCGTCAGCACTTCGCGGCCATCGTCGGTGCGTCTCGCCGCGAGCGTGTAGATCATGAACCCGGCGCCGCGCGAGTAGAGCGGGGCAGGTGCGACGAAGCGCAGGTTTTTCTGGTCGGCGGCGAACGCCAGGCGCTCATCCTTGCCTTCGCCGATCGTCATGTGCGGGAGCTGCGCGAACTGGCGCCGCAGGAAGTCCGACACGGCGCGCATTTCCTCGGTGGTATCGGCGCGCACGACGCCCGCGGTCGTGCTCTTGCTGGCGATGCGCACGGCGCCCATCGACACCGTCATGAACAGCGTGAGGATCATGATTGCCACGAGCAGTTCGATGAGCGTGAAACCACCGCTCGCCGTTCTCCCCGGCAATTGTCTCGGCTGCTGCTTCACGACCCGATGCCTCCCTCGCTGCGAAGCCGAATGGTACTTAGCCCCACGCTGCGGGTGTTGTCGCCGTTCGGCCACTCGACCGTCACCGTCACGCGATAGGCATCGACGCCTTTCGCCGTTGCGCGATAGCCTGGCCACGGCTCGTAGTCCTGCACGTTGACCGTCCACTTGAAGCGTTCGCCCTCGGTGCCGGCGGTTTCTCCCGGTGTCAGCGGTATGTCGATGCCGGTGGCGGCAAGCCGCGACTCGGCGATCAGCGTTGCGGTCGCATAGTTCGATGAGACGGAGACGTTGCGCAGGCCGCCGGAGAAAATACGCAGGAGGACGGTTAGCGCCAGCGCCAGGATCATGAAGGCGACGAGTACCTCGATCAGCGTGTAGCCCGATTGCCGGACATCACGTTGCCGGCGATCAGATCGCATCGTCCTTTACCTGCGTCACGCTGGCGCCGCCGAAGAGCCAGTCGACTTTGACGACGTAGCCGCCGCCGTCCTCGGGGCCGAGGCGGACGTCGAGCCCGCTCGAACTTCCGTCGGGGTAGAACCGCAACGTAACGGGCTCCTCGCGGCCGAAAGAAGATTGCCCCGCGACACGACGTGTCTCACTGACGTAGCCGCTGCGTTCTTGGATGACGAGCGCCATGCCACGGGGCAAAACTGTAGGGTGCGAGTCCGCGATCGCGTACGATGCGGACTCGAGGTCGAACACGACATCGACCGGGGTGCTCTGGCTGATCGCGAGATTCCTGGCGTCACGTAAGGTCGACGCCATGTCGAATGCGGCTACTCTCGCTTTCGTGCCGGGCACCACGGCCGACACCGCTGCCGGCACCAGCGCCACCAGCATGCCCGCAATCGCGAGCACGACCAGCAGCTCCAGCAACGTAAAGCCGGCTGTTTTGAAAATCGGGTTGTTGCGTGTCGTTACCAACTCACTACGTCCGTGTCTTCGCCTTCACCACCGTCGGCGTTGTCGCGGCCCAGCGAATACAGGTCGTAGTCGCCGTTCTGGCCCGGTGCGCGGTAGTGGTAATCGTTGCCCCAGGGATCCGTGGGGATGTCTTTCTTCTTGAGGTAAGGGCCGTTCCAGTTGTCGACGCCGGTCGGTTCGACCGACAGCGCCGTAAGGCCTTCTTCGGTCGTCGGGTAGCGCCCGACCTCGAGGTGGAACAGGTCCAGGCCTGCGCCCAATTCCTCGATCTGCAGCTGCGCGGTGTCGGTCTTGGCGCCACCGAGGTACTTCAGGACGCGCGGGCCGACGAGCCCGGCGAGCAGCCCGAGGATGAGCAGGACGACGAGCAGTTCGATCAGCGTAAAGCCGAACTGGCGTCGTGGTTTGTGTTGTCTCGTGTGCGGCATCGTCTTCTTCCTCCGAATCAGATCACGAGTTCGTTTATGGAAAGGATCGCGACCAGGATCGAAATGATCACGGCGGCAATGACGACACCGAGCACCAGGATCAGCATGGGCTCGAGCAGCGTCATCGTGCGTTTGATGGTCACCTGTGTATCGCGGTCGAAGGTCTCGGCGACCTTGGCGAGTATCGATTCGAGTTCGCCGGATTCCTCGCCGACGCGGATCATGTGCGTGGCGAAGGAGGGGAAATGGGGGACTTCTGCAAGCGGATCCGCGAGGCTCTGGCCTTCCTTGAGCTGGCCGGTCACTTTCTCGATGCCGCTCGCCAGCACGCGGTTGCCCATCGTGTCCTTGACGATGGTGAGCGCCTTCAGAAGCGGTATGCCGTTGTGCAGCAGCGTGCTCAGCGTGTGCGCGAAACGCGCCACTTCCATTTTCACGACGATCACGCCGAGAAACGGGGTCTGTAACAGCCAGGCGTGCCACTTGTAGGCGCTCTTCGGGTCCGCAAGCTGCCGGCGTACGAACCACAGCGCGCCGGCTGCGAGCACGACCAGCATCCAGCCATACGCTTGTACGGTCTCGCCGACCGCGATCGTGATACGGGTGGACAACGGCAGTGCCTGGCCCATGCCGTCGAACATTTGCGTGAACTGTGGCACGACGTAGCCGAGCAGGATGAAAATCGAGACGATGGCGACGACGACGAGGATCGCCGGGTACATCAGGGCGGAGGACAGCGTGCTGCGCATCTCCTTCGCGCTTTCCATGTGATCGGCGAGCCGCTCCAGTACCACCTCGAGCGCGCCGCCGGACTCGCCGGCCCGCAGCAGGCTCAGGTAGAAGCGGCTGAAGACGGCGTCCTGCGCTGCCATGGCATCGGCGAGCGTCGAACCTTCCTTCACGCGGTCGCGAACGTTCTCGAGCATCTCTGTGAGTGCATCGCTGTCCGCCAGCGAGGTCAGTATCCCCAGCGCGCGATCGAGTGGCAGCCCGGCCGCGAGCAGCGTGCTGAGCTCGCGGGTGACGTCGCCGACCTGGTCGTCCGTGATGCGCTCGCGGCGCAGCCGGAAGCTGCGGCGCTTTGTCTTTGCCGCCGACTCGTCGACGCGGATCGGCACGTGGCCCAGCGACTGCAGCTTCGCGATCACGTGCTCGCGCGTCAGCCCCGTCAGCACGCCGTCGATGATTTCACCGCTCGTGGTCGCCGCCTTGTACTGGAATACCGTCATGCTCCGCCCCCGTCCTTGCCCGTGGCGGGTTCGGGCGTGACACGCAGCACTTCCTCAATGGTAGTGAGCCCGGCGGCTGCTTTCTGCAGGCCGTCGTCGCGCATCGTGATCATGCCCTGCTCGGCGGCAAGGCGCGCGATGTCGCCGACGTCGCAGCGCTTCAGCACGAGGTCGCGGATCTCGTTGGACATCATCAGGATCTCGAGGATGGCCAGCCGACCGGAGTAGCCGATGCCGCCGCAGCGCTCACAGCCGACCGGCTTGTAAAGCGTGATATTGCCGTCGTCCGCAAAGCGGTCGAGGCCCCAGCGCTCGACGACTTCGTCGATCGGCGTGTATTCCTCGCGGCACTCGGTGCAGAGCGTGCGCACGAGGCGCTGGGCCTGGATCGCGGTCACGGCGGAGGTCAGCAGGTAGTCCTGCACGCCCATGTCCAGCAGGCGCATCACGCTGCCGGCTGCGTCGTTGGTGTGTAGCGTCGACAGCACGAGGTGGCCTGTCAGGGCCGACTGCACGGCAATCTGCGCCGTCTCGGTGTCGCGCATCTCGCCGATCATGATCACGTCGGGGTCCTGCCGGACGATCGACCGGAGGGCGTTTGCAAAGGTGAGACCAATTTGAGGTTTCACCTGCATCTGATTGATTCCCCTAATGTTATATTCGACCGGATCCTCGACCGTGATGATCATGCGCTCGGGCTGGTTGAGGTGCGTCAACGCGGCGTACAGGGTCGTCGACTTGCCGCTGCCGGTCGGGCCGGTGACGAGCAGGATGCCGTGCGGCGTCGCCAGCACGTCGTGCATCGCCTTTACCTGCGAGTCGTTGAAGCCCAGCGAAACAAAGTCCATCGCCACCGCGTCACGCTGCAGCAGGCGCATGACGACGGACTCGCCGTACATCGTGGGCACGGTCGAAACGCGCAGGTCGTATTCGACGCCGCGCACGCGTTGCTTGAAGCGGCCGTCCTGGGCGAGGCGCCGCTCGGCGATGTTCAGGTTGGCCATGATCTTGACGCGCGAGATGACCGCGGCGGCCGACTGCATGGGCGGGGAGTCGACCTCGCGCAGCAGTCCGTCGATGCGATAGCGGACCTTGAGCTGGCCTTCGAAGGGTTCGATGTGGATGTCCGAGGCGCCGCTCTCGGCGGCCCTGTGGATGAGCTGGTTGACGAGCTTGATCACCGGCGCTTCGCCGGCGAGTTCCTTGAGCTGCTCGACGTCGTCGAGGTACTGGGCTGCAACCACGTCGGTGCCGGCGGATCCGGGTGCGCCGTTCTTGCCGTCGAATAGCTGCTCGAGCGCGTACTCGATCTCGGAGGGCACGCCCAGGCGCGGCGCGACGCTCTTCCCGCTGCGGAGTTTCAACGCATCGATGACGTAGTCGTCGAGCGGGTCGGCCATCACGACCGACAGGGTGTCGTCGTTCTCGTCGAGGATGAGCGCCTTGTTCTTTTTCAGGAAACGCTCGGTTACCTCGGTGCCGTCCGGCCGCTCGTCCGGGTATTCGCTGCGGTCGACCAGTTCCAGGTTGAGCTGCGACGCAAGGCTGTCAGCAACGTCTCTTTCGGAAACGAGACCGAGTTTCACGAGGATGGAGCCGATACGCTCCCAGTCGGCCTGCTCGCGTTGCAGGCGCAGCGCCCGGTCGACGTCGCTGGTGTCGAGTTTGCCAGCATCGACGAGCAGCCCGCACAAGGGCGGCTGCTCTGGTGTGCCTACGGCTACTAATCGCGCAGGCCCGACTGTATCTGCGGCTAGGGTGGTCATCGGGCGCCACTTCTTCTAGTTTCTTGTAGTCGATGATCATGCTAGCGCCCGGCGGCCTGCCAGTAACCGGTCAACAGGACTGATCGAAACTGGACTTAATGTAGGAATTTAAAGGGAAAAACCTGATCGAAAGTCGGGTGTGCCGGCCGCGGCGACGGGGTAGTCTGGGTTGACACTGAACGTAGCCCATAATTATGAATAAATCCGTCTGTAACCTGACGCTGCCGGTTATAGCCTTGCTGTTGATGTCCTGCGCCAGTGCTCCGCCCGCCACGACCGATACCGGTCCGGGCGCAGCGACGCCGCAGGGTTCCGAGGCCGCCGGCGGAAAAGATCAGGGCACATCAGCCGATACCGGCCGGGCTTCGGGCCCGCCGGCATCGTCATCCGAAGAAGAGCGCGGCGACACCGTCCGCAAGGGCTCCGGCGTCTTCGTGCAGGGCACCGGGACCGGCGCCGGGAACGGGTATGCCGAAGGCGACGGCGTCACGCTCAATTTCGAGCAGGCCAGCCTGCCCGAGTTCCTGCGTGTCGTGTTCGAGTCGATCCTGAAGGAGAACTATCTCCTCGACCCGAGCGTGGCCGGCACCGTTACGCTGCACACGACACGACCGGTGACGCAGGACGCCGTGCTGCCCATCGTCGAGGCCGTGCTGGAGCAGAACGGCGCCGCCCTTATCCGCGACGAAGGCATGTTCAAGGTCCTGCCGCTCGGCGACGCCGCCAGCGCCTCGGGCTCGCCGGCCGTCGGCCGCTATCCCTCGTCGCGGCAGAAAGGCTACGGCATCCAGGTGGTGCCGCTGCAGCACGTCGCGGCGAGCGAGCTCGAGGGCATACTCGGGCCGTTCGTGCCCGAGGGCAGTTCGCTAACCGTCGATACGACGCGCAACGTGCTGATCCTGTCCGGTCCGAGATACCGGCTCGACGACCTGCTCGCGACCGTGCGCATGTTCGACGTCGACTGGCTCGCCGGCATGTCGTTCGCGATGTTTCGCCTCGAATACGCCGATGCCGTGTCCGTGGTGGAGGAGATAGAGACCATCATCGACACCGGCGGCGACACGCCGCTCGCGGGCATCGTGCGGGTACTGCCGATCGAGCGCGTGAACGGCGTGCTCGTGATCACGCACCGCCCGGATCACATCGAGGCCATCCAGAACCTGATCGAGGAATTCGACTGGGGGCTGGAGGGGGCATCCGGCCGCCGCCTGTTCGTGTACGAACTCGAAAACGGCAAGGCCGAGAATATCGCCAGCGTACTGCAGCAGATTTTCGGCCAGAGAGAGCTCGAAGATTCCCGCAGCGGCGAACTCGCCGTGCCGGGCGCCGCGAGCAGCGTCTTCCGCCGCGCGGATGTCATCTCCCGGCCGCCGCCTTTGCCGGGGCAGTCGAGCGCGAATCGCGTCGCACGGCCGGCAACGATAACTGCGGCGCCGGCAGCGGGGGTCGCGGGCGATGCAGGCGAATCCGGCGACGGCATCTCCGCCGAAAGCCAGGGCGAGATCACGATCATTGCCGACCAGGACAACAACGCGATCCTGGTCATGGCGACGCAGCAGGACTACCACGCGATCGAGGCGACCATCCGCCGGCTCGACATCTCGCCGCGGCAGGTGCTGATCGAGGCGACGATCGCCGAGGTGACGCTGTCCAATGGTCTGTCCTACGGCGTGCGCTGGTTCCTCGAGAACACCGACTGGGAACTCGGCTTCAATGCGCCGGTGCCGGAGAACGCTTCGGGCGCCGGGCTTGCTTTCGCATTTTTCGACGACTCGAGCGACCTGACCGCCTTCTTCGACGTACTGGCGACGCAATCCGACGTCAAGTTCCTGTCGACACCGCAGGTGATGGTGCTCGACAACCAGACCGCGAACATCCGTGTCGGCGACCAGATACCGGTCACGACGCGCAGCTCGCAGAGCACGACGAACCCGGACGCACCGATCGTGACCGAGGTCCAGTTCCGCGACACCGGAACCTTGCTGACGGTCACGCCGCGCATCAATGCTGGCGGCCAGATCACGCTCGAGATCAGCCAGGAGGTGAGCATCCCGGGCGCCGAACCCGCCGTGGGCGGCGGCGGCAACGTCGCGATCGCGCAACGGACGATCAACAGCAGCGTGATCGTGCAGAGCGGACAGACCGTCGTGCTCGGCGGCCTGATTCTCGAGACGACGACCAACGGCAAGTCGGGCGTCCCGATCCTGATGAACATTCCCGGGCTCGGCGCGTTGTTCAGCACGAACTCGACGGACACCTTCCGGACCGAGTTGATCATTACCGTGAGCCCGCGCGTGATCGAGGATCCGCGCGAGATGGAGAAGATCACCGAGGAATTGCGCGCGCGCATGGGTAAAGCGAACGAACTCGAGAAATCGGCACGGTCGACGGGCGGAGGTCCCTGAGCGACGCTGCAGGGGCGAAGAGGAAGCAGCAATTACGCCGGCGCATTGCCGGCGCCTGCGTAGATGCAGGAGGGGATTGGCGGAATGAGCAAGAATCGGTGGATCGTAATCCTGTCAGGCGTTCTTGCCGTGGCGTTGCTCGTGATGCTCATGCTGCCGATGCCGATCGGCTCCGCCGAGCGCATAATCGCGGATACCCTGCTCGTCGCCCTGATTCTCCTGATCCTGCTGCATGCCCGGGCCGATAACGGGGCGCTGAAGGAGCTCAGTGACGCCAACAGTGAACTCGAGGCAAGGCTCGGCGGACTGCAGCAACGCCTGAGCGACTCCGAGGCGTTCAACCAGTCCGTACTGGACGGCGTGCCGGATCCCGCGATCATTATCGACAAGGACTTCAAGGTATCGGCAATCAACAGGGCCGCGCGCAAGGGTCTCAACGGAGACGGCGCCGGCGGCGAGCCGCTGCCGTGCTACCGCGCGCTGCACGGGCGGGACACGCCATGTGACCCGGCAGAACACCCCTGCGTTCTGACCACGGGCGAGTCCTGCAAGCACATAAAGAAACAGGTGGATGAGGACGGCACCGTACAAACGGTCGAGCTCAGGGCGACGCCGCTCTATGACGAGAACGGCGAAATCACGGGTGCGGTCGAGGTGCTTCACAACCTCAACGAGCAGGAACGGCTCGCGCTCAGATTGCAGCGTGCGCGGGAGGACGCAGACACGGCGCACAGGGCGAGGACCCGGTTCGTGGCGACGATGAGCCACGAGGTGCGCACGCCGCTGAATGCCGTGCTCGGCATGGCCGACCTGCTGCGACTGACATCGCTGACAAGGAAGCAGAAGTCCTACGTCCAGATCATGGAGAGCAGCAGCAATATGTTGCTGAGTCTCGTCGACAACATGATCGACTTCGCGATGATCGAATCCGGCAAGCTCGAACTGAAACGCGATTCGTTCCACGTCAATGACCTGCTCGAGCGCGTGCTCGAGATCATGGGGTACCAGGCCTATGCGAAAGGCATCGAACTGGCGGGTTCGACGGACTACGAGCCCGATACGCAGGTTGCCGGTGACTTCCACCGCTTACAGCAGATCATGATCAATCTCGTCAGCAACGCCATCAAGTTCACCGATGCGGGCGAGGTTGCCATCAATGTTGGCGTCGAAACCGCGAACGGAGGCGACACGATCCTGTCGGTTTCGGTTGCGGATACCGGTATCGGTATGTCGGAAGAGGCCGGCGAGCGCCTGTTCATACCCTTCAGCTCGATCACCCGGGAGATCGGCAGTCACGGCCAGGGCAGCGGCCTGGGACTCGCAATCAGCAAGCAGCTGATCGACCTGATGGATGGTGAGATCAATCTCGAGAGCGAACTCGGCCGGGGAACGACCGTCTGGTTCACGGTGCCCGTCAAGCGCGTTGCGGTGGATAACCGGTCCATGATCGATAGCCGCGAGGCGCTGAGCAACCGCCATCTGTTGCTCGTCAACGCCAATCCGAAGATATCCGATTCGATCTGCAGCTTCCTGGCATCGTGGGACATGAGCTGCGACAGGGAGCCGCGGGCGGAGGAGGTGCCGCGGCGGCTCGACGCGGCGGAGAAAGCCGGCTATCCCTTCGACGGTATCGTGCTGGACGTCGATAACGCAGGCAAGGATCGGCTGGCCGTCGCACGCAGGATCCGCGAGCAAAGTGATCTGCCGATCGTCCTGCTGACCTCGATCGCGCAGCCGCTGGGCGTCGGGCAGGTCTCCGCGATCGGCAGAATTCGCTGCGTGAACAAACCGATCCTGCCCGGCGTGCTGCGTTACAACCTGTCGCGCCTGTTCGAAGTCGACCTTCGTGAGCCGGGGCAGGCAGAAAAGGCTTTCCAGTCACTGCGGATCCTGATTGCCGAGGACAACCCCATCAACAGGAAGCTCCTGAGCAGCATGCTCAAATCCCTGGACTTCGACGTCGATACCGTCAATGACGGTCCATCGGTGTTGACGGCGCTGGACAAAAGCACCTATGACCTGATCCTGATGGATTGCCAGATGCCCGGTATGGATGGGGATGAAGTGACGCGGGTGATACGGGAAGGCAAGCACGGCAATGGCGTGCAGCCGGTTATCGTCGCCATAACCGCGGACGTTTCGGCGGACCACAAGGAACAGTGCATGCAGGCCGGCATGGACGACTTCCTTGCAAAGCCCGTGCGTCTCGACATGCTGAAGACCGGGCTGCGGCGCTGGTCGCTGACGGCGAACTCACGGCGACGCCAACAGCCCGATGCGACCGAGTCCGTGGCGGGCGCCGGCGAAGACATCGTCGGCCGGCTGCAGAATCGCGCCGGCGTGATCGACAGTGCCGCGCTCGACGAGTTCATCGACCTGTTCATCGACGACACCTGTTCACGGCTCGAGGTCCTGCAGGATGCGCTCAGAAAGAGCGACCTGAAGACGATTCGGCGCGAGTGCCATGCTTTAAAGGGTGCGTGCCTGGAGATGGGCGTGACGGGCCTGAGCAGCTGTTGCGACGCATTGGGCAAGGCGAGCCGCGACAAGCGGATCGGCGATCTCCCGACGGAGCTGAATCGCTTGACGGCGGAGTTCGAGCGCGTCCGGCCGATATTCGAGGCCGGGCGCAACCGTACGAACTAGCCCGCCGAGGGCAGCGAGATTACCCCTTGCTGTACCGCCATCGACACCGCTTCGGTGCGGTTGGTCGCGTCGAGCTTGCTGAGAATCGCGTGCACGTGAAACTTCACGGTCGATTCGGAAATGAACAGGGCGGCCCCGATATCGCGGTTGGTCTTGCCGCCGGCCAATAGCTCCAGCACCTGTCTCTCGCGCTTGCTGAATTCGATGACCGGCTGCTTGGCTTTCGCCGAACGCTTGGTCATGTGACTCATCAGTTTCGCGGCGACGGCCGACTCGATCGCGCTGCCGCCTTCGTTGACGCTGCGCACGGCGCTGACGATTTCCTCCTTCGGGCTGCCCTTCAGCAAGTAGCCGTCCACGCCGAGTTCGGCCGCCTGGATGATGTAGTCCTCCTCGTCGTGCGAGGTGTAGACGATGACCTTGAGGCTCGGCGCGATCTCGCGCACCTGGCGAAGTGCCTCCACGCCGTCGATCTCGCCGAGTTCCAGGTCGAGCAGGACGACATCGGGCTCGAGGCCGCTCAGCGCATCCTCGATTCCCTGCATACCGTCGAGTTCGCCGACGACCTCGATGTCGTCCTCGGCGTCGAGAATGTGCCTGACGCCGTAGCGCACGACGGGATGATCGTCCACGAGCAACGTGCGAATCGGAGATGTCGAAGAATCTGACATGTTTATGTCCCTGGGCTGCGGCGCATTCCGCTTATTGTCACGTGAGCATCTTGACAAAAGCTGGCGGATTGTAACGGATGCTCGTCAAGAATGGTGTGCCTGTCAATCAACTTGCGCTCAATTTGGCGCCATAATCCGGAGCGCCCGGCAAGCTCGCCGGCTACGGCGGCCGGCGCGGTCAGGCTGTCAAACGCGCTCGACCAGGAGAAAATATATGGGCAAACAGGCCCATTCTTGTCGAAACTGAAGGCGTAAAAACCGGTAGTAAGCCTTTGAATTCATGTCGGAAATATTTACAGATTTCCTGGCTGTGCCTTATATATGATTGATTTCCATCACAGGAACGGACTTTGCATCAAATACGAATACTAGAGGTAGTTCTGGCGACGATGACCGCAGCACCGACGCCTTTCTGGCTGGTCACGACATAATACAAACTATCAGATGCAACTGAGCACGCGATCGTTTTCGCTGAAGTCTCTTGTCGTCGGCATTGTTGCCGTCGGGCTGGTCTCTATTGCCATTGTCATCTATTCGCAGTGGCTGGTTACGAGAGATTTTCAACGCAATACCAACTTCATGCGGCTGATGCAGTCGGTGCAGCAGGAAGTCGCGACCTCGCATCTGTGGTTCGAAGAGGCGCTCGGTGGGGATCGCTATATCAATCTCGACGAGGACGTGCGGTGGCGAATCCAGGCCGCCCAGACGCTCGTCGATGCCGCCATTTATGGCGGAGATACCCCGCTCGGGCAGGTTCCGGCTCTGGTCGAAGCCAGCGACAACCTCCGGCTGCTGCGGGAGCGAATCGGTGAGTTCGATCGCATCCTGTCCGATCGCTGGGACGCGCGCGACACGGCCGGCGTCATCGGCGGCGACCTCGACCAGCAGTTCGATGCCGTGTTCGGCGAGATCCTGGGGCTGTCTACGACGATCTCCGGACAGATCGACAGCATAATCGCGGCCGACGAAAAGCAGATTTTCCTGCTCAATGTCCTGATCATCGTAATCCTGGTGACGTCCTTTACCCTGATCGCGGTACTCGTCATCCGCAATCGCCAGGAACTCGAGCAACGCGCCGTGGTGCTGGCACGCATGGTGGCGGATCGGACCGGCGAGCTGGAGGCCAGGGAAGCAGAGGCGCAGCAGCGCAGCCGGGAACTGGCGGTTGCCCGCGACCAGGCCAACGCGGCAAGCGAGGCGAAGAGCCAGTTCCTCGCCAACATGAGCCACGAGATCCGCACGCCGATGAACGGCGTGATCGGCATGGCGAGCCTGTTGCTGCGCACCGACCTGACGCCCGAGCAGAAGGAATACGCAGAGATCATGCACTCCTCCGGCATGTCGCTGCTGAAGATCATCAACTCGGTACTCGATTTCTCCAAGATCGAGGCCGGCAAGCTGATCCTGGAGAGCATCCGGTTCTCGGTGCACGAGAAACTGACCGACATCGCCCAGCTGTTCTCGGCGGAGGCAAAACGCAAGAACCTGACGATCAGCTACGCGGTGGCCGATAATGTGCCCAATACCGTGCGCGGCGACCCGGTGCGCCTCGGCCAGATACTGGCGAATCTCGTCAGCAACGCGATCAAGTTTTCGCGCGACGGCGACATCAGCATCGTCTGCGACTGCGTCGACTGCGACCAGGTGGAGCAGGGATATGTGCGCCTGAAATTCGTCGTCAAGGATTGCGGCATCGGCATCGATGCGAATGACCAGGAGAAACTGTTCCGGGAATTCAGCCAGGTCGACGAGTCCGATACGCGCAAGTATGGCGGCACGGGGCTGGGCCTGGTTATCTCCAAGGAGCTGGCGACGCTCATGGGCGGCACGATCGGCGTCGACAGCGAGCCCGGGAACGGCAGCCGCTTCTGGTTCACGATTGCCGTGGCGAGCGGCTACGGCGAGGAAGACGAAGTGCCGGCGTCGCAGGGCATCAGCGGGACCGAACTGCAGGCGGAGACCACCGCGGATCATCAGCCCGCAGCAGCCGGCAGGGTGCTGGTCGTCGACGACAACGAAGTCAACCTGCTCGTCGCGCAGCGCATGCTCGAGCAGCTCGGCTATGACGTCGAGACCCTGGCCAGTGGCGAAGAGGCGATCGAGGCGAACGAGAAAAAGGATTACACCGCGATCCTCATCGACTCGCAGATGCCGGGAATGACTGGCAACCAGGCGACGCGGATCATCCGTGAGCGCGAGGGCGACAAACGGCACACGCCGGTCATCGCACTGACCGCGTACGCGATGACCGAGGACCGCGAACGGGCGTTCGCCGCGGGTGTCGACGATTACCTGAGCAAGCCGGTGTTCGTCGAAGAACTCGAAGCGTCCTTGTGCCGCGTGCTGAGCGGCAGCGTTGAAGTGGCGAACCTTTCGGCAAGCGCTCTGCATGCCGGCCCCGAAGCGGCGTTGCTGCCCGATCGCGTTCTCGATATGTCCATCATTAAAGAGTTGAGCAAGATCAAGGGTTCGGGCGATGCTGACCTGTTCAGCGAACTCGCGGACCAGTTCCTGCAGCAGATGCCCGCTTGGATGCGCAAACTCGATGCGGCGGCCCGCGACGGCGATACTCGCCAGGTCCGCCGCCAGGCGCACAGGCTGCTGGGCCTCTGCCGACAGATCGGCGCCGAGCGCATGGCCGCGCTATGCGCACGGCTCGAACAGCTGCGGGACGAGGCCGAGGAGAGCGAGTTGCTGGAAGAGATTTCGCGGCTGCAGCTCGAGTTCGAGGCCGCCCACCGGGCGCTCGACGATCGTCACCTGGGCGACTGAACGCCCGTCGTCACGTCAATTCTTGATGGATTACGGTTGGCCTACTGCTGCGCGGGATAGCGTGTGGGGCAGGTCCGGGCAACGCCGAAAAAAGGAAGCCGGCGACAGCGCCACTCTGGTCCTCCGCAGTTCCACAGACTTCATGGCACGTGCTGTCGCCGGCATACCTTGACTACACACCTATATAAACGCCGGCGAGTCTCGACCCGTTGCAGTGATTAAACATAATGCACAATAAAGTTGCGCTGATGTTTCACCCGTAAGCGACTGGAAATTATAGGGTTTACTGGGAGCGGCGCTGATCGGTCCGAAAAGATTCCCGGATGTAGGCGATGATGGCAGCGATCTCGTGCGGCGCCAGTACGTGTTTCCAGGCGGGCATCGAGGTGCCCGGGATGCCGTGCAGGATTCGCTGCTCCATCGCGGTGTCGTCCTGCGCGAGCCGGAACTCCGGAGCCGTGAAATCGCGCGGTCGCGGCTCGAGAAAACTGCCGATCCAGTTGCGGCCGGTGCCGTCGGCCGCGTGGCAGAAAGCGCAGTTGTCCTGGTACAGCGGCCGGCCGGCGAGGGCGCGGGCCGACAGTCCCGCCGTGTCCGGCGGGATGTCGTGCTGCGCGTAGGGTGAGGCACCGGAGATCAGGTCCGCATTCGATTCGCGGTGGCTGAAATGATCCCGCGGGTAGGACACGGCCCGCAGCTCCCATTCGGGTGCACTGCCCGGGCCCGAGTTAGGCTGGTCGTGGCAGCTGACGCAGGCGGATTCGTACAGCCGGCGGCCGCGTCGCTGGTCTTCGCTGAGCGATTCCCAGGGCGTGGAGAGCGGCACGGAGCCGTCGATGAACGGGAAGGCGGCCGCGTAGCGCCCGTGATCGGTCCAGCCGTTCCGGGGCGAGTGATAGCGGGCGTCGATGGGCTCCGCGGTCATGAAGGATCGCTGGATGTATTCCGCGACGGCGCGCGCATCGGCCTCGGCGAGCACGGACGCGAAACTCACCATGCCCGTGCCCTCGCGGCCGTTGAGGACGGTCTCGACTATCCGTTCGATCGGCAGTTCGTCGGCCGCAACACTGGTAAAATCGCGGGGCGGGGGCGTGAGACTCGTACTGGCGAGGGTCTGCGCGTCGCCCGCGTAGCCGTGGCACTGGTAGCAGTAATAGCGGTAGATCGCCTCGCCGTCGGACCCGGATTCCGCCAGTGCGGTGCCTCCCTGCACGAGGAGCGCGGCCACGGTCAGGACGATTCGGATGGAGTTTTGGTCGGGCATGCACATCATTCGAGCAGCGGATTCTAGACGCTGACGCGCGGCAGGCAAGCCCCCATGCTGAAGACGCCGGAGAAAGACTGAGATATCGACGTGACGAACAGGATCACAACATGGCTGGTTGTAGGTGCGCTGCTGGTAATCGCCGGCGCCGTGCTGGCGCGGTTCAACGGGGGCGGGGACGACTGGCCGGCCGTGACGTTGACCGACCTCGGTGACCCCGAGCGCCCGGTGAATTCGGCACGCTTTGCGGGCGAGCCGCGAGTCGTCAATTTCTGGGGCTCCTGGTGCGTGGCGTGCCGGGAAGAGCATCCCGTCCTGGAGCGGTTGAGCGCAGCGGGCATTGCGCTGCTCGGCGTCAACCACCTGGATGCGCGCGAGGATGCGCTGCGCTGGCTGGATTACTTCGGTGACCCTTACGAGACCAGCCTTTACGATGCCGAAGGCCGCATCGGTGAGATGCTCGATATCGAGGCGCTGCCGGTCACGTTGGTCATCGATGCGGACGGGGCGATCCGGTATCGCCACCTCGGTGTATTGGACAACGACACGGCGGATACGGTAATAGTGCCGCTGTTGGACAATCTGCGAAAGGATCACTGAGATGTTGAGAGTGTTGATATCCGGTGTCGTGCTCTCCTGTTTGCTCGTTGCGGGTCCCGTGTCGGGTGACGCGGGTGCCGACGATGCGGCGGCGACGTTCGAGAAGGGCCTTGAGGCTTACAACCGCGGCGACTTGCCCGGCGCGCTGCCCCTGTTCCGGCAGGCGGCCGAAGGAGGGTCTGCAGGCGCGCAGGTGTGGCTCGGTTACATACTCGATCTCGCCGAGGAAAACGTGGAGTCGGTGCGATGGTATCGTGCCGCTGCCGAGCAGGGCAATGCGGAAGGACTGGCCGGACTGGCGGACATGTATGCAAAAGGCGAAGGCGTGGAGAAGGACCTTGCAGAAGCGCGTTCGCTGTATGAAAAAGCCGCCGACGCGGGTCACGAACGCGCGACGCGTGTCCTGATTCATGCTTACGAAAACGGGGGCCTGGATGTCGGGCCCGACTCTGGCCTGGCGGCCTACTGGAAGTCCAGGGAAGCCGAGCTTTCCGGCGACAACAATGGACAGGAATGAGTATGACGGTGAATAAAATCCGGCTGCCGCTGGCAGCCATCCTGGTCTCCTGCGTGTGCGCTCATGCGCAGGCCTCGGACATTTTCAACGGCAGGGAGGTGTACGACATGCACTGCCAGACCTGTCACGGCATGGACGGCCGGGCTATGGAACCGGGTGTGCCGGATTTCAGCCAGGGCGAATCGCTCTTTGCGCCCGATGCCGACCTCGTGCGACTCCTGCGAGAGGGTGACAGACACCTGCCGACCTATCGTGGTTTGCTCAGCGACGACGAGCTTCGGGACGTGGTCGCCTACATCCGGACGCTGCAGCGATGAGATTACCCGCGCGGCTTGTGTCGTGCTGCTTGACTGTCATTCTGCTTTCGGCGTGTAGCGGCGAGCTGGCCGACCCGGTCGCCGCCGTGCCCTACGAAATCGCCGACCGCTTCGAGGTCGGCAGCGGCATCTACGTTCGCGCGCTGGCCCTCGAACCCGACACGGATACGCTGTGGGTCGGGACCTCGATGGGCGTTATGGAGATCGGTCTCGAGAACCAGGAGCTGCGCAATACCTTCACCCGGAGGGACGGACTGGCAAACGAGTACGTGTTCGCCATCGGCATCGACAGCCAGGGCTACAAGTGGTTCGGAACCAACGCCGGCGGTACGTCGCGGTACAGAGACGGCGAGTGGGAGGTGTATTTCCCGATGCACGGCCTCGCCGACTACTGGATCTACGCGTTCGCCGAACAGCGCGGCGGCATCTACTGGGTCGGTACCTGGGACGGCGCCAATCGAGTCGATCTCAACACGATGGAGTTCACCAAGTACAAGGAAGAGCTGATCAACGAGTGGGTGTACGGCCTCGACGTCGATTCGGCCAACCGGGTCTGGTTCGGCACCGAGGGCGGCGTCTCCATGTACGACGGTGAGGGCTGGCACCAATGGAATCACGACGACGGCGTGGGGGCGTCGAACGAGGACGCCCGGCCGGTGAGTCCCAACACGGGCCTCGGCACGCGCGAGCGGCACGACCTCAGCGTTCTCGTCGGGGGGCGCGAATCGTTCAACCCCAACTACGTATTCGCGACGCTGGTCGATGCGGACGACGTCGTCTGGGTCGGCACCTGGGGCGGCGGCGTGTCGCGCTACGAGAACGGCGAATGGCGCAACCTGTCGATGACGGACGGGCTTGCCGGGAATATCGTCTACAGCATTGCGCAGGACAGCACGGGCGCCATGTGGTTTGGCACCAATCGAGGCCTGAGCCGTTACGACGGCAGCACGTTCAGCAACTTCGACGTGCTGTCAGGCTTGCCGGGCAACGATGTCTACGCGATCGCCGCGACCGGCGCGGGTGAAGTCTGGGTCGGTACGCGGGACGGCGTCGCGCGCCTGGCACCGAAACAAGCGGAAGAGTAGACCTGTATGAGTTCGACGAACCGGAACCTCTGGATCGCATTGTCCGTCGCGCTGGCGGCTGTCGTCGCGGGCATGGTTTTCATCCGTTCGGAGGCGCCCACCGATTCGGCGGGCGAGCAGCAGTCGGCTGCGCCCGCCGCCATGCCCGCGGGGCATCCGCCGGTGTCTCAGGGCGGCCAGTCGGTCCCGCCGGCGGCGAGCGGCGCCGTCGCGCCCGTGGATCCGGACGCGCACTTCACGCATTTCCGCGTAGGTCAGCGGAACGTCAAGACCATACTCCCCGACGGCGACGTCATCTGGGTCGGAACGTCTGCAGGCGTCATCCGCTATGACACGCGTAACGATGATTACCGCCTGCTCGACACGCGCACCGGGCTGCTCGCAAACGGCGTCTTCCATCTCGGCAAGATGAATGGACGCCTCGTCGTAGGTACCTACGGGGGTGGCCTGTCGATCCTCAACGAGTCCGAGGATGGCTGGAAGACCTACAATATCCCGGACGGGCTCGGCGACGGATTCATTTACGACGCGCTGCAACTCGAGAACGGCGACGTCTGGATTGCCACCTGGTCCGGCGCCAATCGCGTGCGCGGCGGCGATCTGGACGAGCGCGACAGCTGGGACCTGTACACGGTCGCCAATACCGGCGGCGCGCTGCCAAACGACTGGGTGTACGCGCTGCATGCGGGCAACAACGGCGAGGTGTGGTTCGCGACCGAGGGCGGCCTCGCACGGTTCAAGGACGGGGCTTGGCAAAACTGGACGCATGAAGATGGCCTCGGCGCGGATTACGAGACGGTGCGGGAGCAGATCGAGTTCGACATGGATCCTGGCGAATACTCGAAGCACCACGCGCGGCAGAAAGTCGAAATGGGTCTCGAGGCGATTGACGTCGCTTACAACCCGAATTACATCGTGGCGCTGGAAGTGGACCACGACGGTGACGTCTGGTGCGGTACCTGGGGTGGCGGACTGTCGCGCTTCGACGGCGAGTCGTGGAAGACCTACACCGTGGCCGACGGATTGCCGGGGAACCACGTGTTCATGCTGCACGTCGACCCCGACGGCAGGCTCTGGGTAGGCACGAGCAACGGCCTGGCCCGCTTCGACGATGACACTTTCACGCGCTATACGACCGAGCACGGCCTGTTCTCCAACCAGATATTCTCGATGGCGACCGCCGCCGACAGCAGCAAGTGGGTGGGTGGTTTCGGCGGGGTGGCGCGCATTGCGCGCCTCGATTGAGCGGCCTAGTTCTCGCCGCCGGTATCGATGAACTGCCGGTAGACGTATTCCGTCAGGTCGGTGATCTGGGCGTCCGACAGCACCTTGCCCCACGCCGGCATCTCCTTGCCCACGACACCATGCTTGATGCCGTTGTAGAGATTGCGGCGGGTCAGGTATTGCCGCGTCGCCGGGTCGTTGAAGTTGCGCGGTTTCGGGAAGATGAAATACGCGCGCGGCCCGTCGCCCCCTCCGTTCGCGCCGTGGCAGTCGACGCAGTTCCGGGCATACAGCAGTGCGCCCTGCGCGGCGTCTCCCTCGTAGTCAGCCGGCGCTGCATCGCGCGGCATATCGCCGCGGCCGATGGGCCCGTATTCCGTGTTGCCGGGCAGTCGCGTCGGATGGCCACTCCCGGCGCCCGCCGGTGCCATGAATTCGCTGCGAACATAGTCGACAACCGCCATGATCTGCTCGATGCTGAGCTGGGTGCCGAAACCGGGCATCGGCGTCCCCGGCCGGCCGGCCGTTACAGATGCGATCATCCGCTCGCGTGTCAGTTCGCGGCGCGACTCCGCGGTGCGGAAGTTCCGGGGAGGGGTTGCCAGCGAAGCCTGCCCCCAGACGGCGCCGCGGCCATCGTCGCCGTGGCAGACGGAGCAGCTCTCCGCGTAAATCGTGGCCGCATCGATCGTTTCGTCTCCAGCGGCCGCGCCGGCGGCGGCGAAACACCCCAGTAAAATGCAAAAATTGCGCGTTATCGAGTTCATATGGCCAGCTTTTACTGCAATAGATTATCATTCGCAACTACGTATTTACCGGTAGTCTGATTTACAGGTGAACTCAATATACTCGCGCGGGGGATTTCCGACAGTTTGAACTGGCCGATACTGAACGAGTGGTCAGGTTGCACAGGAAACCCGGGGGATAACATAATCGAGTCAGAGTATAACTATGCTTCCAATATTGACCAGAGACCTTGCCGACCGGACGGGACGTGCCGGCTGCTGCTTAATCATTGCCTTCTGCGCGGCGACCCTTGCTTCCTGCGCCGCCCCGGGACCGGCTGATTCGCAGTCTGCCGAAGAGCAGGCGGAGCTGGTTTTCCCGCCACCGCCGGAGATGCCGCGCTTCGTGTTTGAAAGGACGATCTTCGGCAGCGCCGATATCACGGTCGAGGACAGCGAGAGCAAATGGCGCAGGGTCCTTACCGGCGAGGTCGATAAATCGACCGGCTTCTCGAAACCGTTCGACGTCGAAGCGTGCCAGGGGAGGTTGTACGTCAGCGATACGGTGCGCCGTTCGGTGCATCTGTTCAACGTGCCGTCCGGAGAATTCAAGGAGATCGGTCTGGAAGAGCCGGGGGCACTGCGAAAGCCTCTCGGCATGGCCGTGGACAACGACTGCAATCTGTATGTCGTGGACGGCACGCTCAAACGGGTCGTCGTGTACGACCAGGATGGTGATTTTCTGAGCGCTTTCGGCGGTAGCGACAAGTTCCATCGGCCCACCCATGTCGACGTCGATGCGGACGCCCGTTACGCCTACGTGGTGGACACGGGCGGCGTCAGCACCGACCAACACCGGATCCGGGTCTTCGATATAGCCACTGGCCAGCACTCGTTTGATATCGGCCGGCGCGGCACCGGCGAGGGCGAGTTCAATCTCCCGAAGGACGTTGCTATCGGTCCCGACGGCCGAATCTATGTGGTCGACAGTTCCAATTTCCGTGTACAGGTATTTGAATCGGACGGCACCTATGTCGCTACATTCGGATCGATCGGCGTGCAGCCGGGCCAGTTCTCGCGGCCGAAGGGCGTGGCGACCGACCCGGACGGCAATATCTACGTGACGGATGCCGCGTTCGGCAATTTCCAGATATTCAACCCGGCCGGCCAGCTGTTGCTGTTCATTGGCTCGAGATCGACCACTGCGGGCGCAGCAAAGTACATGTTGCCGGCGGGGATTGCCGTGGACGAGGACGGGCGGGTGTACATGGTGGACCAGTTCTTCCGCAAGGTGGACGTCTACCGCCCGGCCGCCATAGGGCCGCGGGACGGTTTCATGGGGGCACGAGCGGCCAGCTACTGAGAAAAAGGGATTTCCTGGAAAAATACGATGGACACGGTGGTTCGGCGCTTTCGCCAACGCTTCGGCCTGCGGCGCCATGAGCGGAGTGGCGATCGCGGCGGATAGGTTCCGGCAGATTGCAGAGGCGAATCCCGATCTCCGCGAATACGTCTTTTCGGCGACGGTATTGCGTCTCGGTGAGATTATCGCGCTGATCCGCGAAATCACGACCCGGCGGCTGCAGGAACTCGACAGTATCGGCGCCGTCGAATTGCACAGGGGCCGGATAATCCTGAAGAACCGGCGGGCGCTGCACCGCATCATCGGCGGATTAGGGTTTTGAGCAGCCGTAAGTACGGCAAAAACCCTAGACTAAAGATCTGAATATAGGTACTTTCCACTAAACGTGACTATGTCACTGGCCCCATCTAGTTGGGTTCACTAGGATGTGCGTACGGAGTTTTTCCAGGTCTTCGGGGAAGGTATATAAAAATGTGTAACAAACTCAGGTATTTCGCACAATTCGCTTTGCTCGGCTTGCTTTTCTCGGGCTCGTCCGCTTTCGCGCAGGGGTCGGTAGTAGCCAGCAAGCACGATTTCACAGTCGGTGGCAGCGCCCAAGAAACGACTTCGGAGACGGACCAGGTGTGCGTGTTCTGTCACACGCCGCATGGTGCCGATATCACCGCGCCGGTACCGCTGTGGAACAAGGTCCTGAACTCGGCTCAGGGCCGGTTCACGCGCTACTCGACGCTTGCCACGCCGACTTTCGATTCGCTCGAGGCGCCGGTAGGATCGGTATCTCTGGCTTGCCTGAGCTGCCACGATGGCACGCAGGCGATGGACGTCGTGCTGAACAGTCCGGGCTCCGGTGGTTACAATGCCGCGGGCGACGAGATCGACACTCTTAACGTCGGTCAGATGTCGGGCACGCCTGTGCCGAACCTCGGTGAGGACCTCAGTAACGATCACCCGGTCAGCATGCAGTACGCCGGCGGCGGGCCGCTGGCGAGCGATGCTATTGGCGTGTTCGGCGGCACACTGGGCGATGACGATTTCAATCCCCCGTTCAAGGACGAGATCAACGGCCAGTCGATCTGGTGGGTCGACAGCAATGTCGGCACTGCAGGCACGCGCGAGAAGACCGACATGCTGCTTTACACCCGGGACGAGACGTCAGTCGCCGGCGGCGCGCAGCCGTTCGTCGAGTGCGGCAGTTGCCACGATCCGCACAACTCGGACAACGCTGGCGGATTACAGGTCTCCTTCCTGCGTACGACGAACGCTGCGAGTGCAGTCTGCACGGCATGCCACACGAAGTAAGTCGCGCATCGAGCAGACTTTTCGCCGTACACATTTCGGACTGAAGGATCGGCCCGGGCAACTGCTGTTTGCCCGGGCCGTTTTGCGTAACGGACAAGACATGAAAAGAGAATCATTCGCGTTCGCGACCCTTTTTGCCTCGTGCTGGGCGCTGCTTGCCTGTCCGCTGCAGTCGGCGTACTCGGCCGATAGCGCGGACGTCTTTGCGACCGTCGATGGCGTCAGCATCACGAAGGAGGCCTTCGAGCGCGAGGTCTATAACGCAGCGAGGCAGACCTACTACCACGGCCGTCCGCCCGGTGCCGAGGAATACATCGAATTTCGCAAGGATGTCGCCGACCGGATGATCGAGCGGCGCCTGTTGCTGGAGGAGGCACAACGACGCAAATTACGCCCCGACGAAACCGCTATCGATGCGCAGATCGCGCAATACGAGGCGCGTTACGGCGACACCGAGCGGTGGCAGTCGGAGGGTCCCGCAATGGTCGCCGCACTTAGGCAGCGCTTCGAGGAGGATAGCGTTCTCGAGGCGCTGGAATCCGACACGCGCAGCGTGGCGGCGCCGGACGAAGACGAGCTGACAGCGTTCTATCGCGACAACCCCGATCTGTTCACCGAGCCCGCGCGCAAGCGCGTCGCGATCATCCTGATTGCCGTTGCACCGTCAGCAGGCGCGGCCGCTTTGGCGGCGGGGCGCGAGGAAGCTGCCGGCATCCTCGAACAGCTGTCCGCAGGCGCCGATTTCGCGGAGCTGGCTGGCCAGTATTCCTCGGATGCCTCGGCCGCGAACGGCGGTGACATGGGTTACATGCACGAGGGCACGCTGAGCCCCGATGCCGAAGCCGCGATTGCGCAGCTCGATATCGGCGGCGTCTCCGAGCCCGTACGCGTCCTCGAGGGAATCGCGGTCTTCAAGCTCCTGGAAACCCGGGCGGCAGAGTTGCAAAGTTTCGCCGACGTCAGGGATCGCGCCGAGAATCTGTGGATCCGGCAGGCCGGCGAGCAACAATGGCAGAAGCTGGTGGCCGAGCTGCGGGCCGGCAGCGAGATTGATATCGATACGGACTACCTGGTAAACGTGCCGGATTACAACGACTGATACTCGATGAACAAGGGCTTTCGGAACTTAACAGCAGGACGCTGGCGCGGCGTCCTCGCCACATTGCTGTTGTCATCCCTGTCGCTCCGCTCCGAGCCCGTGCATGCCCAGGTCGGTCCTGTCGACCACAGCGGCTACCTTGAATATCAGTACCGTATAATCCGGAACGAGCAAGGCTCTGGAAGCGACGCTCACGTGGCCACCTGGCGGGCGCGGGCGTCGACCTTCGTCTGGCAACCCTACATTCTCCTCGTCGACGGGAACCTGGCCCTGACACGAACGCGTAACGCGAGTAACGACAGCAAGAATACCGGCACACTCGTCACGGGGGGGCTGTACTCGTCGCTTTTCGCGCGCAGCACTTTCCCGTTACGCGTCTACTTCGAAAGTCGCGACAGCCGTGTGGACGGCGACGTATTCGATACCGACTTCATGACGCGTAACTGGGGATTCATGCAGCAGCTGGCATCCCGCAGGGACGGCAGCCGGCTGTCGCTCGAGTTTCGCCGCAGCGATACCGACGAAGTCTCGGTCAACGGCAGGACGGAGCTACGAAAGTTCGGGTCGGAACTCTGGCAGCTCAGCGGCAACAAGGCATTCGGGCGTAACGATTTCCGCTTGGTGACGTCGGTGCGCAAGCTGAGCCGTGACTCACCGCAGCAGACACAGAACCGGACAGTGCTGAATCTGCGTCATCGATTCCGTGGCGGGCTGCGCTTCAACATTGATGACAGGCTATTCTACAGCGACGAGCGGCTCAATCTGAACGGCTCCGACCAGCAACGGCGTTTTCTGCAATTCAATGGCTTTTCGAACTGGCGGCCGGAGACGTCGAAGCCGTTACTGGTTACGGGAAGACTCGTGGGGCAGGCCGTCGAGGCCGGCGACGGGACGAAGCGAGGCTCCCAGAATTTCGTGCTCAGCGGCAATGCGACCTACCAGTATTCGCCGCGAGTCACGTTCGCGGCCAACGCCGGAGTCAACGGTAGCGGCGCCGACAATTCCGACAGCCAAACCGGCGTCTTCCAGCGCGTCCGCGGCACTTTCCGCTCGTTTCCGATTGCGCTTGGCAGGATGGCGTACAATTGGGGGACTGCGCTGGATCTCGCCAATCACAGGGTCCGTCGTGAGGGCGACGATGCGATACAGTCGCTGGGCGCCAGCTTCAATCAGGGAATCTCGCGCAATGCGCTTCTCGGCAACGGCCGGCAGTTCCAGGTGAGCCTGACGCAGAATGTTGCAGCCGTCGGAGACACCGCGGATCGGCGGGAGCAGTCGCTGGTGCACACTGCCTATGCAACGCTCAGCCGCCGGAATGGGCGCACGCAAAGCTACCTGCGACTATCTGCCTCTGACCGGCGTCGGTACGGCGACCGGCCCGACGAGTTCCAGCTGGTGTCGCTGCTGGGTTCGTCGCGGATGCAGATTTCGCGGCAGCGTTCGCTGAACGGTGGATTCTCGATCCAGTACAGCAACAGCACCATGCCGCTCATGATGAATGGCGGTGCGTCCGATGAGACGATGATGGACCGGGGTTCCTTTACCTACAGCGTCACTCTGAGCTATGCGGACCGACAGTTGTTCAATGTCAATAACCTGCGTTTCCTGACGGAGCTTCGCTACCTTAGCACCGAATTTCGCACTGACGACGTTTTCGACGCCGAGGACGTTTTCGACCCGAGGCGCAGTGACAGCAGCTGGCGCAACGAACTTAACTATCGCATCGGTCTTCTCGAATTCCGCCTCCTGGCCGAAATCAGGGACTTGAATGGCCAGTGGGTCAGTCAGGCATTTTTTGGCGTCCGCCGCTACTACGGAACGGGCTGAGAGGAGCGTTCCGGACAACAAACACACTGACGAGCGAACGAAGAATTATGGAAACACCGACGAGACTATGGATGGCGATGGCGCTCCTGGCAGTGCTGTTTGCCGTCATCTATATCGAGGCTGCCCGGGCCGAGTATGGCGATGTCGTGATCAACGAATTCTCGGACGATGCCGGCATGCGGCCGGTCGTATTTCCGCACTGGTTTCATCGCATTCGTTTCCGGTGCAAGGTTTGTCACGGCGATCTCGGCTTCAAGTTCGAGGCCGGCGGGAACGGCATCAACATGCTTAAGATCATCGACGGCGAGTATTGTGGCGCATGCCATAATGGCGACGTCGCCTGGTCCATCGAGAACTGTGATCTGTGCCATTCAGGCACCCTCAATACGCCGACACAAGTTCACCACAGCACGGTACAGAAACTCGTTGCGACGCCGGAGCCGGCGGCGGAGGCCGCAGCGGAGGGCGAGCAATGACCGGGATCAATATGAGGAGCCTCGGCATCCTGATGATTGCGGGGGGATTGGCCTTGCTGGCTATGCTGCTTCTGGCGAGCCTCGCCGAGGCGCAGTCGGACCCGAATCGTTTCAATCGCCTGATGAAGCCGGCAGCAGAGCGAAATGCACCGCCGCCCGAGGACGGTATTCACGATCCCGACAGCCCGGGTACCCACATGCTGCAAACGCCGCGCGAGGCATTCGACGCGTTGCCCGATTCGAAGTCGGGCAATTATGTACACTGGAACGAGGCGATGGACGCGGGTCTCATTGAGCCGCGCAACAGCCTTTCGCCGGTGAGCACGCCGCCGATCGTGCTCGATCTCAACATCGTGCGCGAGGTCAAGGGCTCGATGCCCGACGTCGTCTATCCGCACAAGCAGCATACCCAATGGCTCGACTGCTCCAATTGTCACCCTGCGATATTTATCCCTCAGAAAGGCGCGAACCAGATCAGCATGGCGTCGATCCTGCTTGGCGAGAAGTGCGGCGTCTGCCATGGCAAAGTGGCTTTCCCCGTGTCCGAATGCCGGCGCTGCCACTCCAGGCCCAAGGAACAGACTGCGGCCAACTAGTCTGGCCGTCGAGGAACTCAGGTGACAAAAAATAACATCACAGTATTGCTGAAAATTGCTGCCACCGGTCTGGGTGCCGTTGCGCTCGCTGCTGGCAAAGCGTCGGCGATGATGGACGGATCCCCGGCCAATAACGTTTCGTCGCGCCTCGTCTACGTCGAGCGGCTATTGACGGAGTCGTCGGCCGCGAAAAAGGTCGACGCGAGCGGCAAGCCCGAGGCGATCGCGATGAAAGCGGAGGCACAGGCGCATTTCGACAAGGCCAGAACACTGTCGGACGGCGGCGAGAACGAGGCGGCCGAGGCCGAGCTGCGCGAAGCGATCCGGCTCATCACCTCCGCGGCGCGCGCCGCGAACGGTGATGACAAGGTATCGCAGAAGCAGACGGACGACTACGGTTCGCGCAAGGGTAGCGTTGCGGCACTCGCGAAAGCACACGAACGGATCGCTACGGAGAAGGGCATGGACGACATGAACCGGGCGCTGCAGGAACAAGTCGCGGCGGATCTGGTCGCGTCGGATGAATTGCTGGCACAGGGCAAGGGTGACGAGGCGCGGGCCATGCTCGACAGGAGCTACGAGTCGGTCAAAGCTTCGCTCGAGGGTCTGCGCGGAGGGGACACTCTTGTGCGTGAACTCAATTTCGAGACGGCCGAAGACGAGTACCACTACGAGTTGGACCGCAACGATACCCATCGGATGCTGGTCGAGGTTCTGCTTGCGGAAAAGATGCAGGCAAGCCCGATGCGCAAGACGGCTGACGGGTTCATCACCAGGGCCGGCGAGCTGCGCCAGCAGGCAGAGGAAGCCGCCGGTAAGAAGAAGTTCGAGGACGCGATTCGTTTACTGGAGGATTCGACCAAGGAGTTCATTCGCGCGATACGGAGTGCCGGCGTCTATATCCCCGGCTGAGCGACCGTGAGTCCTATCCGTGCAATCTCGCTAGTGATCGTGCTGACGGTGTTCGCCAGCGCCGTGCTTGGTGCCGGAAACTGGCAACCACTGAAGAATGACGGGCTGCATGACCCGGAGAATCCGGCGATTGAGATCCTGCAGGAACCGGGCGAGGCGCTCGGTGTGCTCGTGCCCGATAGCGCGGGCAACAAGGTCGATTGGGTCCGGTCGCTGCAGGAGGGACTGATCGAACCGAGGCCGAGCCTCGACGGGGACGAAGAGCCCAACATCCGGGACACGACGGTGCTTATGAAGAACACCTACCCGTTGTTCTACGTCAGGTTCACGCACAAACCGCACACGCAGTGGATGTCCTGCGAAGCCTGCCATGACCGGATCTTCGTGCCGCAGGTCGACGCCAACCCGATAAACATGGGTAAGATCCTTGAGGGTGAGTACTGCGGCCTCTGTCACGGCGCCGTGTCGTTCCCGCTGACGGAATGCAACCGCTGTCACAACACGAATCCGGCAACTCTCGGCAGGGAGGAGGCGGCGACGGGAGAAGGAACTCAATGAAGAGATGGCCGCGCCGCATGCTCGCTATTCTGGTCGTGGTGGCTCTCGGACCTGCCGTGATCGCCTGGGCGGAGTATGCCGACGTTACGATCAACACGCGCTCGGAAGCCGAGGGTGTGGCGCCGGTCATCTACCCGCACTGGTTTCATCGCATCCGGTTCCAGTGCTCGGTCTGCCATGTCGACCTGGACATCAAAATGGGCGCAGGGACCACCGGAATCACCATGGAAAAACTGATCGATGGGCAGTACTGCGGCGCATGCCACAATGGCAATATTGCCTGGTCCATTGACAATTGCGACCTGTGCCATTCCGGGCGCCCGGGCCTCGAGACCGGCGTCAAGGGGGGGCACGAGACCATGGGACCGGGGCTGTATTGAGCAAGACTGTGTCGAGTTATCGTATGCGCAAGTTGAGTCAGGTGATCGCGGGACGGGTGTCGGCCATCCCGGTCCTCGCCGCGACGGCCATTCTCGGCGCGTGCGCAATGGGCCCGGGCGGGCACACGCCGATCGCAGATGTCGGCATCGACGTGACGCTCGTTCCCATAAGCGTTATCGGCGGCCCCGGAGCCGTTAATCTGGGACTGAACGGCGGCACGCAGCAGCTGGGATTCGCTGCCGCGGTCGCGGCACGCGCCGGGCAGGTGTTCGTCGTGGACAGCGCGGCCAGAGGGCTCGTCCAGGCAGACGTCTTCAGCGGCGAGCTACGGTTGATTCATCAGCTTCGGGATGCCGACACCTCAGGCCTGTATGTCACCCAGGACCTGATCATTTTCGTCGTTGACCGCCACAGTCGCGCGGTCCTCGAGCTCAGCGATACCGGCTGGGAACGCCGAAGGTATGCCGACAGGGAATTGATTCCGGCGCCGGTCGATGTCGTGGAGCTGAACTGGGGCGCGAGTGTGTTGATTGCGGACGCCCTTTCCAGGCGTCTGGTCCTGTTCGACAGCTTGTCCAATCCCACCGGTATGATGAATTCAACGCTGTCGCCGGTCATGAGCGTGGCCTCCATCGGTGCGGTCGCGGCAAGCAACGGGTCGGTTTTCGTGCTGGATACGGCCTCCCGCGAAGTCACGCAACTCGACCTCCAGGGCAGGCTTGTCGCAACTTTTGGCGAAGACGCATTGCTCGCGCCAGTGGCCATCGCGGCCGACGCCTGCGGCCGTGTGTTTGTCGCCGATGGTCATCCGGGCGGCTTGTTCATAAGCTCCTACGAATTTCAGGGGACGAACTCGCGCGCCGGATTGTCTGCGGAGATCGCAACGTCGGTTACGGACCTCTGGATAGACGGCAGCGAACTCTACATTGCCGCGGGACCTTTCGGGGTGCACGTAATGGCGATTCAACCGGCGTGCACGGGGCCATGAAACGCGTTGTGGCAGCAATCGCCTGCGCCATGCTGGGCGCGTGTACAGCGGCGCCAGTCGAGATGGTCTACTTTTCGGAGAATCGCGCGCCCGAGACGCAGCTGGTCTGGCCGGGGCCTCCGGAGCCGCCGCGCCTCGCCTATGCGGGGGAGCTGATCGGTGAGGAAAACTTCCGCGCCGTCAATGGCGAGCGTGACGGTGCCGCCTTGCGCATGCTGCGATGGATCGCGGGGATCGGCCGCGGTGACAAGGATGTGAGGGAGCTGATCCGGCCTCAGTCGGGCATGGTCGACGAATCCGGACGTATTCTCGTCACCGATGCCGGTCGAGAGGCCGTCGTCGTGTTCGATGAGACGGCTGCCACGCTGAGTTTCTGGCAGGAGGCGGAACGGGGGAGAAATTTCAGTTCGCCGGTCGGCATTTCGGCCGACGGCACGGGCGGCTACCTCGTAGCCGACGCAGATGTTGGTTACCTGCTGAGGCTGACGCGGGATGGCAAACCTGCAGGCACTATTGGCAAGGGCGCGCTCGAGCGCCCCACCGGCCTTTGCCGTAGCGAAGCATCGGGCGAGATCTTCGTTGCGGATTCCGCGGCGCACGACATCAAGGTGTTTGATACAACGGGGCGTCTGATCAGGAGCATCGGCGGACGTGGCGTCGACGTCGGCCGCTTCAACGGCCCGACTCACCTGAGTTGCAACGGCGACGCCCTGTACGTGACCGATACATTGAACGCGCGTGTGCAGGTGCTTACGCTCGCCGGCGAGCCGATGGCCAGCATAGGCCAGCGGGGACTGTTCGTCGGCAACCTCGTCCGCCCGAAGGGTGTCGTTACGGACCGCGACGGCCACATTTATATTATTGAGTCGTATTACGACCATTTGCTGGTATTCAGCAACATTGGCGAGTTGCTGCTCCCCATCGGCGGCACCGGTAGCGGCGCGGGTCAGTTTTTCCTGCCGGCAGGCGCATGGACCGACGACGGTAGTCGCCTGTTCGTGGCCGACATGTTCAACGGGCGCGTGGTCGTGCTCGACTACCTCGGGGGCGGATCGTGAATCGCCGCGTCGTTTTGTTTGCGTTTGTCGTATTCGTCACGGGTATCGGCACGCACCTCGCGTCGCGCGCCCAGTCGATCAACGATATCGCCAGCACGCCTCACAACCTCTCTGCGAGCGGCTCGGGAACGGTAACTGCGACGAGCGAGTCACAGATCTGTGTGTTCTGCCACACGCCGCATGGCGCAACCAATTCTCCAGGCGCGCCATTGTGGAATCGGGCTCTTTCCAGCGAGACGTACACGACCTACCGTTCGTCGTCGCTCGATGCCGAGACGATCGCCGGGCAGCTCGCCCAGCCCGCCGGAAGTTCCAAGCTCTGTCTCTCCTGCCACGATGGCACCCTGGCCATTAGTTCCGTCAACGTTCTGACCGGGCAGGTCAATGTGACGATACCAATAACGGGGGCAGGGCCGGGCGATACCATGCCGGCGGGAGAAGGACTGCAAACCGGCTTTACGAGAAATCTTGGCACCGACCTCTCCAATGACCACCCGATCTCGCTGACCTACGATACGACGCTCGCCAACGCGGACGGCGAGCTCCTGGACCCGGCGGTAACGGCGCACATCGCGATCCGCCAGCCCGGCGTGCGGCCACCGGTGCCGCTCGAGAACACCGGTCCGGGCGGCGATGGGCAGGTTCAGTGTGCAACCTGTCATGACCCGCATGTCGTCGACACCAGCATCTCGCCAACCAACAAGTTCCTGCGTCTGAAGCGCTTCCAGCAGAATCAGCCGGGCGGCCAGTTCGACGCCAATACGGACATCAACTGCCTCGCCTGTCACGAAAAGGAAGGTTGGTCGACGTCGGCGCACGCGGATTCCCAGGTCGCCGACGAAGCCTATCTGCAACAGCCGGCGCAGCTGCGTGAGTTCCCGAACGGGCTGCCGGTCTGGCAGGCAGCCTGCCTGAACTGCCACGACACGCACGCCGTCCACGGCTCGCGCCGACTGCTGCGGGAGGGTACCGACGCACCAGGCACGCCCAAGTCCGGCGGCGAATCGGCGATCGAAGAAAGCTGCTACCAGTGTCATTCCGCCTCGCCGGTCGTGAGCAACCCCAGCGGCGACGTCGCCGACATCCAGACCGAGTTCGGCCTCGGTATCAGCATGCCCATCACGACAGCGGACCAGCGTGCGGCGACCGAAGTGCACGATATCGAAGACGGCAACTTTACCGAACCTCGCGCCCGGCTCGGGCGGGGCGACCATAACAACCGTCATGCCGAATGCACGGATTGCCATAACCCGCATCGCGTGATGCGCAACGCGCTCTTCAATGGCGTCGGTACTAACGCACAGGCCACCCACGATCACTCCCCCGGCCACACCAACATCGCCTCGGGTGTGCTGCGGGGCAGCTGGGGCGTCGAGCCTGTTTACGGCAGCAGTGCGTTCCTGGGGTTGCCCACCGGATACGAAGTCAAGCAGGGCGATGGCGGCATCGGTGCGAGTACGTCGGTGAATGCGACGCACGTAACACGCGAATACCAGGTCTGCCTCAAGTGTCATTCGGACTACGGTTACAACGACGACGGCACGTACCCGGTCGGGACGCGACCCAACGTGGGGATTTCCTCGGGCGGCACCCTGCAGGGGACCAACGACCTCGACCAGTTCACGAACCAGGCCATGGAGTTCCAGGCGCCGCTGGGTGATCGGGGCGAGATCCCCGGCGGCGGCAACCACCGATCCTGGCACCCCGTCATCGACAGCACCGGGCGTAGTGCGGGCGACCGAAACATGAGCGCCTCTGCGAATCTGTTCCTGCCTCCCTGGAATGGCGCCGATATCGGCACGCAGACCATGTACTGCTCCGACTGCCATGGCCGCAATACGAACAACGGTACCGCGGTGCCGCCCGGGGGCACGCCGTGGGGACCGCACGGTTCGGAGAACGACTTCATCCTGAAAGGCACATGGGATGCCACAACGGGCAACGACAATTCGGGCGTTTGTTTCCGTTGCCACAGCCGGTCGAACTATGCGACCGACGTCAACGACGGCGACGGCGCACAGTTTGCCAGCGGTTTCGGCGGCCCGAGAAACGAAAACCTGCATCACGAACATGCCAAGCGGATCGATCGGCCGAACCTGCGCTGCACCTGGTGTCACGTCGCCGTACCGCACGGCTGGAAGAACAAAGCGCTCCTCGTCAATCTGAACGACGTCGGCCCGGAAGCCGGTGAACTCTCCGGCACCGAGATTACTATTCTCAATAACGCGACGTCCTACACCCAGGGCCCCTATTACCTCAATGCCAAGCTCAAGATTCTGAACTTTGCCGAGAGCGGCACCTGGGAGGAAACCGATTGCGGCTCTGCGAGCGGCACGCCGGCGGATTTTCCCAATGGCAAGGAATGGATGGGTGAGGTTTGTTCGACGCCGCCATGAGGACGATGCTGAATACAATGGCGTCGCTCAAGCTGACGCTCGCGGGACTCGCCGCGCTGATCGTCAACTCGTTCGCGGTCAGCCAGTGGTCGGACGCGGCGCTACCGTGGCTCGTGATCCCGCTGACGCTGCTCGCGTGCAACCTGCTCGCCGCGCTGATCGTCCGCCATGCGTTTCGGCAGCAGGGGGCACTGCTGTTGTTTCATGTCGGACTCCTCGCCGTGCTGGCGCTGGTCGCCGCCGGCGTACTGCTGCGTTTCAATGGCAGTGTCGAGGTCGTCGAGGGAACCGCGTTCGATCCCGCGGGCGTGACGGCAAGGGGCACCGGATGGCTGCATCCGAACCGTCTGCAGCGCGTGCGGTTTAATCAGGGCCCGCTGGAAGTTCGCTACCTCTCGGGATTGCGGCGCGACACGACGCACAGCCGCATCGTCCTGATTCGAGAAGACGGTGCCGAGTTCGATCGCGAGATCGGCGATCGGCAGGGCTTCACGTCCGGCGGCTACCGTTTCATCACCACGTTCAACAAGGGATATTCCGTACTCTTGCTGTGGCGCGATGCCCGGGGTCGCGAGACGCTCGGCACGGTGAATTTTCCGTCGTTTCCCGAGTTCGACTGGAAACAGCTCAACGACTGGATTACGCCGGCCGGCGAGACGCTTAGCCTGGAGCTGAAGCTCGCGGAACGCATTCCGGAGGACTCGCCGTGGACGCTGAAAAGCCGGGATGTCCGCTACGAGGTCGGGATATCCGGTGGCGCGCAGGCGGACGCGAGTGTCCGTCCCGGTGAATCGATTGCCGTCGCGGGCGGCGAGATCACGCTCGTCGACCTCAGGCTCTGGATGGGCTACCGCATCGACTACAACCCGCTATTGCCTTGGTTGCTGGCCGCCGCATTCCTTTCGCTAGGCGCGCTGGCGGTGCACATGGCGCAGAAGTTCCGGGCGCCGAGGGCGACGGACGTCGTGCCGGCGCGGGGAGGAGAGCAGGCGGCATGAGCATGGCGGTCGAGAGGACAACACTGGTCGCCGCCGTCGCGGGAATGGCCGTGGTGCTGGTGCTCGATGTGCTGCTGCGCCGGCAGGGGAGGCAGGCGTGGCCGGCCGTGAGCGGCGCATTGTCGATTATCCTGATCCTCCTGACCGCTGCCGTGGCCGGCCGCTGGCTGCGCGAATCGCAGGGGCCGTTCCTGACGCTCTACGATGTGCTGTTGAGTAATCTCTTTAGCCTGACGCTCGTCTACCTCGTCGCGGCGTGGCTCGTGCCCGCGTTGCGTAACTCGTCCGCCATCGTGGTCGGGTTTCTCGGCGTACTCGGGATCTGGTCGCTGACCGAATCGGCCGTTGCGGTTCCCCTGCCCGCGACCTTCGACAACCCCTGGCTCTGGCTGCACGTGACCGCCGGCAAGCTCTTCCTCGGCCTGTGCCTGCCGGCGGCCGCGACAGCCCTGCTGTTACTGGTGCACTCAGGCCGCACTCTCTTCGATGGCGGTGAGATGGACGCGGCCGTCTGGCTGACGCTGTCGCTCGCGTTCGTCTGCCACAGTTTTATGCTCATCGCTGGCGCTATCTGGGCACACAGCGCCTGGGGGCGCTACTGGGCCTGGGATTCCCTCGAAACCTGGACCTTCATCACCTGGCTGTGCATCGCACTGCTGCTGCACGCGCGCGTGACATTCCGGCGCATGCCCGTGTCGTACGGCTGGTCCGCCGTGGTCGCGATCTTCGGCCTCGCGATCCTGACCTTCCTCGGCGTGCCCTTCCTGAGCGTCGCGCCGCACAAGGGGGTCATGTGAAGCGGCGTATCGATAAACGGCGCAGCGTGATTCCGCTGGCGGTCATTATCACCCTCGTCGGCGGCGCGCTGCTAAGCGTCTACCTGTCGCGTGACGGCGTGGAGCCCGTCATTACCGGCGCCGATGCGAGCGCCGGCGCGCATGAATTCCTCGACGACGAGCAAGCGCGCCGTGCCCACCAGAGCTTCCAGCAGGGCGTCGCCATGCTGCAGGCGGGCGAGTTCGACTACGCCATTGCCGCACTGCACGAGGTCCTCGCAATTTATCCTGTGCTGCCCGAGGCACACATCAATATGGGGTATGCGTTGCTTGGTGCGGGTGAACCCGCGGCCGCCGCAGATTTCTTCAACAGTGCGACGGACCTGCGCCCGTCGCTCCACAATGCGTACTACGGCCTTGCCCTGGCCGAGCGCGAAAACGGCAACGACAAGGCTGCGCTTGCCGCCATGCAGGCCTATGCGCATCTCGCCGCCGAGGACGAGCGGCACTTGCCGCGTGCCAAGGAAATCATCTGGGAGCTGCAGGCGAAAACCGGGGAAGTGTCACCATGAGCCGGGTCACGCAGATGCGCATCGCGCTGCCCTCCGTCGTCTTGTTGCTCGTGGCCGATCCGGCCGTCGCGCAGGCGACGGACTGCACGCCGAGCGAGGATCCGGCCGTTATCAAACAGGCGGAGCAGAAGCTCGTGCTGCTGCAGCGCATGGTCGGCAGCGACGGACCCGCAAAGCGCGTTGACGAGGGCGGCAACGCGGAAGCACAGCAAGTCCTGGAACAGGCCCGCAGCGATGCCACGCAGGCGAGCCTGGTTCTGGAAGAAGGCTGTGGCGCGGAGGCGGTGGCGCTCGCGACCTCGGGCCTCAGCCTCGCGTCGAAAGCATTCGCGCTTGGGAAGAACCGGGGGCGGGGGAGCGATGCCGTCTATCGTGAGGTCCACGGCAGGACGACGAGCTATTTGCAGTCGCTCGAGGCGCAACCGCCGGAGGTTCGCGGCATCGGCGATGCCGACATCACCGGCTTGCACCGGCAGATAGAAAGAGCCGAAGCGCTTGCCGTGAGCGGTGACTACAATGCGGCGTCGAATCTGCTGAAGCCGGTAGTCGATCGTCTCGAGCGCAGGCTCGTCGCGATCTATGACCAGAAGACCGTCTATTACGAGAAATCCTTCGACGGCCCCGAAGACGAATACGCCTACCTCGCGCAGCAATACCAGGGCTACCAGATGGTGTTCGACCGCTTCGCCGGCAGCCGCGAGCCGCCGCACGGCGAAAAGCAGATGTACGACAAACTGCTTGCTTCCGCCGCCGACCTCGCGAGCGCCGCCGAGGGGCATGCACAGACGTCCGACTGGGACACCGCGTTGGCGCAGATCCAGGAAGCGGTTTCCCATTGCGAGCGCGCGATGCGGTTGATCGGTATCGGCTACTGACAGGAACGGCTCGATGCGAATGAGGGAAAGACATGGACAATAAGCAGGAACCGAATTCGACGCCGGGCGATGTCATCATCGACTATCGATCGTTCCTCACGTGGATCGCTACCTCGGTTGTCGTCTACTCGCTGATGTCGGGTCTGATGGTCACCCTGCTGCCATTCGGCGTCTACACGCAGTTTTCGATCATCATTCACACGACGGTCGGCCTCGTTGCCGTGATACCGCTCTTCGCTGCGGTTTATCTCCACTGGCAGCGGCGCAGGTCCGACGCGCCGGTTCCCGTGGCGCGCGCGGCGGTGGTCGCGGTGGCGGCAATGGGCGTGTGCGTGCTGACAGGGCTGGTCATGACGGCCATGGCCCTGTTCGGTACGTGGGTCCCGGACTGGGCGGATACCGTACATCTCGTCTCTGCCCTGGTCCTCGGCGCGCTGATCATTGTGCACCTGGCCCCCATCGTCGGACGTTACGGCAAGGCCGAGGCATCGCCGCGGCGCGCGCCGCGGAAACGCTTCGTGGCGACGGGCGTCGCGATCATACTGGTGCTGTTCGCCATCACGGGTTTCCTTTCGCAGGCGCAGGACGAGCCCGACCAGTTTCAGGCGTTCAGCGACGACTACGATTGGCCTCACGGGGACGACCGCGCTTTCTGGCCCAGCCGCGTCGCAATCGCGAATACGCCCTGGCTTGATAGTTTCCTGTCCGGCGTGGAGCAGGTTGTCGGTCCCGAGCGTCTGAGGGATTTCGAAGCGACGCTGCGAGGGCCACAGGATGGCGGGCTTCGCGCACAGACGGCCGAGCTTGTTGAAACACTCGAGCTGGATGCCGACGCCGCGAGCGCCATCGACGAGCTGGTCGAGCAGGCAGTCGCCAGACAGAGCGACACGGGTTCACTCAAGCCGTCAGCGCTGGCCGGATCCGCCACTTGCGGCAGCAGCGGCTGTCATGAGTCGATCTACAACGAGTGGCGAGCGAGCGCACACGGCTTCGCCGCCGAGGACATCCTGTTCCTGCAGGTCCAGGACCTGCTGATCAGGGAAAAAGGTGTCGCCGAATCACGCGCCTGCGCCGGTTGTCACGACCCGGCGGCCGTGCTCGGCGGCACGCGCTACGGGGCCGCGGCGGACGGCAGCGAATTGCCGATCTTCGAAGCGAATTCCTGCGTTACCTGTCACAGCACGGTCGCAACGGATACCAACGGTAACGGCGGGTATGTAATCCGGGCGCCGGAGCGCTATTTGTTCGAAGACCGCGACTCCGGTTTGGCGGCCATGACAGCCAGATTCCTGATTCGAACCTATCCCGGGAAACACGTGGCCGAGTACAAACGGCCGCTGTACAAGACCAGCGAATTTTGCGCCGCCTGCCACAAGCAGGTACCGCCGCCCGGCGAAGCGACCACGGCCGGCCTTGCGCAGGAGCAGAACGAGTACGACAGCTGGAGGAGCGGCCGTTATTTCCACGGCGATGGTCATCGCGATACGGTCGAATGCCTCGAATGCCATATGCCGCTTGTCGATAGCGACGACCCGGCTCGCGGCGATGACGTAGACAGCTATCGCAGCCCCGACGACGGCAAGCACCGCAGTCACCGCGTACTCGCGAGCAACATGTATATCCCCGCAACCATGGATATTCCCGGCGGCGAGGAACAGGCCGAGCTGACGATCAAATGGCTGCGCGGCGAGATCGAGGTGCCGGAGATCGCCCAAAAATGGACCACCGGCCCCACCGTCGAAATGCGGATCGACGCGCCCGAACGCATCCGCGCCGGCGACCTGGTCAACATCCAGCTGCACCTGCACAACAACAAGACCGGCCACGATTTTCCGGCCGGGCCGCTCGACGTGCTGGAGAGCTGGGTCGAACTTACGGTCGAGGACAACCTCGGCAACACGCTGATGGAACTCGGTGCCGACCGGTCGATAAGCCCGTCCATCGATGCGCCGGTCGTGTACAAGGCCGACTGGTACGACAGCCAGGGACTTCCTGTCGAACGCCACAACCTGTGGGACGTGGTGGGCGCCAGCTACAAGCGCGTCATCCGGAGCGGCGGCAGCGACGTGGTGGACGTGCCGTTCCGCTGTCCGGGCATTGCCCGACCGCGCCTGTCGGAGTCCGCGAGCCAGGACACGCCCGGCGAGCGCAAATCTGACGTCGTGTTTGCGATCAACAACGACGAATTCACGGAGTTAAACGTGACCGCGCGGCTGCTGTTCCGCAAGGCGAACCCGGAGTTCCTCGCAAAGGTTTACGACGTGGAGGAGGTGCCCGAGGCGCCCATCGTTGAGATCGTGCGCGCGACCCACACGATACAGGTTACGAGCGACTGATCAGAACGTACGGAGCACGCCCAGCGTGATCAGGTTGCGATCGTAGGAAAACTCGGGGTCGTTGGAGTCGTTCTCCGAATACTGGTACTGCAGCGCGAACATCCAGACCGCCGCGAGGGTCCGGGTCAGCGCTACGGTAATCGTCGTGAGGTCTTCCGTCCTGGGCGTTTCCAGGTCGTCGTAGTCGCTCGTCCTGTAGGCGATGCCGGCTTCGACGCCCCAACCGGACGCCGGCTGGAACCGATAATCCGCGTGAATCCGGTTCCGCGACGGGGAAACGCCGGGATCCAGCCGGTCGTTCGTTTCGATGCCGTAGCGAAGCATGAACGTGTGGCTTGCGAGGTCGCGGCGATAGCGCAGGTCGATCCTCTGCCGCGAGCCCGCGATGCCGGCGAAATCGGCGTCAACCTCATCGATATCGTCGTAACGCAAGCGGGCGTCGATCGACGAATCATTGTCGAGATAGCGCACTGCCCGCGCGCTCAACGCGATCTCACGCTCGAAACCGGAGCCGCCCAGTGTCCCGTAGACGAAGTGCGCGCCTGTCTCGATCCACCAGTCCTGCGGGTTCCACGTGTACAGTCCGCCGAGCCTGAATTCGGACTGGTCGAAATCGTCTGCGTCGGTGTAGGCAATAGCGTAGACGCTGCCATCGAGCACCAGGCTGCCGAATCCTCGAGGGGTACCGCTCAATGATGCGAAAACGTCGACCATCGGACTTTCCGAGGTCACGCCCGCCGGCAGCCCGAGACTGTCGCGCAGTGCGACGTTGTCGTCGTGTCCGAGACGCAGTGCAAATGCGCCGTACCAATTCGGCGGTTCCTCCGGCTGCAGCTCTTCGAGCATCGCAGCCGACAGCGATCGCAGTTTCTCGTCGTCGGCACTGAGATCCCAGGCTGTGATGAAATGCTGCCGCGCCTCGCTGTCGTGGCCAAGCCGGCGTTCCGCGAGTCCCATGTTGAACTCCGCAAGCGCGCGCATTTTCGGATAGCGTTCGCCGATGTGACGAAAGGTCGCCCGCGCATCCTCGTATCGCCCGAGTTCGAACTGGCATACGGCGATATTGTAGTGCACGGCGGGCCCCTGCAGGCTGGCGTCACGCGCCATCTCGAAATAGAGCAGGGCGGATTCAAAATCACCCGCCGCAAACGCTTGTTGCCCGGATTCCCAGTCCTGTGCCGTGTCGGCGAGTGCGCACGGCGAGACGCTCGCGCAGAGCACGATTGTGGCCAGGGCGATGAGTCTGCGGAGGACCATGGATGCCGGACGTTACCGATTTGCAGGAAAATCAGTTACATCAATAACAAAAGAGCCCCTCGCCGGGTAGTGCGAGGGGCTTACATTGTGACTGGTATCACGGCTTCCCGCCCGGGGCAGGAAGCTGGCGCACACTGATGGTCAGGGTCTTCCGGGAGGGCTCTCAGGGCGACCCGGCGGGTCCGGTCGTTCGGGGCGGTCCTCGGAGCGACCGCGGTTCTCGCGGGCTTCCTTCGCCTTTTCCGACATTTCCTTGCCGTGTTCACGGGCGGCCTCGGCTTGCGCGAGGCCTTTCTCCCGCTTCTCGAGCCGCTGGTTCGCCTTGTCGTGGTCCTTCTTCGCCTTTTCGACGGCGGCAACCTGGTCATCGCCTTCCACGAGCAGGTGCTCAGGCAGGGTAATCGTCTTGGTTACCGCGCCAGGCAGCTCGGCTTCGGCGGTGCCCATGAGACGAATGGTCGCCTCGGCGCCGTCGTCGTCATCGGCGGCCCACGCACCGGAACTGACTCCCATCAGTGCGATCATTGCCGGAATCAAAATCTTGCAGCTCATCTGACTCATCCAAAAATCTGCTATCGCTCGGCCCAAGTACTCCGGTCATCCACCGGTAAAATTCACTGCCCTGTACTTCAATGAACGACCGAATCCGCTCCGCGGTTCCCCATTCAGTACATAATCAACCATCCAGCTTCAGCTGCACCAGGAAGATCTGTTCGCTGTCCGGGTGGCTGAGCCTGACGACCATCTGTCCGCCCCGGTCGCCGCTGGCCCGAACCGGTAGCGTCAGCTGATTGACGCCGGGCTCCAGGTCATCGATCCAGCTGAGCTCATGCCGCTCGCCGAAGCCGTCGATCTCCACATCGCCCGATAGCAGGATGCTGATTTCCGCACCCTGCAGATGCCTGTCGGCCTCGATCGCGATGTTCATCGGCCGGACCTCCTGCGTGGATACGAAGAACTCTGCGGCCTGCGGCGCTTCGACCCCCGGGGTCGTAAACAGTCCAAGCGCAAATGCCAGCGCCAGTAATGACGCGGCGATTGCGCCACTGAAGCCTGCGCCGAGCCAGAAGCCTTCTCGTGACGCCCGCTGCTGCGGATCGTAGCCGGCCTTGCTCATGACCCGGTCGAAGACGCGTTCCGAGCCGGGCACCGTCGCCTGGTCACGAACGACCAGCATGGCGCGCACGCCACGCAGCGCGTCGGCGCAATCCTGGCAGACCGTTATGTGGTTCATGCAGGCGACCCGCTGCTCGTCGTGGAGCGTTCCTTCTGCAAGCGCCTTGATACGTTCTGCTACTGATTCACAATTCATTTCTTACCACCGATTACGGTCAGTACCGGTTTGTGGAGATCCTGGTTGGACAACAGCCGTCCGAGCCGGGATCGCGTCCTGTGCAAACGGGACTTCAGCGTTCCTTCGGGCAGGCCTGTTACCTGCCGCAGTTCCGCGAGGGAAAAGCCCTCGATGTCGTGCAATGCCAGGAGGCTCGACGCCTCGTGGCCCAAAATTTCCATGGCGCGGAAAATGATCTCGAGTCGCTTTTCACGCTCGACGAGATTGTCCGGCCTCGATTCGTCGCGTCCCATGAAGTCGGGGTCGTTCGAATCGGCACCCGTTTCCGCCATGTCCACCGGCGAGCGCTCGCGCGTTCGCTGGATGTCGATAAACCGGTGGTAGAGGATCTTCAGGAGCCATGCACGCTGATACTCGACCTTTTCGAGTTCCTCGATGTGCATGTGCGCCTTCAGGCACACATCCTGTACCAGGTCTTCCGCGTCCGCCGCAGATCGCGTCATCCGCTGCGCCGCTATGTACAGCGCCTCGAAATGAGGCCGCATCAGCTCGGTGAAGCGGTTCTTGTCAGAGCCGAGCCACTTCACGATGGCTTTCCCTCGCCCGAGCAGATGTCCGCATTTGGTAAACGTCTACTATTCATAACGATCGCAAGCAGGCATTCGTTGCCCGTTTTTTACATAACCGGGACTGGATTTTGTGCATTGCCGCACATTATCAGGGATTGCGCGGCAACACGTTGTCCTGCGTCAAGAAGCGCGATACTCGCCGCCGAAAAACAGCAGCGGCGCGCCGTCGGCAGCCGTATGCGCCTCGACGTCGCCCACGATGATGTAGTGATCCCCGCCCTCGTGGATCTCGCGCGTCCGGCAGTCGAATCGCGCCAGCACGCCGGGCAGAATCGGCACTTTCTGCCCGGAAACCGAGTGTTCGATACCGTTGAAACGGGTGTGATCGGTCCTCGCGAAATGCTCGGCCATCGCCTGCTGTCCGGCATCGAGCACGTGAATGGCAAAATACCTGGCGTCGAGGTAGGCCTGGAGGGAATTGGAAACCTTCGCGATGTTCCACAGCACGAGCGGCGGATCCAGCGACACGGAGCTGAAACTGTTGGCCGTGATGCCGCACGGGCGGCCGTCGTGCGCGCAGCAGGTCACGACCGTGACGCCGGTCGCGAAGCGGCCGAGGCTGCGGCGCAGGTCCAGTTCCGGTTCGATATCCATGATCAACGCCGCAGTATGCGGTGCGCCCACGGCGGCGGCAAGGCAAAAAGAACCCCCGCTACCTTGCGGGTAGCGGGGGAGAGCCAGTGCAGTAAGGCATAGCGGGGGGACTATCGGTCCTTACGTCAAATTCACGGCTCCAGGAGATAGACGCCAATCTTGAACGCCGTGAAGACGTTGCTGTCGATGTCGTATTGGCCCCTCGCGAACATCGAGCGGGCGCTGGTCACGCCATCGAGGCTCGCCGCGAGGTCGTCGACGAATTCCGCGAAGTCCGCGTACTGTCGCAGGCTGTCCGCCGTCTTGATCACGAACAGCGTGCGGCCGGCGGCAGGCGGTACGATCGTCGTGTCGGACTCCAGTGATTGCAGGTCGATCAGCACAGTGCCCTGCTTGATGTAGTGCCTCACGTCTACGGCCGGGTTCTGGTTGTCGAGCACCAGCCCGTCGGCGCCCATGCGCAGGAAGGGAGCGGTGGTGCCGTTCGCGCCCCAGCCAACGCCGAGTGCGCTGCGCACGTCCGTGAAATCGATGACCGTGCGACCGGTGAAATCCGGCGGCGCCGTGCCGAAAGCCTCGGGGAAGCCGCGTACCGCGATCGGCTTGCCGGCCGCGAAGTCGGCGAGCGTCAGGTTGCCCGTCGCGACCTCGTAGTTCGCGGGGTTCGCGTCGAGGTCGGGCGACATGCCGGTGCCGGTGAAGTCGAAGATATTCGCGCGCCGGCGATCGATCGCCTGCAGCGCGATATCCACCTGGCCGGAGACGACCGTGTTCACGATACCGCTCAGGTGCGTGACGTGCATGCGCACGGCGCCCGCGGTCGCGTCGAACAGGATCTGCGGGGAACTGGCGTCGGTAACGGCCGGCATTGCGTCCGGTCCGCTGCCGCGAATGGTTACGCGCTGGCCGATCGAGATCGCGCTGATGCCCAGGTCGGACTCGCGGTCGCCATCCTTGAAGACCTTCGTTTCGGGTCCTACCTGGACGAGCACGTCGTCGTGGAAGTGCGCGCGCCGGTCATGCGGGATGATCGTTGCGCCGCGCACCGTCAGGATATCGCCGTCACGGGCAATGACATTGCCCACGACGGCATCACGTCCCGCACCGGGCACGCTCGAGCCCGCGAGAACGATCGCGGCCGTAAACTCGCGCTCGGCAACGTTCAGCGTGCCGCCAGCCACGGTCGGCGTGCCGGGACCCGCAGCGGCCAGTGCGCGCAGTCCCTCGGCGCCGTAAAAGGCTTCGCCGTTGACTTCGAATTCCGTATCGTCCGTCGTCTGCACGGGCATGCGGCCGAATTCGCCGTCCCTGTGATGGAACGGGCGCAGCGCTACGACGTAGACACCTGCCGATTCGTCAACCTCGAGCAATGGTCCGCGCACGCGCGTCGTCTTCTCGTCGACCGGTGCGACCTCGGCCACGATGAAGTGCTCTGCCGCCGCGGTTGCGGGTGTCGGTTCGATGTCGACGACGTGCGAGGCAGCGAGGTCGAAATCGAGTTGCAGCAACGATGCCAGGCCGCGGCGCACCGTCAGCTGGTCACGGTTGGAGAGCCGGATCCTGAGTTGCGCCTGTTGCAGCGGCGTGCCCGCCTCGTCCGTGACGACAGCTTCTTTCGAGCCATCGCCGACGGCGACGAACACTTCAGCGTCGGCGTAGTCGAGACGGATCGTGCCGGCAACGTAGGTTGCAGGAGGCACTGTGGCGACCGTCACGAGCTCGGTCAGGTCGACGTAGTCGGTGAAGTTGATGCGGGTCTCGCGCGGCAGCGTTTCCACCACGCGGCCGTTGGCCGTTTCCAGCGTCAGTGACACGACGTCGACCGTGTAATTCAGGAAGTCACCGTCGGCATCGGTAAACGAAACCAGGACGGTGCCGCATTCGGCAAGTGTGGCAGCATCTGCAGGATCGCAGGAAGCCAGTGGATCCGGGCCACTCGTTGCGGTGCTGCTGCCGCCGCCGCAGGCACCCAGTGCCAGGGCGACCAGTAAGATCGCTGCTCGGGCGGCCGCGTTCCGTGCGCCTGACGGTCCAGGCAGGCGTTTTGTCAATAAGTCCATGATGTTCTCCTTGATCGTGAACTGCGTTAGTCATGATCAATAACGGGCCAGCCGCGACCTGGTTGACAACAGCCGGTTAAGCTGCAAAAAATTCAGCAACTTATCTTGTATTCCTTCGGTAACGTGTCAAAATGCGGCTATCCATGGCGAACCCGTCCGACACCATCACCACAACGGGTATCCGGCAGCGCCGACCGCGCGCCGGAGAACGCACGCGGGGCGCCGTCGATGCGCTGCAGACCAAGATCGCCGTCAATCTCCAGAATCTCGATGCGGACAGCCACCGGGACGTGCTGCAGGCCAACGTTGCCGAATTGCCCGATGCCGCGGGTTGCGATGCGGCTCTCCTGGCGCTGATATCGGACGACGGCCGTAACCTGGAGCCGGTAATTGCCGCGAAGGCAGGCTTCGCGCAGTGCACGCCGGAGGTGCTGGTTGGCGAGCGCCTCGAGGACTGGCCCTGGCTGATCGGCCGGCTGGGTGACCTCAAGGTCATCGAGATCGACGACACGACGGCCGGCCCCGAGGCGGCAAAGGCGGAACTCGGGCGGCTGGCCGAACTGCACATCGGCTCCGCGCTGATTATCGGCGTCTCGGTCCACGGCGAAGTCGCCGGCTTCCTCGGGCTGGCCAATGAGCACGGCAACGCTGGCTGGGATGCGAACCTGCACCTGCTCATCAAGCTGATCGGCGCGTCGCTGGCGACCGGTCTCGAACGACTGCGCGACCAGGAAATACTGGACGAGCTGCGCGAGCGCAACGACCTGATCTCCATGACCGCCAACGACGGCATCTGGGACTTCGACGGTTTGACGAAACACGTCGACCTGTCACGCCGCTGGAAGCAGATGCTCGGCTACGACGAAGACGACGAGGACGTGCTGCTCGACTGGTACCGGCTCGTGCACCCGGACGATATGGCGCGCGTCCAGTCGCGCATGCGCGAGCACCTCGAGGGCAAGACGGCGTTCTTCGAGTCGGTGCACCGAATGAAGCACCAGACCGGCGACTGGCGCTGGATGTCCAGCCGTGCCAAGGCGCTGCTGGACAGGAATGGCCGGCTGCTGCGCCTGCTCGGGGCCGAAGTCGACATCACCGAGCGCAAGCTCTATGAGGAAGCGCTGTTCCGGGAGAAAGAGAGCGCCCAGATCACGCTGCAGTCGATCGGTGACGGCGTGATCACGACCGACGCCAGCGGCAATGTCGAATACGTGAATCCCGTAGCGGAGGAACTCACCGGCTGGAAAGTCGACGATGCCAGCGGGCGTCCGATCGATGAAATTTTTCGCGGTTTCCACGAGGAGACCTGCGAACCCCTTGAAAATCCTCTTGCAGTCTCGATCCGGCGCGATCGGGCAATCAAGTCGGTGCGCCCCACGCTGCTGATACGGCGGGACGGCAACGAGCTCTATATAGAGAGTACCGCCTCACCCATTCGCGACGGCAAGGGTGTCGTCACGGGCGGCGTGCTGGTTTTCCACGATGTCAGCGAATCACGTGAGCTCAACCGTCGCCTCAGCTATCACGCGAGCCACGATATTCTCACGGGGCTCGTCAACCGTCGCGAGTTCGAGAGCCGCCTGGAACGTGCACTCAAGAGCGCCAAGGCGCGCGAGACGGCCTATGCGCTGCTGTACCTCGATCTCGACCAGTTCAAGATCGTCAATGATTCCTGCGGGCACAGCGCCGGCGACACCCTGCTGCACCAGCTCGGCAGCCTGCTCAAGGGCAAGATTCGCTGGCGCGATACCCTGGCGCGGCTCGGAGGTGACGAATTCGGCGTGCTGCTGGAAAGCTGTAACCTCGACGAGGCCATACAGACCGCCGAGGAATTGCGTGCGGCGATCGGCGATTACAAGTTTCTGTGGGACGATCGCACCTTCCGCCTCGGCGTCAGCATCGGCGTCGTGCCGATCACGGCGGACAACGAGGACGTCGCGGCCCTGCTGAGCGCGGCGGACAGCGCCTGCGGCGCGGCCAAGGAAGCCGGACGCAACCGCATCCACAGCTTCCAGGAAAACGACATCGACCTCATGCGCCGGCGCCGCGAGATGCAGTGGGCTGCGCGGATAAACAACGCGCTCGAGGAAAATCGCTTCGAGCTGTTCCGACAGACGATTATGCCGCTGCAGACCGAGGAAGAAGGTGCGCATTACGAGATTTTGCTCAGGATGCGCGACGAGAACGGTGGCGTCATTTCGCCGGGCCTGTTCATCGGTGCTGCCGAGCGTTACAACCTGACGCCCGCCATCGACCGCTGGGTCATCACGCGCGCATTCCGTTGGCTGGTCTCGGAAGCCGACGAGCGCGAGCGGCTCATGCTGTGCTCCATCAACCTCTCCGGGCAGAGCCTCGGTGACGAGAAGTTTCTGCCGTTCGTCATCGACCAGTTCCAGATGTCGGGGCTCGACGCGACGAAGATCTGTTTCGAGATCACGGAGCACGCGGCTGTCGCCAGTTATTCCCAGGCGGTTCGATTCATCAACGCGCTCAAGGAACTCGGCTGCAAGTTCGCCCTCGACGACTTCGGCGAAGGCATGTCGTCATTTGGTTACCTGAAACACTTACCCGTGGACTTTCTCAAGATCGAAGGTGGATTCGTCAAGGAGATGCTGCATGATCCGATCGACCGCGAAATGGTACGCTCGATTAATGAAATCGGTCACCTTACCGGCAAGCAGACCATTGCCGAGTTTGCGGAAAACGAAGAGATCATCACGATGCTCCGGGGTATTGGCGTCGACTACGCGCAGGGCTACGGCGTTTCCGAGCCTAAACGTGTAACCAGCGCACTGGCGTATACAGGGGCACCTGGCGAGCCCTAGTCGATGCGAAACAGCATCGACAGATCGATCGCGCGTATGTTCTTGGTGATTGCGCCCGTCGAAATGTAATCGACACCCGTTTCTGCGATTGCGCGAATCGTCTCCAGACTGATGTTGCCCGATGCCTCGAGTTCTGCGCTCACGTAGCCGTATGCGGCGTTGATCGTTACCGCCTCGCGCAAGTCCGCAATCGCGAAATTGTCGAGCAGGACGCGTTCCGCACCGGCGTCGAGTGCCTCGCGCAGCTCGCCGAGCGACTCGACTTCCACTTCGACCAGCACCTCCGCCGCGACAGCTTTCGCGCGCCGCAGCGCCTCTGTAATGCTCCCGGCACTTCTGATGTGATTTTCCTTGATCAGTATGGCGTCGTACAGGCCTGAGCGGTGGTTGTGCCCGCCGCCGCAGCGCACGGCGTATTTCTGAGCCTGTCTCAGACCCGGCACGGTCTTGCGCGTATCGAGGACCTTCGCCCGGGTGCCCGCGACGGCGGCAACGAACGCGGCGGTAGCCGACGCGGTTGCCGAGAGTGTCTGCAGGAAATTCAGCGCTGTGCGTTCTCCCGTGAGCAGGGCGCGCGCAGGCCCTACGAGTTTGCAGACGACGTCGTTTGCTTCGGCTTCCTGGCCGTCCTCGATGTACCAGTCGACCTGGACACGCTCGTCAAGCTGGCGAAAAACCTCGTTCGCCCAGGGGCCGCCGGCCAGTACCAGGGACTCCCGGGCGGTGATGGACGCGCCGACAAGCTCATCTTCGTCGATCAGTGCCGCAGTGAGGTCGCCGTCGCCGACGTCTTCGGCGAGCGCGTCGGTGACGTTTCTATGCACGACTGACTTCAGTTCATCGGTGAACATCTTCGCTTGCTGTCGCCACGCAGCAAGCCCGGCATGAGCCGGGCTCCGAAATCTCCCAGGAGACGGTGTTTACAGGAAAAAGCCGCCGTGTCCGTAGCCGACCATGCTCATGAGCATGGGAATCGACAGAAGCGTATTGGTGCGTGAGGCAAGGAGCGCCACGCGCTTCGCTTTGGCAATCTCGTCCGCGCTTGCTTCTACGATGCCGAGCACCTTCTTCTGATTCGGCCAGATCAGTACCCAGACGTTGAACAACATGATGGTACCCAGCCAGGCACCCACGCCAATGATCATCGCCTGCGTATTGAGGGTATCGCCCAACATACCGAGTGCGAACGCATCGGCAAAAATCTTGTAATGGCCCAGCGCCGCGGCGCCCGTGAGCCAGGTCAGCAATGCCCCCCAACGGAACCACCACAACGCTCGCGGCGCAACGTACTTGGTGATGCCCGCGCCACCGGGGCCGCCTTCGTCCGCCATTGCGTCGGCCAGCGCCGGAACCTGCACGAAATTGAAGTAATAGAGCAAGCCGATCCAGGTAATACCGGCAAGTACGTGAATCCAGACAATGAAACTCACGGCATTGAATACGACGCCTGTGGTCGCAACCGCGATAATGACTGCGAGTACGATGCCTGCAGTGATCGTGCCGGCAACGGAGTTCAAGGGGTTCATCGTTTGTTACTCCCGGGGACGTTGTCGTTATTATTGATCGAAGAGGACTCGAATAGCGACGCTTGCGCGCCGGCGTTATTATAAGAGACCGCCCGGGCAAAAAGACAATCATTCGCATCTGTTGCAGCGCCGCGTTGCGGCCGCTACACAGTGATAATGTTTATAGGAAAGTTTTACAAGTAATTGATTTTTAGCGACTTCAGTCAGGATACGGTCGTCGCAAAACAGAATCCACGCGAACTCGTCGGTTGAGGGTACAATCGCCGTATTCCGGAACGCCCGTTGGGCGGCGGGCTTGATATGCGACTATTGATCATTATTTTTACGCTGATGGCGGCGGCGGGCTGCACGAGCATGTTGCTCGGCGCCGACGTGACGCCGGCCGAACAAAGCGACACAGACGAGGACGAAAGGTCCAGGAAGGGTAAGTAACGTGGAAGTAAATGCGAGAATTGAAGAGCAGCTGAAGTCACACGACATTCTGCTGTACATGAAAGGCACGCCGGATTTTCCGCAATGCGGGTTTTCAGGGCAGGCCGTCGCGGCCCTGAATGCCATCGGCAAACCGTACGCTTTCGTCAATATCTTCGAGGACGAGGAGGTCCGCCAGGGCCTGAAAGAGTACTCCAGCTGGCCGACCTTCCCGCAGCTGTACGTCAAGGGGGAATTGATTGGCGGCAGCGACATCGTCGTCGAGATGTACCACTCGGGCGAGTTGAAGACACTCCTCGAGGGCTCGGACGACTGAGGCGGGAGCGGCTCCTCCTGCATCCAGAAAGAGAAAGGGGACAGTGACCCTAATTCCGGCCGACGCGCCGCCGGACTACCGGCAGGTTTTGAATCAGGGACACTGTCCCCTGGTTGTTTCGAATACCGGCTGGAACCGGTTGACGATCTCACAGAAGATGTCAGCCGTAATTTCCGCGTCATAGGCGGCTGAATGCGCCGAATCCTCGTCAAATTCCAGCCCTGCGGCCTTGACGGCGCGTGACAGCACGGTCTGGCCGAAAGCCACGCCGCACAGCGTCGCGGTGTCAAAACTCGAGAACGGGTGAAACGGATTCCGCTTCATGGCCGAGCGTTCGATCGCTTCGTTGAGGAAGCCGAGGTCGAACGCCGAGTTGTGGCCGACGAGGATCGCGCGGGTGCAGTTGGCCTCGCGAATCGCGCGCCGAACTTCCCGGAACACGCGCTGCAGGGCGTCGCGCTCGTCGATGGCCGGCCGCAGGGGATGGTCGGGGTCGATGCCGTTGACCGCCAGCGATGCCGGGTCCATGTTGGCGCCCTCGAACGGTTTGACGTGATAACGAATCGTCTCTTTGCGACGCAACTGTCCCTGCTCGTCGAACTCCAGTAAAACGGCAGCGATTTCCAGCAATGCGTCCGTACGGGCATTGAAGCCGCCGGTTTCGACATCCACTACGACGGGCAGGAAGCCGCGGAAGCGGTCCGCCATTATCACGTTATCGGTCACTCAGTCTGCCGTTTCGAGGATATTCTCGTCCAGGACCAGGCTCATCGTATAACGGACCCCGAAGCCGGTAACCTCGGTGGGTACGTGGCCGAGCCCGCCTTTGTGCTTGCTGGCGGAGAGGTCCATGTGAATCCATGGGACATCGTCTTCGACGAACTCGGCAAGGAAACTGCCGGCGAGTATGTGATCGCCGGTACCCTTGACGGAACATTGCTGAAGGTCAGCGACATCGCTCTTCAGTTCCTCGAGAAATTCCTTGCCGATCGGGAACGGCCATACGCGTTCGCCACTGTGCTGCCCGGTGCGCTTTAGCCGCGGATGCCAGTCCGGGCGGTTCGTAAATACGCCACAATAACGCGTCGTGATCGCGTTGATGCAGGAACCCGTCAGCGTCGCGTAGTCGACAATCAGGCCCGGTTGTTCGCGACTGGCGAAGACCAGTGTATCGGCCAGCGCCATGCGGCCTTCCGCGTCCGTGTGAATGGTCTGGATCGTCTTGCCATTGGCCGAGACGATGAGATCCTGCGATTTGTAGGCAGAAGGACCGGTGCGATTCTCGGTGATTGCCAGCCAGGTGTCTACTGCCAGCGGCAGTTCCAGCTGGGAAATTGCGAGCAGTGCCCCCAACGCGACGGCGCTGCCCTGCATGTCGCCGTGCATGTCGAGCATCGACTGGAAAGGTTTGAGGTTCGTGCCGCCGGTATCGAAGATGATGCCTTTCCCGACCAGGCTCAGGTCGGCATTGGCCGTGGCGCTGCCGGGGCGGTAGCGCAGGCGCACGATCGATGCGCTATCGTCGTCATTGCCCTGCGCAACGGCGAGAAACGCGCCGGCACCCATCTTTTCGAGTTCCTTGACCGAGTAACGTTTGTACTGCCAGCCTCGGTCTTTCGCGAGCGTTTGCAAAAGATCGGCATAACCGACCGCATCGAGCTTGTTCGGCGGCATGGCCGTCAGCCAGCGAGCAAGGTTATTTCCGTCAGCCTCGGCACGCACGCGGTCGAGGTCGAGTTTTTCGGCAAGCCCAATGATGCGGATGCTGCGGATTTTCTCGGCCGGCGGGTCGTTCTTGAACGCCGGCAGCTGGAACGCGGCGGCCAGCGCTGCCGCGACGACGTCTTTCACGATCGATGCTGCGACATCATCGTCAAATCCGACCACTGCGATGCCCAGGCTGCCGGCTTTCTCGGCGGTCGCGCTGGCGACGAGTTTGCGCGCCAGCGTCAGCTGTTCGAAGGCGGTGGCATCCGCCGCCGCAGTCGCGCCGGCAACCAGCGTCTGCTTCCTGTTATTGAGCCGGCTGCAGATTGCAGGGACCGCGTTTGCGCCACGCCGGCGCATCGCGGCCTTGAGTTTCTGACCCTCCGGAAGCTTTTTCCACACGGACGCCGGTACTCTGCTGGGTAGTATCAGAAGTAACTGATCCATCGGTTCCAGCAGCTTCGCCGTTACGCGTCCAAGCTGCTGATAAACGCGGATTTCTTTGGAGTCGGGAAGAAGTGGATGCATACGTATGTATTCCTGCCGTGTGCTTGACCGTCACCGCGCAAACCCGGAACATCGCACCTGAGAATAATTATTATTGCGAAGCCCGACGCGATCGAGCGGTGATCCTAGCAGGACACCTCGTAATATTCACGCAATGCGACTGCCCCGGTCATGCGCGACGTCGGGGCCGGCAATAGTGGACGACACATGACCAAGTTCAATCCATTTGACGACATCGATCCGGTAGAAACCAATGAGTGGCTGGAGTCGATCGACTCGGTTCTTACCCACCATGGTCCCGAGCGGGCGCACTTCCTGTTGAACCGGATGATCGACTTTGCGCGGCGTTCCGGCGCCTACCTGCCGTATTCACCGAACACGGCCTACGTGAACACGATTGCGCCCGGCCGCCAGCCCGAGTATCCGGGCGATCGCACGCTCGAGCGGCGTATCGAGGCTTACATCCGCTGGAATGCGATGGCGATGGTCGTGCGGGCGAACCGCCTGAGCACGGAGTACGGCGGGCACCTGTCCAGCTACGCGTCCTCGGCTACGATGTACGAGGTGGGTTTCAATCACTTCTGGCGTGGCGGGAACGCCGGCCACAATGGTGACATGGTATTCGTGCAGGGCCATTCGTCGCCCGGCATATACGCGCGCGCCTTCCTCGAAGGTCGGCTCGGCGAGGACCAGCTCGCAAGGTTCCGCCGCGAGGTCGGCGGCGGCGGGCTGTCGTCGTATCCGCATCCCTGGCTGATGCCGGACTTCTGGCAGTTCCCGACCGTTTCCATGGGCCTCGGCCCGATGATGGCCATCTACCAGGCGCGCTTTATGCGCTACATGGAGCACCGCGGCCTGATGGAGCCGACCGACCGCAAGGTCTGGGCGTTTCTCGGTGACGGCGAAATGGACGAGCCGGAATCCATGGGCGCCATCACGATGCCGGTCCGCGAAGGTCTCGATAACCTCGTATTCGTCGTCAACTGCAACCTGCAGCGCCTCGACGGGCCCGTCCGCGGCAACGGCAAGATCATCCAGGAACTCGAGGCGGCGTTCGGCGGTGCAGGCTGGAACGTCATCAAGGTCATCTGGGGCTCGCGCTGGGACCCGCTGCTGGCCGAGGACCAGACGGGCAAGCTGCGGCGCCTCATGGAAGAGACCGTCGACGGCGAGTACCAGGTCTACAAGGCCCGGGACGGCGCCTATGTTCGCGAGAAGTTCTTCGGCAAGCACCCGGAGACGGCCGAAATGGTTGCCAACATGTCGGACGAGGAGGTCTGGCGCCTGAACCGGGGCGGCCACGACCACCGCAAGATCTACGCGGCCTACCATGCGGCAACACGGCACACGGGACAGCCGACCATCATCCTCGCCAAGACCGTTAAAGGCTTCGGTCTCGGCGAGGCGGGCGAGGGCCAGAACGTTGCGCACCAGCAAAAGAAGATGGATCTCGACGCACTGCGTGCATTCCGCGACCGCTTCAACATCCCGGTCGCGGACAAGGACCTCGACGAGGTGCCGTTCTACCGGCCCGCCGCCGACAGCGAGGAACTCGAGTACCTGCACGAGCGCCGCAAGGCCCTCGGCGGTTACCTGCCGTCGCGGCGGACGGCGGGTCCGGCGCTGGCGGTGCCGCCGCTCGAATTGTTCAAGACCCAGCTCGACGGCACCGGCGAGCGCGAGATATCCACCACCATGGCGTTCGTGCGCATGCTCACGGCGCTGACCCGGGACAAGCAGACCGGCAGGCACATCGTGCCCATCGTTCCGGACGAGGCGCGCACCTTCGGTATGGAGGGCATGTTCCGGCAGGTAGGCATCTATGCCTCCAAGGGACAGCTTTACGAGCCGGAAGACGCGGGCGAACTCATGTATTACCGCGAGGACAAGTCCGGCCAGATCCTCGAGGAAGGCATCAACGAGGCAGGTGCAACGAGTTCCTGGATTGCGGCCGCCACCGCGTATTCGAATCACAACGTGCAGATGGTGCCGTTCTATATCTATTACTCGATGTTCGGCTTCCAGCGCATCGGCGACTTCGTCTGGGCGGCGGGGGACATGCAGGCGAGGGGATTTCTGATCGGCGCGACCGCCGGCCGAACGACGCTGGCGGGCGAGGGGCTGCAGCACCAGGACGGCCACAGCCTGGTCGCCGCGTCGACAATTCCCAACTGCCGCTCCTACGATCCCACCTTCGCATACGAGCTGGCCGTCATCGTCCAGGACGGGCTGCGGCGCATGATCGGGGAACAGGAGAACATTTTCTATTACGTCACCTGCATGAACGAGAATTACGCCCATCCGGCGATGCCGGCCGGCGTCGAGGACGGCATCCTCAAGGGGATGTACCTCTACGACGTCGATCAGCAGGGCAAGATACGCGTGCAGCTCATGGGCTCCGGCACCATCCTGAGGGAGGTCATCGCGGCGGCGGAGCTGCTGCGCAAGGACCATCGCATCCGCGTCGATGTCTGGTCCGTAACCAGTTTCAACGAACTGCGGCGCGAGGCGCTCGAGGTCGAGCGCTGGAACCAGCTGCATCCCGAAGAGACGCCGCGCAAGTGTTACATCGAACAGGCGCTTGCGGACAGGCCGGGTCCCTACGTGGCAGCAACCGACTACATGAAGATCGTGCCGGACCAGATCCAGCGCTGGGTCCCTGGCACTTTCGTGTCCCTGGGTACCGATGGATACGGGCGCAGCGACGCGCGAATGGCGCTGCGTGAGCACTTCGAGGTCGACCGGCACTACATTGCCGTTACGGCACTGAAAGCGCTCGCGGACGACGGCGCCATCGACCAGAAGATGGTTGCAGAGGCGATCAGGAAGTACGGCATCGATCCGGACAGGCCGGATCCGGTGACGCTGTAGGCGGCGGCGGGAGAGTTCTGTGGCTAACAGCATCGATATTATCGTGCCGGACCTCGGTGACTTCGCCGACGTCGAAGTCATCGAAGTGCTCGTTGGCACGGGCGACCGCGTTGCACGCGAGGACGGGCTGATCACGCTCGAGACCGACAAGGCGTCGATGGACGTGCCGTCGCCGGACGACGGCGTGATCGAATCGCTCTCCGTCGCCGCCGGCGACAGGATCAACAGCGGTGACGTGATCGGCAAGCTGTCCGTCGAGGGCGCCGGCGCCGCAGCGCAGGAGCCCGGACCGCAGCACGAAGACGAGGTTCCGGCATCGGCCGAACCCGCCGGGGACGCGCCCGGGGCGCCGGCGCAGCCGGGCGGCGAGCGCACGCTGGCGGTGCCCGATATCGGCGACTTCACGGATGTCGACGTGATCGAGGTGCATGTTGCGGAAGGCCAGCAGATCGGGGCGGAGGATTCGCTGATCACGCTC